>DASSTE010000028.1:0-84609 GCA_035708085.1 Gammaproteobacteria bacterium | reverse complement strand
ACATTGAACCTGCCCCGCACGGACTTCCCGATGAAGGCCAACCTCGCGCAACGCGAGCCCGAAATGCTCAAGCGCTGGTACGACGAGGACCTGTACGGCCAGATTCGCAAGGTCTCCGAAGGCCGGCCACGCTACGTCATGCCTGACGGCCCGCCGTACGCCAATGGTGACATTCACATCGGCCACGCCGTCAACAAAATCCTCAAAGACATCGTCATCAAATCGCGCACGTTGGCGGGCTTCGATGCCCCGTACGTCCCCGGCTGGGACTGCCATGGCCTGCCGATCGAACTGATGGTCGAAAAGAAACACGGCAAGGCCGGTCAGAAGCTGGATGCGCGCGCCTTCCGCGCCGCCTGCCGCGAATATGCCGGCAAGCAGGTCGACCGCCAGCGCACCGACTTCAAGCGCCTCGGCGTGCTCGGCGACTGGGACCGGCCGTACCTGACCATGAACCCGCGCTACGAAGCCGACGAACTGCGCGCATTTGCCCGTATTTTGGAGCGTGGCCACGTCTACAAAGGCTTCAAGCCCGTGCACTGGTGCATGGACTGCGGCTCGGCGCTCGCCGAAGCCGAAGTCGAATATGCCGACAAGACCTCGCCTGCTATCGACGTGCGTTTCCGCGTCGTCGACGAAGCGGACTTCCTGGCGCGTTTCGACGCAAGCCCCGCGGGCAAGGGGCCGATCTCCGTTCCGATCTGGACCACCACACCCTGGACGCTGCCGGCCAACCAGGCGGTCGCGCTGAACGCCGAACTGGATTACGTGCTGGTCGAGGCCGAGCTCGGCGCCGGCCCGGAGAGGCTGCTGGTCGCCGAAGCGTTGCTTGCCGAGGTGATGCAACGCTACGGCGCCGAGCAACACGAGATCCTCGGCCGCGCCGCCGGGCAAGCGTTCGAGCGTGTGTTGCTCGCGCACCCGTTTTACGACCGCCAGGTGCCGGTGATCCTCGGCGACCACGTCACCACCGACGCCGGTACCGGCGCCGTGCATACCTCGCCCGGCCACGGCCAGGAAGATTTCGTCGTCGGTCAGAAGTACGGGTTGCCGATCGACAACCCGGTCGGCTCGAACGGTGTCTTCCTCGACAACACGCCGCTGTTCGCCGGCGAGCACGTCTTCAAGGCGAATCCGAAGATCGTCGAGCTGCTGCGCGAGCGCGGCATGCTGCTGGATCACGCGGCAATTCAGCACAGCTACCCGCACTGCTGGCGGCACAAGACGCCGGTCATTTTCCGCGCCACGCCGCAGTGGTTCATCGGCATGGACACCAACGGCCTGCGCCGACAGACTCTGGAGGAGATCAAGAAGGTTCAGTGGATGCCCGGCTGGGGCGAGGAGCGCATTCGGCTCATGGTCGCCAACCGGCCCGACTGGTGCATCTCGCGGCAGCGCACCTGGGGCGTGCCGATTCCGTTGTTCATCCACAAGCAGACCGGGGAGTGGCATCCCGATACCCTCGCACTGATCGAGAAGGTCGCCGAGCGCGTCGAAAAAGACAGCATCGACGCCTGGTTCGAACTCGACCCGGCCGAATTGCTCGGCGACGATGCCGCGCAATACGAAAAAGTCACCGACACCCTCGATGTCTGGTTCGACTCCGGCTGCGTCCATTACGCGGTGCTGGAACGTCGCCCGGACATGGGCCTGCCGGCGGACTTGTATCTGGAAGGCTCCGATCAGCACCGCGGCTGGTTCCAGTCCTCGCTGCTCACCGGCGTGGCGATGCGCGGCAAGGCGCCGTACCAGGCGGTGCTGACGCACGGCTTCACGGTCGATGCGCAGGGCCGCAAGATGTCCAAGTCGATCGGCAATACCGTCGCGCCGCAGCAGGTGATGAAGACGCTGGGCGCCGACGTGCTGCGCCTGTGGGTCGCCGCCACGGATTTCAGCGGCGAGATGAACGTCTCCGACGAAATCCTCAAGCGCATGGCCGACTCGTACCGGCGCATGCGCAACACGCTGCGTTTCCTGCTCGCGAACCTGAACGAGTTCGACCCGGCCGTGCACGCGGTCGAGCCGGACCGCATGATTGCGCTCGACCGCTGGCTGCTGGAACGGCTGACGGCGCTGCAGGACGAAGTCGAAACCGCCTACCGGGACATGGGCTTCCACCAGATCTACCAGCGCCTGCACAACTTCTGCGTGCGCGATCTCGGCGGCTTTTACCTCGACGTGATCAAGGACCGCCAGTACACTGCGCAGGCCGACAGCCTCGCGCGGCGCTCGTGCCAGACGGCGATGTATCACGCGGCCGAGGCGATGGTGCGCTGGCTTGCGCCGATCCTGAGCTTCACGGCCGAGGAAGCCTGGAGCCACCTGCCGGGCGAGCGGCCGGCAGCAGTGATGTTGACGACCTGGTACGAAACGCCGGCCGCGAGCGTGCCGCAACCGATCGACTGGAGCACCGTGCTGCGCGTGCGCGTCGAAGTGGCGCGCGAGCTGGAGCGGTTGCGCGTCGCCGGAGAGATCGGTTCCTCGCTCGACGCGGCGGTGGACCTGTATTGCGAGCCGGCCGTCTACGACGCATTGGCGCCGCTGGGCAATGAACTGCGCTTCGCGCTGATCACGTCGGAAGCGCATTTGCATGCGGCGGCGGACAAGCCGGCCGATGCCGTGGCGGCGAGCGACTGCGAAGGCGTGTATATTGCCGCAAGGCGCTCGGACAACGACAAGTGCGTGCGCTGCTGGCAGCGCCGCCCGGATGTCGGCAGTTGCGAGGAACACCCGGAGCTGTGCGGCCGGTGCGTCGAAAATGTGGCAGGCGAGGGTGAAACCCGAGAGTTCGCATGAACGAGACGACGTCGGAGATGGGCATGACAGAGCCCGTGGAAACGGGGCGGCAGACTGGCCGACATGGGGCGCTGGGCCAGGTCCGCTGGCTGTGGATTTCGGCGGCGGTGATCGTATTCGACCAGATCACCAAGCTGCTGATCAGTCACCACATGGGCCTGTTTGATTCAATCAGCCTGACGCCGTTCCTGCGCCTGACGCTGCTGCACAACAGCGGCGCCGCGTTCAGCTTTCTCAGCCAGGCGTCCGGCTGGCAGCGCTGGTTCTTTATCGGCTTGGGGCTCGTCGTCAGCATCGTCATACTGCTGTGGCTGCGAAAGCTGCCGCGCAGGCGCCGGCGGCTGCTCGGCATCGGGCTTGCGCTGGTGCTCGGCGGTGCGCTGGGCAACGTCATCGACCGCGTCGCCTACGGTTACGTCATTGACTTCATCGACTTCTTCTACCGCGGCTGGAACTTCCCGCCGTTCAACGTGGCGGATTCATCGATTACCGTGGGCGCAATCCTGGTGATTATCGATACGCTGCTCGCCAGTCGTCAGCAGAGCGGCGACCCGCCGCAGAGCTAGTCGCACGCTACCGGCTCGCCGTCGTAGCGGGCGGATGTCCGCACGCGGCCGGTATAGCTGATGATGATCGCCTCGTTGTGATGATTGCGCGTACACACGAACAGGCTGCCCGCCGTCGAGCGGATTGACCGCGGCCGGAAATTGAAGCCCTCGCGATTGGCCGTCACTTCCAGCACATCCTCCACCGGCCCGTGGCGTAGCAGCACGCGCTCGCCTTCGTCGATTTCGGGTGGCGACTCCGGATCCAGGTTGATGAACACGAGCCAACCGGCATCCCACTGTGATTCATCGCCGGCGCAGGTCCGGCTGTCGACGCTGGGGCAGACGGCCACGTAGCGACCGGATGATATGGCGCGGGAGCGCGCCAGGTTCAGCGCATGCACCAGCGACATGACGGTGCTGACGCGGCGCTCGTGTGCGACGAAGCGGTTGAAGCCCGGAACCGCGGTGGTGACGAGAATGGCCAGAACGGCAATGACCACGATCAGTTCAATAAGCGTGAAGCCGCGCTCGATCCGCATAAAGACTCCCCTTCCTTTTTAATTATCGTTGCGCGCACATATTGGCAAAATTTCCCGGATTGGCGCAACCTCAGGCCGGAAGACGTGCGCGGAAGCTGGTGATAAGCGCTGAATCTTCCTATACTGACGACGTGATCGAAGCAACAAGCAGCGACAAACCGGGGCTTGATCCCGTTTCGAAGCAGCTCGAGGCGGCCGGCGTGCAGCCGACCGCGCAGCGCATCGAGATCGCGCGCGTGCTGCTCGACCGGCCGCGTCACCTGTCTGCCGACCGGATTTCTGCGATCCTGCTGGAGCGGGGCGTCCGCGTCTCCAAGGCCACCGTTTACAACACGCTCAAGCTGCTGTGTGCGAGGGGCCTGGCCAAGGCGATCATAGTCGACCCGAACCGGGTCTTCTACGACTCCACCACCGAGTCGCATCACCACTTCTACAACGTCGACAGCGGCGAACTGACAGACATCCCGGCAGAACAGGTGCGCTTCGCGGACCTGCCGGCGCTGCCGCGGGGCACGGCGCAGGAAGGCGTCGACGTGATCGTGCGCGTCCGCGACAAGGCCCCATAGTTTGCCGCTGTAAAGCCCTTTCGCTATACTTCCGCCCCTTCCTGCGCCGGAGTAGCTCAGTCGGTAGAGCAGCTGATTCGTAACCAGCAGGTCGGAGGTTCAATTCCTCTCTCCGGCACCATTTCTTTCCCGTCCCGTTTCCGTTCCGCTCCCGTTTCGTGAACCTGAAAACCTACGACGGTCGGCGTAGAATTTCGCACGAAATAACGGGAGCCTTCCATGAAAGTATCCGACCTGCTGGTCAAGTGCCTTGAGAACGAGGGTGTCAAGTACGTCTTCGGCCTGCCCGGCGAGGAAACCGAGGATTTGATGTTCTCATTGGAGAAGTCCTCGATTCAGTTCGTACCGTGCCGGCATGAGCAGGGCGCGGCCTTCATCGCCAATATCTGGGGGCGGATTACCGGCAGGGCGGGCGTCTGCCTGTCGACGCTCGGGCCCGGGGCGACCAACCTGATTACCGGCCTGGCCGACGCGCAACTCGACATGGCGCCGGTGGTGGCGATCACGGCGCAGGGCGGGCTCGACCGCATGCACAACCAGAGCCACCAGATGCTCGACATCGTGAGCATGTTCAAGCCGATCGTGAAGTGGAACGCGAGCATTCACTCCGAACGCATCGTGACCGAGGTGGTGCGCAAGGCGTTCAAGCTGGCGGAGTTGCAGAAGCCCGGCGTGACGCATCTGGAACTGCCGGAGGATATCGCCGCGCGGGAAGTGAAAAGCTATGAACCGATCGCACCGGGCAAGATTTTGCGCGCGGATCCGGACATGACGGCGATCGGCCAGGCGCTCGACGTGCTGACGAAGGCGCAGCGGCCGCTGATCATCGCCGGCAACGGTGCGATCCGGGAGAAGTGCAGCACGGCGCTGACCGAACTGGTCGACCATTTCGGCATTCCGGTCGCCGCGACGTTCATGGGCAAGGGCGCGGTGTCGGATCACAACGAGGCGTCGCTGCTGTCGATCGGCCTGAGCTTCAAGGACTACGTGCTCGAAGCGGTCGAGCAGGCGGATGTCGTCGTGACCATCGGCTACGACATCGGCGAGTACGCGCCGCAGAAGTGGAACGAAAACAACGACAAGACGATTATTCATATCGATCATGTGCCGGCGGAGGTGTACACGCATTATCGGCCGGCGGTGGAGGTGGTCGGCGACCTGGCGGCGTCGGTGCGTGCGCTGCACACGGGACTCGACGAGCGCGAGCCGAAGTACGACAGAGACTGGTACGCGCCGGTGCGCCAGCGCATTCTCAATGACATCGCCGGCTACAGTCTCGACGACAGCGCCACGACCTTCACGATCCCGGCGGTGCTCAATGTCATCCGTGATATTCTCGACGACGACGGCCTGCTGATCTCGGACGTCGGCAGCCACAAGATGTGGATCGCGCGTAATTTCCCGACCTACACGCCCAACGGCTGCATTATTACCAACGGTCTTGCGAGCATGAGCATGGCGCTGCCGGGCGGCATCGCCGCGTCGATGATCGACCCCGATCGTCAGGTCGTGTCGGTGATGGGCGATGGCGGGTTCATGATGAATTCGCAGGAGCTGGAAACCGCCAGGCGCATCGGCGCCGGGTTTACCGCCGTCATACTCAATGACAACGACTACGGCCTGATTCGCTGGAAGCAGGAGATGTCGCGCAACGACTCGTTCGGCACCCGCATCAGCAATCCCGACTTCAAGGCGTATGCCGAAAGCTTCGGCATCAAGGCGTATCACCCGAAAAGTGTCGGCCAACTCAGGAAGCAACTGACGGAGGCGATTACCTCCACCGAACTACGCGTGGTGGCGGTCGATGTCGATGCCAGCGTGAATACCGAACTGTTCGACAAGTGCAACCGCTATTGGGCTGACAAGGTGTAGGAGCGAGCGCGGCGCGGCCGGCGGCCGCTCCTACAGCTAACCGAGGAAATGCAAAACATGACCACCATGGAAACCATCAATCCCGCGACCGGGAAAACCATCAAAAGCTATCCGCTGATGCAGGACGCGGAGGTCGAGACGATTCTCCGCCAGGCGCACACGGCGCATATGCAATGGCGCAAGACACCGTTCGCCGAGCGTGCGAAGCTGATGAACAGTGCGGCAGCCGTGTTGCGCAAAAACAGTGACCGGTATGCGGCGCGCATGACGGAGGAGATGGGCAAGCCGATCAAGCAGGCGCACGCGGAGATCGAGAAGTGCGCCTGGGCCTGTGAATATTTTGCCGAACACGCGGAACAGTTCCTGGCGCAACAGGAAGTCAAAACCGACGCACGCCGAAGTTTTGTCACGTTTCAGCCGCTCGGTGTCGTGTTCGCGATCATGCCGTGGAACTATCCGCTGTGGCAGGTGTTCCGGTTTATCGCGCCGAACATCATGGCCGGCAATGCGGGCGTTTTAAAGCATTCGCCCAATGTAACCGGCTGCGCGCTCGACATCGAGTCGATTATGCACGAGGCGGGGTTCCCGAAGGAATTGTTCCGCACTGTCATTATCGATACCGACCAGGCAGCCAAAGTTATTGCCAACGATGACGTCCAGGCAGTCACGCTGACGGGCAGCGTCGGCGCCGGCCGCGCGGTGGCAAGTGAAGCCGGCAAGGCGCTCAAGAAAACGGTGCTGGAACTCGGCGGCAGCGATGCTTACGTGATACTTGAAGACGCCGACGTTGAAGCCGCGGCAAAGTCGTGCGTGCAGGGGCGACTGGTCAACTCGGGCCAGAGCTGCATCGCCGCCAAGCGGTTTATCGTCGTTGACGCGGTGCGCGAGCAGTTCGAAAAGCTGGCGCTGGCGGAGCTCCACGCTGCCAGGATGGGCGACCCGACCGACGAAAGCAATACCGTCGGGCCGATGGCGCGCGGCGATCTGCGCGACCAATTGCACGCGCAGGTCGAAAAAAGTGTCGCCGCCGGGGCCCGTTGCCTCACGGGCGGCGAACTGCCGGACGGTCCAGGCTTCTACTATCCGCCGACATTCCTGACTGACGTAAAGCCGGGCATGCCGGCGTATTCGGAGGAGTTGTTCGGGCCGGTCGCGACGCTGATTCCGGTCGCCGACGAGGCCGAGGCCCTGAAGGTTGCCAATGGCACGGGATTCGGGTTGGGCTCGGCGGTATTTACGCGCGATCTCGATCGCGGCATCAGGCTCGCAACCAGCGAGATTCATGCCGGCGCCTGCTTCGTCAACGATTTCGTCCGCTCCGACCCGCGCCTGCCGTTCGGCGGCATCAAGAACAGCGGCTATGGCCGCGAACTCTCGGTGTTCGGCATTCACGAATTCGTGAACATCAAGGCAGTGTCTGTGAAATAGGCGTCGTTCGAATGACCGACAGGCGGCCGATATGGTAGCTTAACCGCAGTGGAGAGTTCGCCGGAGTTTGCGTGCATCAACTGAGTTGGCTGGCCGATCATTGGATGCTCCTGGTTGGCGATGCGGTAGGCGCCCTGACGGCCGCTTATGCCGCCGCGGCATTGGCCGCGGCCGTGCATTGGCTGCGGCGGCGGCACTCCGCCGTCGGCGACCGGCACGTCCCCGTGACGATCCTGAAGCCGTTGTGCGGTGCCGAAGCCGGTCTTTACGAAAGCCTGCGTTCGTGTTGCGAGCAGGATTACCCCGAGTTCCAGATTGTCTTCGGCGTGCGGCGTAGTTCGGACCCAGCCGTGCAGATCGTCAGGCGGCTCAAGGCGGAATATCCCCATCTCGATCTGACGCTGGTCGTCGACGATCGGTTGATCGGCAGCAACTACAAAGTCAGCAATCTCGACAACATGTTGCCGGCGGCACGCTACGACCTGCTGGTGATCGCCGACAGCGACATTCGTGTCGGACGCGATTACCTGGCGACGGTGACCGCACCGCTGAATCGGCCCGGCGTCGGGCTTGCCACATGCATTTACCAGGCGTGCGCGGAGAAGGGTATTCACGCGCGGCTCACGGCGATGTTCGTGAACGGCTGGTTCACGCCGTCGGTGCTGTTGTCGCGGTTGTTCGGCTGGCAGGCATTCGGGTTCGGGGCGACGCTCGTCATGCGCCGTTCGGTGCTTGACGACATCGGTGGATTCGGCGCAGTCGCGAATCACGTGGCCGACGATTACATGCTCGGCGAGCTGGTGCGCCGGCGGGGCTACCGTACAGTGCTGGCCGATTATATGGTCGAGACGTCGGTGCCGAACCACAGCCTGGGGGACCTGTTGCGCCACGAGCTGCGCCAGGCGCGCGCGCTCAGGGTGTTGCAGCCACTCGGGTACGGTTTCACGTTCATCAGTTTCGGCATCCCTCTTTGCGGCGCTATGCTGGCGCTGACAGGGCCGCAGGCATTCATGCTGGCAATGCTCGCAGTGACCGTGGCGGCGAAATGGGGGGCTCAAATCGCAATCAATCCGGACCGCGAACAGGCGTTGTCCGACGGCTGGCTGGTGCCGATTCGCGATGTCGTCAGCCTGGGTGTCTGGTTGTGGTGCCACGCCGGCCGGCGCATTTGCTGGCGCTCGCATTATTTCACCATCCGGCGCGACGGGACGCTGGTTGAGGCCGCGGCCCCGGCGCTTGCGGCCTGGAAGCCGACAACTTACATGGCTGCCTGGTTTCGGCTGCGCAACGCCATTAAAAATCTCTGATACGGCACCGCTTTGAGAGCCAAACTGATCGCCTGGGCTGCGGGCCTGATCGGCCTGCTGCTGGCCATCGCCCTGGTGGTGATGGCGGGGTCGGGCGACATTCTGCACGTCCTGGAGATTGCCGGCTGGGGCCTGTTTTGGCTCGGACCGTTGCACATCGTCCCGGTGCTCCTCGACGCGCTTGCGTTCCGGGCGTTGCTGCGCACGCGGCCGGACGCGCCATCGCTGCCGTACGTGTTCTGGGTGTCGGCCGTGCGCGAGGGCGTCAACAACCTGCTGCCGGTGGCGCGGGTCGGCGGCGAGCTGGCGGGAATTCGGCTGCTGCACAAGCGTGGCATTCCGATCGCGCTGGGCGGCGCGTGCGTCATCCTGCTGCTGACACTGACCGCGATCGGGCTGTACCTGCTCACGCTCGCCGGGCTCGGTCTGCTGCTATCGAATATCCCCGGGGCGAAAATCGCCGGGCCGGCCGGCGTCGTACTGCTGGCGATGCTGCCGGGTATGGCGCTGATGGTCGCGGCGCAGCGCTATGGAAACGTTTTCGAGCGGCTGGACCGCCTGATCGAAATCGTCACGGGCGGCCACAAGCTGCTGGCGCGCTGGGTGCAGCCGACCGAGCTCGACGCTGAAATCCGCCAGTTCTACGGCCGCCTGGGCTTGCTCGCCGTCTCCGGCACCTGGAAATTCCTGTCGCTGGCGGCCGAGGCGGCCGAAGTCTGGGTGATCATGTATCTGCTGCACCATCCGGTCGCCGTGTGGCAGGCGATCGTGATGGAGACGATGAGCCTGGCAGCCCGCGGCGCCGCGTTCATCGTGCCCGCGGGTGTGGGCGTGCAGGAAGGCAGCTTCGTGCTGATCGGTCAGTTGGTCGGCGTCCCGGCAGACTTCGCGATCGCGATTTCGCTGGCCAAGCGCTTCCGCGAACTGCTTTTTGGCGTCCCGAGTATCTTGAGCTGGCAATGGCGCGAAGGGCGCCAGTTGGGCAAGGTATGGCGCACGGAGCAATCGGATTCGAACAGCGATTGACGCCCACCTGACATATTGTGCTAATCTTGCGCAAGATGAAAACATAAGGAAAGGGACACTTCCATGGTCGACGATCCGATCCATCACTATCAACAAAAGTCGATTGCAGAAACCTACGACGCAATTCGCTTTTCCAGCATCGCCGGGAAGGCTTTTGATGCGCTGGAAAAGCACTACGTCCGCACCGCCTTCAGGGGGCTTGCTCCCAACAGCACGATAGTCGACGCACCCTGCGGCACCGGTCGGCTTGCCGAAGTCTTGCTGGAGGACGGTTACCGCGTCGCGGGCGTGGATATCTCCAGCGCGATGCTGGCTCAGGCGCAACGCAAGCTTGCGCGATTCGGCGAGCGATTCAGCTGGCGAACGGCTGATATGATGCGGCACGAATCCCTGCCGCCGGACAATTATGACGCCGCCTTGTGCGCCAGGGTGCTGATGCACTTTCCACCGGACAGGCAGATAGTTTTTCTGCGCAACATAGCTGCAATCACAACCGGGCGCATTGTGTTCACGCATTCGTGGACCAGTAGCTATCAGAAGACGCGGCATAGGGTAAAGCGGCTGCTTCGACATCAGGTCCCGGTGCGATATCCGGTGTCGAAAAATGGTCTGGCGGACCTCTTGGATGGCGCCGGCCTGCGCGAACTAGGGAGGCTGCGGCCGTGTCCGCCTTTGACGGAAGAAATTATTATCGTCGCTCAACGCCGGTGACGCGGTATCCCGATCGCAGCGCTGTCCGGCAACTTCTGGCGGCATATCTGTATGCCGGCCGGCCGCCGCGCTTGGCTGACATTGCCGTTTACGGCCCCGTGTACTCCGGGTACAACTCACGCGTGTTCAGGGTGAACTCGTCGAAGTTGCCATTTCCGTGCGCGCTCAAGTTGTGCCTGATGCCGAGGTCGGCCGAACAAGACCCGGATACGGCGCGCCAGCAGTTCGAAACGCTGACACGGGTGGCCGGTGTGCTGCCTAAGGATGGCCGGTATAGCGTGCCGCAGCCTTACCTTTTGATGGAGGCTCACGGGGCGCTGCTGACGCAATGGGTGGAAGGCAAAACCTTGTCCGGGATTTTGCTCGCGTTCGGCCGCGGTCAGCAGTATGCGAAGGAGTTGTTGGAAGGTGCGGCAGGTTGGCTGCGTACGTTCCATGCTGCTCGGCCTCGTACGCCCGGCAAGCTCGATCTGACGGCAAAGATCAGCAACCTGGACGAGTTGCAGCGGCGAGGACTCCCAAGGCCGAGGCTTTTGAATCGCTGTCGCAACTTGTTGATCGATTCGGCGGAGCACGCGAGTTCCGTCGAATCGCCGCAGGCGTGGCTGTGCGGTGACTTCAAGTCGGACAACCTGATTTTTGCGCGCAGCAACGTCTTCGGGTTGGACATCGATGCGCTGAATAACGGTAGCGTGCTGTATGACGCTGCTTCGTTTCTGAATCACCTTGACTTGAAGCTCCGTCTCTGGGCGCAGACTCGGTTGTGGTTCTGCAAGGACGGTCTGTTCCGACATTTCGTGGCGAGCTATTTTGAGGGGACGGGCATCGATTATTCGCAGGTTGCCTTGCCGTTGAACTGGATACGGCTTTACATGTTGCTCTCGGCTTGGAGCACGGTGCATGCGCGGATGGGCGGTTCACTCCGCGGAATGTTTCTGCAACAGCAATATGCCGCTGCGGCAGCGAATGTCGCGAACGGATTGGAGCGAATGTTCAGGCTGCCGGCGCTGGCGGCCGTTTAGCCGATCCGGTAGAAATCCCGGTACCAGTCCACGAAGCGGCCCACACCTTCCTCGACGGTCGTTGCCGGACGGTAGCCGACGGCGGTTTCCAGATCTTCGACGCTGGCGTACGTTTCCGGCACATCGCCGTTTTGCATCGGCAGCATGTTTTTCTCGGCTTGGCGGCCCAGTTTCTCCTCCAGCACCTCGATGTAGCGCATCAGGTTCACCGGCCGGTTGTTGCCGATGTTGAACACCCGATAGGGCGCCTTGCTGGTGGCGGGGTCGGGCATGTCGCCGGACCAGTCGGGATTTGGCGCGGCGACCTTGTCGAGCGTACGCACGACGCCTTCGACGATATCGTCTACGTAGGTGAAGTCGCGCCGGTGGTGGCCGTGATTGAACACGTCGATCGGTTTGCCTTCGAGGATGTTGCGCGTGAACAGGAACAGCGCCATGTCCGGCCGACCCCACGGCCCGTACACGGTGAAGAAGCGCAGGCCGGTGGTCGGAATGCCGTAAAAATGACTGTAGGCGTGCGCCATCAACTCGTTCGCCCGCTTGGTCGCGCCGTACAGGCTGACCGGATGCGACGCAACGTTGTGCTCGGAGAACGGCATGTTCGTATTGGCGCCGTAGATCGAGCTGCTTGAAGCGTACACCAGGTGTTCGACCGGGTAGTGGCGGCAGCCTTCGAGGATGTTCAGAAACCCGACCAGGTTCGTGTTCACGTAAGCGTGCGGGTTTTCGCTCGAATAGCGCACGCCGGCCTGGGCGGCGAGGTTGACGACACGGTCAGGCCGATGCGTCTTGAAAGCGGCGGTCACGGCATCGCGATCCTCCAGGTCCGCACGCACGTCGGTGAAGCCGTCGTATTTAAGCGTCCGTTCCAGCCGCGCCTGCTTGAGGCTTACGTCGTAATAAGCGTTGAGGTTGTCGAGGCCGACAACTTGATCGCCGCGTTCGAGCAGCCTGAGGCTCAGCGCGGAACCGATAAAGCCGGCAGAGCCGGTAACAAGGATTTTCAATTTTGTCGCTCCCTTACAAACGATCGTCCACCGTTTCGCGCGGCAGCAATGCCTTGACATCAAACAGCACGTTTTTGCCCGGCTTGCCCAGCGCGCGAATCGCCATCGGCGACATTTCGGCGAACTGCCTGTGGCTGACGGCGAGCACCATTGCGTCGTACTTGCCCTCGGTCAATTGCGGCGTCAGCGCAATGCCGTATTCGTGCAGCGCCTCGCCCGGATCAACCCAGGGGTCGTACACGTCGACCTGGGCATTGTAGCCGGCAAATTCGCGTACCAGGTCGATTGAGCGCGTATTGCGAATGTCCGGGCAGTTCTCCTTGAATGCGAGACCCATAATCAACACGTTTGCGCCGGCGACCGGGATACCCCGCTGCGTCATCAGCTTGACGACACGCTGCGCCACGTAGGCGCCCATGTTGTCATTGGTACGGCGGCCGGCGAGTATCATGCCGGGAAAGTAATCCACTTCCTGCGCCTTGTGCGTCAGATAATAGGGATCGACGCCAATGCAATGGCCGCCGACCAGGCCCGGCCGGAACGGCAGAAAATTCCACTTCGTGCCGGCGGCTTCAAGCACCTCCAGCGTATCGATCCCAAGGCGGCCGAACAGCATCGCCAGTTCGTTGATCAGCCCGATGTTGACGTCGCGCTGGGTGTTCTCGATGACCTTGGCCGCCTCGGCAACCCGAATGCTGCTGGCCTTGTGCGTGCCGGCACTGATGATGCGGCGATACAGGCTGTCGATGAAATCCGCGACTTCCGGCGTCGAGCCGGACGTGACCTTGAGAATCGACGTCACGCGGTGATCCTTGTCGCCGGGATTAATGCGCTCCGGGCTGTAGCCGGCAAAGAAATCCTGATTGAACTTGAGCCCCGAGACCTGCTCGATAATCGGTACACAGACTTCTTCAGTCGCGCCGGGATAGACGGTCGATTCGTAGATCACGACGGAACCGGGTTTGATGACGCCGCCGATGGTGCGGCTGGCGCTCTCCAGCGGCCCAAGGTCCGGGCGTCGGTAACGGTCGATCGGCGTCGGTACCGTCACGATGATGACGTTGCAATCGGTTAGTGCATCAGGCGAGTTGGTGTAGCGGAGCCGCTTCGCGGCAGCGAGTTCTTCGGTGGTGACTTCGAGCGTGCGGTCCTGGTGCCGCTCGAGTTCTGCAATGCGCTCGGCCTTGGTATCGAACCCCAATGTGGGGAACTGCTTGCCGAATTCGACTGCGAGCGGAAGACCAACATAGCCCAGGCCGACGATGCCGATCCTTGCGCTATCGACGTCCAACATAGGGATTCCTCTTTATTAGTTCGTGCCTTGAAGGCCGAGGGCCGTAAGACTAGCGGCAGCGGCAAACTTGCGCAAGGGCAACCGCATTTTGGCGACGTGCGACGATGATGCTGGCGCAAAAATCAGGTACACTGATGGTGGCAGCTGGTTCCCTTAGGGGTTTATCGCCATCGTCAGGAAGCGAGGCCCCTCTTACAATAGCGACATGGAAAGTCGAAAGAACCCGGAAAAGAATCATTACCATACGGTACCGGGCGTAGAGCAGGAGGCTCACGATGGGCAAAATACGGATATTTCGCCGCCACATCCCTACGCAGATCATTCTGATCGGCGCGATTGAAACCTTACTCCTTGGCGCATCTTTTTACGTCGGCGTTTTTCTTCGATTCGGCAGCGAACAGGCGCAGGTAGCCGATGACCTGGGGCCGGTCATCTATCGCGCGGTTGTGTTCGCCGGCATCATGGTGTTGAGCCTGGCGGCGATGGGGCTTTACCAGATCGGCCTGCGCGAACGCCGCCTCGGCATCATCCTGCGCCTGGTGGTCGGATTCGGCGTCGGCGTCGTTTTGCTGATGCTGACGTTCTACGTGTTCCCGACGCTGTATGTCGGCCGCGGTGTGCTTGCCCTCGCGGTGCTGGTGGCGCTGCTGTTCATCATCATCATGCGGCCGTTTTTGCTCAAGGTGCTGGACATCGAGAGCATCAAACCGCGCGTGCTGGTTCTCGGCACCGGCAAGAAAGCCGCGTCGATCATCAAGCGGATGCGCCGGCGTTCCGACCGGCGGGGCTTCCGGCTCGCGGGCTTCGTCCATCACGACGGAGAAAACTGCGAGATCACTCACCACGGTTCCATCCTCCAGGTGCGCGGTTCACTGGCGGACTACGCGCGCACCCACCAGATCGACGAAATCGTCGTTGCACTCGATGAGCGCCGCAACAGGTTGTCGTTGAACGAACTGCTCAAGTGCCGGCTGGCCGGAATCGAAGTGCTGGACCTCGCAACCTTCTTTGAACGGGAAACCGGGGCGGTGGCACTCGACCTGGTCGACCCTAGCTGGCTGATTTTTGGCGGCGGCTTCCGGCGCGGTTTTCTGCGTGCACAAGTCAAGCGGTTGCTCGACATCTGCATCGCGTTGGTTCTTTTGGTGCTGACGCTGCCGGTGCTGGCGGTGACAGCTTTGCTGATCGTACTCGACGACGGCTGGAAAAAGCCGGTGTTTTATTCGCAGACCCGGGTTGGCGAACGCGGCATGCTGTTCAAGGTGCTGAAGTTTCGCAGCATGCGCATCGACGCCGAAAGCGACGGCGCGCGCTGGGCGCGCAAAAACGACACGCGGGTGACGCGCGTCGGCGCCCTGATCCGCAAATGCCGGATAGACGAGCTGCCACAAATATTCAACGTGCTGCGCGGTGAGATGAGCTTTGTCGGCCCACGTCCGGAGCGGCCGGAATTCGTCACGGAACTGGAAAAGAATTTGCTCTACTACCGCGAGCGTCACGCGGTGAAGCCGGGAATTACCGGCTGGGCCCAATTGCGTTACCCCTATGGCGCGTCGGAGCGCGACGCCCGCGAAAAGCTCAAGTACGACCTGTTTTACGTGAAGAATCACAGCGTCGGATTCGACTTTCTGATCATGCTGCAGACGGTGGAGGTGATCCTCTTCGGCAAGGGCGCGCGTTAATGGTCTCCACCAGTATAGACAGGGGACTGCAACGTGGTATGCTTTAGTCCCCAGAGGGGAAATGGGTTAAGTTAAAACACGGATGGTTCAAACGTATAAGGACGTACGGGCATGACGCACATAAAAAAATGCAAGTGGGCACTCGGGCTGGGGTTGACTACTCTCGCCGCTCTCCTCGCCGCCTGTTCCAGCACGCCGCCGGAATATCTCAACAAGAATCTCGGCCCGCCGCCAGCCTACCAGATCGGCCCCGGCGACGAACTCGAAATCTACGTTCGCAATAATCCCGACCTGACCGTGCAGGTACCGGTGCGCCCGGACGGGCGCATATCGATTCCGCTAGTGCAGGAGGTCGAGGCCGCAGGCAAGACGCCGGCAGAACTGGGCCATGATCTCGAGGAGGCGCTGAGCAAATATATCCGCCAGCCGATCGTGACGGTAATCGTCACGAAGGCCGTCGGCGCGTTCAGCGAACAGGTGCGGGTCGTCGGCCAGGCGACCAAGCCTCAGGCGCTGCCGTACCGGCGCGGCATGACGCTGCTCGACGTGCTGATCGAGGTCGGCGGGCTCACCCAGTTTGCGGACGGCAACGATGCCAAGGTGATCCGCGAGGTCCACGGCCAGAAGATCAGCTTTCCGGTGTACCTGGAAGACCTGCTGGAGGGCGACACCAAGGACAACGTCGCCATGCGTCCCGGCGACATTCTCATCATCCCGAAATCCGCTTTTTAGAAGATTATGGATCGGAAAACGTCCGCAGCACGTCGTAATCCAACGGCCGATGGCGAGCGGTATCCGTCCGGGGGTCTGTCATGCAAGAACTAATGCAACAAATCATTTCCCAGGCGCGCGGCGCATGGCGCTTCCGCTGGTACGCACTGCTGGTTGCGTGGCTGGTTGCCATCGCCGGCTGGGTTTTCGTCTACAGCCTGCCGGACCAGTACCAGGCGAATACGCGTGTCTATGCCGACGCGGACACGATGCTGGCGCCGCTGCTCAAGGGCCTCGCCATCCGGCCGGACGTGCACGAAAGGGTCCAACTGATGGCGCAAACGCTGTTGAGCCGGCCCAACCTCGAAAAGGTTGCGCGCGAGACTGGACTGGGGCTGCGCGCGTCCACACCGAAAGGCACCGACGAGTTGCTCGACAAGCTGAAAGCGCGCATTGACGTGGAAGGCGGCGGCCGGCAGGACCTCTATTCCATCAGCTACACCGACCGCGATCCGAAGATGGCGCAAAAGGTTGTGCAGTCGTTGTTGAACATCCTGATGACCAATACGCTCGGCACCAGTATGCAAAGTTCCGGCGCGGCGCAGAATTTCCTGCAGCGCCAGATCAAGGAATACCGCCGCCGGCTGCAGGCGGCCGAGCAGCGGCTGGCCGAGTTCAAAAAGACGCACCTGGGCCTGGTGCCGGGACAGGGCGGCAGCGATTATTTCGCTCGCTTACAGGCGGCGCAGCAGGGTCTGACGCAGCTTAAGGAACAACTTGATGTCGCGAAATCGCAGCGCGATTCGATCCAGTCGCAAATGCAGGCGATCAAGAATGGCGATGCCACCATTACAGTCAATCCGCGGATCCAGCAGATCGACCAGCAGATCGCCGCTTACCGCGAAAAGCTCAACAATTTGCTGCTGCGCTACACGCCGCAATACCCGGACGTCATCGCTTACAAGCAGATGATTGCGCAGTTGCAGAAGACCCGCGACAAGGTGCAGAAGGGCGGCGGAGCCACTTTCGTCGGCGACCCTTCGACCAATCCGGTTTACCAGAACATGCAGACGGAGTTGTACAACGCCAAGGTGCAGATCACTACGCTGCAGTCCAAAATTCAGCGGCAGACCCAGCGCCTGGCGAAGCTGAAAAACAAGGCGGACAAAGTTACGGATCTCGAGACGCAGCTGGCCAGCCTGACACGCGACTATTCGGTGACCAAGCGCCAGTATCAGGACCTGCTGGCCCGGCTCGACAAGGCGGAAATGACGCAGGATGCTTCGCACAGCGGCAACAATCTCAAGTTCCGCATCATAGAGCCGCCGGTTGAACCGCTTATCGCAAGCGGCCCGCCGCGCGCCATCTTTCTCGCCGTTGTGCTCGTATTCGCGCTTGGAGCTGGCGCCCTGTTCGCCATCTTCATGCACCAGGTACGCCCGGTATTCATGGACCGTGAATCGCTCAAGGCGATTATCGGCCGACCTGTGCTGGGCGTCGTCAGCATCGCACGCAGCAGCGTTGAGCGGCATTTGTTGCGCGCGGAAGTCATGAGTTTCGTCGCCGGCGTACTGCTGCTGACGCTTGTATTCGCCGGCGCGTTACTGTTTCAGGATCAGATCACCCACATGGTGCAAGGTGCATTGCCAGGGAGTTGGCTGATATGAGCATCGTTGAAAAAGCGGTTGACAAGCTCAAAACGAACGGCGCGGGCAGCATCGCCCGACGGGTCGAGCCGGAGCCGTTTCAGCGTCCCGCTGAGCGCGTCAAGCGCAACGGCAAAGGTGCGGGAGAGGCGGAGGTTCGCCCCGTCCAGCATTCTTCGCCGCCGCCGGTGACGACCATAGCCGGCGGCGATGTCGAGCCGGTGCACGTTGATTTCGAGGCGTTGCAGGCAGCTGGCATGTATCCGTCCGAGACCAACAGCGGCCGGATTGCCGACCAGTACCGGCGCATCAAGCGGCCGCTGCTCGCCAACATCACCGGCCGCGGAGCCACCCAGGTCGCCAATGGCCGGCGCATCATGGTCGCGAGTTCGGTTCCCGGCGAAGGCAAGACTTTTACATCGTTCAACCTCGCGCTCAGCATTGCGCTGGAGCGCGACTTCACCGCGCTGCTGATTGACGGCGACGTCGCCAAGTCGGATATGACGCGCATTCTGAATCTTGAAGAACGGCCCGGGCTCCTGGATTTACTGGGCAACGAGCGCCTCCGCCCGGAGCAGGTCATTGCGCCGACCGACGTGCCGCGGCTGAAGGTGCTCCCTGCGGGTCAATGGAATGCGATCAGCACAGAATTGCTCGCGAGCCGGCGCATGGAGCATGTGCTCGACGAAATTTCACGTTCAATGCCGAACTGCCTGATCGTATTCGATTCACCCCCGCTTTTGGCAACGTCGGAGGCGCAGGTGCTGGCCGCCTCGATGGGCCAGATCGTCGTGGTCGTGGCCGCGGGCAAGACGCCGCAGCACACCGTCAAGGCGGGACTTGAAACGCTCGATCCGGACAAATCAATAAACCTGGTGTTGAACTTCGCAAGGGATGTGGGCGATGAAAAACAGTACGGCAACTATTATGGCGGCTATTACGGCGATTATTACCGCAAAAGCCCGCCGACGCATGCTTAGCGGGGGCTGCAGGCGGTGCGCCGTGCTGCTTGTTGTCGTCGGCGTGGCGTTGCCGACGGCCGATGCTGTTGCGGGCGTACTGAAGCTTACCCCGAGTCTCACGCTGGGGGAGATTTACACGGACAACCTGTTGCTGGTGCCGTCGAATAAAACGGACGCGTTCGTCACTGAAATCGAGCCCGGTTTGAATCTCGATTACGAGGCGCCGCGGCTGCGAGGGAAGATCGATTACCATCTGCAAGGGCTGGTTTACGCCGGCCACTCCGACATGAATCACGTCTATAATCAGCTTGACGCCAACGCAACGATCGAGTTGCTCGAGGACACGCTGTTCATGGACGGAACGACGATCTACGACCACCAGGTCATCAACCCGGAAAAAGTTGGCGGCCGGGAAAATCTGTTCGGCGGTAATAACCGTACCGGTATATCCGCCACTACGCTCAGTCCTTACCTGATGCATGACTTCGGCGCGTTCGGCATTGCGACGCTGCGCTATGCCTACGGTCGCGACATCTATACCAGCGACATTCCGAACGTCACCAGCAATACGCTGAGCTTCGATCTGGCCCGGCAGCCGACCTACGGCAATCTCACCTACAATCTGCACTATCTGCATCAGCGGCTTAACCCGGATCAGGGCCGCGACTTGTCGTTCGAACAGGCAGGCCTCGGGTTGCAGTATTACCTGAGCGCCCATACTTCGCTGCTGGCGAACGTCGGCAAGGAAAACGACTTCAAGCCCAATGGCACGATTGATCGTCTTGGCTCGAACTACTGGAACGTCGGCGTTCGGTGGGCGTCGATTCAGAACGAATTCAAGATTCTTTACGGCCACCGGTTCTTCGGTAAATCCTACGAATTCGACTGGCATCATGAAGGCCCCGATTACCATACGGACCTGCAGTACCGTGAAGAGCCGACCGACTACAATCGTCTGCTGCTCTCGCGCACCCCCAGTACCCTGATCGAGACGCAGCTTCCCACCGACATCCTGCCATCGCTGCGCAATCGCGAGATCTTCCTGCTCAAGCGCGCGTCCCTGGTGGCGGGGTGGGATTTGGCCAACAGCAAAATCCAGCTCAACCTGTACGACGAGCGGCGCAACTACATCCGGCTTGACCAGCGGGATCGGGTCGAGGGCGGCCGGCTCTTGTGGAATTTTGCGATCGACCGGGCCAATTCCATCGTGCCGTCGTACGGCTACCAGCGCTACCGGTTTCGTGACGGGGACATCAACTATTACTACCGTAGCCAGATCAGCTGGCAGCACGCGATTAACGCGAGCCTCGACTTCGACGTAGCTCTCAGGAACGAACGACGCAATGCGACGCGCGGCGTGAGCTACCGCGTCAACATCGTGATGTTCGAGGTCACCAAATTGTTTTAACGGAAGCTTATGTACCAGCAATTCTACAAATTTACCGGCAAGCCATTTCAGCTTACGCCCGACGTGCGCTTCCTGTTTCCGAGCACGGGGCACAAGCGCGCGCTGTCGTACCTGTTGTACGGGCTTGAGCAGCGCGAAGGTTTCGTCGTCATTACCGGTGACGTCGGCACCGGAAAGACGCTGCTGATCCAGGCGCTGTACAAGGAGTTGTCGGGCCGGCACATGCTGACGGCGAATATCGCTTCGGCGAACCTGGATGCGCCCGACGTCATGCCGGCGGTTGCGTCTGCCTTCGGCGTGAACATCGAGGGCCGCAGCAAGGTGGCGCTGGTCGAAGATCTGAGGCGCGACCTGCTGCTGAGCTGCCAGCAGGGCGAGGGCGCGCTGCTGATTGTCGACGAGGCGCAGACGCTGACTCCCGCCGCGCTTGAAGAGTTGCGGATGCTGTCGAATCTCGAGGTCGGGGGACGCGCGCTCGTGCAGATATTCCTGGTCGGCCAAACGGAGTTGCGCGACACCTTGCAGCGTCGCGGCATGGAGCAGTTCAAGCAGCGCACCATCGCGTGGTACAAGCTCGAATCGCTATCGGCCGAGGAAACCCGCAACTACATCATTTATCGGCTGCGGGCGGTCGGTTGGCGCAATGCGCCGGGGCTGGCCCCCGAAGTGTTCGAACTTGTGCACAAATGGACCGGCGGCGTCCCGCGTCGCATCAATATGCTGATGGACCGTGCGCTGCTTTATGGCTACCTCGAGGAGTTGCACTTCATCGACCGCGCCAACATTCAGGCGGTGATCGACGAAATGAACGACGAGATCGGACCGCCGGACGCGGCAACGGCGCAACCATCGTCGCCACCTGCGCCGACGCACCTGCCTGGACCGTCGACCGAGCAGATTCATATGCGGCCGATAGAGGAGCAGATCGAGGCGCTCGACCGCAAGCTGAATTTTTTGCTCAACAGCATGAACCGCCGCGTCGCGGCGGGGGCGGGCGGTCGTTTTTCCGGCGACGAGGAGCCCCTGCCGTATCGGCAGTCGCAGGACGGGAGCGCGTAATGCCGAATGAAGCGCCGGCGGCTGCCGCGATCGTCAATGCAATGACGATCGATGTCGAAGACTACTTCCAGGTTTCCGCGCTGGAGCCGTACATCAGGCGCGGCGACTGGGAGCGGATGCCGCGGCGCGTGGAGGCGAACACCGACCGGATTCTGGCGATGCTCGAGCGGCGCGGGATCAAGGCCACTTTTTTCGTGCTCGGGTGGATCGCAGAGCATCACCCCGAGTTGGTCCGCCGGATCGTCACCCAAGGCCACGAAGTGGCCAGCCACGGCTACGCGCACAAGCGTATTACCCGGCAGACGCCGGCCGAGTTTCGTCGCGACGTGACGCGGGCGAAGGGGCTGCTGGAAGACATCTCGGGACAAGCCGTCGCAGGTTATCGCGCACCCAGCTACTCGATTGGCGCCGGCACGTTATGGGCGCTGGATGTGCTTGCTGCCGCCGGCTATCGCTACAGCTCCAGCATATTCCCGATACGGCATGACCTCTACGGGATGCCGGCCGCGCCGCGATTTCCGTTTTACCCCGCGGCCCATGGCGCTCTGGAAATTCCGGTGACGACGGTGAGCCTGGCCGGCCGCAACCTGCCGTGCGGCGGCGGTGGCTGGTTTCGCCTGCTGCCGTACGCACCGTTCAGATGGGCTTTGCGGCGCGTCAACCGGCGGGATCGCCAACCTGCCGTATTTTATTTTCATCCGTGGGAAATCGACCCGGGACAACCGCGCGTAGCGGGCGCGAATCTGAAGTCGCGTTTCCGGCATTACGTAAACCTGGGCCGCATGGAAGCCAAGGTTGCCAGGCTGCTGGACGATTTTCAGTGGACACGGATGGACAGCGTGTTCCTCGACGGCCGTCGCCATTACCCGCTCGCGGCGCTGGAACAACCCGGGGCGGAGCCGGTCCGGGCGTAACCGATTTTTTTTACAGGGATTGTATGGTTAACGGCTATTCAGGATGGCAGGTCGTACCGCTGGCGGAAATCTCCACCGGCCGCTGGGACGACTTTGTCCGTGCCACGCCGGCAGCGACGTTCTTTCATCTGTCCGGTTGGCGACACGTGATCGAGCGCGCTTTCGGCCACGCGAGCTATTACCTCTATGCAGAAAAGGACGGTGTTATCGGCGGCGTTTTGCCGCTGTTTCACGTCAACAGCCGGCTGTTTTCCAACGCGCTGATTTCGACCCCGTTTTGCAGTTACGGCGGCGTCGCCGCACGCGATGACGCTGCAGCCAACGTACTGGTCGAAGCTGCCGGGAAACTGGCAAAGGACCTGCGTGTGGACTATCTCGAGATGCGCAATCTCGAGGCCGACCGGCAGGAATGGGCGACCAAGGACCTTTACGCGACTTTCCGCGTCCCGATCGATCCCGATCCCGACGTGAACTTCAAGGCTATTCCGGGCAAGCAGCGCACCAAGGTACGTCGGGGTCAGCGCATGGGCCTAGAAACCGAGTTCGATACAACCGTGGACCGCCATTACGACATCTACGCCAGGATGGTGCGCAACCTCGGCACGCCGGTATTTTCGAAGCGCTATTTCGAACTGCTGAAAGAGGAGTTCGGCCGCGCCTGCGAAATCATGACCATCACCTGCGACGGGCGACCGGTCAGCAGCATGATGAACTTCTGGTTCCGTGATGAAATGCTGGTGTATTACGGCGGCGGCACCGACGAAGCGCGCCAGCTCAAGTCGAACTATTACCTCTACTGGGAATTGATGCGCCATGCGGCCGAAAACGGAGCCGCACTGATCGACTACGGCCGCAGCAAGCGCGGCAGCGGCGCGTGGGACTTCAAGGAGCATTGGGGCTGGCAGCCGACGCAACTGCATTACGAGTACCAGCTCTTCAACCGCGCCACGGTCCCGAACGTCAGCCCGGCGAATCCGAAGTACCGGCCGCTGATCAACGCGTGGAAGCGGCTGCCGGTGCCGCTGACGCGGCTGATCGGCCCGATGATTGCCCGGAACCTGGGGTGAAGACGATGAACGACATCGTATTCATCACGCACCGCATTCCGTTTCCGCCCGACAAGGGCGACAAGATTCGCTCGTACCACATGCTGCGGCATCTTGCCGCGCGGTACCGGGTGCACCTGGGCACGTTTATTGACGACCCGCGCGATCGCGTGTACCTGGACGACCTGCGACCGCTCTGCGCGAGTATCTGCGCGATGAACCTGAATCCGAAGGCGGCGCGGTTGCGCAGCCTCGTCGGCCTGCTGACGGGCGAGCCGCTGACGCTGCGTTATTACCGCAATCGGCACTTGCGCCGCTGGGTACGGCGGGTGCTGAAGACGCAGCCGGTTGCGGCAGTCATCGCGTTTTCGTCATCGACAGGACAGTACGTACCGGCGGACCCGATGTGCGGTCGGCGGATCATGGATTTCGTCGATGTGGATTCGGCGAAGTGGCAGCAGTACGCACGGTCGGCCCGCTGGCCGGCGAGCGTGGTTTATGCGCGCGAGGCGCGCAAGCTGGCCGAGGTGGAGCGGCAGATCGCGCAGACGTTCGATGCCGCGATTTTCGTATCGTCCGACGAAGCGGCTTTCTTCCGCCAGGCTGTCGCCGGCGCGGGATCGAATGTGTACGGCTTGTCCAATGGCGTCGACAGCGACATCTTCGACCCGGCACAGGTGATGGATAATCCGTACCCGGAGCGCGGCCCCGTCATCGTGTTTACCGGCATGATGGACTACCGCGCCAATGCGGAAGGCGTCGGCTGGTTCGCCCGGGAGATTTTCCCCCACATTCGGCGTCGCCGGCCGGATGCCTTGTTCTACATCGTCGGCGCCCGCCCGACTCGCGCGGTGCGCGCTCTGGCGGAGGAGCCCGGCATCCGCGTGACCGGGCGCGTGACCGACGTGAAGCCATTCGTGCGGCACGCGCATGTCGCGGTCGCACCGCTCAAGGTGGCGCGCGGCATTCAGAACAAGGTACTGGAAGCGCTCGCAATGGGAACGCCGGTGATCGGGACGCCGCAGGCCTTCGAAGGCATTGCCGAATTTCCCGGTCGCGCAGCCATGACCGCCGCGTCGCCCGAGGCGTTTGCGGCGGCAGTTGTCGACACGATGGGGGCGCGCGATCCGGCGCAGCCCGATGCCACGCTGCGAAGGTTCGTCCAGGCGCACTATGACTGGGACGCCAATCTCGGACTGCTGGATCGGCTGATTGCTGTGCCGTCGCTGTCCGCGGACGACGAGACTATCGCCGAGCCGGCCGCGGAGATGCGCGCATGAATCGCGTCACGCTGGAAAAAGCCGCCGTTGCCGAGCAGGTGACAATCGATCGCCCGGTCTCGTGGCGCCAGGCCGGGGCCGGCTTCGCGGCTGCCGCGGCCGTGCTGATCGCTCTCTACTGGACGACCGTCGTTTCTCTGGTAACCGCCTGGGAACACACCGGCATGTTCCAGTATGCGTTCCTGATTTTTCCGGTCTGCGTGTGGCTTGCCTGGTCGAAGCGGCATGAGCTGACGGCGGGCTATGCGCCCCGCGTATGTCCATGGGCGCTGCCGTTACTCGCCGCAACCGTTTTCGTCTGGTTCCTCGGCCGCATAGCCAATGTCGACATAGTCCAGCAGGTTGCTTTTGTCGGCACCTTTCCGATCCTGGTGTTGCTGTTCTTCGGGACCGCGGTGACGCGCGCCCTGGCGTTTCCGCTTGCATATCTCGTTTTCGCGATCCCGTTCGGCTTCCTGCATTCGATGGTCGGGCCGCTGCAGACATTCACCGCCGTATTCAGCGTCAAGGCCCTGCACCTGATGGGGACGCCCGTGCTGCTGCAGGGCCACAGCATCATGACACCCTGGATGACGGCCAACGTTGAGGAGGCCTGTAGCGGCGTCCGGTTTTTCCTCGCCTGCACCGCGCTCGGCATCCTGTTCGCTTACCTGATGTTCAATAGCATCTGGCGGCGGGTCGGATTCGTCATCGCTTCGATGATCGTGCCCATCATCGCAAACGGCCTGCGCGTGTATTTCACGATCCTGATCGGCGGCACGTTCGGCGTGCAGTACGCCGAAGGTACGGATCACATGATCTTTGGCTGGCAGTTTTTCGGCACGGTGCTGTTCCTGCTGCTGCTGGCCGGCTGGTTCTTGCGCGAAGAGCCGCGTGAATTGCCGGCCCGGGGCGGACGAACAGCAGACGCATCATGGCAGCGCGTGATTCCGGCAGGGGTGGTTGCACTGGCGCTGCTGGTGGCGGCGCCGGCTTCGGCCGCATGGATGCAAAGCCGCGTCCCGTCTCAGCCGGTGCAGTCGCTGTCGCTGCCCGGCGCGGGCGGATGGGCACTGAGGAGCAATGCGGACGCGGGCGCGTGGCATCCGGCATATGCCGGCGCCGATACGCGCATAGAGGGCACTTATGCGCGCGACAATGGATGGCGGGTGGATTTGTATGCGGCCATTTATCATGGCGCACAGGTCGATGGTCACGACCTGTTGGCCTATCACAACCGGCTATACGATGCCGACCACTACATCCTTGCGGGCTCATCGACCCGCACGCTGACCTTGCCCGGCGGCGACCGGCTTACGGTTCGCGAAATTCGTCTCGGCAGCCGCTTCGACAGGCGCATCGTCTGGTACTGGTACGGCGTCAATGGCCGTACGTTGACGAGCCGGGTGCGCGTGCGCGGCTGGCAGGCATGGGCACAGTTGAGCGGCGCCGGGCTGACTTCTTCAGTGGTCGCCGTATCGACGGACTACCGGCCCGGCGGTCGGCAGCGCGCTGAGGCGGCGCTGGCGAACCTGACGAAAACACTGTACCCGCAACTCGAACGTCGGCTGGCAATGCCATGAACGTTCGCAGCAGCACGATGCGGGACGATACAAGCCTGCCGGCCGAGACGACGCGGTTGCGTGCGGCTGCCTCGTATCCGCTGATCGTGCACATCGTCTTTTCGCTCGATGTCGGCGGCCTCGAAAACGGCCTCGTCAACCTGATCAACCGGATGCCTGAGCGCTATCGCCACGTGGTGATCTGCCTCAGTCACTTCACTGATTTCCGCGAGCGCATCACCAGGCCGGGCGTGCGGGTGTTTGCGCTGCACAAGCGCGCCGGCAAGGACTTCGGCGTTTACGTGCGCCTGTGGCGGCTGCTCCGACGGCTCAAGCCGGACATCGTCCACACGCGCAATTACGGCACGCTGGACAGCGCCGTCGTCGCCGCGTTAGCCGGCGTGCCGCGGCGGATTCACGGCGAACACGGCTGGGACATGACCGACCTGAACGGCGACAGCCGCAAGTACAAATGGCTGCGGCGAGCGGTATCGCCGCTGATTCACCGCCAGGTCACCGTTTCGAATCATCTGGGCGGCTGGCTGAGGGACACGGTCGGCATCCCCGGCGAGCGGGTGGTGTCGATCTGCAACGGTGTCGATACCGCCGCCTTTTGTCCCGCGCGCCGCGCGCGGCAGGCGCTGGTCGCCAGCGCCGGGCGTGAATTCGGTCCGGGCAAATTCATCGTCGGCACCGTCGGCCGCATGGATCCGGTCAAGGACCAGGTCACTCTGGCGCGAGCTTTTGCGGCGCTGCTCCGCGAGCACCCGGCGCTGCAGGACACGGTACGTCTGGTGATGGTCGGGGACGGGCCGCTGCGGCGCGAATCGAAGGCAGTGCTGGAGCGCGAAGGGCTGTCGGCGCTGGCGTGGCTGCCCGGCCGCCGTGACGACATTGCCGCGATACTGCAGGGCCTCGATGTATTTGTGCTGCCGTCGCTCAACGAGGGCATCTCGAACACGATACTCGAAGCCATGGCGTCGGGCCTGCCGGTGATCGCCACGCGCGTCGGCGGCAGTCCGGAATTGGTGCTGGACGGTAGAACGGGGGCGCTGATTCCACCTGCCGACGCCGCGGCGCTGGCCGGCGCAATCGAGCAATACGTGGCTGCACCGGAGCGCGCAGTCGCGCACGGACAGGCGGGGCGTGAGCGCGCCGAACGCGAGTTCAGTCTGGATGCGATGGTCGCCGCCTACACCAGCCTGTACGACGGATTTTTGGGTACGGAAACGGCAGCAGGAAAACGACAATGTGTGGAATAGCCGGCATATTCGATTTGACGGGGCGGCGGCCGATCGACCGCGCATTGCTGACGCGCATGACGGACAGTCTGGCCCACCGCGGCCCCGACGGCAGTGGCATTCACGTAGAGCCCGGACTCGGTCTCGGCCATCGGCGCCTGTCGATCATTGATCTCGACGGCGGCGAGCAGCCGCTGTTCAGCGACGACGGCATTATCGGCGTCACCTACAACGGCGAAATTTATAACTTCAAGGAACTGAAGGAGGAATTGACCGCCGACGGCTATGTCTTTCGCACCCACTGCGACACCGAGGTGATCGTGTACGCATGGGCGAAGTGGGGCGAAGACTGCGTCAGGCATTTCAACGGCATGTTTGCCTTCGCGCTCTGGGATCGCAATTGCGACCGCCTGTTTCTCGCGCGCGACCGCCTCGGCATCAAGCCGCTGCATTACGCGGTGCTACCCACCGGCTGGCTGATCTTCGGCTCGGAGCTGAAGGCGTTGCTGCTGCATCCGGACCTGCCGCGCGCAATGGAGCCGACTGCTGTCGAGGATTATTTCACCTTCGGCTACGTTCCCGATCCAAAGACGATTCTGAAGAGCGCGCGCAAGCTCGCGCCGGCGCATGTGCTCACCTTGCAGCGCGGCCGGGCGACGCCGGTGCCGAGAGAATACTGGACGCTCGATTTCGAGCCCCGGTCCGCCGGCGAGGCCGAGGCGGGCGAAGCCTTGATTGAAGGCCTGCGGCGTTCGGTCGAATACCGGTTGATGGCCGACGTGCCGCTGGGCGCCTTCCTGTCCGGCGGCGTAGACTCGAGCGCGGTGGTCGCGATGATGGCCGGACTGCGGGACGATCCCGTCAACACCTGCTCGATCTCGTTTGGCGACCCCAAATACAACGAAGCGGCGTTTGCCGCCCAGGTCGCCGCCCGCTATCGCACCAACCACCATGTCGAGCAGGTCGAACCGACTCACGTCGGCCTGATCGATACGCTGGTGAAAGCCTACGACGAGCCTTATGCCGACAGCTCCGCGATTCCCACGTACAGCGTTTGCGGGCTGGCACGGAAGCGGGTGACGGTCGCGCTGTCCGGCGACGGCGGCGACGAAAATTTCGCCGGCTATCGCCGTCATCGGTGGAGCGCGCATGAGCAGCGCGTACGCTCGCTCGTTCCACAGGCATTGCGCGCGCCGCTGTTCGGCTTTCTCGGCGCGACCTATCCGAAGGCCGACTGGGCACCGCGCTACCTGCGCGCCAAGACGACGTTCCAGTCGCTTGCGATGGATCAACTGGCCGGTTATCTCGACAGCGTATCGATATTTCCGGATTACCTGCGCCGGCGGCTTTTCAATGCGTCGTTCGAACGCGAATTGCAGGATTACCGGTCGGTTGAAGTCTTCAGGCATTACGCGCGAAGCGGCCCGGAAGATCCGCTGTCGCTGGTGCAGTACCTGGATCTGAAGACCTACCTGCCGGGTGACATTTTGACCAAGGTCGATCGCGCCAGCATGGCGCACAGCCTCGAGGTGCGCGTGCCTTTCCTCGACCACCATTTCGTCGAGCAGGCCGCACGACTGTCACCGGCGCTGAAACTCAAGGGCCGCGAGGGCAAGTACATACTCAAGAAGGCACTCCAGCCGTATCTTCCGAACGACGTGCTGTATCGGCCGAAGATGGGCTTCGCGGTACCGCTGCCGGAATGGTTCCGGGGGGCGCTCAGGCAGCAGGTGCGTGAAACGGTGCTGGGAGCGCGGCTCGAAGGGACCGGCATATTCGCATCCGCGCAACTTCGCCGCCTCGTCGATCAGCACCAGGCGGGTATACACGACTATGCGCCGGTGCTGTGGGCGCTGCTGATGTTCGACGGCTTTCTACGCCAAATGGAAGGCGATGCTCCAACCGCCGACGCAACGGCCCTGTTGCGGCCGGCCGCAATGGCCAACTAACGCAGGAACTCTGAACGTGCAGGGACGACCGCCAATTCTTCTCATCTTCGGGCTGCCGCGCTCGGGTACGACCTGGCTGGGCAAAATTTTCGACAGTCATCCGGACACGCTGTATCGCCACGAGCCGGACAACTACCCGCGGCTTGAAGCGTTGCCCCGCTTTCCTGCGCCGACCGAAGCGGAAAGGTACTCCGACTTCATTCACCGGTTCGTCGCCGAACTGCCGCGCCGCAACGACGCGCTCGTCGCGGCAAAGATGCCGCTGTTTCAAAAATCGTGGCGCGGCCGGTTCCGCCATCGACTTCTGGAGGCGGCGGCCCTGGCCGCCAAGGTGGGGGCGAAGGCCAACCTGGAAGTGCCCGTAGTCGGCGCCCGTGCAGACAAAATTCAGCCGACGCCGATGATCGTCTGGAAATCCATCGAATCGCTGGGCCGTCTCGGACTGCTGATGCGCGCGCTGCCGGAGGCGATCGCTATCCATTTGGTTCGCCATCCTTGCGGCCAAATCAATTCCGTTCTCCGCGGCGAGCGGCAGGGCGCGTTCCGCGACAATTCTCCGACAAGTGAATTTTATGATCTGTTTAAAAAGCTGCTCGAGACGCCGCAGGCACGACGCCACGGGTTGACACTCGACGATCTGCGGCGGATGCGGCCGGTGGAGAGGCTGGCATGGATGTGGGTGCTCAAGAACGAAAAGGCACTTGATGACGTCAGCGAAGTCGGCCGGACGCGTCTCGTCCGCTACGAAGACTTGTGCGAAGACCCCATGCGAACGAGCCGGAGCCTTTTCGACTTCGCCGGTTTGACGTGGAACGGGCAGACTGAAACGTTCATCGGGCAGAGCACGCAAAGCGACGCGGCCGCCTATTACAGCGTTTACAAGGACCCCCGCCATTCCGAGCTCCGCTGGCGCGAAGAATTGCCCCCGGACAGCATCGACAGCATCGCGGCCGTTCTCGACACCAGCCGGCTGGTGGATTTGTATCGTGAGCGGGATTCGAGAGCGATTTCGACTGCCGGCGGATAGCTCGTCAAGAAGGTGTTTAGATGCTTAAAATTCTCACTTTTTCGCTGCTTTACCCCAACGAACGGCAGCCTCGGCACGGAATTTTCGTCGAGCAGCGTTTGCGCCGGCTGGTCGAAACGGGCGAAGTAACGGCCCGTGTGGTTGCCCCGGTGCCGTGGTTTCCTTTCAGCGGGCGCGCGTTCGGCCGTTACGGGATGTACGCATCCGTCCCGTACATGGAGCTGCGGCATGGCATTTCGATTCTCCATCCGCGGTTTCCGTCCATCCCGAAGGTGGGCATGAACCTGGCGCCGAAGCTCCTCTTCCACGCAATGCAGGGCGTGCTGCGCCGCATTATCGCCGAAGGCTACGACTTCGATCTGATCGACGCGCACTACTTTTATCCCGACGGTGTGGCTGCGGTGTGGCTGGGCCGCGCATTAAACAAGCCTGTCATCGTGACCTGCCGGGGCGACGACGTCATGTATTTCCCGCGCCACCGACTGCCGCGCCGGATGATTCTGGATGCCGCCGATCAGGCGGCCGGCATCGTAACGGTTTCGGCAGATTTGAAGCGCCGTCTGTGCGCGATGAGTGTGCCGGAGGAGCGAGTGACCGTGTTGCGCAACGGGGTCGACCTGCATCTCTTCAAGCCGGTAGATCGCATTGCGGTGCGGCAAAAACTCGGGCTGACCAGACGCACCCTGATTTCGGTGGGACATCTTATTGAACGCAAAGGCCATCATCTTGCTATTGCCGCGCTTGCGAGTTTGCCGGCTACCGATCTTGTTATAGTCGGCGAGCGCGGGACGGAGCCGGGCGGCATGGTGGACGCACTGCACCGGCAGGTTGCTGAACTGGGGCTTTCCGACCGCGTGCGGTTTGTCGCCAACGTCCCCCAGACGCAACTGAGAGAATGGTACGGGGCGGCGGATGCGCTGGTGCTCGCCACGGATCGCGAGGGTATGCCGAATGTCGTGCTGGAAGCGCTCGCTTGCGGCACGCCGGTCATTGCGACGCCGGCGGGCGGCATTCCCGAAATCATGACCGCGCCCGAGGCGGGAGTATTGATGCAGTCGCGCAGCGCGGCGGCCGTGGTCGAAGCGGCACGAATCCTGTTCGAGCACTACCCGCGCCGGGAAGACACGCGGCGCTTCGCCGAGACGCTGGGCTGGGATGCGACGACCCGCGGCCAACTGGCATTGTTCAAGCGGGCGCTCGGCGCCGCCGGTCGCGGGGCCGGTCGACCGCGGCGGAAATTGGCTGCCGTGGCGAGGGACTGCTGATGTGCGGTATCGCCGGTTTCGCCAGCCTCAGGGCGCAATACTCGGAAGAGGCACTTGCGGCGCTTGCGCAGCGGATGTCCGACCGGATCGCTCACCGGGGGCCGGACGATGGCGGCACCTGGGTAGACGGAGCAGCCCAGGTCGCGCTCGGATTTCGGCGGCTCTCGATCATCGATCTGTCCGCCGAAGGTCACCAGCCGATGCGCTCGGCCAGTGGCCGCTATCATCTCGTTTTCAACGGCGAGATTTACAATTTTCAGGAGCTGCGGCGCGCACTTGTGGCGCTGGGATATTCTTTTCGCGGCCATTCCGACACCGAGGTGCTGCTCGCGGCGATCGAGGCGTGGGGCCTGCCCGAAGCGCTCAGGCGCGCCAGCGGGATGTTGGCGCTCGGACTATGGGACAGCGCGCGCCGGGAATTGTCGCTGGCCCGGGACCGAGCGGGCAAGAAGCCGGTTTATTACGGGTGGATCAACGGTTGCTTCGCGTTCGCCTCCGAACTGAAAGCGCTTTGCGCAGTGCCCGGATTCCAGTTACCGATCAACCGCGACGCTTTGATGTTGTTGCTGCGGCACAATTACATTCCCGCGCCTTACAGCATTTACGACGGAATCTACAAGCTGCGGCAGGCCGAGGTATTGACGCTGCCGGTCGATGCGTTACCGCGACACGCGGATTTCGACGCTTTGTCACCGTATCGTCAGCAATACTGGTCGGTTGCCGAGGTTGTGCAGGCTGGCTTCGACGAACCCTATGCGGGCACGGAGCGCGAGGCGCTCGACGACCTTGAAGACGAACTCCGGGAGGCGGTGCGATCCCGCATGGTCGCGGACGTGCCGCTGGGCGCGCTGTTATCCGGCGGTATCGACTCGAGCATCGTGGCGGCGCTGATGCAGGGCGCGTCGTCGTCGCCGATCAAAACGTTCTCGATCGGCTTCCACGAGAAGGACTACAACGAAGCCGGTTTCGCGAAGCAGGTGGCCGCGCATCTCGGCACGAATCACACCGAACTGTACGTCAGCCCCGACGAAGCGATGGCGCTGATTCCGGACTTGCCCCGAATTTACGACGAGCCGCTTGCCGACGTGTCGCAGATTCCCACCCATATCGTGGCGCGCCTGGCACGTGGGCAGGTGACGGTCGCATTATCCGGCGACGGCGGCGACGAGTTGTTCGCGGGTTATACGCGGTACCTGCTCGCCATGAAACTGGTACGCGGTCTGTCTGCGCTGCCGGTGTCGGGGCGGCGGGCGCTGGCCAGCTTGATCGAGCGCGTGCCCGCGGAGCGCTGGGATCGGCTGCTGCGCATTGTCGAGCCGGTGATGGGCGGCGGTGCCCGTATCGCGCCGGGCGACAAGCTGCACAAGTTGGCGCCGCTGCTCAGGCAGTCCGATGCTGTGGCGATGTATCGCGACCTGTTCTCCCAATGGCGGGATCCAGCCGCGGTCGTCAAGTCGGCGGTTGAGCCGCCGACGCCGTTCACCGACCTCTCCGGCTGTCCGCCGGTGCATCATTTCATCGAGCGCATGATGCAGCTAGACAGTGTGACCTATCTTCCGGAAAACATACTCACGAAGGTCGACCGCGCCAGCATGGCTGTCAGTCTGGAAGTGCGGTGTCCCCTGCTGGATCCCGATGTCATCGCGTTCGCATGGCGTCTGCCGCTACGCTACAAAGTTCGCCACGGAAAGGGCAAATGGCTACTGCGACAACTGCTACACCGGTACGTTCCGGAGCCGCTCGTCGAGCGCCCCAAAATGGGCTTCGACGTGCCGATCGGGCGCTGGCTCCGTGGCGACCTGCGCGACTGGGCGGAGGCGCTGCTCGATCCCCGCAAACTCGCCGATCAAGGTTATTTCGAGCCCGAGCCGATCCGCAAACAATGGCGCGAGCATCTGTCCGGAACGCGCAACTGGCAGTACTCGCTGTGGAATGTGCTGATGTTCCAGGCGTGGCTGGAGAGGCCGCCATGCGCATTAACGGGCGGTCACGAAGCGGCTCCGGTCGAAGTGGCGACCACCGAACGAGTTTGACTTTTTAGCAGGAGGTGTGTTACTAGGTAGTCTAGAGAGTGTCCCTAGGGCCCATTTTGGGCCGAAATCAAGGAGGAGGGGGCTATGAAAAGAAGACTACTCGACATCGTTCGGTGTCCCATCGACGGAAGCGCGCTCGAGCTGGCCGTTATCAACAGTCACATCGAAAAGCTCGATCCCGGACGCTGTGCGCTGGTATTGGGGCAAGACTTCGACAAAGCTGCCGTCGAGCGGCTTTATGGTGAGGAGATAACGGAAGGAATTCTCTTCAGCAAGAAGTCGGGCAATGTCTATCCCGTTATCGAAGGCACGCCGCGGTTGATTCCCGACGCCGCCGCTGTATACGCGGACTTTTTCGCCCGTCATAAAAACCTCGTTTCGCACCGTCGCCCCGATGCGACAGCATCGACGCCGCGGCTGTCCGATGAGCGCAGCCCGCAAAGCTTCGGGTTGCAGTGGGGTAACTACCAGTTCGAAGACCGGACGTGGTTCAAGGATCTGAAGCTCCGCGAGCGCGAATTTCTCTACAGCATGTCGCTGACCCAGGAAGCCTTGCCGGGCAACCTGCTGCTCGATGCGGGATGTGGGCACGGCGCACTGACTGCAGCGATTACCGGCGCTTATGCTGTCGAGAGCGTAGGTCTCGACTTCACCGGCGCTGTCGGCCGGGCACAGGCGAATCGCGCCAGGTTCGCGGACGGTTATGCACCATTCGTTCATTACGTCCAGGGCGACCTGTTGCAGCCACCGCTGGCGCCGGCGGTATTCGATTTTGTGCATTCTTCCGGCGTCATCCACCACACGCCGAACCCGCGCCGCGCATTCCGTTCGCTGGTCAATGTCACCAAGCCGGAGGGGCGCGTTTATGTGCAGGTTTATCGTAAGCGCGAAGCTTGGGTGGGCGTGCCGAATGCCCTGATCCGGTCCGTTACGACCCGGATTCCGACAAGCTGGTTGTGGAAGCTCTGCGTACACGCGGTGCCGGTGCATACTGCACTGGTTTATGCCGTCGCGGCGCTGCGAGGCGAGCGGCCGATGCTGTCGAAGTGCACGCGGCGCGAACGGGCGCTGAGCCTGTTCGACAACTACAGTCCGCAGTACCAGTTCCGGTACCGACCGCAGGAAATAAGACAGTTCTTCGTCGACGCCGGTATGGTCGCGATCGAGGATACTACGCTGGCGAATGAAATGCGGCACATGGTAGCGTTCGTTGGAATCAGGCGGACGGCACTGGAGGCGGAAGCCGGTCGCCGAGTAAAAACCCCGCGCGGGGCGCCTGCCGCCGCTTGAGCAGGCATCGAGCGCGTCGCCGCAGCACGGTTGCGGCGACCGCTTTGCTGCGTGCTAAGATAGCCGCTCATAAAAATCGCTGCCACGGAAGGCATATGAAAATCCTGTACCATCATCGGATCGGCTCCAGGGACGGACAATACGTCCACATCGACGAACTCACTACTGCGCTCCGGAGCCGTGGGCACGAGATTGTCATGGTGGGGCCGCGCATTACGGGCGAGCAAACGTTCGGCGGCGAATCCCGATTCGTGGCGGCATTGAAGAAATACCTGCCCAAGGCCCTCTACGAGCTGCTCGAATTTTTCTACAGCGTGATCGATTACCTGCATCTCGCGCGCGCGATTCGTCGGCATCGGCCCGATATCATCTACGAACGCTACAACCTGTTCTGGCTCTCCGGCGTGTGGGCGAGGCGGCGGTTTGGCATTCCGTTAATCATCGAGGTCAATGCCCCGCTCTACGACGAGCGCAGTCGCTACGGCGGTATTTCTCTTAAAAGGCTGGCCCGGTTCACCGAGCGTGCGAGCTGGCGCGGTGCGGACTATGTTGCGACTGTGACCGGCGTGCTCGCTGAGCGTGTGGCGCGCGAGGGCGTGCCGCGGCGGCGTATCGTCGTCACTCCGAACGGCATCAATCGGAAGCGCTTTACCGCAACATTGGATAAAGCAGCGGCGAAGCGGCAGCTTGGCCTCGAGGATCGTCTCGTAATCGGCTTTGTCGGGTTTGCGCGGGAATGGCACGGGCTCGAGCGAGTGGTTGAACTTCTGGGACAAGATCGGAGCAGAAACTTGTTTTTCCTGCTGGTCGGAGACGGCCTCGTATGTCCGGCATTGCAGCGCTCGGCGGTATCTGCGGGCATCGGTGACCGCTTGCGCGTAACGGGTATACAGCCGCGCGACAAGGTAGCCGAATACGTACGCGCGTTCGATATTGCTTTGCAGCCCGCCGTCGTCGATTACGCATCGCCCCTCAAGTTGTTCGAGTACATGGCTTGCGGAACCGCAATCGTCGCTCCGGACAAGGAGAACATTCGAGAGATCCTGACCGACGGCCGGGACGGCCTGCTGTTCGAGCCGCACAACCCGGCTTCGTTCGCGACTGCCGTCGAACGCCTTTGTTCAGATGCCGCCCTGCGTGCGAGGTTGAGCGATCAAGCGCAGCGTACGATGGAAACCCGCGATCTTACCTGGGACCATAACGCACGCGTCGTAGAAGCGCTTGCCCACGAACTGGTGGCGCAATCGCAGTGTTCGCGGGCCGAATCTATAGCGAGGTGAGCGGCAATGGCGAAACTTGCGGCTCTGATCATGGAGCGCAGGCATGCGGCCCGGTTCGAAAATCTGAAAACGCGCTTGCTCGGCGTAATGACTTTGAATGCAGCGCGCAATGCCGAAGAACGATCTTACGCAGGCCGCGAATCGCTCTGCTACCTGATCAGGGTCGGCCCGGATCCGGTCAATACGGCGGGTCAACCCATCGATTCCCATGGCTGGAAAGGCGTACTGTGCGGGTACTTTTTCAGTGATTCCCGCGGCGCGCTGCTTGACGAACTGGCCCTGAAAGGTCCGGCTGCGCTCGCGAATGGCGACGGCGTCTTTGCCTGGGCGCGATGGCATGCCCAACTTGAGACGCTCGAAGCCGGCGTCGACAAGCTCGGCATACGCCCGCTTCACTGGGCGAAGATCCAGGGCGGCTATGTCGTCGCCTCCGATCTGAAAGCCGTTATCGCCGTCCAGGAGGAGCCGAGGCCGAATTTTACGGCGTGGGAGGAGCGTCTGGCTTTCGGCTATCCGCTCGAGGATCACACGCTGGTGGAGGGCGTAACACGTTTTGCGGAGGCGGAGGTAATATCGTTTTCCGCGACCCGTCACCGCTCCGGCAGATACGAGCACTTTCTCGACTCGATCGAGCTCAAGTCGTACGACCTCAATGATTTTCTGAATGAACAGCAGACGCTCTTCTCGCAGGCAATGGGCCGGCTGACGAGCCTGTACGATGCGCCCGCAAACACCATGCTGACCTTGTCCGGCGGCGATGACAGCCGCCGGATTCTGGCCTGGCTGCTGGATCACGATATACGCCCCGAAGTCTTTACCGTGCCCGAGGTGCTGCCCGACGGAACGGAATACGAAAGCGGCATCGTAAGTCGCTTGTGCCGCCTCGCGGGTCTGCGCGGCTGGAAGGTCTACCCGCGGACAGCCGAAGATCGCGCGTTGGTTCGTCAATGCCGCAATCTGCTGGCCGATTACCAGTCGGACGATCATCTGTTTTGCGCCACCCTCGCGTTGGCGCTCAAACGCTGCAAAAAATCGAATTTTGACGGAATCGGCGGCGATGTCGCACTCGCTGCGCTGTACGTGAAACCGCAATACCTGGAGCAGGACGGCGACGAGGCTTTTCTGCGCGACTACCTGCCCGCGGCGCCGAACGGCCTGCTTCCGAACGTGCGCGTGGACAGGTTGAGAGAGAAGTGTCTTCGCCTGTTGCGCACCCACGATACGCCGAACCGCTTTTCATACTTCATACTCAGGCAACGCACGCGGCGGAAAATATCGCTGGCGACTCATGCGTACCAGGCGGACACGATGGAAAGCCTGTGCCCGTACCTGGACAGACAGGTATTGCGCCAGGCGCTCAGCCTGCATCCGCGGGAAAAGATCGGGACGCGGCTGCAGGCGCGGCTTCTGGACGGTTTTACGCATAACTTTGCCGGCGTGCCGACGACCCACACGGCACCTGCCGAACTCGCCGCAGAATACACGCATCGATTTCCCCCGATCGAGCGCTGCGAGGAAAAGGCATTGCTGCGCGAGGTCATCGCGAGCTCGTCGAGAATTGCGCGCTGGCGCGTGCGGCCGGTTCAGAAGGCGCGGTTTCTGGCCGCGCTTGTACTGGGCGCGCAACTGGGGGAAGGCTGGCTGTACTGGGAAACGGACAAGGCGAACCGGGTGCAGCAACTGGCCCGGTTCAACCAGGCAATTGAATCGTCGGACCATTACGTGGAGAATGTGCTGGCGCTCGGACCGATGCTTGGCTCGAGAAGGGACTTTTTGACGCAAATCGAATAAGGACATTCATGCACAGGAAATTCAGGCTTGCGCTGATTGGCGTAGGCAAAGTCACCCTGCAGTGCCACCTGCCGGCGGCATTAAGTCTCCCTGATGTCGAGATTGGCGCGCTGGTCGATACCGCAATGGATCGGGCGTGCGAAGTCGCGGACGATTACGGCCTCAAGCCGCTCATGGCGAGCACCGTCGAAGACATTATCGGCGAGGTCGACGGTGCGGTCATTGCAACCCCCAATCACCTTCACGCCGATGCAGCGGTTACGCTGCTCAACGCCGGCGTTCCGGTACTGATCGAAAAGCCGCTGGCGGCGACAGTCGAGCAGGGCGAGCGGATCGTGAAGGCCGCCGGTGCGGCGGGTATTCCGGCCGGCGTCGGCTACTGCAGCCGCTTCCAGGACAACGTCGCTTTTATGGGCGGTCTGATCAGGGACGGCTACTTCGGCCATATCCGTCGATTCGTTTTCCAGTCGGGTACGCGCGGCGGCTGGGCGCCTTTCAGCGCCTACAACACCCGCACCGGCACGGCCGGCGGCGGCGTCGTGATGATTACCGCCACCCATTTCCTCGATCGAATGCTGCACTGGTTCGGAATGCCCGTCGAGTCGCAGTACTTCGACGACGCCGAGGGCGGCCCGGAAGCGAACGCGATCATGCGGTTCCGGTTCGAGCGCGACGGCGGCCCGACGACGGCGGCCCTGCGGTTTTCGAAAACCCGCGGCCTGACCGGCGGAATGGTGCTCGATACGGCGAAGGGACGCGTCTATTTTGGCGAGGATGAAGACAGCTGGCCCGTTCTGGCGCCGGCGGGCGGCGGCGTTCATTTGACCGTCAAACCCGATGGCGCACACAGGCGCCCCCGTCCGGAGCTGGACCGGTTCCAGCGCCAGTTGCTGGATTTCGTACGGGCGTGCGAGCAGGGTCGTGATCCGGAAGTGCCGGTAGCGGAAGGGCAGCGTTCGCTGGAATTGATTCATGCCATGTACGCTGCAAGACGACCCCTCGCCGAAGCCGAGCGGGAGCCGCTGGCCGACGCGGAGGTGCTGTCATGAAAGTCGCAATTATCGGTGCTTCGGGCCTGGTCGGGGGGCGGTTGTATGAACGCCTGCAGAAATCGGACGGTATATCGCCCAGGGCCATTGTCCACTCCAGCGGCAACGTCTGGAACCTGGCGCGGAAGCTCGAGCCGATGGTGTTCGCCAACCTGCTGGATGCCGAGACGCTGAAACCGGCGTTCGAGGGCTGCACGCATGTGGTCAATTGCAGTCGCGGCAACCAGCAGGTCATGCTCGAAGGGCTCGACAACATCATCGCCGGTTGCCGCGCAGCCGGCGTGCAAAGGCTGATTCACCTCAGCAGCGTGACCGTCTACGGCGGATCGCGGCCTGCGGCGGAACTGACCGAAGACGAGCCTGTGTCCGCAGCCTCGGGGTACGCCGAGATGAAGATCAGGCAGGACGACAAGGTGATGGATGCCGGCCGCAAGGGCATCGAAACGGTCATTCTTTGCCCGCCGAACATCGCCGGCTACGCATCCCGCTTCATGGAGGACGTCTGGGCGACGCTCTGCGAAGGCCGCTTCGGTCTCGTGGATGAGGGCCGGCGCCCGTACAATGCGGTGGATGTGGACAATCTGTGCCACGCGATCGAACTCGCCCTGCGGGTCGAATCCGTCGCCCGCCCGCGGTATTTCATCACCGACGGCGCCGATGCAGGCTGGGGCGACCTGGTGCGTGAACTGGAGCGGTTGTCCGGCCGGACCTTCGAGACCGTGCCGATCGACGAGCAACAACTGCGGTCGGTGACCGGCGAAGTGCGGCCGCGGGGCTCCATTCTGAAGAGCATCAAGCACCTGGTATCCAGCGACGTCCGGATGGCGCTGCGCGGCGACCCATTGCTTGCCCGCGCCGACAAGCAGGTGCGCAGCCTGATCGCGAGGCTGCCGGGCGGCCTCGAAAGCGGGTTACGCCGAAGCATCGAAGGCACGGTTCGTGTGCCGCCGGCCGATGTTCAGCCCCGGGTGGATTGGGCGCTGGCCCGGCACCAGCTTGTGCGCTATCGCTATTCGATCGCCAATGCGCGCCGGGACCTGGGCTATGAGCCGGTATACAGTTGGCGTGACAGCACGCGGCGCTTTGTCCAGTGGCGCGCCGAGTACTCGGACCACCTGTCGGGATATGAAGACCTCTTCGAAGATCTCGCGCCCGGTTCAGCCTTCGTCGGGCATTGATGTTGAACGGGTCGCTGAGCAATCGTTGGCCCACACTCCTGTTCCAGCTCCTGCTGCTCGCCGGATGCGGGTGGGCATTGTACCTGTTCGGCACGAACTTTCCGTACCCGTCGCCGTTGGTCAAGCCGTTCCTGTCGCCTGAGCAGCGCTGGCCGACTGCGCAGGTCAAGCAATGGGTCCTTTCCGGCCATGTTGACAAGGGCTTCCTCGACTTCTTCATGCGCGACCCGCCGCGGCACATCCCCGCGGGCTCGAACGTGGTGGCGCCTGCTGACGGTCCCATAGGCGGGATTTTGCGGACGTCAAAGTGGACTTTCGTCGAGATTCAACTTTCATTTTGGGACGTGCACGTGCAGCGCGCTCCGATCGCGGGTGTCGTGCAGTCGGTGACAAATGTCGGGGACCGTATCGTAAAGGGCAGCTTCAGGCACCGGATTTACATGCGCGAGCACGGTGCGCCGGTCCAGAAGGTCATCACCATCAAGGGCGCCCTGGGCACCGTGAAAGTGCGGCTGATCACCAGTTACTGGGCGAGGCGGATCAGGGTCTGGGTGCAGCCGGGCCAGCATCTGCAAAAGGGTCAGCGAATCAGCCGGATGCTGCTTGGCAGCACGGTCGTTCTGCAGTTACCGCCCGGAATGGCCGTGAGCGTCAGCCCCGGCCAGCGCGTGACGGCGGGTGAAACAATCCTGTCATCGGGAGAAAGCGGATGACCACGTACTTCTGGTGCAAGGGCCGCCTGGCCTGGCCGCTGGTTGCGGGCATCATCTACAGCACAGCTCTCATTCTTGGTCTGGATTACTGCTGGCGCGTCGTCAAGACGCCGTTCTGGCATTTGCTCGCCGGCTTCGCGGCCGCATGGGTCGTCGGGATCGTTCTGATCGGCATGATTTCCCGCCGCTTCGGGCACGCCGGCGGAAATCCCGGCTACACTTTAAAGAATAACGGGGAGACCGGTTCGCTGCGAAAAACTGCAACCTGGTACAAGGTGAAGTTGTTGCGCAAGTGGTGCGACTTCGATCCCCGCCAGAATCTGATTATTTCGGCGAATGAGCGGGGCGGCAGCACCTGGCTGGCGGAGTCGCTGGCGCTGATTCCGCGAACCGCCATTCTCGACGAGCCGCTTTATCTTGCGCCGGCCAGCCCGTTCAAGGCGTTGGGCTTCTGGTGGAATCAATACATACCGGAAGACGCAGACTGGCCCGAAGCCGCGGCGCTGTTCGAGCAACTGTTTCGAGGCAAGCTGCTTTCGTCGTGGATGTCGTCGACGTGGTCGTTTCTTCTCGCCGACAAGATGATCGTCAAGTTTTGCTACGCCAATGCACTGCTGCCGTGGCTGACGCGGAATTTCGAGTTCCGGTATGCGCCCGTGTGTCTCATCAGGCACCCATTCGCCATTGCCGCCTCGAAGCTGAATCTGAGCAACTCGAACCGCGAGTTCCATGGCTATCGGATACCCGATTGCCGCTACAATCAGCATTATCTCGAGCATCGGGAATTTTTAACCGGCATCCGTACGCGAGCTGAAGCGCTGGTTGCGGACTGGTGTATGGCGAACCTGGTGGCGTTGAGGAATCCCAGGAACGGCACGGACTGGATTACCGTCTACTACGAAAACCTGCTGCTGAATCCGAAAACGGAGCTGCAAAGGATATTCGATCACTGGCGCACGCCGATACCGCCAAGGATTTACGACCGGATAGAAATGCCCAGTTCAACCACGCAGGAGGCGACCTTCAGGGACAGCAAGCATAAGCAGCTGGCGAAGTGGCAATCGTTCTTCAGCGCGGACGAGATTCAGAAAATGCAGGCAGTACTGGACTATTTCGATGTCCATGAATATGGAACGGATATCATTCCTCATGCACAGGAAGAGCGGAAACCGGTGGTGCAGGCCTGAGCGCGTTACGCGCTGCGCGCGTAACGCTGCTTCATTTTCTCGGCGGCCCAATGAAATGCCAGCGAGTTGTTGCTCCGCGGTTTTGCGTATTTCCATGGCACCGTCACCTGCGTCGGCCCTTTGAGCAGAAAAATGGCCAGTGCGCGCTTGAGCTTGCCGCTCCAGACGGCGCGCTGGTTGAGCAGGTAAAGCCGGTGCATCACATCGTAATGTAATTTATGGTTGAGGCGCCTGTACCGCTTGATCGGGCGGACGAATTCGAGGAAGTCCCGGTACGAGGCTTCCGACAATATCTCCTGCATCGGCGGGTTGACGCCCATATTGCTTTGATACGGCGTCGTAATCGCTTTCTTCTTCTGCCCAAACAGTTCGCGCGCCACTCCCGCCTGTTCGACGATGCGCCGCGGGATCGGCCGATCGTAGTCGTTGTTCATTGACCATGGCACCATTTCCGCAGCGTTCGAGATCCGGTGAATCTCGGGATGCCGGACGCAGCCGATAAACGGAATGGGCAGATTGATAAAGCCGACCCTGAGCCGGAATTCGGCGAGCGAGCAACCGGACGTATCGCCCCGCACGATGTACGGGCTCGGTGCCTTGTGGTGTTTGTTCCAGATCTTGTCGCCGTGATATCCCGTATAAAGCAACCGGCCGGGTAATGCGGGTTCGGCGACCATCATGACGACATCGTCGCCGCCATGACCGGTGGCGATGAATTCAACCTCCGGAAAGTCGTCGCGGGCGGGGCGGGGTGCGAAGTAGTTGAACTCGGTCACGCTCAAACCCAGCGTTGCGGCGATTGCGGCGCCGCTGTCTTCGCGATCGGTGAAGTTCGAGCGCGCTGTGGTAAATGTGAGAGCCTCTTTACAACCCGCCGCCTTGCCGATGACCGCGCCGGCCGGAGAGTCGTAGCCGGACGAGACGGTTGCCATCGGCTGATAACGTACATGTCGCTCCGCGGACGCGGCATTATCGGTGACGCGCGCAGCCTCCGAAAAGAGAAACGCCCGGTAATCCTCGAACGTTTCGAAGGCCGGTGGCGACGGCTTGTCGAGCTTCTCGATCTGTAAATCGCGGGAGACGGCGATATTGCAGTGATAGTACTGGTAAACGGAGTTGCCTTTGGCTGTCGGAACGGACCGTTCGTACCGATGGATGCCGAACATGATCGTCATGATGTCGGCGTCGTAGTGAGGATAATCCAGATCCACCGCATCGCCGGCTTCCGCGAGCAGGAAATGCAGCGAATTCGAACACAGGATTTCGCCCGGCAGCCGCATCAGGTGGATTGGCTCAAGCGTATGTGTTGACGTCGCAAACACCACGCCGCTGTCGGTCAGGAGCCCGCCGGAGCCGGTGAAAGTATCTGCCTTGTCGAACTCGCCGGCCGAGGGAATACCCGACCATGCGCCTTCATAAAATGCCTTGTCGTCAAGGTACTCCACCCATGGTCCGTGACATACCGAAACCTCCTGTTGCCCCTGCGCGATGCGGGCGCACCATGCAAGGCGAGGGAGTCTGTCTATGCGGGTGAAGCGGAATTGTCCGGTGCGAGACATGCAAATCGTCCTTGATTGCTTTGCGTGTTAAGATTGCGGAGCCGTACAGGATGTCATCGGCAGGTTACACGGAAGTTGCACCATTGAAAATACCGTATCGCCATAGAATCGGTTGCAGTCGCTCTCTTCTGGAAGGGGCCGGTTGCGTTATAATATGGGCCGGCGCCAGGAGCGGCGCTGCAATTAGAAGAAAGGGCCAGCGGCCAGGGACAACAATGAAATACCCGATTTTCGCAAGGAAGCTGCTTCACTTCACGCCGTCGGAAATTCTTCCCGACGATTTTTCGAATGGGCATGCCTGAGATGGCTGTTCCGGCCGTAGTGGCAGGGCTTGGCTTGAACGGCCTCGGTGTAGTCCGCAGCCTGGCTTCGAAAGGCGTGCCCGTCACGGCTGTCGACAGTCAAACCGGCAACCCTGCGATGCACACGCGCTATGGACGCAAGGTACGAGTGCGGGCGATGCATGGCGATGCTTTCGTCGAAGACTTGCTGGCGTTGGCGCGTTCGTTCTCGGAGCGGCCGGTACTTTTTCTTACCGAGGAAGCGACCGTGCGGACGGTTTCCGCCCGGCGCAGCGCCCTTGAATCCTGCTACCGCATCACGTTGCCGCCGGCCGCCATTCTCGACAGCCTGATGCACAAGCAGTCGTTTCAGCGGTTGGCGGAACGGCACGACTTTCGTGTTCCGCGCAGCCTGCACGTATTTGACGATGACACGCTGGAACAGGCGCGCGAACTGCGCTACCCCGTGGTCCTCAAGCCCGGTAAAAAGGACGCCGGCTATGGACGGTCGTTCAGGAAAGCTTACCGGCTCGAGAGCTTCGACGAATTGTGCCGGCAGTCGCGCCAGATCATGCCGGTGCTGCCCGATCTCGTCGTGCAGGAATGGATCGATGGAGCCGATTCGGACGTTTATTTCTGTCTGCAATACATACGCGCGGATGGGCAACCGGCGGCCTCGTTCAGCGGTCGGAAAATCCGCTCCTGGCCACCGGCGGTCGGCGGCACTGCCAGTTGCACGGCTGCGCCCGAGGCGGCATCTGCAATAGAAGCCGAAACGACGCGTTTTTTCCGCGCGACGGGATTCGTCGGCATGGGCAGCATGGAGTTCAAGCACGATGCCGCGAGCGGCGCATTTTACCTGATCGAGCCGACCGTCGGTCGAACCGACTATCAGGAAGAAGTGGCGACGTTGAACGGCGTCAACATTCCTTTTGCAGCCTATTGCGCCGAACTCGGCCTCGCCGTCCCCGCCTTCCGGCCGAAGTCGCGGCCGCGTGTGTGGCGCGAAGCGGCAACCGACCTCTGGTCCGCCGAATTGCAGCATCAGCGTTGCGGTCGGGGGCCGCTTGAGTCGGGCCGCCGCATCGATGCGTGGTGGCGCTGGAATGACCCGATGCCGTGGATCGCAAAGACCGGTGCGAGGTTGCTGAAGGCAGGTTCGCGGCGTCTGAGCTTCCGTCGCCTCCGGCCCCTCCAGGAGGGAGAGATATGATAGCGACCTGGTACGCATTCAAGGACCGGCTGCCGTCGCGCCGGAAAGTCGTCGGTGCAGACGCGCACCTTGCCGCGGCGGCAGACTGGCTCGCCCGAGCCCAGGACGCCACTCCCGACGATGGCGTCGCGGCCTGGTACGACCTCAAGGAACAGAGCTGGAAGGCATCGTATCCGGAAACAACCGGCTACATCATTCCCACCTTTTACGATTACGCTGTGTATAGCGGCCGGACGGCATTCGCGGAACGGGCGCGCCGGATGGCGGCGTGGGAAGCGGACATACAACTTCCCGATGGCGGTGTGCGGGCCGGCACGATCGATGGCGATACTGTTGTCCCGACAATATTCAACACCGGACAGGTGCTGTTCGGCTGGGCCCGCGCGTGGAAGGAAACCGGAGACATCCGTTTTCGCCAGGCGCTGGTGCACGCGGCAGACTGGCTGGTGGCGGCGCAGGATTCCGACGGCGCCTGGCGGCGTTTCGCGTCACCGGTCGCGCGGCATGCGCTGAACAGCTACAACACCCGTACTGCGTGGGGTCTGGCCATGGCCGGCAACATGCTTGACGATGACCGCTACCGAAATGCCGCACGCGCGAACGTCGAATGGTGCATCTCGCGCGCGCATGCCAATGCCTGGCTGGACGACAATTGTCTCAATCTCAACGACCGGCCGCTGGTGCACACGATCGCGTATTCCATCCGCGGCATTCTTGAAGTCGGCGCCGCCTTGGGCAACGACGATTTCCTGCAGTTCGCGATCCGGATGGCGGGGGCCGTGGCCATGTCACAGCGCCGCGACGGCGCTCTGCCGGGCAGACTGGATGACGAGTGGCGGCCGGCGGTCGGTTGGAGTTGCCTGACCGGTAATGCGCAGATGGCCATCAATTGGCTGCGGCTTGTACAACTCGGGGGCGACTCCGCCTTCAGGAACTTCGCTGCACGTGCCAATCAATTCAACATGCAGACTCAGGATGTGGCGACAGGCAACCCGTGCATTCGCGGCGGAATCAAGGGCTCATTCCCGTTCGACGGCGGCTACATGACATGTCGCTATCCGAATTGGGCTGCAAAATTTTTTATGGATGCGTTAATGCTGGAGCAGCAATCATGACGATGCGCGACCTGCTGCTGGCGCTGTTTATCTTCTCGCTGCTGCCATTGATCGTGACTTCACCCTACATTGGAGTGCTTGTCTGGTCGTGGCTCGATTACATGAATCCGCAACGATTGACCTGGGGGTTCGCCTACAACTTCCCATGGGTGGAAGTGGTCGCGATCGGGACGCTGGTCGGATTCATCATGTCCAGCAAGGAGAAGTTCCGCATGCCATTCAAGAGCGTGACGATCTGCTTCCTGCTGCTCGTGATCTGGGCGGGCGTAACCTCTTATTTCGCAATCGTTCCGGACGTCGCCTGGGAACGCTACAGTGTCTTCGTCAAGACGATGGTGCTGGTATTTCTCACGCTGATGCTGGTGCAGACGCGCGAACGGATTCACTGGCTCGTCTGGGTCATCGCCGCGTCCATCGGATTCTTCGGCGTCAAGGGCGGCCTGTTTACGATAGCGACGGGCGGCGGTTACCACGTGTTCGGGCCCGAGCACAGCTTCATTCACAACAACAACGCATTGGCTCTGGCAATGGGCATGGTCATTCCGCTCATGCGCTACCTCCAGCTTCAGGAAGCGAAAAAGTGGGTAAGAGTCGGGCTGTGGTGTGCGATGGGGCTGACGTCGTTTGCGATTTTGGGCACTTACTCGCGCGGCGGCATGCTGACGCTGGCGGCTGTGCTGCTGATGCTTTTCTGGAAGACGCGAGGCAAGTTTCTGCTTGCCGTCGTGCTGATCATCACTGTCCCGATCATGCTCGCGTTCATACCGCAAAAATGGTATCAGCGGATGGCGACGATCGAGACTTACCGGCAGGATGCGTCGGCCATGGGGCGCATTCAGTCGTGGAAATTTGCGACGAACCTGGCCCTGCATCGGCCGCTCGTCGGCGGCGGCTTCCGGCCTTACCTGGATCACAACGCGTGGCGGAAATATGCACCGCCGAACAGTATTCCGCGCGCGATTCACAGCATTTACTTCAAAATGCTGGGCAACCAGGGCTTTGTGGGACTGGCCATTTACATGGCACTGCTTTTCCTCACCTGGCGCAATCTTGTATGGGTTCGAAAACGAACCAAGGATCTGCCCGGGTTTAAATGGGCCTACGACCTGGCGTCGATGTTGTATGTAAGCGGCATTGCCTATGGCGTCGGCGGCGCATTCGCCCCGTTGCCGTACTTCGATCTTGCGTACCAGTTGCTGGCGGTGGCACTGCTTGTGCGCTGCCGCGTTGAAAAAGACCTTCCCGTTACCGCGGATGTTCCGGCACTTGCAAAGCGGCCGCGGGTCAGCGAAGAGGTGACGGCGTGACCGGTGCGGCCGGCGCAATCAGAGAACGTGAGCCTGAGGCAGGTCCCCGTGAGGTTATCCGGCGCGGGCGCGCAACATCGGCGAGAACCGTGCTTCTTATCGCCTTCCATTACCCGCCCTGCCAGGAGAGCAGCGGATATTTGAGGGCTCTGGCGTTTTCGCGCGACCTGCCGGAATTTGGATGGAATCCGGTGGTGCTGACAGCCAGTACGCGGGCCTATTCGCGCACGGACGAGAAACAATGCGCGCGAATACCGGAATCGGTGCCGGTGGTGCGCGCTTTTGCTCGTGACGCGCGTGAACATCTGTCCTTCCGCCGCCGCTATCCATCTCTGCTGGCGGTACCGGACCGTTGCAGCAGCTGGATGCTGGGCGCCGTTCCGGCGGGGCTGACAGCGATCCGGCGCTACCGCCCGAAGATCATCTGGGCCACGCAGCCGAATCCGACTGCGTTTTGTGTGGCCCACGCCCTGCACAGGCTGACAGGGCTCCCGTGGATTGCGGATTTTCGCGATCCGATCAGCGTTCCGGACGACAACCGCTGGGCGTGGCGTGCGTGCCGGTGGATTGAGCGCAAAACCGTTTACGGCTGTTCCCGGGCTGTGTTTACCGCGCCCGGCGCCGCAAGTCTTCATGCCGGGCGTTATCCCGACATCCCGATGGAGCGCTGGACGGTCATTCCGAACGGCTATGATGAAAGCGATTTCGACGGGCTGGCGTCCATGCCGCCGGTCGGCGGGGAAGGTCCGCTGCGGCTGGTGCACAGCGGGGCCTTGTACACCGAAGGTAGGGATCCGCAAGCGCTGTTCGCGGCAATTGCCGGTTTGAAAGCGTCTCAGGGCTTGTCCGGCCGGGACCTTCAAATTATTCTGCGCGCAACGGAGTACGATGAACACCATCTCGCACTGATACGGCGTGCGGGCATCGACGACATCGTCCGGGTCGAACCCGCCGTCTCTCATCAGGAAGCGCTGGCCGAGATTTGCGGCGCAGATGGCCTGCTGATTCTCCAGGGCCGGATGCACAACGGCCAGATTCCCGCCAAGGTCTATGAATACCTGAGGGCGCGAAGACCGATACTGGCGCTGACGGATGAAGCGAGCGATACCGCAAAGATTCTTCGGGAAGCCGGCATAAACAGTATCGTATCGATGGACCATAGCGATGCGATCGCCGCCGTTCTTGCGAATTTCATGAGCAAAATACGAATGGGCGTCGCGCCGGTCGCGAGCAGCACGGCGCTCGCAAGACACAGCCGGAAAGCCCGTGCGCAACAATTGGCGGATGTGCTGAACGAGGTGAGCGACGCCTGACATTTGTGGCAGGGAGCCTTCATGTATAAAAAATTCTCGGGAGTATGGATTGCACTGATCCTGGTGCTTAATGGCTGCAGTGCGGCTTCGGTCGAGCCCGCACAACTCGCGCTGCATGTGAACCGCGTAAAAGACGGAATAACCGCCGTAGCGGTCATCGACGAATCGGGGCAGAAACGTTCCGATCTGCCCGTCACGTTCGGTCAAATCTTCAGGGACGGCGATGTGCCGTCGGGCGAGCACTTGCGGGCGCTGCTCGATGGCCGGCCCGTTCCGATTCAGGTCGATCGCAAGGCCACCAACGCCGATGGCTCGCTTCGCCATGCCGTTGTAACCGTTGTCGTGCCGGAAGTACCTGCCTCAGGCAGCAGGATCGTCACCCTCGCTGCCGGCGGCCGGTCGGAGTCGGATGCACCGCCCGTGACGTTGACCCGCCTGCTGGCGACGGACTTCGACGCCAGCGTCAGCCTGAACGTCGGGGGACGGAGCCTGACCGCCGATGCGCGGACGTTGCTCGAACAGGCCCGCGCGGACGGAGGCTGCAAGCCATGGGGCAAGGCGTGCAATCTTTGGTTATCGGGGCCGCTGGTCTCCGAATGGATCGTCGGCGGGCCATTGCAGTCCCGTGACGGGCCGAGCCCGCACCTGGCGGCCTATTTCTACGTCCGCGCCTACGCCGGCGACCCGATTCACCGGGTACGGGTCAACGTCGTGATCGAAAACGACTGGGCGTGGGTCAAGGATCCGCACAACATCACCTACGATGCGGCAATTACCGTCGGCGACCACGTCTACCGCAAGGCCGATATCGACCATTACGCACAAACGCGATGGCACCGCGTTCTGTGGTGGGGCGACGAGGTCGACGCCTACGTCAAACTGGATGGCCGCTACATCCAGGCGACCAGGGCCGTTCCCAATTATGCCGACGACGTCCATCCGACGGACAGCTTCCTCGCCAGCGTGCGCCAGAGCGTCGAGCCGATGGATAACGGCGACCAGACCCGGCACATGGCCGCCGCCGGCGCGCAGCCCGCCATCGGGCCGCTGCCGCGCTGGAGCGTCGCCTACCTGCAGAGTACCGACCGGCGCGCCTATCGGTGGATGCTGGCCAACGACGACGCCGCCGGCAGCTATAACGTGTTTTATCGGGACAAGAACACCGGCCGCCCCGTGTCGATTCTCGACTACCCGTATATGACGCTGCTGGGTCGGTACGGCGGCACTTATAACCCGCACACCCACAAGCACGAGAACTTTCCCAAATGCGACGACGACTGCAGCGACCCCAACCGCCCCAACGCCGCGCATGAGCCGTCCATCGGCTATCTCTCCTACATCGTCACCGGCGACTTCTACTACCTCGGGCAACTCCAGTTCTGGGCCGACTGGAACGAGTTCCAGATGAACCCGAGCTACCGCGGCCATAAAAAGGGTCTGCTCAGACCCAACCAGGTGCGCGGCCAAGCCTGGGGACTGCGCACGCTCGGCGATGTCGCCTACATCACGCCGGACAACAGCCCACTCAAGTCCTACTTCGTCGACATCGTCCGGAACAACCTCGCCTGGTACAACAGCCGATTCACGGATAATGGCGACGCCAACAAGCTCGGCGTTCTCACCAGCGGCTGCTGTGCGACTCACTATGAGCATCACACTTCGGTTGCGCCCTGGCAGGATGATTTCTTCACTTGGGCCGTGGGCCATCTTGCCGATCTGGGATTCAAGGGCGCCGAGGCGTTCTTGCAGTGGAAGGCGAAGTTTCCCGTGGGACGAATGATCGCGCCGGGCTTTTGCTACGTATATGGCTCCGACTACACGCTTCCCGTCACCGACGGCCCGAACAAGCCGATCTACGACTCATTTCACAAGGTCTACATCAAGGCAGTCTCGGACAAAGTGGCCCATATGAAATGCGGCAGCGAAGCCATGGCCGAGCATCTGGGCAAGCATTATCTCCCGGGCGACATGTATGGCTACCCTTCCAGCCCGACCGGATATCCGGCCAACATGCAGCCCGCCTTGGCTGCCGCCGTCGATGCCGGCGTGCCGGGGGCGGTTGAAGCGTGGAAGCTGTTCATGAGCCGGCCGACGAAGCCCGACTACACCAATTACGCCAACTGGGACATTGTGCCGCGGGAGCTGCCTCCGGCCGACAAAGACGAGCCTTAGTATCAGCCGATGCCGCTCATCTCCGTTGTCATTTGTACCTATAACCGGTCCGGCTTGCTGCTCGAGGCGTTGCACAGCGTGGCACGGTCGGCGGTCGCCGATCCGGGCGGCATCGAAGTTCTGGTCGTCGACAACAACAGCTCGGACGGAACCCGGCAGGTCGTGACGGACTTGATGAATGGTTACCCCTTCCGGCTCCGTTATGTCTTTGAGCCGGAACAGGGACTGTCGCACGCCAGGAACCGCGGCATCCAGGCGGCCGGGGGAAAGTACCTCGTGTTCATGGATGACGATGAAAAAATCGATGCGGGCTACCTCGAACGCCTGCCGCAGACGTTTCAGGAAACAGGCGCCGCTTGTGTCGGCGGAGCAATTTTGCCGCTGAAGGGCGAGAACTTGCCGCGCTGGCTTGTGCCGCTGAGCCGGATTCACGGTCAGCTGTCGCTGGGCGAAACGATGCGCGTCCTTTTGCCCGAGGATCGGATGCTCTGGGGCGGCAACATGGCGTTCAAGCGCGACGATCTGCTGGAAACAGGGCCGTTCGATGTGAGGCTGGGGCGTAAGGGAAGCGAGCGCCTCGCCGGCGAAGAACATGACATGCAGAGGCGGTTTCATGCTGCCGGCAAAAAGATCGTCTACGATCCGCGTTTGATCCAGCACCACTATCATCTGACGCCCCAATTGAGACGGAAGCGCTACTGGAGAAAGCATTACTTCTTCTATGGCCGCACGGCCTATCTCATGTCGGCGGAGGAATGGGTGTCTGCAAGGCGCTTCCTGCGCGTACCGCTGGCCTTCTGGCGGTCGCTGGTATTCGATGACATCCGTCGCTTCGTCGGCGGCGTTTTGAACCCTGACGCAGGGAAGCGGTTCCAGCTCGAACTCCTGGTATGGCGCCGCCTGGGCATGATGTACGAGGCCGGCAGGCAATGAGTTTTTACACCGAGCTGTCGCCGCAACGCCACCTGGACATGTTCGTCCGGGCGTTCGCAGGCAGCAAGCGCGCCCGCCGGCTGCACCGCCGCGCGCAGGCGAACGGGCAGGCGATCGGGACAGGGCTCCAGGTAATACGCAAGCGCTGGCCCGACGCGGCGAGCCGAAGCACCGCCGAACCGATCTTCATATTTTCGGCCGGCTGGCGTTCGGGGTCGACCCTGTTGCAGCGCCTCGTCGCGGCCAGCACGGATATCTTCATGTGGGGCGAGCCGTACCGGCGCGCCGCGCTTATCGAAGGCCTGGCCGACCAGGTGCGCGCCTTCAACGAATCCTGGCCGCAGGACCGGTATTTTGTGGAAAGGTTCGACCTGGAGAATCTGAGCGAGCAATGGGTGGCCAATCTGTATCCGTCCATGGATGACTTCATCGCGGCCCACGTATGTTATTTCGAATGCCTGTTTGAGCGGCCGCTTGCGGCGCTGGGCAAGAGCCGATGGGGTGCCAAGGAAGTGACGCTCGGCGTGGATTACGCGCGATACCTGAAGTGGCTGTTCCCCCGGGCGCGGTTTCTGTTCCTGGTCCGGAATCCCTGGTCGGCGTGGCGCTCGTACCGACAGTGGGCTCAATGGTACAGGAGCTGGCCGTCGGAGCCCGTTTTCACGCCCACCGCGTTCGGCCGGCTGTGGAGTGAACTGGCCGATGACTTCCGCCGCAATCACGGCGATGTCGACGGCTTGTTGTTGCGCTACGAAGATCTGTTCGATCGGCAAACGCTGGCTTCGATTGCAAAGTACCTGCAAACGGAAATTGTGGATCCGGCAGGGATGAGCCGCATCGACAGGCACGCCGGCATGGAGGGCGCCGGCGTAAAGCGGTATGTGCCCAGAATAGAACAGTACCTGCTGAAAAGGCAGGTCGGGAATGACGCGTCCCGCTTCGGATATCAACCGGAGATGCCGGCTCAGCGGCGACTTTCCTCGGTATAAGCCAGGCGCCCGCCTTTGCGCTTGAGCGGCCATGCGGGCAGCGCTTCGGAAAACAGCCGGCGTTCTTCCCGGGTCAACATGACGAGGTAGAAGAATGCGAGCAACGGCAAGTAATAACAGGCGCCCCAGACCATGATCTGCCAGTACGTGTCGATCCGGATTCTGGAAACCGCATAGACGAGCGGAACTTGCAGCACAACTGCAAGCACCATCAACGGCACGACGCTGCGAACGAGACGCGGGATCGGCAGTTCCATGACGCGGCAGAAGTAAATGGGCAGGATCGTCAGCCGCGTAGCCAGCAGCGGGATAGCGGTGCCAAGGGCCACGCCGATGATCCCGTAGTAGCGTACCAGCAGCAGACTCAAAGCGAGGTTCGCGATCGCCTCGCCAAGGTTGGTGAACGCGGTGAAACGATGTTTCGCCAGGGCGTACATGGCGCCGACCCCCGGGCTCAGCGCGGTGCTCAATATGCGCCCGCCCATGATGATAACCAGCGGCAGGAAGGCGTCGAGATATTTTTCGCCGACCCACAAGCTGATGAACGGCCGCGCGAAAATCAGCACTGCACCGATGCCCAGCATGCCGAGCGTCCCTTTAATCCGTGAAAGGATGATGAATTTGTCGCGTATCTGCTGCAGTTCGCCGCGGCCGTGATAGCGCGCGTACAGGCTTGTCGGCGCCGGAACGAGGCTGTTCAACGCGCCGAAAAAGTAACCGTTGAGTTTGGTCGCGATATTGAAATGGGTAACCGGCGCCAGCCCCAGGTAGCCGGCAATGACAATGTTGTCCAACCGGAACTTGATCGTCCCGGCAATCTGGGCGACGAACGAATACACTCCGAAGCTGATCAGTTCCCGCATCTTGGCGAGTGCAAAGTGGCGACGCCGCAGTTTGAGCCATGGCGTCAGCCGTCGCGCCAGCCAGGTCATCGTCGCGTACTGCACGATATCCGAAGCGACGCTTGCCAGAGCCAGCTTCACGATGCCGTAGCCGAGGCCCAGGACCAGGAAGAACAGGGCCGTGCGAAGCACGATGTGCCCGATACGGACGTAGCTCGAATAATCCAGCCGCAGGTTGGCGCTGAAAATGCCGAATTGCGTATAGAAGGGCAGCGAAAGGGCGAATCCGCCACCCATGATCAAGGTGACTTCCTGAAAAATCGTCGCGCCGCGCAGGCTGGTCATGAACAGCGGCGTGATGAACGCGATGCCGACGGTGACGAGCAGGGCAAGCAGCGCGATCCCGCAAAACATCACCAGCGAAGAGGCGACGATAGTATTCAACTCCTCTGCATCGCCGCGCGGCATTGCATCCGCCAGGTATCGCTGCGTGGCACTCGAAATACCGAAGTCCAGGAGACCGTAGAAACCGACGAAAGTGCCGATCAGAACCCAGAGGCCGTACCAGTGGTCACCGAGCGAGTGGATGACGTAAGGCGCGAGGAAGAACGAACTGGCGAGGCTGACCACCATCGCAACGACTTGCAAACCCGCGCCGCGAAACAGCAATTTGGCGGTGTTCATGGTTGATGCACCGGAGCCCGGAACGGGTCCGGTATCCGGGCCCGGCTAGCGGCCATGCCTCGCCTGGCGCGCCGCGTAAATCTTGCCGGCCTGGAGCCAAAGCCCCAGTTGCTTTTCAAACGTATGCGCGCGATCCAGCGTCAGCCACGCCCTGACAAGGCGGCGAAAATCCCGCGTCAGCAGAAACCACCACATCACCCGCGGTGCGCCCAGAAAAAGGTTCGCGGTACGCCAGTCGTTGCGCAGGTAGAGACTTCGTCCATAGGCGAAGTAGAGCTTTCTCCAGTAATGTTTCCGGTACCGCTCGGGGCGCAGGTAATGGTACTGGATCAGCTTGGGGTGATAGGCCACCACATAGCCCTGCTCGATGGCCCGGTCCTGTATTTCCCAGTCTTCGCTGCCGCCCAGAGCGTCCCCATGATGGCCCAGCCGCACATCGTAGGGGCCAATGGCAGCGAGCGCGTCACGTTCGAAGGCGATATTGCCGCCGCCCAGCTTGGGCCCGTTTACTTCGAGCGTGCGTGGACTGTCGCCATGATTGACCTGCCCTTTGTGTTTGAGGATCGGCGCCAGCCAATGCGGAATGTCCTTCGCATTGTAGTAATACACCGGGCCGCCGACGCACGCTGCCCCCGTCTCCTGGAAAACCGCTTCGACATTCGCCAGGTAGGCGGGGTCAATGCGCTGGTCGTCATCCATGAAGACGACGTATTTGCCGTGCGCCTCGCTGATCCCCCTGTTTCTCGCGTGCGAAGTGCCCTGGTTTGTTTCCAGGACATACTTCAACGGAAACGGATACCCTTTGTCGCGGATCGCCGCGATGACGGCAGCGGTGTCGTCGGTACTGTTGTTGTCGACGACGATGACTTCAACCAGCGACGCGGGCTCGATCGTCGAGGCTGCGACGCTGTCGAGCGCTTCGCGAATCAGCCGCGCACGGTTGAAGGTGGCGATAACCAGCGATATCAGCGGCACCGTCATGGCCTGCAACCCCGAAGCCGCATCAGGCGATTACCGCCTGCGACTGGCTGGTAGAACTCCGGTTCGACAACCGATGGCGGGTGGTGTCGTAACGAACACCGGTTTTTTCGACGGCCCAGTGAAACTTCAGCCCCGCCGGACTGGCGAAGAGTGCGCGCTGGGTGAACTGGTCCGTCCTCAGCTCGGGCAATAACCGTATGCCCAGCTTTTTATGCAGAAGGGACGTATACCAGTTGGCGTATCGCGCGGCGCGGGGCGGCGTCAGCCGCGCCAGCGAAGTGCGGAGTTTACCGGGCAGTCTGAGCGCCGACATCACCGCTGCGCTTCCGGCATATGCGCGCAAGCTGTCGTAAGAGTTTGCCGACAGCATCTTGCGGAGGTCCGCGGTTTCGACCGGGAGCCAGAACGGCTGGGTTATCGCTTTTTTTTCGGTAGCGTAAATTGCTCGCGGTACGCCGCTGCTTTCCACCAGCCGCCGGGGAATCGGGCGGTCGTAGTCACCCCCGATTCTCCAGGGAGCCATCGCGCCGGAGCGGGCGATCCTGACCAGGCTCGGCTGGCTGGCGTAAGTCAGAAGCGGTATCGGTACGTGAATGAAACCCGTACGGATGCGGAACTCGCCCAGCGTGCCGCCGGCCGGATACTGATACACATAGTTGCGGCTGGAATCGGCGTCGAGCGGGTGCAGGCCCCATAGAGTGTCGCCGAGAAAACCGGTGAAAAGCATTCTGCCCGCCAGCTCCGACTCCGCTGCGGCGAGAACCACGTCGTCTCCGCCGTTGCCCGTGGCAATGAATTCCGCCTCCGGGTAATCGTCGCGGTCGAGATACGCGCTGCGGCGATACGCCGTCAACTCGATTTGCAGGTGCCGGGCGATTTGCGTGCCGTCGTCCGAGGCGTCGCCGGGCGCCCGGCCGTATGGGTTGTAGTCCGGGCGCGCGTCCGTCACTGTGATCGCGTCGCGGCAGCCGATATGCTTCGCGATCACGGTGCAGGCGGGCGAGTCGTAACCGGTCGACAGCGTTGAGAGCGGCTGGTAGCGAGCCGCCCTTGCCGGTGAGTTTGCATTCAGATGCAGGCGCGACACCAGTTCCGTCACCGCCGCGATGTAGGCTTCGTAGCTCTCGAACGGCGGGCTGGGCGGAAAAGGTTCGGTGCGGATCGCCAGGTCACCGCCGACGATGATCCTTTCCCCGTAATAAACGCTCACCTGCCGGCCCAGCCGCGTCGGCACGCTGCGCTTCGCGCGCCGGCGCCCGCGCAGGAACGTCATGAAATCGCGTTCGTAGTAGCGGTAGTTGACATCGAGCCCGTCGCCGGTGGCACGCAGGAGGTAGGCGAACGAGTTCGAGAGGAACAGGCGGTCGCCGACGCGGACGCTCTGCAGGCGCTCCATCGTGTGGGTCGTGGTGCAGAAGATTACTTCATTGTTCCGCACCCGGCCGCCGGAACCCAGCACGACGGCCGCCCGGTCTATGGCGCCGTCTTCGAACGGCGCGTCCCAGGCGCCTTCGGCGAAGAAATCGTCGCCGGTTTCGACCCACGGGCCGTGCTCGACAAAAATATCTCCGTCGGGCGTCAGTTCCGCACACCACGCCAGCCGCGGCAGCGCCGATAGTGCGCGAAACGTCAACCGGAACATCGTGTTGGACCGGACGGTGGGCGAATTTCCTCAGTGGCTTCCATGCGCGCTATATCGTTATTTTGAAAGTAAATGATCTTCCGCCGGACTGCGGCTGTCAATGCGGACGAGGCCGGAACGGCCGAATCCGGCCGTGACGGCGGCCAGAGCCGTGCCCCGGTACCGCGGGCGGATCTTGTCCAGCGCCCAGTGGAATTTGAGGCCCGCGGGCGTGCCGTACAGGTTGCTGAACCGCGCCTGGTTCGGGGACTGGTTGAGATCCCGAAACAGCCTTCGCCCGGTGAAGCGCGCCAGCTTCCGGTCGTACCAGTTTATGTTTCGCATAACGACGGCGGCGACAGGAAACAGCCAATCCCGCACCAGGGGGGCGAAGCGCGTCTTGAGCCGCGTCAGCGGCGAGGAATGCCTGTCGGCGTGCGCGGCGTAGGCGACAAGATCCCGGTAGGACGCCGGCAGCATGGTTTTCTCGAAGTCCACGGGCAGCCAGATCGGCTGCGTGATGGCTTTCTTCGACTGTGCATAAAGCTGTCGCGGCACACCCGAAGTTTCGACCAGTCGCCGCGGTATGGGCCGGTCATAGTTGCCGCCCACGCGCCAGGGAGCCATTGCCTCCGACCGGGTAATCCGATGCAGTTCCGGATGACGCGTAAACGTCAGCAGCGGCACGGGAACGTGGATGAAGCCGACACGCAGCCTGAATTCGTTGAAGCTGGCGCCGGAGGGATCCTTGTACACGTAATCGCGACTCAACTCCTGGTGGTCGGAGTTGTAATCCCACACGACGTCGCCGAGAAAGCCGGTGTACAGCATCGTGCCGGCAAGACATTCCTCCGCGTTGCACATGATGACGTCATCGCCGCCGTTGCCGGTCGCAATGAATTCGGCCTCCGGATGATCAGTGCGCTGGTCATAACCGCTGCGGTTGAATGTGCGCACCTCGACGCCCAGGTAGCGTGCAATTTCCATGCCGCTGTCGTTGGCATCTACCGGGCCCCACGCCGGATCGTTGTACTCGGTTCGCGCGTCAACGAAGGTCAATGCCGAGTTGCAGCCGTGACGCCTGGCGAAGACGGTGGCCGCCGGCGAGTCGTAGCCGGTCGATATGGTGGACAGGGGCCGATACGTCACTTTACGTCCGGCGTCGGCGGCGTTGGCGTGCAGGCGGGCCAACAGGTTGTGCACGATGTCCACGTACTCTTCGTAGCTGCTGAAGCCGGGGCCGTCGCCATAGCGTTCGGTGCGGATATCAAGGTTTCGGTCGATGCGTATCTTTTCGCTGTAATGCAGCCGAACTCGACGGCCCGCTGCGGTGGGGACGAACTTTTTCGACTTCCTGACGCCATTAAGCGAACTCATGAAATCGCGTTCATAACGGCGGTAATTGATGTCGACCGTGTCGCCGGCGGCGGTGAGCAGGTAACTGAACGAATTCGAGATCAGGACCGCATCGCGAATGCGGATGCTTTGCAGGCGCTCCTTGGTATGTGTGGTGGTGCAGAACGTCGCTGCGTCGCCGGCCATCTGCCCGGCGGATCCCAGCAGGACCGATGCATGAGCGGGATTGCCTTGCGCAAACGGGCCGTCCCATGCGCCTTCGACAAAAAAAGTACTCTGCACCTCGACCCAGTCGCCGTGCTCGACGAGAATCTCGTCGCTGCCGCGCTTGACCATCGCGCACCACGCCAGCCTGGGAAGAGAAGGTAACGGCAAAAACCGGAAATGCAGCATCTGTCAATCCCTCCGTGGATCCGCAGCTATTCTCTCATCTCGTTTCGCAGCCAGGTAGCCTCGGGTAACCCCGCGCTGCGCTGGCAGAGATCGGACCTGTATACTTCCTTCGTACAGGAATCAATTTACAGGGAGTTTTCGGATGACCACCCACACCGAAGTTTCCGCTTTTTCGTTCCGACGTTTGTTGGAAGTGCCGGATGGGCGCTACAAGAATTACATTTTGTCGGATTCCCGCCATACCGGCTTGATGGCTTTTCTGCGCAGGCAGATGGAAGGGCGTCCCCGCCTTCGTGCATTGGATGTTGGTTGCGGTGCCGGCATTATTTCCCGCGGCCTGGCGGGCGAGTTCGAACAAGTGCTCGGCGTCGACGGAAATGCGGACAACGTGGCGCTGGCCCAATCGTTGACGCGGGATGCCGGTATAAAAAATGCGGCCTTCCGCCATGCGGACGCCACGGGACTCCCGGCTGACGATCGGTCCTTCGATCTGGTTGTGGTGGTCGGGGTCCTGGAGTGGGTCGGAGTAAACGACGCCGGCGAACATCCACGTGCGCGCCAGATGCGTATGCTGCGCGAAATCCACCGGGTATTGAAGCCGGGAGGAACGTTCTATCTCGCCATCGAGAATCGCTGGCACCCCCGCAGCATGCTGCGCGATCCGCACAGCGGCCTGTTACTCGCCGACGGATTGCCCCGGTGGTTGGCTCATCTGGTGAGCAAGGCTTCGAAAGGCACGCCGTACCAGACGTACATCTACGGGTGGCGGAGCCTGCGCCGAATGCTGCGGACGGCGGGCTTCAACGATGCAACCCCTTATGTGCCGTTTCCCGGTTACCAGCAGCCCGTGTCGCACATCACGCTGCATCCGCGTCGCCGGGCGCTCGAAGACATCGCCGCGATCGATGTGCCGACTGTCGGCCGCGTGCTCGAGCAGGCCGGTCGGCCGCGGAGCGTGCAGTCGGCAGTCGACGCATTGACCCGCAGAGCCAGTCTCGGCCTTCTGGGCCTGCTTTGTCACGACCTGGCATTTGTCTGCAAGAAGAAATGACGATCCCCAAGCCGACAGACCGCGATTTCGCGGCTCTGCTCGCGCCCCTGTTGGATCACCCGGTGCAGCGTGTCGATATTGCAGAACACCAGGAGCGGCTTTATTCGAACACGTGGATACTGAGGGCGCATACGCAGAAGACCGCAGTCGACGTCGTGGCGAAACAATGGTCGGACGCAGGCGCGTTCAAGAGACAGATAAAGGCGCTTGAATTTGCCCGCGATGCCTATGCCGGGCGGCCGGACGTCTGCATTCCTTATCTCGGTGTTTCGGAACCTCACCAGCTGTTGTTGATGCAGCGGGTACCGGATCCGAACATCGAGCGGCTGTGTATTCTCCCGTTTCCCCGCCTGGCCGACCGCGGCAACGCGCTGCGCTGGAAGGCGAGCCTCGAGCAGGCCTGCATCCGCGTCGGGCAATGGCTACGGGAGTGGCACACGACCACCGCGGATGTCGGGCCGGTGAAGCCCGCTCTCGAGAGCTACCTCGAAAGGCGGCCGGAATTTGTCGCGCTGTTGGGGAAAGACGATCAGCGCCGGCTGTGGACACTGGTCGAATCGCTTCAGCCCGAAGCAACTTGCGTGGTCCACGGCGATTTCGCCCCGATCAACATCCTCTGGTCCCCGTCGCGGTTGACCGTGGTCGACTTCGGGATTGCGGAGTGCGAGCGCACCACGCCGTGGTGGGACTACGTGTCGATGGAGATCGGCTTATCCTCCGCGTTGCGGTTCTCGATGCGAAGTCCCGGTATGTGGTTTCCGTCGATTGCACGAATGGCGTGCTCGGCATTTTCACAGGGGTACGGCACCGGCACCGGCAGCTCACGGACACGGCTCGCCTGCCTCGCCGTTCGCTACCTGACGCTGTACGGTAGCGACATTCGCAATGGCCGGCGTTACCGGAAACGCGCCGCGTGGCATCGGCTGCAATTGGAAAAGGTCATGGCCGCCGTTTGAGCGCTGCAGGCCGCGACAGCTTCAGCTGTGCCGGACTCCCATCAGTGCGCGTACCCTGGGCGGGCACGTCGGCAAGGCATCCGCCAGAATCTGCTTTTCTTCCGCCGTCAGCATGAACACGTAAAACAGTACCAGCAACGGCGTGTAGTATCCGACCGCCCACGCGACGATCTCCCAGTACGCTGTCAGTCGCACATGACCCATGACATAGGCCAGCGGTAACTGCGCGGCGATGCCTGTCACCAAAAGCGGCAGCGTTGCGGCGACGAAAGTCCTCACCGGCAGCTTGATGATCCGGCAGATATAGACGGGCTGAATCGTGAGGCGCGTTGCTACCAAAGGGATCGCCGTTCCCAATGCCACCCCGATAAGACCGTACCATCGGATCAGCAGCAGGCTGAGAGCCAGGTTGACGGCTGCTTCGCCAAGATTCATGTAAGCCAGAAACTTCTGTTTTGCCATCGCATAAATGACGCCGATCCCGGGGCTTTGGGTCAGGCCGGGAATGCGCGCCGCCATGATGATGACCAATGGCAGGAAGGCGTCCAGGTACTCTTTGCCGACCCACAGGCTGATGAATGGCCGCGCAAAAATAAGCACCGCCCCGATCCCCAGGATTCCGAGTATCGAGTTGATGCGCGAGAAAATCAGAAACTTTTCCCGTATCTGGCGAAATTTGTTTTCGCCAAGATAGCGCGCATAGACGCTGGTCGGCGCGAGCACAACGCCGCTGAGGGCGTTGAAGAAATAGCTGTTGAGTTTGGTTGCGATATTGAAATGCGTGACTGGCGCGAGTCCCATCGTGCCGGCAATGACGACGCTGTCGATTTCGAACTTGATGGTATCGGCGATACGGGCACCGAAGGCGTAGATGCCGAAGCCGAACAACTCGCGCATCTTCGCCAGTTGAAAATGACGCCGCTTGAGCCCCAGCCACGGAGCCAGCCGCCGGGCTACCAGCACGAAGGCCGTGTACCCGAGCAAGTCGACGCTGATGGTGATGACCGCCAGCGCAACGATGCCGTAACCCCACTCCAGGAACAGAAAGAAGAGGGCGGTGCGCAGCAGCGTTTTGCTGATCTGGATGCCATTCGAATAGTCGAAGCGGAAGTTGGCGGTCATGATGCCGAACTGCGTATAGAACGGCAGGGAGATGGCAAAGCTCATTCCCATGATGAACGTCACTTCGCGAAATACCGCGAGATCGGACGGATCGTGCACAAAGAACGCTGCGCTGAGGACAATTCCGACCGTCACCAGCGCAGCAAGGAAGGCGATGGCGCAGAACATCGACAGCGATGCGGCGATAATCGTGTTCAACTCTTCCGGATCGTTGCGCGGAATGGCATGCGCGAGGTACCGCTGTGCCGCGGCGGACAAGCCGAAATCGAGCAGGCCGTAAAAGCTGATGAACGTGCCGATAAGCACCCACAGGCCGTACCAGCGATCGCCGAGCGAATGGATAACGAACGGCGCCAGGAAAAACGAGCATGCCAGGCTCGTCACCATGGTCACGAGGCGCAGCCCTGCGCCTCTGAGTAACAATTTCGACGTTGTCATTGCCGCGCCGTCAGATGCCCGACCGGCTGCTCGCGCTACCGGCCAGCAGCCGGTGCGATACCAGTTTCAGCAGGTGGCATCGCGTCCGGAAAAATCTCGAACAGCGGATTACAAAGACGACGATCGGTGCAGGAAAATTTGCATACGCGCGGACCTGCAGCCGTCGTGCCGGCCGAAGAACCTGCCCGTAAGGCTGCAAATGCGAATAAGCCGTTTGCGCCTCGCCCCGCAGTACGAGGTTTTCGCTCATGTAGCCGATGAGCTTCCGGGTCAGGAATCTCCGGATGTAGGAATGCTGCCTTGGCGCCGGTTCCGGACTCGCCAGAGCCTCGTTCAGCGTTCGCCAGAGAGTATGGGAGGGCATGCGCCAGTTGTTGTTCATCGCGCCTTCTCCGTCGAACCGGCAGTAATGCGCCACCAGTTCCGGCGTATAGGCAATGGGACCGGCCAATGCGAGCCGGCTCCACATATCGAGATCGGCGCCCATCGCTTCGCCGACCTTGAATCCGCCCAGTTCCAGGGCTACCGACCGCTTGACGCACACGGACGAGGCGCAAAAGGGAGACTCGCCGGATGCCATCGTCTTGAAATAATCCAGCAGTCCGTCGTCCGTCCACGCCGGCTTTATGATGGTCCGTCTGGGCTTGCCGTTCAACACTTCAACGTACCCCGCGCCCAGTACAACCGCTTCCGGGAAGCGGCTCGCAAGCGCACGGAAAACGCCGAGACAGTTCGGCTTCCAGTGGTCGTCTGCATCGAGAAACGCAACGTAATCGGAGCGCGCGTGGCGCAACCCCGTGTTGCGTGCGCCGGATTCCCCCTGGTTCCCCTGTTGCAGCAACCGTATGCGGGGGTCCTTGAATTGTCTTACCCGCTCGGCGCTGCTGTCGGTGGAGCCGTCGTCAACGACCAGCAGTTCGAAATCGGGATCGTCTTGAGCAAGAATCGACCGGATGGTTCGGGCAATGTGCCGCTCCTTGTTGTAGAGCGGTATGACGACTGAAATCATCGCGCGAGCTTCCCTTCTTCATTTGAGACAATTTCCGTATCGGTCGCAAGCATAATACATATGAACGACGTTTGCAGACATTTCGTCCGCCGCCGGTTCAGGTATACTTCCGGCCAAGGATGAACCCCAATTGGAAGGAACCAATATGTCTCGCGCCTACAACTTCGCGCTCCGGCTGCCACGGCGGGCTCTGTCCGTGCCGCGGCGGGGCGTCTCCTCGCTTGGCCAGCAACTCCGCATGCGCCGGGTGCCGATCGACAAGCTGCTGATCGGCGGCGACAGCGGCCAAACCGGAGAAAAATTCGCCAGAACCGTCGGGGACCTGATGCGTCCGTCGCGGCGGATCGCCGATTCGCCGCACGCGCAGTTGCTGCGGGCCTGGCAGAAGCGGGGGGAGGCCATCTTCGACAAGGCCGCTTTCGAGCAGACGGCGTATTACCGGGAAGCCGCCCGGAATATCGACATATTCGGCAACTACTTCGACGCCCGGTCGAACGACGAGATCGTGCAGGGAGCGAAGCGATATGTTGAATGTTTCCGTGGCGCGGATACCAGGCTGCTCAAGCGGCAGCGCGGCCAAAGCGCTCCCGGCAGCCACATCGTGGTGCGGCCCATTGAGTATTCCGACTGCTTCCAGATCGTGGACGGGCATCACCGTGCCGCGATCGCCGCCGTACGCGGGGATACTGTCGTGTCGGTCGAGGTCAGTCCGGACCCGGTACTCACGCCGCTGCAACAGCTTTTGTTCGACGTGCTGTGGATAAAGGGCAGAAAAGAACTCTATCAGCCGGTCGATGCGCCTGAGCTTGAACAGCAGTGGGTGCTCGTGCGTCAATGCACGGACCGCCTGGAGAAGATGACCGCTTTTCTGGCCGAGCACGATATTCCCGCCGGCTCGACCTACCTGGACGTCGGCTGCAGCTACGGCTGGTTCGTCGACCAGATGGGAAAACGCGGCTACCAAGCCGCCGGCGTCGAACGCGACCCGTTCGCGTTGCAGGTGGGCCAGGTCGCCTACGGGCTGGCGGCTTCGAGAACCACGCGATCCGACTGCGTCCGCTTTCTGCGCGAACACCAGGAGACGTGGGACGTCGTAAGCTCGTTCAGCCTGCTGCACCACTTCGTGCTGGGCAACGGCGGCGTGAAGCCGGAAGAATTCATCCGACTCCTGGACCTCGCGACACGCCGCGTCCTGTTCCTGGACATGGGGCAGAGCCACGAAAGCTGGTACAGGGACACGCTGACCGAGTGGACCGCGCCGTACATCCAGGAATGGTTGCAACAAAATACAAGCTTCACAACGATTGAACCGCTCGGTCCGGATGCCGATGCGGTACCGCCTTTTGAGCACGCATTCGGGAGGATGCTGTTCGCGTGCTATCGACGTTAATTTTCGTATAGGGCGAACCCTCTATCAGCGGTCAGAACGGGTCGATGGGCGGCATTCTCGCCGCCCGGTCGTCCATTACACTTACCTGCGTCTAACGACGAAACGTTTTTTCTGAAAAAGGCAAAGCTGCCGAAAGGCAGTGACGCAAAGCTACGGATCTAAAGCGCGAACGCGCCATGACCGCCGGGCTGCCAGAGGGTCTGCCGTTCAAGCGAGCCGGCTCCTGGGGAGGAGCCGGCCACGCTGGGAAAACCTCCGTGGCTGAAATATTCATGAAGCCATGGGGGCGCGGGTATGGGCAGACGACAAGTCTGGCGTTATGCATTTCTTGCACTGGTTTTTTCTTCGTTCGGAGCTTTCGCAGTGGGCGCCTCGGCGGCCGTCGTCAGTTTCCAGGCGATCAGCGAGTCGAGCCAATCGCAACAAAATGTTCCGGTGACGTTCGGTCAGGTTTTCAGGGATGGCGACGTGCCGTCGGGCGCCCACCTGCGCGCGCTATGGGGCGACCAATCGCTTCCGATCCAGGTTGACCGCAAGGCGACCAATTCGGACGGTTCGTTACGTCATGCCGTGGTGACTGTCGTTGTGCCGGAGCTGACCGCGACGGCGACCAAGATCATCACGCTCGACACCGGCGGCCAGGCGGCTACCGCGCCGCCCGTAAGCCTGAGCAGCCTTTTGGCAACCAGCTTCGACGCCAAGGTAAGTCTGAACGTCAACGGGCAAGTGATGACCGCCGACGCGCGCACGCTGTTGCAGCAAGCTCACGACAACGCAAGCTGCAAGCCGTGGGGCAAACAATGCAACCTGTGGCTCTCCGGTCCGCAAGTTTCGGAATGGATCGTGGGCGGCCCTCTGCAGTCGGCTTCGGGCGCCAGTCCGCATCTGGCGGCATACTTTTATGTCCGCGCCTATGCCGGTAACCCGATTCACCGGGTGCGCGTCAATGTCGTTATCGAAAACGACTGGACCTGGGTCCAGAACCCGCACGACATCACCTACGACGCGACCATTACCGTGGGCGGCCAAACCGTCTACCAGAAGGCCGGCATAGACCATTACGCCCATACCCGCTGGCACCATATTGCGTGGTGGGGCGACAAGGCCGACGTGTACGCAAAGCTGAACGGCCAGTACATCGAGTCTACCAAGGCCGTCCCGCAGTACGCCGACGATGTTCATCCCACCGATGCGTTTCTGGACACGGTGCGCCAGAGCGTCGAGCCGATGGACCATGGCGATCAGACCCAGCACATGGGCAACGCCGGCGCCCAAGCCGCGATCGGTCCGCTGCCGCGCTGGAGCGTCGCCTACTTGCAAAGCACCGACCGGCGCGCGTACCTCTGGATGCTGGCGAACGACGATGCGGCCGGAAGCTACGACATTTTCTTTCGCGATCAGGAGACGGGTCGCCCCGTCAGCATTCTCGACTATCCGTACATGACCATCCTCGGAACGTACAGGGGCACCTACGATCCCACCACCGGAAAATACGAAGCATTTCCCGACTGCGGCGACGGCGTTTGCGACGACCCCAATCTGCCCAATGCCGCGCACGAACCGTCGATCGGTTACCTGTCCTACATCGTCACGGGAGACTTCTATTACCTCGAGCAACTCCAGTTCTGGGCCGACTGGAACGAGTTCCAGATGAACCCGGATTACCGCGGCCATACGGCGGGCCTGCTCAAACCCAACCAGGTGCGCGGCCAGGCATGGGGGATGCGCACGCTGGGCGATGCGGCATACATCACGCCGGACAACAGTCCGTTCAAAAGTTACTTCGTCGACATGGTTCACAACAACCTCGACTGGTACAACAACGAGTACACGAACAATCCGAATGCCAACAAGCTGGGCGCGATTACCACCGGCTGCTGTGCGACGCACTACGAAAACCACACCTCGCTCGCCCCGTGGCAGGACGACTTCTTCACCTGGGCCATCGGCCACCTCGCCGGCCAGGGTTTCACCGGCGCCGCGACATTCCTGCGCTGGAAGGCAAAGTTTGTCGTGAACCGGATGACGGAGCCGGACTACTGCTGGCTGCTCGCGTCGGCCTACACGTTGAAGGTCACCGATGGCGTCGATTCGCCGATCTACGACAATCTTGGCCAGAGCTACGCCGCGCAGTGGCCGAACCTGGTGGGGCTGACCTGCAACTCGCCGGAAATGCTTTCCGCCTGGGGCAACGGTAACTATCAGGCAGGCGAGATGTACGGCTTTGCCGATTCACCGACCGGTTATCCGGCCAACTTGCAGCCGGCCCTGGCGGTCGCGGTGAACTCCGGCATAGCGAATTCCGCGCTGGCATGGCAGATCTTCAGCGATCGCTCGGTCAAGCCGGACTACACCAACGACGCCATGTGGGCAGTGGTGCCGCGCCACGCGGTGGCGAGTTATCAACCGCGGATCGAGCTCTACGCCGATCCGAACCCGGTGGCGCCGAACGGCATGACGACCCTGCACTGGGATGCCGTCGGCGCGAACAGTTGTTCCGGAACCTGGATGTCCGGCAACGCTACGAGCGGCCAGCAGACGATCGGGCCGATCAACGGCGCGCACACCTACACGATCGATTGCACCGGAAGCGGCGGTACGGCGGAAGTCTCCGTGCGGGTTGCCGACGCGACCGTTCAGCCGCCGACCGTCACGCTGGCGGCTTCGCCCGCGACCATTCAGGCGGGGCAGGATTCGGTGCTGACGTGGAGCACGCAATACGCCGATTCGTGCACCGCCAGCGGCGGCTGGTCGGGCGACGTGGCGACTAGCGGGCAGACGACCGTCGGACCGCTACAGGGGGATGCGGACTTCGCCATTGACTGCCGCGGCGCGGGCGGCGACGTTGCCAAGACCGTTCATGTGCATGTCGAAAGCACGTCAGTGTCCGACGATCCGCCGCCGGCGGACGACCCGCCGGCCACGGCCGATCCGCAGTCGGATCAGACGGCGAAGGGCGGCGCCGGTGCCTTCGGTATCTTCGGCTATCTCCTGCTGCTCGGCGTGGCGCTGCCGTTCCGCCGCCGGCGCCGGTAGCTTCCGACGAATGCCGGCGGGCGCGGCTCCGGTCGCTCCCGCCGGCTTCGGATAAGTGCTATCCTGCAGCGCAGATATAACATCAGCGAGGGATCGCAGTTTTGACGCCCCCGATGGACAGCGCCACCGGCGCTCGACCCGGAACCCTCATTCACCTGATCGCGGCCGCGCGGCCCAACTTCATGAAGATCGCGCCGCTGTGGCACGCGCTTGCGCGCGAATCGTGGTGCCGCGTCGAGCTGGTGCATACCGGTCAGCATTACGACCCGGGCATGTCCGACGCCTTCTTCCGCGACCTCGAACTGCCGCGCCCCGACATCCATCTGGGCGTCGGCAGCGGTTCACACGCGGAGCAGACCGCGCGCGTCATGATCGAGTACGAGAAGGTCTGTCGCGACCGCGAGCCCGACTGCGTCATCGTCGTCGGTGATGTCAACTCGACGCTTGCCTGCGCACTGGTTGCGACCAAGCTGCACATGCCCGTCGCGCATCTCGAGGCCGGCCTGCGCAGTCGCGATCGGCGCATGCCGGAGGAGATCAACCGGCTGTTAACCGACGCGATCGCAGACCGCCTGTGGACGCCATCGCCGGACGGCGATGAAAACCTTGCGGCAGAGGGCGTCGACGCTGCGAAGATCGCGTTCGTCGGCAACATCATGATCGACTCGTTCGAACTGATGCGCGACAAGATCGCTTCGAGCAATATCGTCGAACGCCTCGGCCTCACACCACGCGGCTACGGCGCCGTCACGATGCACCGCCCGAGCAACGTCGACGAGCGCGACCACCTCGCGCGCCTGCTGGTCGAATTGGAATCGGTCGCCGCGAAGCTTCCACTGGTTTTCGCGGTACACCCGCGCACCCGTCAGCGCATGGCGGATTTCGATCTGTCGCTTCCCGACGATGCGCCCATTCAATTGATCGAGCCGCTCGGCTACCTCGATTTCATGAAACTGGTGAGCGATTCAAAACTGGTTATCACCGACTCCGGCGGTATCCAGGAAGAGACGACCTACCTCGGCATCCCGTGCCTGACGCTGCGCGACAACACCGAGCGGCCGATCACGATCACCGAGGGCACGAACCGGCTGGTCAACGCCGACACGCTGCAGGCGGCGGTCGACGAAGCGCTTGCCGGCAGGCGCGAATCGCACCGCCCGCCGGACAAGTGGGATGGTCGCACCGCCGGGCGCGTGGTAGCCGATCTCAAGCGTTTCCTGACTCGCATCGAGCGAATAACGGAGTAAAATAGCGCCGCTACACGAACGAGGGACCGTTCATCGCATGGAAGCAGGTGTTGCCACTTATCTGACCGGGGCGGCCGCCTTTCTGGTACTGACCGCCTTGCTGCTGACGAGCTGGCGCGGCCGGTTGCAGGGCGCCCTGATGGTCGCGGCGGCACTGGTCACCGCGCTCTGGAGCGCGTTTCTCGCCTTCGCGCTGAGCCGCGCCGATACTGCGCCCGTCCCGCTGGCGTGGGTGCTGGCGGCGGAAATCGTCCGCAGCGCCCTCTGGCTTACCTTCCTGCTACGCCTGCTCGGCGCCGGGGCCGGCGTCTGGCTGCCGTCGAAACTGCGCTACTTCGTCCATCCGCTGTGGCTGGGTCTGCTGGCGTTCACACTGATCGTCGCCTACGAACCCGCACCGGCGTTCCTGCGCGAATACGCATCCATCGTGCCGATCGGCGGCCTGTTCATGCTCGCCCTGATCGGCCTGATCCTGCTCGAACAACTCTTTCGCAACAGCCGCGCGAGCCAGCGCTACGCGATCAAATTCCTGTGCATCGGCCTCGGCGCGATGTTTGTCTACGATCTCGTGATCTACTCGTACGCGCTGATGCTGCACGGCGTCTTCCGCGCGCTGTGGAACGCGCGCGGCCTCGTCGATGCGTTGGTCGTCCCGCTGCTCGCAGTCGCCGCGGCACGCAACCCGACATGGTCGCTGGACGTTTTCGTGTCGCGGCGCATGGTCTTCTATTCGACCACGCTGCTCGGCGCCGGCATCTATCTCGTCGCGGTCGCGGCCGGCGGCTATTACATTCGTCTCTACGGCGGCACCTGGGGCACGCTCGCCGAAGTTATCTTCGTGTTCGGCGCGGCCGTCGTGCTGCTGATGCTGCTGTTTTCCGGCCAGGCGCGCGCCCGCGTGCGCGTGTTCGTCAGCAAGCATTTCTTCAGCTACCGTTACGACTATCGCGAAGAATGGCTGCGCCTGATCGAAACGCTGGCGCGCCCGAGCGAACAGACACCGCTGGCCAAGCGCAGCATTCTCGCGCTGGCGCAAATCACCGACAGCCCCGGCGGCATGCTGTGGATGCGCGCCGATCCGCACCGCTTCCGCCCCGTCGCCAACTGGAACATGCAGCCGGACGAGCAGGCGAGCGAGCCGGTCGAATCCGACTTTGCCCGCTTTCTCGAACGGCGCGAATGGATTTTCGACGTAGCGGAATGGCGCCGCGGCCTGTCGGCTTACGCGGGCGTCACGCCGCCGGCCTGGCTCGAGCAGCAGCCGCAGGCATGGATCGTCGTGCCGCTGTTGCAGGACACCGAAATGACCGGCTTCGTGGTGCTCGCGCGCTCGCGCTCGAAACGCCCGCTCGACTGGGAAGACCTGGACCTGCTCAAGACCGCCGGCCGCCAGGTTGCGAGCTACCTCGGCCATGAGGAAAGCGCGCGCAAGCTCGCCGAGGCGCGCCAGTTCGAAGGCTACAACCGCCTCACCGCGTTCGTCATGCACGACCTCAAGAATCTCGCTGCCCAGCAGTCGCTGATGGTCGTCAACGCCGGCAAGCACAAGCGCAACCCGGCATTCATCGACGACATGATCAAAACGATCGGCAACTCGGTGGACCGCATGAACCGCCTGCTGGAGCAGCTGCGCCGCGGCGACGATGCCGGCCGGCCGCGGCGCGTCGTGGCCCACGAGCTGCTCACGCGCGCGATCGACGAGACGCGCGACCGCCGACCGATCCCGCAGCTCGAGTCCGGCGATGAAAATCTCTGCATCGAAGTTGAGGCCGATCGCTTTTGTGCTATCTTGGGACACGTCATCCGCAATGCGCAGGATGCGACGCCCGGGGATGGGCATGTTACAGTGTCGCTCGCACGAAGCGGCGACAACGCCATAATTCAAGTCAGGGACGACGGCGAAGGCATGGATGCCAACTTCATACGCGAACGGCTGTTCCAGCCGTTCTTCACCACCAAATCCAGCAAGGGCATGGGCGTCGGCGCCTACCAGGTGCGCGAGTACGTGACGGCCGCCGGCGGCAGCGTGGACGTGGCGAGCCGACCGGGGCAGGGCACGACTTTCACCATCAGCCTGCCGCTGGCTGCGGCCCGCCCGGCCGAAGAGCCACCGAGGCCCGCCGCGGCCGGAGAGGTGCTCCGTTGAGCCGCAAGCTGCTCATCGTCGAAGACGATGCCGGCCTGCAGAGCCAGCTGCGCTGGAGCCTTGACGACTACGACGTGGTGATTGCCGAAAATCGCGACACGGCGCTTTCCGCGATGCGCCGTCACGAGCCGCCGGTCGTCGTGCAGGACCTCGGCCTGCCGCCGGACCCGAACGGCGTCGGCGAAGGTTTCGCAACGCTGCAGGAAATTCTCGGCTTCGCCGCGCACACCAAGGTCATCGTCGTTACCGGCAACGGCGACCGCGACAACGCGATCCGCGCGGTCGGCCTCGGCGCCTACGATTTCTATTCCAAGCCCATCGACATCGACACGCTGCACCTGCTGATCGAGCGCGCCTACAAGATGTACGACCTCGAAGAGCAGAATCGCAAGCTGCGCCGCCAGCAGAGTTCGCCGCTCGACGGCATCGTCGGCGCGAGCGACGCGATGCTCAAAACCTGCCGCCTGGTCGAAAAGGTCGCGCCGACCGACGCGACGATTCTGCTGCTCGGCGAAACCGGCACCGGCAAGGAACTGTTCGCCCGCGCGTTGCACAAGCTCGGCCCGCGCTGCGACGGGCCGTTCGTCGCGATCAACTGCGCCGCCATTCCGGAAAACCTGCTCGAAAGCGAACTGTTCGGGTACGAGAAGGGCGCGTTCACCGGCGCTGCGAAACAGACGCGCGGCAAGGTCGAACATGCCGATGGCGGCACGCTGTTCCTCGACGAAATCGGCGACATGCCGTTGAGTCTGCAGGCCAAGCTGCTGCGCTTCCTGCAGGAGCGTGTCGTCGAACGGGTCGGCGGCCGCGAGGAAATCCCCGTCGATGTGCGCATCGTGTCGGCGACGCACCAGGACCTGCGCAAGCTGATCGACGACAAGAAGTTCCGCGAGGATCTGTACTACCGCATCGGCGAAGTCGTAATCAACATTCCGCCGGTGCGCGAGCGCCGCGGTGACGCAATCGTACTCGCGCGCAGCCTGCTCGATCGCTACAGCGAGCGCCACGGCCGACCGCTGCGCGGCTTTACCGCCGACGCGGTGCAGGCCATCGAGGCATACCGCTGGCCCGGCAACGTGCGCGAAATGGAAAACCGCATCAACAGTGCGGTCATCATGGCCGAAGGCAGCCAGGTCGACGCCGACGACCTGGGGCTCGACCGGGCCGACGGCGCACCGATTGCCGTCAACCTGCGCCAGGTTCGTACGGACGCCGAGCGCCGCGCGATCCAGAAGGCGATGCTGGTCGCCGAGGGCAACATCTCGAAAGCGGCCGACATGCTCGGCATCACCCGGCCGACGTTGTACGACCTGCTCGGCAAGCACGCTATCGCCACCGAATAATCTTTCAAGGAACAGATTGGGAGTCGAAGATGGAAACGAAAGGTTCGATCAAATTACTCGTCGCGCTCGCGCTTGCGTTTGCGCTGGTCGGATGCAATCAATCCGAGCGCGAGATAATCGCGCAGGCGCGCCAAAGCACGACCACCAGCGAATACCGCACCTCGCTGATTCAACTCAAAAACCTGCTGCAGAATCAGCCCGAGAACGGCGAAGCCTGGCTGATGCTGGGCCGCGCGTCGCTGATGCTCGGCAGTCCCGCCGACGCCGAAACCGACCTGCGCAAGGCTGAAAAGTACGGCGTTTCGAAAGGCGAAGTCGCGGTGCCGCTCGCGCGTGCGCTGCTGATCCAGGGGGAGAGCGAAAAACTGCTCACCGAACTCAAGCCGGACGTGGTGCGCAACACGGCCGATCGCGCGCGGCTCATGATCCTGCGCGGCGAGGCCTACCTCGCTTCCGACAAACCGGGTCAGGCAAAAAAGAGCTTCGACGCCGCGCTGCAGATCGAGCCGAGTGCAACGGACGCGACGCTGGGCCTTGCCAAGGTTGCGCTCGCCAACAAGGATCGGGCGCGTGCCGAAGACCTGGTGCAACAGGTCAAGCAGAAAAAGCCGAAGGATCCGCGCGCCTGGCTGCTGACGGCGACAATGGCGCTGACGCACGGCGACTACGGCAAAGCGGAAGACGCCTACAAGGTCGCGCTGGCCAACGCCGAGCCGACGCTGCTGCCGCAGGAATCGTTCATGGCGCGCGCACGCCTGGCACAGGCCCAGATCCAGGACGACAAGCTGCAGGCGGCACTCACCAACCTGAAAGAACTGAACGACGCGTCACCCGATCAGCCGTTTTCCAACTACCTGCGCGCGCTGGTCGCCTACAAGCTCGGCCACTACGAGATCGCCGAATCGCGACTGCAGCGCGTGCTCAAGGTGTCGCCCGACAGCATTTCGGCACAACTGCTGCTTGGTGCGGTGGCCTACGCCCAGGCTCGTTACGGCCAGGCAGAAATGCACTTGAGCAACGTCATCGGCATCGCGCCGAACAACGTCAAGGCGCGCAAGCTCCTGGCGCTGACGTTGTATAAGAGCGGCCAGCAGGAGCAGGCGCTCCAGGTGCTGCGGCCGGTCGCCGGCGACCAGTACACCGACGCGCAACTGCTGGCGATGATGTCCAAGGCCGGCAGCCATCCCGGCCCGAACGCCAAGGTGATTTCAGACGTGCCGACGCCCAAGAACGAATCGCAGGGTCTGCAGTTCGCGCGGCACTACATCATGACGGGCAAGCCGCAAACGGCAATTGCACTGCTGGAAAAAATGCCGGAAAAGGCGGGCGCCAAGACCGACTACAGCCGTGAGCAACTGCTGATCGTCGCGCTGCTGCGCCAGGGCAAGATCAAGGACGCGATGTCGAAGTCGCAGGCGCTCGTCAAGGCGCATCCGAAAGATGCGCAGCCGCACGTCCTGCTGGGCGGCACGCTGCGCGTGGCGGGCAAGAACGATGCGGCGAAAGCGCAATTCGAGCAGGCGCTCAAGCTTGACCCGGATAACGAACTGGCGCGTTTGAGCCTCGCGCAACTCGCCTTCGACAACAAGCAGTACGACACCGCCGCCGATTACTACAAGGAAGCCATCGCGCGGCAGCCGAAGTCGGCGCGCGCGATGGTCGGCCTGGCGCGCGCCGAAGACGCGCAGGGGCACGCCGACGAGGCGCTCAAATGGGTCAAGAAGGCCCGGGTCGTCGACCCCAAAGCGGTGACTCCACGGCTGTTGCTGGTGCGCTACTACACCAGCCGCGGCGAGGCCAAACAAGCGCTCCAAATCGCCCAGGAAGCGGCCGACATCGCGCCCGACAGCGGCATCGTCATGAACGCGCTCGGCATCGCGCAGCTCAATACCGGCGACAAGGACGCGGCGATCGACAGCTTCAAGAAAGCCGTGGAAAACGAGCCGAAATCCCCCGGCTTTCGCACCAACCTCGCGCGCGCCGAAATCGCCGATGGGCAATTCGGCGCGGCCCGCGAAGAACTGGAAAAAGTTGTCGACACCAACCCCGATTACGTGCCGGCCGTGTCGCTGTACGCGCTGGCGCAACTTCAATCCGGCCGCCTGTACGAGGCCATCGGGTTGGCGAAGAGCCTGCGCGACAAATACCCGGCCACATCCTATGTGCTGGAGGGCGACCTCGAAGTGCTGGACCACCAGTACGACGATGCGGTCAAGGCGTATCGGTCAGCGCTGAAACACCGGCAGACCCGCGCGCTGGTGGCAAAGGAGATCACCGCCGCGAGCGCCGGACGCCTGTCAGGCGCCGACGGCGCCGTGCTCGCCTGGCTCAAGGCGCATCCGGACGATGCCGCGTTGCGCTCGGCGCTCGGCGACTATTACATGAGCATCGACAAGAACGACAAGGCGCTGGCGCAGTACGCGAAGGTCATCGACAAGTACCCGCACAATGTCGCCGCGCTGAACAACATGGCGTGGCTCTACAGCCTGCACCACGACGCGAAGGCGGTGGAGTACGCGCAACAGGCGCACAAGCTCGCGCCGAAAGCGGGGGAGGTGACCGATACGCTCGGCTGGGCGCTGCTGCAGACGGGCCAGCCGAAGAAGGCGGTCGCGATCCTGCGCGAAGCGGTCAAGCAGACGCCGAAATCGCCGGCGGTGCGTTATCACCTTGCGTCGGCGCTGGCGCAGACGGGCGACAAGACCGAAGCGCGCGAGCTGCTCGCAAAGGTGCTGGCGTCGAAAAACAAGTTCGCCGCGCGTGATGCGGCGGAGAAGCTTTATTCGGGACTCAAATAGTCGCCAGGGCTGAGAAAAGTCGCTAGTCGCTAGTCGCTAGGACTGAGAAAGTCGCTAGTCGCTAGTCGCCAGGACTGAGTCAGAAGTCGCGTCTCTTTACTCAGTCCTAGCGACTTAGTCCTAGCGACTTACGTTTGCCAACTTCCGCTCCCAAGCCAGACTGGTCGCAACAATCCGCTCGAGATCGTCGTGCTCCGGCTGCCAGCCAAGCACCTCGCGCACACGGTCCGCACGCGCTACCAGCAGCGGCGGATCGCCGGCGCGGCGCGCTTCCTCGCGAATATCCAGCTTCACGCCGGCCACGGCTTCGACCGTACTCAGCACCTCGCGCACGCTGTAGCCGTGGCCGTAGCCGCAATTCAGCGTGGTCGAGTCGCCGCCGTCGCGCAGGTAACGCAGCGCGCACAAATGCGCGGTCGCCAGATCCTCGACGTGAATGTAATCGCGCACGCCGGTACCGTCCGGCGTGTCGTAATCGGTGCCGAAGATCGACAGGTAAGGGCGCTTGCCGACAACGGCTTCGCAGGCCACCTTGATCAGCAGCGTCGCCCGGGGCGTCGACTGGCCGATGCGCCCGCCCGGATCGGAGCCCGCCACGTTGAAATAACGTAATGCCACATGCTTGAGCGACGTCGCCGCCGACAGATCGCGCAACATCCATTCCGACATCAGCTTGGATGTGCCGTAAGGATTGATCGGCGCAGTCGGCGTGTCCTCGGACGCCGAGCCCGACGCGGGAATGCCGTAGACCGCAGCGGTGGAGGAGAACACAAAATGCTTCACACCGGCCGCCGCGCAGCACTCCAGCAGCGTCTCCGTATTGCAGGTGTTGTTGCGGTAATACTTGAGCGGGTCCGCGACCGACTCCGGCACGATTGTCTTGGCCGCGAAGTGCATGACGGTATCGACGTCATGCTCGTCCAGCAGGCGCTCGATCAGCGCCTTGTCGCCGGTGCTGCCCTCGACCAGTTCGCCGTGCAGCACAGCGGAGGCAAATCCGGTGGACAGATCGTCCAGCACGACCACTCGTTCGCCGCTTTCGCCAAGCTGGCGCACGACGTGGCTGCCGATGTAGCCCGCGCCGCCGGTAACCAAAATCCCTTTCTTCGACATTCTTTCACCCAGGAGTTGATTGAGCCGGGAAGTATAACAGCGCACGACTACGGATTGAGTCGCTAGGACTGAGTCGCTAGAGATGAGTCGCTAGGACTGAGTCGCTAGGACTGAGTAAAGAGACGCGACTCTAGACTCAGTCCTGGCGACTAGCGACTAGCGACTAGCGACTAGCGACTAGCGACTAGCAACTCCCCCGCATTGACAAGGCCAATGGCGGTGATATTTAATAAGAATCAATATCATTTACATTTCCGGATTGGAGCGCGCCATGCTCAGTACCGCCATCATTGTCTTTCGCGAAGTGCTGGAAGCCGCGCTGGTTATCTGCGTGGTCCTGGCTGCCGTGAAGGGCGTGCCCAAGCGCGGCATCTGGGTGAGTCTCGGCGTGCTCGCCGGCGTCGCGGGCGCCTGTGTAGTGGCGGCGCTGACCGGCGAAATCGCCGCGGCCGCCTCGGGGCGCGGACAGGAAATCTTTGAAGCCGCCGTGCTGTTCATCGCTGTGGCGATGCTCGGCTGGCACAACATCTGGATGTCGCGCCACGGCAAGGAAATCGCTACTCACGTCAATGAAGTCGGCCGCGACATCGTCTCGGGCAAGCGTTCGCTGTCGGTGCTGTTCGTGGTGACGGCGCTCGCGGTGCTGCGCGAAGGCTCGGAAGTGGTCCTGTTTCTGTACGGCATTGCCGCGGCCGGCGCACAGCCCGCACCGATGATGGTCGGCGGCGCGATCGGCGTCGCGCTGGGGGCGGCCGTTGGCGCAGTCCTCTATTTCGGTCTGCTCCGGATTCCCGTCAAGCACCTGTTCCGCGTCACCGGCTGGCTGATCCTGCTGCTGGCGGCGGGCATGGCCTCGCGCGCCGCCGCGTATCTCGCGCAGGCCGGCTTCCTGCCGGCGATCAAAAGCGCGGTCTGGGATACCTCCGGCGTGCTCACCGATCACAGCATCTTCGGCTCGATGCTGCACGTGCTGATCGGCTACGATCCGCGGCCGTCAATGATGCAGCTTATTTTCTACGCCGCCACGCTTATCCTGATCGGCGGGCTGATGCGCTGGGTCGGCGCTGGGCAGGGCAGGCAGCGGAGCAGGGCGTCCGCTGCGCAGACAGCTTGACTCTTTTATCCCCTCAAGCGCTTGCGGCGGCCTCGGCCGCCACGCCACGCGCCGCCGCCTGATTCCCGGCTTCCGCCGCAAACTCATCCACCAGAATGCAATCGCGCGTCGCTTCGGCGGCGGCCCGAATCGTATCCGCCTCCTGATCGGTGATAATCCCGCGCTCCAGCCCCAGCGCAATCAGTTCCTCGTGATTGCTTGAATTGAACCGCACCTGCAACGCCTGCTCGATCTGCTTTTCGAGCGGCTCGGCCGCCAGCACTTTCTCCAGCGCCAGCTCCAGGCGGCCGATCGGATCGTCCGCAACCTTTTTCACGTACGCTCCGCGCGTCAGTCGGTCGCGTGCCGCGCCGGGCATGGTAATGATCTTCGCCACCGCGTGGCCGAGCTTGTCGTCCGGCGCCGCATAGGAGCGGCCCAGCGGCATGACGATCAGCCGCACCAGCCAGCCGAGCGGGCGCGACGGGAAGTTGCGGCAGATGTCTTCGATCCGGTTCTCGATCGTGTGCAGCGAGTCCGCCAGTGCCCAGTCGACCAACGGCAGGTCGGCGCCCGGCCGGCCCTGATCCTCGAAGCCCTTGAGCACGGCGGAGGCCATGTAAAGGTGGCTCAGAATGTCGCCGAAACGCGCCGACAATTTCTCCTTGCGCTTCATCTTGCCGCCGAGCAGCAGCAGGGCGACATCGGCCGCGAACGCGAACGCCGCGCTCATGCGCGACAGCCGGCGGTAATGGTGCCGCACCGGCCCCACATCGGGAGCCTTGAAGCAGCGTCCGGCCGTCAGCGCGCCGGCGAATGCCCGCGCGGCATTGCTGATCGTAAAGCCGATGTGCGAGAACAGCGCCTTGTCGAACGCATTCGCGCCGGCCTCGGTGTCCGGATTGTTGGCCGCTTCCATTTCCTCGAGCAGGTAAGGATGGCAGCGGATCGCGCCCTGGCCGAAGATCATCATGCTGCGCGTGAGGATGTTCGCGCCTTCGACGGTAATGCTGATCGGCACGGCTTCATAAGCGCGCGCGAGGTAATTGCGCGGGCCCATCATCACGCCGCGCCCGCCATGCACGTCCATCGCGTCGTTGATCACCTGGCGCATGCCTTCGGTGCAGTGATATTTGAGAATCGCCGACAGCACCGACGGCCGCTCGCCGAGATCCAGCGCGCCCGCCGTCATCCGCCGCGCGGCGTCCATGCGGTAGGCGTAGCCGGCGATGCGCGTCAGCGCTTCCTCGACGCCCTCGAACTTGGCGATCGGCGTGCGGAACTGCTTGCGGATGCGCGCATAGGCACCGGTGGCGCGGCTGGTCAGCTTGCCCGCGCCGGTGCCGAGCGCCGGCAGCGAAATCGCGCGGCCGGTGGACAGGCAGTTCATCAGCATGCGCCAGCCCTGGCCGATCCACCGCTCGCCGCCGATCAGGTGGTCCATCGGAATGAACACGTCGCGCCCGACCGTCGGCCCGTTCTGGAACGACGCATTGAGCGGGTAGTGGCGGTTGCCGATTTCGACGCCCGGCATCGAGGTCGGAATCAGCGCAAGCGTGATGCCGAGGTTTTCCTTGTCGCCGAGCAGGTGGTCCGGGTCGTACGCCTTGAACGCGACGCCGAGCACGGTCGCGACCGGCCCCAGCGTAATGTAGCGCTTCTCCCAGTTCACCCGGAAGCCGAGCGTCTCCTTGCCTTCGAATTCCTGCTTGCAGACGATGCCGGTATCGGGGATCGCGCCGGCGTCGGAGCCGGCGGTCGGCGCGGTGAGCGCGAAGCAGGGGATTTCCTCACCGGTCGCGAGGCGCGGCAGGTAATACTCCTTCTGCTCGGTGGTGCCGTAATGCAGCAGCAGCTCGCCCGGGCCGAGCGAGTTCGGCACCATCACCGTCACGCCCGCGGAGAGGCTGCGCGTCGAGATCTTCATCACCACCGACGAGTGCGCCAGCGCGGAGAAGCCGTGGCCGCCATGCTCCTTCGGAATGATCATGCCGAAGAAGCGGTGCTTCTTGATCAGCGCCCAGGCTTCCGGCGGCAGGTCGTTCAACTCATGCGTGATCTGCCAGTCGTCGAGCACGCTGCACAACTCCTCGACCGGCCCGTCGAGAAACGCCTGCTCCTCGTTCGTCAGCACCGGGGCCGGGTTGGCGAGCAGCTTGTGCCAGTCCGGCCGGCCGCTGAACAGATCGCCGTCCCACCACGTGTTGCCGGCGTCGAGCGCGATCCGCTCGGTCTTGGAAATCGGCGGCAGCACCTTGCGGAACCAGGCGAACAGCCGGTTGCCGATCACGGCGCGGCGCAGCGGCCGGATATTCAGCAGGATCGCGAACACCGCGAAAATCACCCAGCCGGCGATCGGCACGCCCATCGTCACGCTGTAAAGCACCAGGCCCACAACCGCGACCACCGTCCAGATCCACAGGCGCGCGCGCACGAACGCCAGAGCCCACAGGCCGAAAAAGATCGCAAGGCTCCAGATGATCGCTGCTGCCATTAGTCAAGCTCCAAAATGATGCAAATGTAGGAGCGGCCTTCGGCCGCGAGTCAATATCATTGCGGCCGAAGGCCGCTCCTACAGGGAAACCGAAACTGACCGAGCGGTCAGGATAACATGTTCTTACCCCTTCTCCCCCAGGGAGAAGGCTGGGATGAGGGCGAGTTGATTCACACCCCTCACCCTAACCCTCTCCCTGAGGGAGAGGGAAAATTAAGCCGCCACAAAGAAGCGTGCATTATAACCGCAGGACTCGCCGATTCTTCGTCAGTGAAACACCCGATGACATGGAATCCGTGCTACCATGTCATTATGATCGAGTCGTTTCGGGACCAGGCCACGGAGGACATCTTCAACGGCAAGAACACTCGCGCAGCTCGAAGAGCATGCCCGCAGACGCTTTGGCGGGTAGCGGGACGGAAACTTGACCAACTGGACTCGGTCGAATCTATCGATGAGTTGAAGGTCCCTCCCGGCAATCGTCTTGAAAGCTTGTCCGGCAACCGCAGCGACGAATACAGCATTCGGATTAATGATCAATATCGAATTTGCTTCAAATGGACCACATCAGGTCCGCAAGACGTCGAAGTAACCGACTATCACTGAAGGCACGAATATGGTTCGCATTCCGACAAACCGTCCGCCGACCCATCCCGGCGAAATGCTGCAGGCAGAGTTTCTCGCCCCAATGCATATTACTCAGCGTGAGCTTGCCGACGCTATCCATGTCCCGTATCAGCGGGTCAACGAACTGGTGAACCAAAAGCGCGGCGTCACCCCCAGCACTGCCTTGCGCCTGTCGAAGTACTTCGGCGTTTCTGCGGATTTCTGGCTCAACCTGCAAATTCGATTCGATTTATTCAAGGCGCAATCGGCGGAGCAGGCCGATCTGAATACAATTCAGGATTTTCATCACGCCCGCCGGGATAGCGCTTAAAGCCGGCTCACTCCAACGTAAACCGCATCGACAAGTCGACGGCGCGCACATGCTTCGTCAGCGCCCCGACCGAAATAAAATCGACGCCCGTCTCCGCAATCGCCCGCAGCCCGTCGAACTCGATCCCGCCCGAAGCCTCAAGCTCCGCGCGTCCCGCCGTCCGCGCGACCGCCGCGCGCTTGTCCGCCAGCGAAAAGTTATCGAGCAGAATCCGGTCCGCCCCGGCCGCGATCGCCGCATCGAGCTGCGCGAAATCCTCGACTTCCACCTCGACCGGCACTTCCGGATGCCGCGCCCGAATAGCCGCGATCGCGGCCTCGACGCCGCCCGCGGCGATGATGTGGTTTTCCTTGATCAGTACCGCGTCGAACAGCCCCATGCGGTGGTTGGTCGCACCGCCGGCGCGCACCGCATACTTCTGCGCGCTGCGCAGCCCCGGCAGCGTCTTGCGCGTATCGAGAACCCGGCAACCGGTACCGGCGACGAGGTCGCTGTAGCGCCGCGCCGTGGTCGCCACGGCCGACAGCGTCTGCAGGAAATTCAACGCCGTCCGCTCACCGGTCAGAATGGCCCGCGCCGGTCCGGCCAGCCGGCAAACGATCTCATCGGCCGTAAGCATTTCACCATCGGCATGCAGCCACTCGACCCGGACCGCCGGATCGATCTGCCGGAACACCTCGTCAAACCACGGCTGCCCCGCCAGCACCGCCGCCTCGCGCACGATCACCCGCGCCCGCGCCCGGGTTTCCGGCTCAATCAACGAAGCGGTCAGATCGCCGCCGCCGATATCCTCCTCCAGCGCCCGGCGCACGGTAATCGCAATATCGTCCGGCAATGAATCGGCCAGTGCCGCCATGTGGAATCCCGATGGTAGAAAAGGCGCGCATTATACCGCTTTGTCCGCTTGACTCAGCTGGGCCCGGGTTGGCAGGGTGGTGTGGCCGATTGGCAGACCGCCGGGCGCGGGCGCTTCTACCGACTGCATAAGCCTGTAAAATAAAGGAAGGTTCGTTGCCTGGAGTTCCCAATGGCTCGCCCTGTACACGAAATTGAAAAAGAGATTCGCTTGTTAAGCATCCCAGATCGGGATCAGCTACTCCGAGACATAATCGCTGATATCAACGGAGAATCGGACAGGGATGTGGAAGCTGCGTGGATCAAGGAGGCGCAGGCGCGATATCAACAGCTAAAGGAAGGCGTAGTGGAGCCCGTGCCGGTAGAAGAGGTGATTAGAAAAGCCCGTCACCGGCTGAACAATGGACATTGATTTCCATCCGGAAGCAGAACAGGAATTCATTGAAGCAGCGGCATATTTCGAAACGCGCGTCCCGAAGTTGGGGCAGCAGTTCATCTCGGAGCTGGAGCAAAACAAGGATTTGCTTCGAGATTGGCCGGAATTAGGCGCGCAGATCGACGACACTTTTCGCCGCTTGGTATTTCGACGGTTCCCTTACTCCCTCATATACGCGCTGGAGCCGGGGGCCATTTGGGTGGTTGCCGTGGCGCATGATCGCCGTATGCCCGATTATTGGCGTGATCGCCACAGTGAATGAGGCATGAAATCTGGACCTGTATCAGGAGGCTGCAAGGCTGGAGTTTGAACCTGACGCACGTGCCGACGGCGAAAGCTGCTTGAGCCCGTGTGGCCTTTCCGTGCTTGCATATACACCCACCAACCGCTCATCGCCAATTCATCCCAAAGCCTGAATTTTCGCCCGCAACTCATTGTTTCGCATCGAAGGTGCCGTTAAACTACGTTCCTTCGGAACCTAGGGCATATCCTAGGCCACATCTCGGGGACGGCAGTGCGGCTTTCAGGCGGGGAAATCGGGCGAAATCGCAACGGCGCGGCGAGGCCGGCTGCTGCCTTTTTCTGGCTGACGCTGCTGGCGTAAATAGGGCAGTGCCAATGATCGCCAACACCCTAATCGTCTGCACAGGCAACATCTGCCGCAGCCCGATCGCGGAGGCCCTGCTGCGCAACAGCGCCGAAAAGGCCGGCCGTCAATTCGAAGTCGCCTCGGCGGGCATCGCGGCACTGGTCGGCCAGCCGGCCGACGCCGAAGCCGTCGCCCTGATGGCCGAGCGCGCCATCGACATTGCCGACCACCGCGCCCAGCAGATCACCATGCCGCTGGCCCGTCACTACGAACTGATCCTCGTCATGGAAGCGGAACAAAAAGCGTTTCTCGAAGAGCGCTGGCCGAGCCTGCGCGGCAGGGTGCATCCGCTATATAGCGCGACCGAAGACGTACCGGACCCCTACGGCAAATCGAGAGAGGCTTTCGAGGAAAGCCTGCAATACATCGAAAAAGGCCTGAAGACCTGGACCAAAAGACTATGGAATTAATTTTAAAAAAGGCCACTCCCGTTCGCCCTGAGCCTGTCGAAGGGCTCTTCAAGGCTGCAGCTGTCGTGGTGCTTTGCGCCGCAGCATTAGCCCTATCAGCCTGCTCGACCCCGGGCCACGACTTCGACGCCAGCCTTCCATCCACCAATGTAAACCAGCATTACGCGGTCCAGGCCATTACGCCCAAACTGCTGGTAACGATGGCGCGCGCCCGCGACCAGCACCAGAACGGCATCGCCAACCCGGCTCTCCAACGCGCAGTCGACAACTACACCTACAAGGTAGGCCCGCAGGACATTCTCAACATCGTCATCTGGGACCACCCGGAACTGACACTGCCGCAGGGCGAATACCGCTCCGCGGAATCCACCGGCTTCATAGTCCACAGCGACGGCACCATCTTTTACCCGTACGTCGGCACAATGAAGGTCGCCGGCGAAACCACGGAGCAAATCCGTCAGCAACTCGCCAAGGCGCTCAAACCCTACGTCAAAAATCCGCAGGTGGACGTCAAGGTCGTCGGCTTTAACAGCAAGAAATTCCAGCTCGCCGGCGCGATCACGAAACCCGGCCTGTACCCGGTAACAAACATCCCGCTGACGGTCGCGCAGGCAGTCGCCCAGGCCGGCGGCGCCATCCGCATGGCCCCGACCGGCGGCGGCAACACCAAAAACGTCATCCCGCGCCCGCTCGCCGACCTGTCGCACGTCATCCTCGTGCGCAACGGCCGGCGCATCGCACTCAACCTGCGCGCGTTCTACCGCTACGGCGACCAGAGCCAGAACCGGTTGATTGAGCCGGGCGACATCATCGAAGTGCCCGACAACGCCTTCGAGCAGATCCACCTGATCGGCGAAGTCCGCGATCCGGGCAACTACCCGATGAACCACGGCGACCTCAACCTGGCGCAACTGCTCGGCGACGCCGGCGGCCTCAGTCTTACGTCCGCCAACGCCAGC
>DASSTE010000027.1:0-10832 GCA_035708085.1 Gammaproteobacteria bacterium | reverse complement strand
ATCGGGTCCTCAACCGTCATGATGTTGCGGCTGTGGTCGTTCAGGCGTGTCAGCGCCGCGTACAGCGTGGTCGTCTTGCCGGAGCCGGTCGGGCCGGTGACGAGGATGATGCCGTGCGGCTTGCGGATCAATTCGTCGATGATGTCCTTGGTGGCCGGGTCCATGCCAAGCTGTTCGAGATCGAGGCGCCCGGCCTGCTTGTCGAGCAGGCGCAGTACGACGCGCTCGCCGTGCCCGGACGGAATCGTAGACACGCGAACGTCGACGGCGCGATTGGCGATGCGCAGCGAAATGCGCCCGTCCTGCGGCAGGCGCTTTTCCGCAATGTCGAGCTTGGCCATGACCTTGATGCGCGACACCAACAGCGGCGCTACCGCGTGGCGGGTCTGCAGGACCTCGCGCAGCACGCCGTCGACGCGGAACCGCACCACGAGGCGGTTTTCGAATGGCTCGATGTGAATGTCAGACGCGTTTTCCTTGATCGCTGCCGTCAGCAGTGCGTTGATCAGGCGGATGATCGGTGCGTCGTCCTCGCTTTCCAGCAGGTCTTCAGGCTCCGGGAGCTGCTCGGCGGCGCTGAACAGGTCGGTGTCGTCGTCGTCCAGGCCCTCGACCATGTCCATCGCGCTGCCGGAGCGGTCTTCGTAGGTGTATTGCAACTGCCGGTCGAACTCCTCGCGGCTGACGGCGTCGAGCTTGAACGGCCGGCCGAGGTAGCGGCGCGCTTCGAGTATCGCTTCCGGCGAGGCATCATCGCGACGGATCAGGCGCAACTCGGCGCCCTCGTCCTCCTTCAACAGCAGCCCGTAGCGCTTTGCGAATGAGAACGGCAGGCGCGTCGGCGTTGCCGCTTGGCGCGCTTCCTCCGGCGGTGCAGCGCTTTCCGGCGCAAGCTCGACGGCACGGGCATCCATGTCAGTTTCCGGTCTGAGAGCCATTGTCGCCTGCGTCCGCCGGCAGTTTGCTGTTGGTCGGGGTCCGGCCGTTCGGCCGCGTCTTGATCGCATTGAACGGCGGCAGCAGCGGCCGTTTGACCTCCGGCATCAGCGACACCGGCTTCTTGTTGCTGAGTTCAAGCTGGCGCATGAACTGGTACTTCGCATTGGTGTAGTAGGTCACCGAGTTCTGGTCGCGCAGAATCGTCGGACGGATGAAGACCATCAGGTTCTGCTTGGTATTGTTGCTCGACCGGTACTTGAACAGGTTGCCGAGCAGCGGAATATCGCCCAGCAGCGGCACCTTTTGCTCGCTTTCGCGCAGGTTGTTCTGCATCAGCCCGCCCAGCACGATGATCTGCCCGCTGCGCGCAACCACGTTGGTCGAAATCTCGCGATTGTTGGTGATCAGATCGACGGCGCCCTGGCTGCTACCGGCGAGGCTCGAGACCGTCTGGTGAATCTTGAGCGTCACCGTCCTGCCCTGGCTGACCTGCGGCGTGATTTCCAGCGTAATGCCGACCTGCTGGCGGTTGACCGTCTGGAACGGGTTGACGAACCCGGACCCCAGCCCGCCAGCCGCGCCGCTGCCACCGATGCCGCCGTTCGTGTACGAACCGGTCACGAACGGCACCTGTTGGCCAACCGTGATCTTGGCCTTTTCGTTGTCCAGCGTGACCAGGCTCGGCGCGGACAGAATATTGGTATGCGAGTCGCCGGCCAGCGCGCGCAGCAGGGCCGCGAAGCTGAAGCCGCCGCTGACGATCTTGCCGACGCCCAGCGTCAGACCGTCGGGAATCGCGCTGGCGACGGAGCTGCCGCCGACACCGCCAATTCCACCGACGCCATTCACACCGCCGAAGCTGGTACCGCCGAGCGTGCCCGCCGTGGCCGCCGCGCCGGCCAGCTGGGCAATGCCCGTGCCGGTACCGCCGAAATTGGTCAGGCCGACCGTGCCGTGATTCTGGATCGCGTCGGCGGCCCAGGTGATGCCGAGTTCGGCCGAACGATCGGAACTCAGTTCGGCGATGATCGCCTGGACGAAAACTTCCGCGCGCCGGATGTCGAGCTTGTCGATGACATTCTTGATCGACCGCATCATCTTGGGCGGCGCGGTCACGACCAGAGAATTGGTGCCTTCGTCGGCAAGAATCGCCGCCGAGCCGAGGCCGCTGGTCGCCTGACTGCCGCTTTTGGCATTTTTCAGCTTTTCACTGGCGGTAACGAAGCTGGTCAACTCCTTGGCAATATCCTTCGCCTTCGCGTAATGCAGATAAATGACCTGCGTGTTGCCGCCGGTTTTCTGCGGCGTGTCGAGTTCCGCAATCAGCGCCTTGACGCGCAACCGATCCGTTTTGCCGCCGCCGATCAGCACGCTGTTGGTGCGCTCGTCGGCGCCAAGCTTCACCGGATTGCCACTGCCTTGCTGCGCGCCCTGCAGCAGGCTGCCCAGCACCCGCACCACGTCCGTCGCCGAGGCATATTGCAGCGGGATGATGTCGACGGCGTTGGAACCCGACTCGTCGATGCGGTGAATGATGCGAATCATGCGCTTCACGTTGTCGACGCGGCCGGAGAGGATCAGCAGGTTCGACGGCGCGTACGACGCGAGCTGCGCCTGCGTGGACATCAGCGGCCGCAGCACCGGCACGAGTTGCGCCGCCGGCACGTTCTCAACCGGCACGACCTGGGTCACCATCGCATCGCCGGGCGCGCTGCCGATGTGCGAGGGGCCGATGCCTGGCTGCTGGCGCGCCTTCAGCGCCGGGATGATCTTGGTCACCGCGCCCGCCGGCACAGCGGCAAAGCCGTGCACTTCGAGCACCGACAGAAAGACGCTGTAAACCGCGTCCGCGCTGATCGGCTTGGCGGACACGACCGTTACGCGCCCCTGCACCTGCGGATCCAGGATGAAATCCTTGCCGACGATCTGGCCGATGCTCTCGGCCACCTGGCGGATGTCGGCGTCTTTGAAGTTAAGTGAAATCTTTGCTTGCGAGCCGGCCTTTTGCGGCGCGGCAGCGGCCGCGGCGGCCAGTGCCGGCACCGACATCGCTGCCATCAGAATGGCGATCCCCAATGATTTTATGCAAAAAGACACGCTATTCCCTCGATTCATGCGCCGTTGCCGCATTCAGCATGATTTCCACCGGACCGTCAACATCAACATCTTTAATTATTGTTGCGGCGCCGAAACCTGGATGTGTTTCGTCTGGCCGTGGCGTTCCACCGTCAGGCGAATCGGCTCGCCGGCCTTGTAATGTCCCATCAGCGCCATCAGATTGGCAGGGTTGGAGAGCGATTTGCCATTGACCGCCTTGATCACGTCGCCCGGCTCCAGCCCGGCGGCAATGAACTCGGCCGGGTTGCTGGCCGGATAGACGCGATAGCCCACCAGTTGGCCATTCACCACCGCCCGCTGCGCACGCAACAGGTGGCCCATTGCCGCCACGCTGTGGCGCAGGCGCGGCGGGACGCGACGCTCCGGCACAGGCTGCGGCGGTGCCGTTTGCGGAGTCTGCTGCGGCACCCGCCGGATACTGCCGTGGTTCTCGTCGGTTTGAGGCAGCTTGAGCGCCTCCAGGCGGCCGTTGCGCGACAGGATCACCCGGTCGGGATAAATGCCGTGAATGCTGGCGCCGCCGGGAATGCTCGCGCCGATACGATAGCTCTTGGAGTCGTTGTTACCGCTGCCCGCCGAGATGATCGCGCGCGACTCGTCCGGATCGCTGGCGGCGATAATCCCGTGCAGCGTTACGTTCAGGTTGGTTTCCGGCGCATTGACCGGCTCGCCGCTGGCCACCGGCGTCACGGCCTCGCCGAACAGGTGCATCGACGCGACCCGGTCGGCCAGTTGCAGCGTATCGACCTGGCCCGGCGTCGCGGCGACCGCCACGGGCGGCTGCGGCAGCGCGGCAGCGCCGGACGGGTCGGGCGACGGCACCGCCAGCCAGGTGAGCTGCGCCAGCACCCAGGCGATCGCGATAATCAGGCCCAGACAGGCCGCGTCAGGCGCCCACCGCAACAGCCATGCGGCGTCGACGCGCGTCTTGATATCGTCGCCCGAAATACGCCAGTTGCCCTTCAATGCTGTCCGTCAACCCTTGTGTAATAGCTCAAACCCTATCATACCAAGTCCGGCCGCCGTTGCCTGATTTTTATACACGGCTTTGGTATACCGCCGCCTGTCGCCAAATGTGATCCGCGGAAGCCGGTTTAATCGGAATTTTTTGAACTTCCACCTTGTCGAATTTAATGAGAGGGCTAATATAAAACCCATGAGCAACGAACGTCATCAAGACCACCATGGCCTCGTTCTGGAGGAGGCGAAGCCGCGATTAAAAGAGCCGCCGAATTACAAGGTCGTGTTGTTGAACGACGACTACACGCCTATGGAGTTCGTCGTTGAAGTTCTGGAGCAGTTTTTCCACCTCGACCGTAGTCGCGCAACCCAGATCATGTTGCACGTGCATACGCGCGGCAAGGGCGTGTGCGGGGTGTTCAGTTACGAGATCGCCGAAACCAAAGTCGCGCAGGTGAGCGAATACGCGCGCAAGCACCAGCATCCGCTGTTGTGCACAATGGAGGAGGCCTGAAAGCCATGTTGAGCCGCGAACTTGAAGTTTGCCTGAATGTCGCCTTCAAGCAGGCGCGCGAGAAACGTCATGAATTCATGACGGTCGAGCACCTGCTGCTGGCGATTCTTGATACGCCGAAGGTGGTGGATACCCTGAAGGCGTGCGGTGCGGAAGTCGAAAAGCTGCGCCGCGAGTTGAATACCTATATCGACGAGCACACGCCGAGTCTCGGCGCGCGCGAGTCGCAGGACGTGCAGCCGACGCTGGGCTTTCAGCGCGTGCTGCAGCGGGCGGTGTTTCACGTCCAGTCGTCCGGGGAATCCGAAGTCACGGCGACCAATGTGCTGGTCGCGATCTTCGGCGAGAAGGAGTCGCAGGCGGTGTACCTGCTCGGCCGTCACGGCGTCAGCCGGCTCGACGTGGTCAACTACGTCTCGCACGGCATTTCCAAGATCCACGGTGACGAGGGCATGGAAGGCGCAGCCGAGGAGGCCGATGAGGACGACGAGGCGGCATCCGGCAACAAGAGCGCGCTCGATACCTACGCGACCAACCTCAACAAGCGCGCCCGGGAAGGCAAGATTGACCCGCTGATCGGACGTGAGCACGAGGTCGAGCGCACGATCCAGATTCTGTGCCGGCGGCGCAAGAACAACCCGCTGTTCGTCGGCGAAGCCGGCGTCGGCAAGACAGCACTCGCTGAAGGCCTGGCGCGCCAGATCGTCGAGCGGCGCGTCCCGGAGTTGTTGCAGCACAGCACGATCTACTCGCTCGATCTGGGTTCGCTGATCGCGGGCACCAAGTATCGTGGCGACTTCGAGAAACGCCTGAAAGGGGTGCTGGCGGAGTTGAAACGCCGCCCCAACTCGATTCTGTTTATCGACGAAATCCATACCGTGATCGGTGCCGGCGCGGCATCCGGTGGCGTGATGGACGCGTCGAACCTGATCAAGCCGGTGCTCGCCAGCGGCGAACTGAAGTGCATCGGCTCGACTACCTACCAGGAATATCGCGGCGTGTTCGAGAAGGACCGCGCGCTGGCACGTCGGTTCCAGAAGATCGACGTGCCGGAGCCGACCGTTGCCGAAACCGCCGAAATCCTGAAGGGGTTGCGGTCGCGCTTCGAGGAACATCACAGCGTCAAGTATCCGAACAAGGTGCTGGAAGTGGCCGCGGAGCTGGCGGCGCGTTACATCAACGACCGTCATCTGCCCGACAAGGCCATCGACATCATCGACGAGGCAGGCGCCAATATGCGCCTGCGCGTGCCGAGCCGGCGGCGCAAGACGATCTCGGTCGAAGACATCGAGACGATCGTCGCCAAGATCGCCCGCATTCCCCCGAAGACGGTGTCGAATTCCGACAAGGAATCGCTGCGCAACCTGGAACGCGATCTGAAGCTGGTAATTTACGGCCAGGACAAGGCGGTCGAAACGCTGTCAACGGCGATCAAGATGAGCCGCTCCGGATTGGGCGATACGCGCAAACCGATCGGCTCGTTCCTGTTCGCCGGCCCGACCGGCGTCGGCAAGACGGAAGTCACGCGGCAGCTCGCGATGATCATGGGCATCGAACTGGTACGCTTCGACATGTCCGAATACATGGAGCGCCACACGGTGTCGCGGCTGATCGGCGCGCCGCCCGGCTATGTCGGTTTCGACCAGGGCGGTCTGCTGACCGAAGCGATCATCAAGCAGCCGCATTCGGTGCTGCTGCTCGACGAAATTGAAAAGGCGCATCCGGAGGTCTTCAACATCCTGTTGCAGGTAATGGACCACGGCACGCTGACCGACAACAACGGCCGCAAGGCGGACTTCCGCAACGTCATCATTGTCATGACGACGAATGCAGGCGCGCAGGAAAGCAGCCGCCGCTCGATCGGTTTCACCGAGCAGAACCACGCGACGGACGCGATGGAAACCATCCGCCGGATGTTCAGCCCCGAGTTCCGCAACCGGCTCGACGGCATTATCCAGTTCGAGGCGCTCGACGCGCCGACGATCGCGCGGGTGGTGGACAAGTTCATCATCGAGTTGGAAACGCAGCTCGAGCAGAAGGGCGTCACGCTGCATGTCGACGAGTCGGCGCGCGAACTGCTGGCCGAACGCGGCTACGACCCGCAAATGGGCGCGCGGCCGATGGCCCGCGTGTTGCAGGAGTCGATCAAGAAGCCGCTGGCGGAAGAACTGCTGTTTGGCCGTCTGGCCGGTGGCGGTCACGTGGATGTGACGGTCAAGGAGGGCGAACTGGCGCTCGAGACGACGCCGAAGGAAGAAGAAGCAGTAACCGACAAGTAGGACAATCCTCTTACCCTCTCCCTCAGGGAGAGGGTAGGGTGCGGGGTGTTAATTAAGTTCCCCTCAATCCCAGCCTTCTCCCTGAGGGAGAAGGAGCAAGAGCACAGCCGATTTACAGCGACGCCATATCGATGACAAAACGGTAGCGCACGTCTCCACGCTTCATCCGCTCAAACGCCTCGTTGATCTGGTCGATCCGAATCATCTCGCAGTCGGGCACAATATCGTTCGCGGCGCAGAAGTCGAGCACTTCCTGCGTCTCGGCAATTCCGCCAATTAACGAACCCGTGAGTTTCCGCCGGCCGCGCACCATCGGCGCAGTGAGCTGCTCGTCGATCGGGCCGATATGGCCGACGATCACCAGCGTGCCGTCGACATCGAGCAGCGGCATGTACGACGCAACATCGTGCCGGACGGGTACCGTGTCGATGATCAGGTCGAATCCGGAGCGCGCCTTCTTCATGGCTTCCTCGTCGGTGGAAACGAGAAACCCATCGGCCCCCAGCGCCTTCGCATCGGTCGCCTTGGCATCCGATCGGCTGATGACCGTCACGCGGGCGCCCATGCCGGCCGCCAGCTTCACCGCCATATGTCCGAGGCCGCCCAGGCCGACAACGCCGACCCGGCTATCCGGTCCCACGCCCCAGGCACGTAGCGGCGAGTAGGTGGTAATGCCCGCGCACAGCAGCGGCGCGGCGCGAGCGAGATCGAGCCCGTCCGGCACCGCGAGAACGAATTTATCGCGCACCACGATGTGCTTCGAATAGCCGCCATAGGTCGTGTCGCCGGTGATGCGGTCATGGCCGCCATAAGTCGGCGTCATGCCTTCCCGGCAATACTGTTCTTCGCCATTCCGGCACTGGTCGCAGCGCTGGCAGGAATCGACCATGCAGCCTACCGCGACCGCGTCGCCAACTTTGAAGCGGCTAACATCGCTGCCCACGTCGGTGACGCGGCCGATAATTTCGTGGCCCGGCACGAGCGGATAGGTCGCGGCGCCCCAGTCGTTATGCGCCTGGTGCAGGTCGGAGTGGCAGATGCCGCAGTAGAGAATTTCCATCGCGACATCATCGTCGCGCAGCGCGCGGCGTTCGAATGTAAACGGTGCGAGGGGCGCGCCGGCATTTTCGGCGGCATATCCGAGAGTCTTCATGTTCGTTCCTCGGCTTTACGTCGATGACAGGGCGGAGTGATATTCGTCGTCGCCGACTTGTTCCAGCCATTCAACGACGTTGCCATCGGCGTCTGCTTGCTGGATCGCGATGTGCGTCACCGCGGTCTGGTCTGTCGCGCCGTGCCAATGCTTCTTGCCGGGCGGGCAGGTGACGACGTCGCCGGGACGAATCTCCTGTTTCGGCTCGCCCTCGCATTGTGTCCAGCCGAGGCCGGAGGTCACGATCAATGTCTGTCCGCAAGGATGCCTATGCCATGCGGATCGCGCGCCCGGCTCAAAGGTGACGCTCGCGCCGCTGAAATTTGCGGATCCCGGTGACTGGAATAGCGGGTCGATGCGGACGGCGCCGGTGAAATATTCCGCCGGCCCCGGGCGGGACGGTTGCGAACCGTTTCGTTTGATTTCCACTGATATATTCCTCGTCTGATGAATAAGGTTGTTCAGAATGATTTACCAGGCATAGGCTTCCGGCGCCTCCGCCTGGTCCGGGCCATATCACGTCCCGCCGCAACAGCGTCTCATTCGAGAGCGTCAACGACGGTGCCTTCAGATTCTGGCGCAACTGCTCGACCGTGGGTGGCCCACTGATCGCCGCAGTAACAATCGGGTTGTGGAGCAGCCAGCTGAGTGCCACGACTGAGGGTGCCTCACCTAACTCGTCGCACAGCGCTTCATAGGCTTCAAGCTGCGGGCGCAGCCTCTCGATCTGCTGCTGCAGCTGCGGCGACTTTCGAACCACCAGGCATGCGTGCCGCCATAAGTCGGAACGTCGTGCGGGTCAGCAGCCGGACGCCGAGTCGCGACTCGAGCGAACCGATGGTATGACTTAGTGCGGATTGGGATACGCCGATTTGCGCGGCGGCACGGGTAAAGCTGCGCTCGCGCGCGACCGCTATGAATGCGAGCAGGTCATTGAAATTTTCGCGCGGCATCCATGAATTGTCGTTTATCTTCCGCGATAAACGATGCGGCCCTTCGTCAGATCGTACGGAGTCAGTTCGACGGTCACGGTATCGCCGGTCAGAATCCGGATGTAATGCTTGCGCATACGCCCGGAGATATGCGCGGTGACTACGTGGCCGTTTTCCAGTTCCACGCGAAAGGTGGTGTTGGGCAAGGTTTCAACGACCTTGCCTTCCATTTGAATATGGTCTTCTTTAGGCATAACTACTTTTAACTACAGCGGCACCAGCGGGAAGCGGCCGATTTTGCCGCATGCGCGGGGCCAATACAAGGATCAGGAAACCAGTCGCCAGCCGTCGGCCGTCAATATTTCGTGTGGCCGAAAGCGGTTCTTGTAATGCATTTTCTCGGATTCGCCGACCCAGTAACCCAGGTACAACCAGGAAAGACCGTCGCGGCGCGCCGCGTCGATTTCCGTCAGTATCGCATAATTGCCAAGACCACGGTCCGCTTCGCCGGGTTCGAAGAAGGTGTAGACGGCGGACAATCCATCCGCGAGCCGATCCGCCACCGCCACCGCCAGCAACCGGTGGCCATCGCGGAATTCGTAGAATAACGTATCCGTCCAGCCGCCATCGAGAAAACTCATGTACGCATCGCGACTGGTATCTTCCATGCCGCCGTCGCGATGCCGGCTTTCGATGTAGCGCCGGAAAAGTATGTAATGTTCCTCGTCGAAGCACGGCGCGAGCGCGCGGACACGCAGATCCGCATTGCGCTTCAGCGTTCGGCGCTGGCTGCGGTCGGGGCGGAAGTCGTTGACCGGAATGCGCAACGACTGGCAGGCTCGACAGCCCGAGCAGGCCGGCCGATACAAATAGCTGCCGCTGCGCCGGAAGCCGCGCGCGCTGAAATACGAAAACATGCGCTTTTCCAGCGGCGCCTCGTCATCGAGCACGACAATGCGCGCCCGCCGGCCCCGCAGGTAGTGACACGGGTGTTCCGGCGACAGGTACAAGTTCCATTTGTCCAGCGCGCGTGCGGCCATGATTTTTTCGACTGTTCAGATAACGGTTTCATTGTATGCGTCGGCGCAGCCAGCGTCGAGACGCTCCAGAAACTGCCGCCGCGGAATCGGCCGCGCGCCCAGCCGGGCCAGATGCCGCGACTCGACCTGGCAGTCGATCAGGTCGTAGTCGCGCCGGCACAAATGGACGAGGGCGACCTTGGACGCGTCGCTTTCGCGGCTGAACATCGATTCGCCGAAAAAAACGCGCCCCAGCTCGATCCCGTACAAACCGCCGGCCAGCCGGCCGCCGCGCCACGCCTCGAACGAATGCGCGTACCCGACACGATGCAGGCGCAGATAGGCCTGCTTCATGTCATCCGTAAGCCAGGTACCCTGATCGCCGCGCGGCGCCGCGCAGGCGTGAATAACATCCGCGAAGGCGCGATCGACGGTGACTTCAAATACGTTGCGCCGCAACGTCTTGCGCAGGGTGTGAGACACGTGCAACTCGTTGGGAAACAGCACCATCCGCGGATCGGGCGACCACCACAGAATCGGCTGGCCGTCCTCGTACCAGGGGAAAATGCCGCGGCGGTATGCGGCCAGCAGACGCGCGATCGACAGATCGCCGCCGGCGGCCAGCAGGCCGTTCGGATTCCGCAAGGCGCGCTCGACCGGCGGGAAAGTATTCGGCGCATCCCGCTCATCTATCCAGTACAGACTAAATCCGGTCATGTTCGTGCTCCTTCCGGAGACTTGAACGGCAGATGCTCGCGCGCATCGTCGCGATACTCGGCCATCATCGGCCGCTCGTGCGACAGGTAGTCGGCGATCGCTTCGCGAAACTCGGGATCGGCGATCCAGTGCGCCGAGTACGTTGTAGTCGGCTCAAACCCGCGACTGATCTTGTGCTGACCCTGGGCGCCCGGGTCGAAA
>DASSTE010000026.1:0-36232 GCA_035708085.1 Gammaproteobacteria bacterium | reverse complement strand
CCGTCGGCCACGGCCAGCTTGCGGATCACGCCGTCGGGCGCGGCGGCATAAATGTACTTGCGGCCGGGATCGGCTACCGGCGTTGCGGTCGTGATCTGGGCCGAGCCACTGAAGGAGCCGTAATCGGGCGGCGTGAACTCCCACAGCACCGTACCGCGGTCGGCGTCGACGGCGATTGTTTTGCCGTAGGTCGTGGTGACGAAAAAGACATTGTGCCGGGTGCCTTTAACGCGGACGTCGTGCAGATAGATCGCCGACCCGTCCACGGTCCCGTCGATCTTTACCTGCTGACGCTGGAGCGAGTGCAGGTTCGAAGCAGTAATGCCCATCGCGACGGGAGGCGCGCTGGTGCGGGCATTATTCCAGCCGAACGTGGTCCAGTCGTGTCCGCCGGCGAGGGCAGGCTGGACGAAGCTTGCCGCGGCGACCATCAGCACGGCGCAGACGTAAGGGCGAAGAGCGGGCATTGCATCCATTGCTTTGCTCTGTCAAGCATAGTTGGTTTATCGTAGTCGCGGCACCATGCGGCGGCAACTGCAGGCCCGGTAGCCGACATTACAAGGGGAAATCATGAAAAAAATCATCATTCCGATCGTATTGATTCTGGTCGCCGGTGGGGCGGTAATCTACTTTTTCGTCGCGGCGCCGTCGGGCGCTAACAACAACTTTGCGGCCGCTGTGCCGGCGCAGACCTTGTTCTATGCCCGCTCGTCCGGCAACAGCAAATTTGCGCAGTCGATTAAGGCGATCCGTACAGCCAACGTCGAGTCGATGCGGGCCAACATCGATAATTACCGCAAGCTGGCGCCGCGCTACGGGCAGGCCGGACGCTTTGTGGAAGGCTTGTTCGAGGCATACGCCGATCAGGTGGAGCAGGGCAAGGCGATTCCGGGCATGCCGCGCCTGCCGAAATCGGTCGCGTATACGGTGGGCCTTGTGCCTGTACTGCGGATGAAGCTGACCGATGCCGCGGCCTTCCAGCGGTTTCTTGACGAGGCGGAGCAGCGCGGCCGCGCGCACGCGACGGCCGGCAGCTTCCAGGGCGTGAGTTATCGCGAGTATTCGATCGAGTTCAATCGCAAGCCGACGCGCTCGGCTCTGCTGGTGGCGGTGCGTCCGCATTACGTCGTTGTGACCATCGATGCGCCGGCATTTCGTGACGTGGCGTTGCCGGTGGCGCTGGGCCTGAAGGCGCCGGCGAAGACACTGGCCCAAAGCGGTCTGCTGCAGCGGATTGCGGACAAGAACGGTTTTGAGCGGGGCGATATCGGGTTCATCAATCATCAGGCCATCGTCGCGGCGCTGACCGGCGCGCCGGGCAGTCTCGCCGGCAAAATGCTCACGCAGGTGGATGCAAAACATCAGCTTGCGGCGGTGAGGACGCCGGCCTGTCGGCGGGATATGCAGTCCATCGCCAACGGCTGGCCGATTACGGTTATGGGCATGGTGCCGAACAATGGTGCCGCACCCGGCGATGTCGTGATCCGGGAGCGGATGGTTTCCCGGCTGACGGACGCGTCGCTGACGAAGTCTTTGAGCCAACTGCGCGGCCATATCCCGGCGGCTTTGATCGATGGATCGGCTAAGCCGATACTCGGTTTTGCGCTGGGGCTCGATGCCGCCCATCTGGCGCCGGTGTTGGGCGGGCTGCAGCAGCGATTCGTGCAGGCCGATTTTCACTGCGACTGGCTGGTCAAGGCGCAGCAGAATGTGCTGCAAAAGAATCCTGCCGCGAGGACGGCTGCGGCCGCGTTGTTCAGCGGCGTCCGGGGCGTGAGCCTGGAGGTGTTCGATGCCAATCCGGCGGCCGGCGTGGCCGGTCTCGATGCGCTGGTCGATATTTCGGCGACGAGCCCGCGAAGGCTGTTTCAAATGGCGAAGCGCATGAAGCCGCGACTGTTGGGCCAGGTGCAGATTCCGGCCGACGGCAGTCCGGTCGCCCTGCAGCTGCCCCGAAAGGGCGTGCCGCCGGTGCAGGTCATGATCGCCGGCAAGCACCTCGTGTTCTTCATGGGGCCGACCGCTGCGAAAGCCGCGCAGGGCCTGAAGAACGACAAGCTGACGCCGAACGGCGTGGTGTATTACCGGATCGACTACGCCAAGGCGATGCCGCTGATGGCCGCGTTCCTCGTCGCGCACCACCAGGGGCAAATGGACGCGGCCGCGTTGCAGAAGCTCAAAAAGAGCGTGGACCGCATGAGCAAACTGAAGCTGCGCATCCGGGCCTTGCTGGATTTCGGCCAGGACGGCGTTGTCCTGAAGGGCAGAGTGGCGGCGGCGAAGCCGCAGCCGGCGGGGTAGTCTCTTGCTAAATCAGTCGGCTGCGATGTAGTTTCTCGTTCCTACTTCGTCAGCGCGTTCAGCTCGCCATTCGGGTTGTAGGCGACGGTATCGAGGTAGAGCGTGAAGCGCTGGCGCGATTTTACGGGCTTCGCCTGGAACAGGATGGAGTCGATGGTGGTGTTGGGGCCTTGGAGCGCGCCGTTGCCGCCGCCGAATTTGGACCACTCATGTTTGTCGTCCAGGTTCCACTGGTAAAGGTGCCACTGTCCGTCGGCAATGACTTTGCGGGCGGTGGATTGCTCAAGCCCGCGTGCGTGATTCGAGTCGCTCGACACGCCGTCGTCCATGGCGATCCGAACGGTCAGACCGGGGTCGCGGGTTTTCAGGAAGAAACCGACCCAGCCGCTATTCCCCAGCATGGCATTTTGATTTGGCTGACCGTGCCCGGACAGGTAGCGGACGAACAGGCCGTGCGTTTTGGAACTGTCGTCGGCGGTCAGGGTGATTTTCTGCGACCACTCGCCGGTCTGCGCGGTGGCGCGCTCAAGATGGGTGATGGAGGCGTCGGGATCGACATAGAGGCCGTGCGTGGAGTCGGAGGCGGCCGGCGAACTGGCAAAGTGGCCGGCATTGCTTTCGAAGTCGTCGAGGATGGTCAGTTGGTCCGGTGCCGGTTGCGCCTTGGGCGCGCCGGGACGCCGGGGCTGGGGCAGCGGCACGTAGTTCGGATTCGCCTTGGCGAAGACGGCGAGGCTGACACCGACCTTGCGCGGCCGGCCGGGCTCGCCGTTGCTCCAGGGATCACTGGGGAAATTGATAATGCGCGGTTCGGGGTCGGCGATCGCCATCGTCGTGGAGCCGCCGCCGTCCAGGTTCAGCGCCTCGACCGCGCCGTGGGCGACGAAAAACTTCCCCAGTTCGCGCAGGCTCATGCCTTCACTGAAGCCGGGTTGGCGGCCGTCGACGGTGACCAGCAGCAGGTGGCCCCTGGCCGTGATGCCCACGGCGGTGCGCGGATGATGGACGTCGTCAAACGACGTGCCGGTCGGCGCCACGTTCTTGCCATGCTGCACCAGGAGACCCACACCGGCGATGGCATTGTAGAGTCCGCTGCCGGGCTGCGCAGCCTCGCCGGGCTCGACGTGGCGGATCTGCGGCCGACCGTCGGCGCCGAGGTTGATGATCCAGCCGCGATGGGCGGATGCGCGGGAGACGCGGTGGCCGTCGGACATCACCAGCGAAATATTGTTGGTATTGAGCGTGTGCTTGACGAACGTGAAGAACGAGCCGTTGATACCGAGTTGAGCATGCTGGTCGGTGATGAACTGGAGCGTGGTCTCGCGCGTCGTTTCCAGGTTCGGGTCGCCCGGCGCATCGCCATTGGGATCGCCATTGGAAGGCGTGACCAGGAAGCGGATGCCGGGCGCGTCGGGGTCGATATCCGCGAGGTTGATGACCTGGGGCCGCGGGTGGTCGCGGACGATCTGATAGAGCGTGACGCCGACGAACGGGTGACTCTGATGCACTGCGGCGTGGGCAGCGGCCGGCGCATAAAGCAGCGCCACCAGGACCAGCCACAGACTCGACGTTCCGAACAATTTCACCATTTTTATTCCCGAAGAGAGACGCCGGCACGGGTGGCATTGTACTACTGCCGGAGTTGCTACAATTCGCGTGTCATCGGCAGGATTTTTCCAAATGCCAATTCAGGTTGCGATCATCGGCGGCGGCGCAGCCGGTATCGCGGCGGCCCGGCGGCTGCGCGACGCACACATTGATTGTCTGATTCTTGAGGCGCGCTCGCGGCTCGGCGGGCGGGCATGGACGGTTGCGGCGCAACGCGATTTGCCGCTCGACCTGGGGTGCGGCTGGCTGCATTCCGGCGATCGGAACCCGTGGCGCGAGATCGCGGAGGCGCAGGGATGTGCCATCGACCGGACCCCGCCGCCATGGATGCGGCCGGCGATGGGTTTTCCGCCGGCCGAGCAGGCGGATTTTCAGGCAGCTTTTCAGGCATTCAATGCGCGGGCTGAAGCCCTGCCCGACACCGACCCGGATTGCGCAGCGTCTAAATTCCTCGATGGGTCGTGCCGCTGGAATCCGCTGATCGAGGCGATTACGACGTTCATCAGCGGTGCCGAACTCGAACGCATCTCGGCGCGCGATCTGGCCCGCTATGACGACAGCGGCGTGAACTGGCGCGTTGCGGAGGGCTACGGATCGGTCATCGCCGGGTACGGCGCCGGGCTGCCGGTTCGCCTCAACTGCCCGGTGCGGCATATCGATCATTCCGGCCGGCGGCTGAAGCTGGAAATAGCGGCTGGGACGATTGCCGCCGATGCCGCCATCGTCACGCTGCCGACCAGCCTGATCACTGAAGACTTATTTGCTCCGGCATTGCCGGAGAAGACGGAGGCGGCGCTGGGGCTGCCGCTTGGTTTCGCGGACAAACTGTTTTTATCGCTTGCTGATGCGGAGGAGTTCAAGCCGGACAGCAGCCTGCTCGGCCATACCGACAGGATCGGCACCGCCGCCTATCACCTGCGGCCCTTCGGCAGGCCGTATATCGAAGGGTACTTTGGCGGCGGTCTGGCGGCGGAATTGGAGAGGGGCGGTATCGATGCCTTTTTCGATTTCGCGTTGGCGGAATTGAAGGATCAGCTCGGCAATGATTTTGGCGGCCGGATCAAGCCGTTGGGCCTGCACGCGTGGGGCCGGGATTCGTTCTCGCGCGGCGCCTACTCTCACGCGCGGCCCGGCAAGGCCGACTGCCGCGCAGCGCTCGCCGCGCCCGTGGAAAACCGCCTGTTCTTCGCCGGCGAAGCCTGTTCGCCAACCGATTTCTCAACAGCGCACGGTGCCTATCTCACCGGCGTTGCTGCGGCCGAGCAGGTGATTGCGTTTCGTCGAGGATGAGGCGGATCGCGGCGGCGATCAGCCATAGCACGATGCCGGCGATGGCGATTTTTTCCAGTATCGCGTAACCGCTGAGTCCAAAGGTCGGCGCGAACGCGGCGCCGAGTTCCACCAGCAGCAGGATTGCCGCAAACGCCAGGAAGACGGCTCGTGCGGATGTGTGCCAAAGCAGCGGCGCGACAAGAAACATGACGATGGTGATACCGGCAAAGGCGGTTAGCGCGCTGACCTTGTGGATGTTCTCGCGTAGATGGATTGACGGGTCGCCGGGCAGCGGCCATGGGCTGTACGTATAGGCGACGAGGGTGACGGCGCAGGCGACGATTACCAATAGCGCCGCCGCGCACAGGCTTCGTGCGCGGCGGTCGGCTGTCATTCGCACCGCCAGCAGTATGAGCGCCACCGCGAAGATGTAGTAGGCCGCTTGCAGCCAGTCGCTGCCGGGGCCGCGCAGGTACGCACTGAACGCGTTAGTCGCTACGGTGTCGGCGTGGGCGATCTGGACGGCGGCGCCGGTCGCGAGGAACCAGGCGCAGCCGGCGGCGGCGCCGCCGGCCAGCCGTTGCTCATTAGCCGCGTGGCGGATACGGTGTCCCGTCCGTGTGCGTATAAATCTCGTCGCGGCTGTCGATGCGCATGTCGATATCGGAATAGCTGCAGATGTCTTCTTTGCTGCGGCTGCCGACTTCGAGGCAGATCGCGGGCCCGTTCGATTTGTTGATGAGTTGGTGCCCGTCCGGCTCGCCCTTCGGGAAAGCCGCGCAGTCGCCGGACCGCAGCACTTCTTCGCCGGCGTCGGTGACAAGGACAAGTTCGCCCGACAGTACGTAGACGAACTCGTCCTCTCCCGAATGCCAGTGACGCTGGCTCGACCATGCGCCCGGCGCCAGTTCCAGGCGATTGACGCCGAAGTCGGTCAGACCGCCGGCGTCGCCGAGGCGCTGGCGGACGCGAGCGGCGCAGGGTTCGTCGAATGGCGCCGGGTAAGAGGAACCGGTGTGGCGCGGGATCGAATCCAGGTCGAGTTTTGGCATGTGTTTATTTCTTCACCAGCGGCAATTCGATATACGTCTCGTGCCCCGGCTCGTGGTACACCCGCTGCGTTGCCTTGATGTAATCGTCCGGCTTGGCCAGGAAGATATTCGGCACGAACTTCTGCGGGTTGCGATCGTAGAGCGGGAACCAGCTCGACTGGATCTGCACCATGATGCGGTGGCCCGGCAGGAACACGTGGTTCGCGACCGGTAGCGGGAACTTGTAGAGCAACGGCTTGTTCGACGTGATCGGCTGCGGATCGCTGTAACTCTGCCGATAGCGGCCGCGGAAGATGTCCATCGACACCGCCAGTTGGTAGCCGCCCATTTCCGGCTGCGCCGCGACCTGCGGCGGATACACGTCGATCAGCTTGACGACCCAGTCGCTGTCGGTGCCGCTGGTCGAGGCGACCAGGTGCACAAGCGGCCGGCCGGCGATTTTCACCGGGTGCGTCAGCACCGGCGTTTCGTAAGTCAGGACGTCGGGGCGGCCGGAAGCGAAGCTCTGGTTGTCGACCAGCCACTGGTGCCAGGTGCTTTCGGGCGAACTGATCGGGTGAATCGGCCGTTGACGATACGGCACCGGCTTCGCCGGATCGGAGATGTATTGATCGTAATTCGCGCCGGCCGCCGAAGGTTGTGCAAAGCCAAGCTCGAAGTGCGATTCGAGGTACAGCGGCGTCGGCTTGATCTGGCAGCCGCTGGCGCTGCAAGCCGGCCACGACTTGAGCTGCTCCCAATGATCGACGCCGGTCGCGTAGATGTTGACCGGCGCGACGTGCATCGGGGGCGCGCCGTCCTTCAGGTAGTGCGCGAGGAACGGGCGCAGGATGTGCTCGCGAAAATACTTGCCGGTATCGCTGCCAAAACGGATCGCACCGAGATGGCTGCCGTCGCCGATCTCCTGGCCGTGATACCACGGGCCCATCGCGAGATACACCATGTTGTTGTGCTTGTCTTTCGGCTCCAGCGCCCGGTATACCGCCGGGGCGCCATAAATGTCTTCCTGGTCCCAGAGCCCCGCGACGAGCATCGTCGGGACTTTGAGCGGCAGCTTCGCGAGGATCTTGTCCATCGCCTGGCTCTGCCAGAACTGGTCGTAGGCCGGGTGCTTGACCAGTTCGCGCCAGAAGCCGAGCTGCTGCATGCCGTGCAGGCGGGCGAGCGCGCCGGCCGAGCCCGCGTGCATGTATACGTCGTAGTCGTCGTAATAGTTGCGCCACCACGGGTACTTGTTGTTGCGGCTCGCCTCCTGCCGGTAGATGTACGGCATGTTCTGCTCGCGGAACGCGCCATGATGGAACCAGTCGTCGCCCATCCAGCCGTCGACCATCGGGTTCATCGGCACCGAGACTTTCAGCGCGGGGTTCGGATGAACCAGCGCGACCAGCGGCTCGTAGCCGTCGTAGGAAATGCCGATGATGCCGACCTTGCCGTTGCTTTCCGGTACATGCTTCACCAGCCACGCAATGGTATCGTACGCATCGGTGGCGTCATCGACCGGCGTCGGGTTGAGCGGGTTGTCATGCAGCGGCCGGTTCATCACGTAGCCGCCTTCGGAGCCGTACTTGCCGCGAATGTCCTGGACGACGCGGATGTAGCAGTCTTCCTTAATGATGTCGGTGACGTTGTCGTAGCCTTCCAGTATCGGCCCCAGATGGCCGCTCGCTGCATGGCTGGTCAGCGCGTCGGCGTTGTAAGGCGTGCGCGTGAGCAGTATGCCCGCGTGCCTGGCGCACTTGGGGACGATAATCACCGTGTGCAGCTTGACGCCGTCGCGCATCGGGATCTCGACGATGCGGCGCGTGTACTCGAAACCTTGAGTTTTCGGCTTGAAGTGCGCCGGTGTCTCGTTGTAGTTCGGGTACTTGATCTTCGGCGGGCCGGCCCAGGCGCCGAGCGCGAACGACAATGCCCCGAGAGCGAGCGCAAAACGAGGCAGCGGGCGAAGAGCGATCGATGAACTCATGAGAAGCTCCGGTATTAACCCTGGCCCGCAATCCTAGCACTTCCGAGACATATTTCGAAAATGCCCCGCGATCTCACCCAAGGCTCCATCGTCAAAGCGCTGTTTTCGCTTGCCGCGCCGATCGTGGCCGCGAACATCCTGCAGACGGCGTACCAGCTCACCGACACGTTCTGGGTCGGGCGCCTCGGCGAGGCCGCCGTCGCCGCGGTGTCGATGAGCTTTCCGATCATTTTCCTGATGATTGCGCTGGTGTCCGGCTTCGCGATCGCCGGTACGATCATGGTGGCGCAGTTCAAGGGGCGGGGCGATCAGCGCCAGTTGGATCATGTCGCTGCGCAGACGCTGACGGCGAACGTCATGGTGTCGATTATCGTTGCGGTTGCCGGCTACTTCGCGAGCCCGATGCTGATGCGCCTGATGGGCGCGCCGCCGGCGGTGCTGCCGGGCGCGGTGGCCTATCTGCGGATCACGTTCATCGGCATGGTGTTTCTGTTTTCCTATTTCACGTTCCAGTCGCTGCTGCGCGGCGTGGGCGAGGTCAAGACGCCGTTCGTGATCGTGCTGGGAACGGTGCTGCTGAATCTCGGCCTCGACCCGCTGTTTATCCTCGGCTACGGACCTATTCCCGCACTCGGCGTCGCCGGCGCGGCGCTGGCGACGATCTTCACGCAAGGCATCGCCGCGGCGGTGGGGCTGTGGCTGCTGTTCAGCGGCCGTTACGGCGTGCATTTGCGCGTTGCGAATCTGCCACCGGACTGGGCGCTGCTGAAGCGCCTGATCACGCTCGGCGGGCCGTCGTCGATCGAGCAGGCCACGCGCGCGTTCGGCATGGCGGTGATGATGACGCTGGTCGCCGGCTTCGGCGCGACGCCGGTCGCGGCCTACGGCGTCGTCCAGCGGGTGGTGAGTTTCATCATCATTCCGGCGATGGGTTTTGCGATGGCGTCGACCACCCTGGTCGGCCAGAACATCGGCGCGGGGTTGATGCCGCGCGCGGTGCGCTCGGCCACGTTGAGCGCGGTGGTGTCGTTCGTGGTGCTGACACTCGCGGGTGTCGTCGTGTTCGTGTTCGCGCGCCCGCTGATCGCGGCATTCATTCCCGGCGTGCAGCCGGTGATCGCGGAAGGCGGGCTGATCCTCGAAATCGTCGCCTTCACGTTTGGCCTGATCGGCGTGCAAATGGTGCTGCTGGGCGCCATGCGCGGCGCAGGCGCAACGGTCGCCGCGATGACGCTGACGCTGGTCTCGTTCTGGATACTGCGCCTGCCGCTCGCGTGGGGTCTTGCCCTGACGTCGCTCAAGGAACTCGGCATCTGGATTGCGCTGCCGGCGAGCAACGTGCTGTCGGTGCTGATGACATGCCTCTGGTTCGCGCGCGGCTCATGGCAGCGGCATAACCTGGTGGGGCAGTCACCGAGCCGCGGCCCGACATAGCCTTACGTCATTTGCCGGTGCCGAGATACTTCTGGAACCATGCCAGTGCCCGCTCCAACGCGTCGCGCCGATGCGCCGGCTGCATGAAGTGATGGCCTTCGCCCTTGTAAACCACCAGCTTCGTCGGCACGCCCATCGCGCGCAGCGCATGCCAGTATTCGAATGACTGCGGCGCCGGGCATTCGGCGTCGCGCTCGCCGACCAGGATCAGCGTCGGCGCTTTTTGGTTCTTGATGAAATTGATCGCCGAACTCTTGGCGTACACCTTCGGTGCGTCGTAAACGGAGGCGCCGAAGAACGGAATCATCCACTGGTCGATCGAGTTTTCGCCGTAATAACTCTTCCAGTCGGACACGCCTGCGCCGGCGACCACCGCTTTGAAGCGCCGCGTCTGGGTCGGCGCGAACATGCTCATGAAGCCGCCGTAGCTCCAGCCGGTCAGGCCCAGCCGGTTGTCGTCGATCGGGTACTTTTTCTCTACCGTATCGACGCCCGCGAGGATGTCGCGCAGGTCGCCGTAGCCCATGTCGCGGCGCACGGCCTGGGCAAACTTTTCACCTTGGCCTTTGCTGCCGCGCGGATTCGGAAACAGCACGAAGTAGCCGAGCGCGGACAGCGGCGCGCCGCCGTAGCCGACGCGCGGCCAGCTCGGCCGCACCGCCCAGGACGGGCCGCCGTGAACGTAGACGATCATCGGGTAGGTCTTGTGCGGGTCGTAATGGGCCGGGAACAGCAGCCAGCCCTGCACGTCGTAGCCTTCGTCGGTCCAGGTCACCGACTCCGCCTTGCCCCACAACGGCTTGAGGCCGGCGTTGAGGTGCGTGACCGCGTGCGGTTTTGAACTGACGCCGGTCGGCTGGCCGTCGTTCATGCGGAAGCGGCCGGTGTAAATCTCGGGCGCCCGGTCGAACGTGCTGTGCACGAATGCGAAGTCGGCGTAATTGCCTGACAGCGCAATCGCGGAGGCCGCCTTGCCGTTGCCGATTGATGCGTCCTGCGTGAATAGCGGGTGCCCGCTGGCGTGGCCGTCGTGCAGCGTGAACAGCGACACGCGCGACGACCCACCGGCGATCGACGACACCAGCAGGTGATCGTTGTTCGTCCAGGCGAGCCATGACGGCGACATCTGGATGCCCGGCGTCACGTCGACAACATCGCCGCCGGCAGCCGGGACGATATAGATGTCGCCGGCGGTTGCGCCGCGGTCGCTCATCAGGCCGCCGATGAATGCGATTTTCGAGCCGTCCGGCGAGAAGCGCGGCAGTGCAATCTGCAGGCCGTGCAGCGAGCCGCGAACCTTGCCGGGATCGACGACCACGCGCGGCTGCGCGGCGTTCATCGCCTGCGTGTAAAGCTTCGCAACCCACCAGTTGTTTGCGCCGGGCGGCGGCGCGGCGATGTAGGCGAGGCGGTTACCTTTTGGCGCCCAGGTGAATTCGTAAACGAACAAGCCGTAAGGCGTCAGCGTGTGCGCCTTGCCATCGGCCACATCGACCACCGCCATCTGCTGGTGCTGCACGCCGCTGACGCCGATCACGCCCACGCGCTCTTTGGTCGGGCTCGTCGCACCGCTCTGGTGCGTGTCGCCCTTGATGTAGAGCAGGCCGAGCGTCTTGCCGCCCGGTGCCCAGTCGAGGTCGTGGGCGTAGCCGGTCAGGTGCGTCAGCCGCTGTGCCTTGAGCGGCGTCGTGGTTGTATCGACGAGGTAAATGTCGCGCTGCGCGTGATGGTGCGTGTCGCTGCCGCAGTTGCTCAAAAATGCGAGCGTCTTGCTGTTGGGCGACCAGACCGCATCGCGCGCCTTGCACTTCTTGAATGTCTTGTGGAGCGCCACAACCTGTTTGTGCGAGCCGTCGAAGTTGGCGATGGCGAGGCGATCGCCGTTGTCGGTGTGGACGATCCACGCGAGGTGCGTGCCGTCGGGCGAGAGGGCGACGCCCCGCGGGTGCTGCGCTTCGCCGAGGCGATGCAGGATCGTGCGAATCTCGGCATTATGGTCGGATGGCGGCGCGGCGAAGGCCGGCGCGGCAAAGATCAGCAGGGTGGCGACAGCGAGCGGCAAACGGAGCGTGAATTTCATGGCGACTCCCGGTAACAAGGCCGCCAATGCTAGCACAAGCCCTATGTAGGCCGGCATGTTCGAAAAAATCAAAAACTGGCGCGAGCGGCGCGCGGTCGCAAGGCATCCGATCAGCGAGCCGCACTGGCGGCGTGCGCTGGACCATTGCAGGCCGGCGCAGCGGCTGGGCGCGTCGGACCAGGCGCGGCTGCGGGTGCTGGCGACGCTGTTTCTCGACCGCAAGTCGATCGAGCCGGTGAAGGGGCTGACGCTCGACGAGGCGGATCGCGTACTGATCGCAACGCACGCGTGCGTGCCGATTTTGAAGCTCGGCTTCGACTGGTACGACGGCTGGGTGAGCGTCGTGATTTACCCCGAACTGTTCGTGCCGCGCCGCGAGCAGATGGACGTCGCCGGCGTCGTACATCGGACCGAGCATGTGCTCGCCGGCGAAGCGTGGGGCCGCGGGCCGGTGATTCTGTCGTGGGCCGACGTGCAGCAGATCGAGCAGCCGCCCGGGCACAACGTCGTCATTCACGAGATGGCGCACAAGCTCGACATGCTGAACGGCGACATCAACGGCTTTCCACCGTTGCACCGGCGCATGGAGAGAAAGAATTGGGTCGAGGCTTTTACCGGTGCATGGGATCGGCTGCACGACGATTACCGGAATGATCGGTCGCTGCCGGTCGATGCGTACGCGCTGACGAGCCCGGCGGAGTTTTTCGCGGTAACGAGCGAAGCATTCTTCGAGCAACCGGCCGAATTGCGCGCGAACCTGCCGCAGGTCTACGCGCAACTCGCACGCTTCTACCGCCAGCAGTTATAATGGCGGTTCTCCCCAACCACGGTTGATATTGCAGCATGATCAGTTCGCGCAGCATTCGCAGCCTTCGTCGAATTCTGCCGGGTATATTGATCGTCGCAGCGACTGCCTTCGCGATTCCCGCGTTCGCCGGGCCGGCGAATCCGCCGCCCGATCACCATGGCATGAAAATCCGCCTCGCGGCCTGCGCCACCTGCCACGGCAAGCGGGGGCAGGGCGGCGCCGGCACGACCGCCGGCGTTTACCCGCGTCTCGCGGATCAACCCGCCGGCTACCTTTACAAGCAGCTCCTGCGCTTCAAATCGGCACGGCGTACCGGCATTCCGCCGGTCAAGATCATGCACCACCTGTTGATCAATCTGCCGGCGCCGTACCTGCAGTTGATCGCCGCTTATTACGCGGCCGAATCGCCGCCGTTTCCGCCGGCCGCGCCGCGCGACCAGGCGCGCTGGGAAGAGGGACGGAAGCTCGTGCAACACGGCGTGCCGAGCGAAGGTATTGAAGCATGCACGAGTTGCCATGGCTCCGATCTGCAGGGTCAGCCGCCGTCCGTGCCGGCATTGGCCGGACAGTACGCCCGCTACCTGACGATCCAGTTCGAGCACTGGGCGCAGGGCGCCCGCCATGATCCGCTGCACGAGCACATCGCCGAGACGCTGACGACGCCGCAGATTCAGGCGATGTCGCATTACCTTGCGTCGCTGCGCCCGGCAGCGAATTCCACGCGGAAAGCGGAATGAAACTGCTCGCCGCTTTATTGCTCATCCTGGCCTTCACCGGCGTCGCCTGGGGTGCGGACACGAGCGCGTCTTTCTCGCGTGGCCGGTATCTCACCCGCGTCGGCGACTGCCGGGCTTGCCACACCGAGCCCGGCCGCGCCGCGTTCTCCGGCGGGCGCCCGATCGAGACGCCTTTCGGCGTGATCTATACGCCCAACATTACGCCGGACGCGCAGACCGGTATCGGCAAGTGGACGTTCGCGGATTTCTACCGCGCGATGCACAACGGCATAGACGACGACGGCGATTACCTGTATCCCGCGTTTCCGTTCCCGTCCTACACGAACCTCACGCGCCAAGATGTGAAGGCGATCTGGGACTACCTGCGCAGCGTCGAGCCGGTGCACCGCAAGAACAGGCCCAACACGCTGCGCTGGCCGTACAGCATGCGTAGCGCGATGCGCGTCTGGCGCGCGCTGTACTTCGATCCGCACACGTTCAAGCCCGACCCGAACGCTTCGCCGATGCTGAATCGCGGCGCCTACCTGGTGCGCGGGCTGGCGCACTGCGGCGCATGCCATTCGCCGCGCAACGGCTGGGGCGCGGTGCGACAGGAATACGCGTTGGCGGGCGGCACGGTGCCGATCGACGGCTGGTACGCGCCCAACATTACGCCGAATCCCTCCACCGGCATCGGCGGCTGGTCGGCGCAGGCGCTGAGTAATTTCCTGAGCACCGGCCGCAGCGAGCGCGGTGCGGCGCTCGGACCGATGCGCGACGTGGTGCAGTCGAGCCTGCAGTATCTGACAGACAGCGACCTGGCGGCGATCGTGGCCTACGTGCAAAGCCTGCCGGCCCAGGGACCAACGCTGAAGGTGGCGCACACCGCGCCAGCCGCGACCCCGAACCATCAGATTCCGGGGGCTGCGCTGTATCACAAGCATTGTTCCGGGTGCCACGGCGACGATGGCCACGCGAAGCATGATTATTATCCGGACCTGCGCAACAACTCGATCGTGCTGGCGGCCAACCCGACGAACCTGGTGCTGATGATATTGCAGGGCGGGTTCGAAGCCGCGACCGACGCGCATCCGTATCCGTATTCGATGCCGCCGTTCGGCTTCAAGCTGAGCGACAAGGAGGTCGCGAAGATCGCCAACTTCGTGCGCCGCAACTGGGACAGGCGTCTCGTGCCGCAGATCGCGCCGCAGCAGGTCGAGCCGCTGCGCTAGCCGGAAGTCGACCTTGGTGAAACGACGCATTACCGGCTTTCATCTCGACGACGAGCGCCACTGGGTGGCGGAGCTCGAGTGCGGCCATAACCAGCACGTGCGTCACCGGCCGCCGTGGATCAACCGGCCGTGGACGCAAACGGAAGCGGGGCGCAAAAGGATGCTGGGCACCACGCTGAACTGCAAGAAGTGCGACGCCGGCGCGCCGCCTGATCGGAGCTGACCTATTCGATATCTCCGTTCGCCCTGAGCCCGTCGAAGGACCCCAAGGGTGCTTCGACACGCTCAGCACGAACGAAATCGTGATTTAGTCGACGATCGGCGGCGTCTCGAAGCTGTGATACGGCGCCGGCGACGGCAGCGTCCACTCCAATCCCCTCGCGCCTTCCCAGACTTCGTCGCTGGCTTTCTTGCCGCCGCGCACGCAGGCGATGATCACCACCAGGAAGATCAACTGGGCCGCGCCGAACACGTACGCGCCGATGCTGACGAGCTGGTTCATGCTGGTGAACTGCACCGCGTAGTCGGCGGTACGCCGCGGCATGCCCGCGAGCCCCAGGAAGTGCATCGGGAAATACAGCACGTTGACGGACACGACGCTGATCCAGAAGTGCACCTTGCCCCAGAACTCGTTGTACATGTAGCCGGTCCATTTCGGCAGCCAGTAATAAATCGCTGCGATGATCGCGAACGCGGAGCCGGTGACCAGCACATAGTGGAAGTGCGCGACGACGAAGTAGCTGTCCTGGTACTGGAAGTCCGCCGGCACGATCGCAAGCATCAGGCCCGACAACCCGCCGATCGTGAACAGCACGACGAACGCGATCGCAAATAACATCGGCGTTTCGAACGTCATCGAGCCGCGCCACATCGTCGCGATCCAGTTGAAGACCTTGATGCCGGTCGGTACCGCGATCAGCATCGTCGAGAACATGAAAAACAACTCGGCCGACAGCGGCATGCCGACCGTGAACATGTGGTGCGCCCAGACGATGAACGACAGGAACGCAATCGAGGCGAGCGCATAAACCATCGACGTGTAACCGAACAGCGGCTTGCGCGAGAACGTCGGCAGAATTTCCGAGATGATCCCGAACGCCGGCAAAATCATGATGTAGACTTCGGGGTGTCCGAAGAACCAGAACACGTGCTGGTAAAGCACCGGATCGCCGCCGCCGCCCGCGAAGAAGAAACTCGTGCCGAAGAACTTGTCCATCAGCAGCATGGTGACGGCGCCGGCCAGCACCGGCATCACCGCGATCAGCAGGAACGCTGTAATCAGCCACGACCAGACGAACAACGGCAGCTTCATCAGCCGCATGGTCGGCGCGCGCATGTTGAGGATGGTCGCGATGACGTTGATGGCACCCGCGATCGACGAGATGCCCATCAGGTGAATGGCGAACACCATGAACGGGAAAGCCATGCCCGTCTGCATGACTTGCGGCGCATAGTTGGTCCAGCCCATCGCCGGCGCCCCGCCGGGCATGAAGAATGTCGACAGCAGCAGGATGAACGCGAACGGCAGTACCCAGAAACTGAAATTGTTGAGCCTGGGCAGCGCCATGTCGGGGGCGCCGACCATGATCGGGATCATCCAGTTGGCGAGCCCGACGAAGGACGGCATGATGACGCCGAAGATCATCACCAGGCCGTGCATCGTCGTCATTTCATTGAAGAAATACGGATCGACGATCTGCATGCCCGGTTCGAGCAGTTCGGTGCGGATGACCAGCGCAAACAGGCCACCAATGGTAAACATCACGCCGCTGAAAATCAGGTACAGCGTGCCGATGTCTTTATGGTTGGTGGTCTTGAGCCAGCGCGTCCAACCGCGTGCCGGGCCGTCGTGGGCTTCGTGAGGAACTTCTGCCGATACTGCCATAACGAGCCTCCTGCTCACTCGCAATAGCCGCGGAGTAAAGTTTTACTCTTACAGCGGCGCCCCGCTCGCCGCCTTGATCCAGATCAAGGGTAGTCCTTTTTGACAGAAGAATGAAGAGTGGGCCGACTGCCACCCCTCCACTGCCTTCGAGGCTAAACTCTCTTTACCAACGACAGGAGAACCAAAATGGAACCCAGACTTGCATACGCCAACGTTTCGCCCGCCGCTTACAAGGCGATGAGCGCGCTGCAGGCCGGCGTGGAGGCGAGTGGCCTCGAGCCCTCGCTGCTGGAACTGGTGAAGTTCCGCGCGTCGCAGATCAACGGCTGCGCGTACTGCCTCGATATGCACAGCAAGGATGCGCGCGCGGCCGGCGAAACCGAGCAGCGGCTGTACGCGATTTCCGCCTGGGAAGAGACGCCGTTTTTCACTGACCGCGAGCGGGCTGCGCTGGCCTGGACCGAGACGCTGACCAACATCTCCGAGACGCATGCGCCGGATGAAGCCTTCGAGGCCGCGCGGCAGCATTTCACCGACAAGGAACTGGTCGATTTGACGCTCGCCATCGTCGCGATCAACGGCTGGAACCGTTTCGCCATCGGCTTTCGGTCGGTGCCGGGGTCATATCACGGCAAAGGCTGACGGGTTGCCTTGATTTACGGCGTTGCGCGCAATAGGCTGGATTGACCGACGCGGCGCCTGCCGCGATATCAACGCGAGAAGGATCTCATGGCCGATAACAAATCGCTCGACGAGCTGTGCATCAACACGATTCGCACGCTCGCCATGGACGCCGTCGAGGCGGCGCAGTCCGGCCACCCCGGCACGCCAATGGCGCTGGCGCCGGTAGCTTACACGCTCTGGCAGCGCTTCCTGCGCTACGACCCGGCCGACCCGATCTGGCCCAACCGGGACCGCTTCGTGCTGTCGGTCGGTCACGCGTCGATGCTGCTGTATTCGCTGCTGCATCTGAGCGCCGTCAAGGCAGTCGATCCCGATTACGAGGTGCTTGGCGAGCCGGCGGTGTCGCTTGACGACATCAAAAACTTTCGTCAGCTCGGCAGCAAGTGTCCGGGCCATCCCGAGTATCACCTGACCTCCGGCGTCGAGACGACCACTGGGCCGCTCGGCCAGGGCTGCGCGAACAGCGTCGGTATGGCGATCGCCGAGCGCTGGCTGGCCGCGCATTTCAACCGGCCGGATTTTGAAATGTTCGATTACAGCGTCTATGCACTGTGCAGCGACGGCGACATGATGGAAGGCGTGTCGAACGAAACCGCATCCATTGCCGGCCACCTGGCGCTCGGCAACCTGTGCTGGATTTACGACAACAACCGGATCACGATCGACGGCCGCACCGAGCTGACCTTCAGCGACGATGTCGCAGCGCGCTTCGAGGCCTATGGTTGGCGCGTGGCCCGGGTTGCCGATGCCAACGATACGGGGGCGCTGGCGCGCGAGCTTGAGGCATTCAAGCGGGCCGACGATGCGCCGACGCTGATCGTCGTCAACAGTCACATCGGCTATGGCGCGCCCCACAAGCAGGACAGTCCCAGCGCGCACGGCTCGCCGCTGGGCGAAGACGAAATCCGCGCCGCCAAGCGCAATTACGGCTGGCCCGAGGACGCGAAGTTCCTGGTGCCGGACGGCGTGCGCGATCATTTCGCCGACGGCATCGGCCGGCGCGGGCGCGAATTGCGCGAAGACTGGCTTGCGCGTCTCGAGGACTATCGCGCCGAATATGCGGCGCTCGCCGATGAGATCGAGCGCATGCAGACGCGCGAACTGCCGGATGGATGGGACGCGGAGCTGCCGACGTTTCCGGCCGATGACAAGGGCGTCGCCAGCCGCGCGGCGGCCGGCCAGGTACTGAACGCGATCGCGCCGCATTACCCGTGGCTGATCGGCGGTGCGGCCGATCTCGCGTCGTCGACCAAGACGACGCTCAAAGACGGCGGCGATTTCGAAGCCGGCAGCTACGCCGGGCGCAACCTGCACTTCGGCATCCGCGAGCACGCGATGGGCGCAATCCTGAACGGCCTCGCGCTGTCGAAGATCCGCCCGTACGGTTCCACCTTCCTGATTTTCAGCGATTACATGAAGCCGCCGGTGCGCCTCGCCGCGCTGATGGAACTGCCGGTGATTTTCATTTACACGCACGACTCCATCGGTCTCGGCGAGGACGGTCCGACACACCAGCCGGTCGAACAGTTGATCGGCCTGCGCGCGATTCCGGGCATGGTCGACCTGCGTCCGGCCGACGCCAACGAGGTGACCGAGGCATTCCGGGTTATCATGCCGCTCAGGCATGAGCCGGTGTGCCTGGTGTTGAGCCGCCAGCCGCTGCCGACGTTCGACCGCGAGCGTTATGCGTCGGCTGCCGGCGTTGCGCGCGGTGCGTATGTGCTTGCGGATGCGGCGGATGGCATGCCGGACGTGCTGCTGATCGCCGCCGGCAGCGAAGTCGCGCTATGCGTCGCCGCATACGAGGAATTGCGGAACGACGGCATTCGCGCGCGCGTCGTCAGCATGCCGTCGTTCTACCTGTTCGAGCGCCAGGACCGGGCGTATCGCGACAGCGTGCTGCCGCCCGGCGTAACCGCGCGGGTTGCGGTCGAACAGGCGTCCACGGTCGGTTGGGACCGCTACGTAGGCACGGACGGCGCGATTATCGGCATGCACACGTTCGGCGCATCGGCGCCGCTCAAGGCGCTGAGAACCAAGTTCGGGTTTACGCCGGAAAAGGTCGCGGCCGCGGCGCGCGCGCAACTCGAAAGAGGCTAATTTCAAGAACCCTCTCCCTCAGCACCCCTTATCCAACCTTCTCCCTGAGGGAGAAGAGGTAGAAATCAAGAGGAAAGAATAATGCAAATCGGTGTGATCGGCCTCGGCCGCATGGGCGGCAACATCGTGCGCCGTCTGCGACGCGGCGGCCACGAATGCGTCGTCTATGATCGCGATTCGAAAGCCGTCCAGGCACTGGCGGAAACCGGCGCGACCGGCGCCGCAGATCTCGACGACGTGGTCCAAAAGCTCGTCGCCCCACGCGCCGTCTGGGTGATGCTGCCGGCCGGCGACATCACCGACGCGACGGTGATGCGGCTGGGCGAATGCATGTCAGCCGGCGACATTGTCATCGACGGCGGCAACTCGTTTTTCAAGGATGACATTCGCCGCGCGCAAACGCTCGCGAAGCGCGACGTGCGCTACCTCGACGTCGGCACCAGCGGCGGCGTCTGGGGGCTCGAGCGCGGTTACTGCATGATGATCGGCGGCCACAAGGAGGCGGTCGATTATCTCGATCCGATTTTCGCAACGCTCGCGCCGGGCAAGGGCGACATTCCGGCGACGCCCGGCCGCGACGGCTGCGATCCGCGCGCCGAACAGGGCTACCTGTACTGCGGCCCGAGTGGTGCCGGCCATTTCGTCAAGATGGTACACAACGGCATCGAATACGGTTTGATGCAGGCGTACGCGGAGGGCTTCGACATTCTGCAAAACGCAACCGCCGATACGTTGCCGGCAGCGCAGCGCTACGATCTCAACCTGCCGGACATCGCCGAGGTCTGGCGACGCGGCAGCGTGATCGGCTCGTGGCTGCTTGATCTCACCGCCGCGGCGCTCGCCGGCGACGCAAAACTTGCAGAATATTCCGGCTACGTACAGGACTCCGGCGAAGGCCGCTGGACGATCAACGCCGCGATCGACGAGGCGGTGCCGGCCGACGTGCTCTCGGCCGCATTGTTCGCGCGCTTCCGCTCGCGCGATCGCGCCGCGTTCGCGAACAAGCTGCTCTCCGCGATGCGGCACGGTTTCGGCGGACACGTAGAGCCCAAACATGGCTGACGCGGCCCCGGCGCCGGCCTGCACCCTGGTTGTTTTCGGCGCGCTGGGCGATCTCGCCCGGCGGCTGCTGATACCGGCGCTCTACAACCTTACCAGCTCCGGGCTGCTGCCTGACCGCTTCACGGTGCTCGGCATCGCGCGCGCCGATCTGAACGATGACCGGTTCCGGCGCGAACTCAGTGACAGCACGCGCGAATATGCCGCCGCGACCATCGATGCCGACACCTGGTCGTGGCTCGAGGACCGGCTCGAATATCTGCAGGGCGATTTCGAGTCGCCGGAAACCTATACCAAACTCGGCAAGCGCCTGCAGCAGATCAACGCGGCGCACGACAACGGGGGCAACGTGCTGTTTTATCTCGCGACGCCGCCGTCATTCTTTTCCCGCATCGTCGATCATCTCGGCGAGGCCGGGCTTGTGAATGGGGAGAACGGCGGCTTCCGGCGCGTCATTATCGAAAAGCCGTTCGGCAACGATCTCGAGTCCGCAAAGGCGCTGGACAAAAAAATCCTCAGCGTGCTGGACGAAAGCCAGATCTATCGCATCGACCATTATCTCGGCAAGGAAACCGTGCAAAACATCATGGCGCTGCGTTTCGCCAACGGTATTTTCGAGCCGGTGTGGAATCGCGACCATATCGACCATGTGCAGATTACGGTGGCGGAAACGGTCGGAGTGGAACGGCGCGGCAAGTTTTACGACGCGACCGGCGCGCTGCGCGACATGGTGCCGAATCACCTGTTCCAGTTGCTGACGCTGACGGCGATGGAGCCGCCGAGTTGTTTCGATGCCGACGCGGTGCGCTCGGAAAAGTCCAAGGTGCTGGATGCCGTGCACGAACTGAGCGGCGAGGAAACCCGGCGCAATGCTGTGCGCGGCCAGTATCGCGAGGGCGTCGTCGCCGGCAAGAAAGTCGCGGCGTATCGCGACGCGCCCGACGTCAAGCCCGATTCCGACACCGAAACCTACGTCGCGCTGAAACTGATGATCGACAACTGGCGCTGGGCCGGCGTGCCGTTTTACCTGCGTACCGGCAAGGCGCTGACCGCGCGGCGCACCGAGATCGTGATCGAGTTCAAGCACGCACCGCTCGCGCTGTTTCGCGATACGCCGGTCGACGCTTTGAGTCCCAACGACATGATTTTGCACATCCAGCCGGACGAAGGCGTGTCGCTGCGTTTCAGCGCCAAGGTGCCGGGGCCGGGCGTGCGCATGGGCACGGTCGACATGAAATTCAATTATCGCGATTACTTTAAGGCAACGCCGGCGACCGGTTACGAAACGTTGATTTACGACGCGATGATCGGCGACGCGACGCTGTTTCAGCGCGCCGACAATATTGAGGCAGGCTGGCGCGTGGTGCAGCCGGTGCTCGATGCGTGGGCGGAATCGACGTTGGAGCCGCAGCGTTATCGTGCGGGTAGCGCGGGGCCGGGCGAAGCGGACATGCTGCTGGAGCGCGACGGCCGCCAGTGGCGCACGATCCGGAGCTAGGCGGGCGCTGCGTCCGGCGCAGCGTCGTGATCGGCGAAGACGACGGCATGTTCCGTTGCGACACCGCCGGCAGGAATGCCCGGGTCGCCAGCGCGCAGCCGCGCGAGCATTGCGGCTTTCGACGCGCCTGACACCAGCCACAGGATGCAGCGGGCGCGATTGAGAATCGGATACGTCAGCGTCATCCGCCGCCGGCCCTTGTAGAGGCCGGTGATGGCGACGTCGGCATCGACTACGTCAAGCGCACCATCACCCGGCACCAGCGATGCCGTATGCCCATCTCCGCCGAGGCCGAGGTGCACCAGGTCGATGACCGGCGGTGTGCCGGCAACTTCCTGCAGCAATCGCGCGTAATCGTCGGCGGCCGTGGCCGGATGATCGTCATCGTCCTCCACGGGCATCGGATACACGTGGTCCGGTGACAGCGGCGCCTTCGCGAGCAGTGTTTGCTGCAACAGCGTCAGGTTACGGTCGGGATGTCCCGTCGGCGCGAACCGCTCATCGACCTGCACTACGTGGACCCGGCCCCAATCCAGGTTTTCGCCGGCCAGCGCGTTGAGCATCGGTCGCGGCGTCTCGCCGCCGCTCAGCGCGAGGACGAACCGGCCGCGCGCGGCGATGCTTTCGCGCGCCTGTTCGGCGATAAACGCAGCGGCGTAGCGGGCCGCCGCGTTGCTATCCGGCAGAACGTTGATTTCCATCAGGCGTCCGTGAATTGCACCGGCCGCGGTTGTACCTCGGCAACCGCCGGCGGCTCCTCCGGTTGATGAAAGTCGCTGGTCCAGTGCCAGTTGGCGATCTCCGGCATATCGGCAAAATGTTCCCGGATGTAAGTGTGATGCTCGCGCAGCTTGCGGTTGAACAGGTCGATAGCGCCGGCGGTTTCCGAGCGCAGTCGCGGCACGTATTTCAATGCCTCGATCGCGAGGTGGTAGCGGCTGATTTCGTTCAGTACGACCATGTCGAACGGGGTTGTGGTCGTGCCTTCGTCCATGAAACCGCGCACGTGGAAGCGTGCTTCGTTGGCGCGGCCGTGCACCATGCTGTGAATCGCCCAAGTATAGCCGTGATAGGCGAAGATGACATCGGTGGCGTGGGTGAAAAGGCTTTCGAATGCGGCGTCGTCCATGCCGCGCGGGTGCAGGCGCGGATGCATCAGCACGCCGAGATCGACGACGTTGACGACGCGCACGCGCAGTTCGGGTACATGCTTTTGCAGCAGCCAGGCCGCGGCGCAGGTTTCCTGCGTGGGCACGTCGCCGACACAGGCGAGCACGATGTCCGGTTCGCCGCCGTCGTCGTTGCTCGCGAACGCCCAGCGCGATGCGCCCCGCGCACAATGGTTGCGCGCCTGCGTCATGTCGAGCCACTGCAACGCGAGCTGCTTGCCGCAGGTGACGATGTTGATCGTGTTGTGCGTGCGCAGGCAGTGGTCGAATACGGTCAGCAGGCAGTTGGCGTCCGGCGGATAGTAAATGCGGATCACCTCGCTGCGCCGCGCGAGCGCATTGTCGACGAAGCCGGGCGCCTGATGGCTGAAGCCGTTGTGGTCGCTGCGCCAGGCGTGGCTGCTGAGAAAGATGTTGAGCGACGCAACCGGTTCGCGCCAAGCGTGCTCACGGCTGTGCGACAGCCACTTGGCGTGCTGCGTCGCCATCGAATCGACGATCTGCGCGAACGCTTCGTAGGAGACGAACACGCCGTGGCGGCCGCTCAACACGTAGCCTTCGAGCCAGCCTTCGCAGCAGTGTTCGCTCAATACTTCCATCACGCGCCCGTCGGGGTCGATGCTGTCGTCGATCGACACGGTTGGGCCGAAGCTCATCCGGTTGGTCGCCTCAAACACGGCATTCAGACGGTTGGAGTTGGTTTCGTCCGGGCAGAACAGGCGGAAGTTGTTCGCGTTGGCCCTGAAGATGTCGCGAAAGAAACTGCCCAGCGAGCGCGGCGCCTCGGCGCCGACTTCGCCCGGCGCGGGCACGCCGAGCGCATAGGCGTCGGTCGCCGGCAGCGTCAGGTTGTTCAGTAACCGGCCGCCATTGGCGTGCGGGTTGGCGCCCATGCGCCGGTCGCCGTCCGGCGCGAGCGCGGCCAGCTCATCGACCAGGCGGCCGTCGTCGTCGAACAGCGTGTCGGGCTCATAGCTCTTGAGCCACGCTTCGAGCATTTTCAAATGCTCGGGATTTTCGCGCACCGTCGCGAGCGGCACCTGGTGGGCGCGAAACGTGCCCTGGATCGGCAGGCCGTCGATTTCCTTCGGACCGGTCCAGCCCTTGGGTGTGCGCAGCACGATCATCGGCCAGCGCAGCTCGCGGTCGAGCCCGTGGCGGCGCGCCTCGTCCTGCAGCGCACGAATTTCGTTGTAGCTGCGATCCAGCGCGGCGGCGAAAGCCTGGTGCACGCGCGGCGGTTCATCGCCTTCGACGAAGTACGGCTCGTAGCCGAGCCCGCGATACAGTTGACGCAGCTCGTCGTCCTCGGTGCGTCCCTGCACGGTCGGCCCGGCGATCTTGTAGCCGTTGAGGTGCAGGATCGGCAGCACCGCGCCGTCGCGCGTCGGGTTGAGAAAGCGGTGGCCTTTCCAGCTTCCGGCGAGCGGGCCGGTTTCGGCTTCGCCGTCGCCGATCACGCAGGCGGCGATCAGATCGGGATTGTCGAGCACCGCGCCCTGCGCGTGCAGCAGCGAGTAGCCGAGTTCGCCGCCCTCGTTGATCGACCCCGGCAGGTGCGGCCCGCAGTGGCTCGATATGCCGCCGGGCGTCGAGAACTGGCGGAACAGCAGCCGGATGCCGCGCGCGTCGCGGCTGATGTCCGGATAGGCTTCGCTGTAGCTGCCCTCGAGCCACGCCTGCGCGTTGAGTGCCGGCCCGCCGTGACCGGGGCCGGTGACGTAGATCATGTCGATGTCGTGCTCGCGAATCAGCCGGTTGAGATGCGTATAGACGAAGCTCAGGCCGGGCGAGGTGCCCCAGTGGCCCAGCAGCCGCGTCTTGATGTCGTCGACCTTGAGCGGCTCGCGCAACAGCGGATTGTCCTGCAGGTAAATCTGCCCGACGGTCAGGTAGTTGGCCGCTTGCCAGTAGCGTTGCATGCGCGCGAGCAGGTCGGGCGCGAGCGGCCCTTCCATGCTTTTCTGCGAATGCGGTGGGGCGTCGCCGTCAGGAACGGCGGTCGACAATTCGGTGTTGAAGTCGAACATGGGAACCTCCTGATGAAACAAGGTTCACAACCGTTCGCCCTGAGCCTGTCGAAGGGCTCCCGGGAGTGTTTCGACAAGCTCAGCACGAACGGCTCGCAAGCTCAGGGCGAATGGCCGGATAAGTCGGCGTTTCCCTTCGCGTTCATTAATTCCAGCGTGTGACGGGCGATCATCAGATTCTCGTCGGTCTCCATTACGCGAACCTGGACCGGACTCTGGTCGCTCGAAATGACGGCCGCGGCAGCCCGGTTGCGCGCAGCGTCCAGCCGGACGCCGAGAAATTCGAGATCGGCGCAAATGCGCTCGCGGATCGGCGCCGCGTGTTCGCCGATGCCGCCGGTAAAGACCAGCGTATCGAGGCCGCCGAGCGCGGCCGCGTAGGCGCCGATGTACTTGTGCGCGCGGTAGCAGAACATGTCGATGGCCTCGGCGGCTTTCGGGTCGCTCGGCTCGTTATCGAGCAGGTCGCGCATGTCGGCGCTGCGTTCCGAGACGCCGAGCAGCCCCGACTCGTGATTGATGAGGCGGTTGAGCGCCGCCGCGTCCATGCCGCGCTGCTGCGCGAGATCCAGCAGCACGCCGGGATCGATGTCGCCGCAGCGCGTGCTCATGACGAGACCCGCGACCGGCGTGTAGCCCATGCTGGTGTCGATGCTGCGCCCGTTGCGGATGGCGGCGACGCTCGCGCCGTTGCCGAGATGGGCGACGATGAGGCGGCCGACGAGCGCGGGTTCCCGTTCGCGCAGCGCCGCGACGATGTATTCGTAAGACAGGCCGTGAAAGCCGAAATGGCGGATGCCGGCGTCGTAATAGCGGCGCGGCAGCGCGTACATTTGTGCGCGAGGCGGCATGTCGGCATGAAACGCCGTGTCGAAGCACGCCGCCTGCGGCAGGTCCGGAAATCGGCGGCCGATCGTGTCGATGCCGCTGAGCGCCTGCGGCAGATGGTCAGGATCGAGCGGCGCGAGTGCGCGCAGCGCATCAACCAACGCCGGCGTAATCCATTGCGGCGCGCGATAGCGCGCACCGCCGTGCACGATGCGGTGGCCGATACCCTGGAGCGACGCAAGCGCACCGTTCCGTACCAGCCGATCGAGCACTGTTTCGAGTGCGGCAGCATGATCCGCCAGTGCGGCCTCGCGCTCGAACTGCACGCCGCCGTCCGCACCGGTGATGCGTACCCGACTGTCGGCGGCGCCGATTCGGTTCACCTGCGCCCGCAGGATCGGCGCGGCCGTCCCACACGTCGCGTACAGCACTGTTTTGAGGCTCGACGAGCCGGTATTGATTGTCAGCAGTTGCGCGCCGGTGGCGTCGGTCATGGTGCATCGGCGTGTGCGTCGGCAAGTTGCGGTGTCCGCAGATCGAGGTGGCGCAGGTCGGCGATGCGCTGGATCGTCACGTCGGCGGCATTGTGGGGTGTGCCGGGCGCGTGGGCGTAGTGGCCCTGGCGCACGAATACGGTGGTCAAGCGATCGCCCATGATCTGCTTCATCGATGCCAGCACGTGCGGCTTGTCGTCGACCATCACGTAATGCTGTGCGGGAAAGCGCGCCTCGACTGTATCCAGCATGTGCTCCTTGTGAACGTAGATCAGCACGCGGCCGTCGACCGCGTCCCACAGTCCGGCGCGGCGGATCTTGTGCGGCTGAAATACGACATCGCCGTCCGACAGCAGCACCGGCGGGCCGAATCGGCGCAGATAGTTGAGCAGGTCGAGCGTACCGGGAAACAGGCGCTCGGCGAACGGGTAACTCAGCAGCCAGCTGCCGAGCAGCAGCAACTGCGGATTGGCTCCCACGTCGCCGCGGAAACGCTGCACCGCGCCGAGATAATCGGCGTAGTCCAGTTCGGCGCGCAGTTTCTCGTAGCCGCGCCAGAACTGGTCGCGGCCCTGTCGGCCGAAGGCGCGTTCGAGTTGCGCGGTCAGGTCGGCTTCGAAGCGGTCGTTGTCGAGCAGTGTGTTGTCGACGTCGAGCAGAAGCACGTTATCGATGGGACACCTCCTTGTGTCATAAAAAACCCGATCCGTCAGCATAGCCGGGCAACGCGCCGCCGGCTATCGGTGCTATCCCTGCCGCACGCCGCTACGGAGAAGGCGAGGGATCCGCGACGGACAGCGCGGCGACGATGTCATCCACGAGCTCGGTCGGCGACCGGCCGACCGGGATGACGACCGCGCGCTCCTCGGGCGCCGGCTCTTCGAGCGCCGCGAACTGGCTGTCCAGCAGGCTCGCCGGCATGAAGTGGCCGTGCCGCGCGACCAGGCGGCGGGCGATCACGTCCTTGTCGCCACGCAGGTAGACGAGCCGCACGTCCTCGCGGGCGCCGATGATCACGTCGCGATAGCGCCGCTTGAGCGCCGAGCAGGTCACCACTCCCTGTTGGCCGTCGGCCCGCCACTCGTCGATTTGCGCAGCGATCGCCTTGAGCCACGGCGCGCGATCGGCGTCGTCGAGCGGGATGCCGCTGTGCATCTTGGTGACGCTCGCGGCGCTGTGGAAGTCGTCCGCGTCGGCGAATGCCCAGTGCAGCCGTCCGGCTAGCAGGGCGCCGACGGTGGTCTTGCCGGAACCGGAGACGCCCATCACGACTACGACTTGGGGGCTTTTTTCGTCCGTCCATTTCATGTGATTAAGGTACCACGCTTGACTTTCCTGTTCCGGCTCGTATAGTAGTTGTCCACGCTACTACTATTTTGGCGGCCCGATATGAACGTACACGCATTGCTGCAGGAACTGGGTTTTACTGATTACGAGGCTCGCGCCTATGTGAGCCTGGTCGGCGTCGGCCCCCGCAACGGCTACGAAGTCGCCAAGGCGGCGGGCATGCCGCGGGCCAATGTCTATGCGGTGCTGGAAAAGCTGGCCGAGCGCGGCGCGGCGCGGCGGCTCGACACGCAGGATGGCGTGCGCTACGTCGCCGTCAAGCCGGCCCAACTGGTGCAGCGGCTGGATCGGCGCCATCGGCGCACCCTGGCTGCGGTGGAAAAGGCGCTTGCCGCGCTGGAACACGACGAGGAGGTCGCGCCGGTCTTCAATCTCAAAAGTTACAAGGAACTGATCGGCCAGGCGCGCGCCGCAATCGACGGCGCGACGAGCGAATTGCTGATCGGCATCCAGCCCGATGAGGCCGCGGCGCTCGCCGAGCCGCTGCGCGAGGCGCGCGAACGCGGCGTCGAGATCACCACACTGTGCATGGAAGCCTGCGGCGCCGAATGCGGCGGCTGCCAGGGCCACATACATCGCTACAACCTCGCGCCGACCGGCGACGCACGCTGGCTGCTGATCGTCGGCGACGGCCGCCACGCGATCGCGGGCGAAACCGGCGCGGCCGGCACCAGCGCCGTCTCGACGCGGCAGCATCTCGTCGTGGAACTGATCGCCGCCTACATCCGCCAGAGCCTCGCGCTGGCCATCGTCGCCGACGATGTCGGCGATCAATTCGAAGGTTTGCTTTCCCGCTCGGCGCGCGAGGTGCTCGACACGCTGGAGCCGAAAGGCCGTTTCCTTGCCCGGCTGACGGACATCACCGGGGGAAAGTCACTTTAATCCTACTGAAGAAGGAGACAAGCAATGAAAAGAAGCTGCATGAAACTGACGATTGCCGGCGCGGCCGCCCTGCTGTTCGCAGCGAGCGCGTTCGCCGCCGATACCATCAACATGTTCGGCGGCCCGGCCTATATGGGCCAGCCAAATCTGAAACTGACGGCGGCGCTGGTCAAGGCCGGCGGCGGTGCGAAGCATTTCTCGACCGCGCGAGCGCTGACCTCGATGCTGGGCAAGAAGACGGTCAATGCCGAAGTGGCCAAGCTGACGAAGCAGTACGGCAAGGAGAACGTGCACAACTGGCTGGCCGGCATGGACGCGGTGGTCGCCGATGCGCTGAAGCATGCGACGGCAATGGGCATCAAGCTGCCCAAGGCACCGGCGGACCTGAAAGGGCATAAGCTCGCGGTCGCGCTGGTCAAGGCCGGCACCGCACCGGATGGCACGTACTGGTCCGGCCGCTGCTATGACGTGCTGGTGTCGCACGACATTCACAACGCAGTCATGGCGGACGTGAACCAGAATCCGAAGCTGAGCGTCAACTTCGACCAGAACGTCCACAAGATCACCAACCAGGCGTTCTATGACGTCGCCCATGCGCTCGGTTACAAGCAAGTGAAGCTGGCATCATTGCATTAAGGCAGTGACTGAAAGCGCTCCCCGCGATTGCGAGGAGCGCTTTTTTGTCGATGGATTATTCGTCCCGCGACGATCCGTCATCCCGCCGCGGGAAAGCGCGCACCACGGTTCTGCATTTTCCATCCACGTGGCGTGGTTGTGACAGCATGGGTACCAGGCGATAAACAAAATCGGACTTCAAGTCCAGCGTCAGTGTCTGCCGATAGTCGCTGGCGAGATTCATCGCTTGGTTGTACGAACATGTCACGCGCAGCACATGATGTCCCGGCTTGACAAAAACCCGTACGGGGCGCCCCAGAAAGCCATTGCCGGTCGCTTCCTTTCCATCCACCGAAATGAGGAGCGCGTGAATCGCCGACCGCCTGTCGGTGCTGACGCTATTTTCGATAATAGCCGCTCTGGTTCGATTCGCGTCCGGGTACACGTAGGTGCTCAACCCGCAGCCGGACAATGCAATCGGCAATGCAAGAAGCAGCAATGCTGAAATGTGGCGTTTCGGAAACAGGGGCAAGGACATCGCTGACTCCTCTATGGGGCTGGGGCGACGAGGCCCACTAGACCTTCAGCCGATCGTTCGGCCTTGCAACCAATGCATAAAGTGCCGGCATCAGGAAGATGCCGATCAGCAGTCGTGCCAGCATTCCGCTGACGATCACCAGCGCAAACGGCCGCTGCGAATCGGTGCCGACGCCGGTGGCGATTGCCGCCGGCAGCAGGCCGAGGGCAGCGACCAGCGCGGTCATCATGATCGGGCGCAGGCGCAGGATAGCCCCCTGCCGAACGGCCTCATCGAGCGCCGTGCCGTCGCGGCGCAGTTCGTTGACGCAGGAAATGTAAACGACCGCCGTCAGCACGGACACGCCGAACAGCACGATGAAGCCGATGCCGGAAGACACCGAGAAGGGCGTGCCGGTTATCCAGAGCGCCAGAATTCCGCCGAAGGGCGCGGACAAAATTACACCTGCCACGGTGATGAACGGGAATTTGAAGTTGCTGTAGAGTACAAACAGCAGCAGGAAAATCACGCACAGCGTCAGCGGCAGAATGACATTCATTTGCGCGCGCGATGCGGTGTACTCCTTGTATTCGCCGCCCCAATCCACGCGGTAGCCCTGCGGCAAGCGCACTTTTTGGTGCACCTGCCGGATAGCATCGCCGACCGCGCCGGCAAGATCGCGGCCCTGAACCGAAAATTGCACCCCGATGTAGCGCGAATTGTTCTCGCGATAAATAAATGAAGCGCCGTTTGTGACGCTGATATCCGCCAGCTCCTTCAACGGAATCTGTTGTCCGCCGGGAGTTGCCACCGGAATATCGCCGATCTTTTCGGGGTTGTCGCGGTACCGTTGCTGCAGCCGCACGACGAGATCGAATTCCTTTTCCCCCTGTACGATCTGTGTAGCCACGACACCGCCGATTGCGCTTTGGATCAGGGCATTCACATCGGCTACGTTCAAGCCGTACCGGGCAATCCTGGCGCGATTTATCTTGATGCTCAGGCTCGGCTGCCCCAGTTCGTGCACCAGCGTGACGTCGGCGATGCCGCGTACATGTTTCAGCACCTGCTTGATGGCTTTGCCCTTGTGCTGGAGTGTTTTCAGGTTGGGCCCGAAGATCTTGACCGCGAGCGCGCTTTTGAGGCCCGTCTCTGCCTCGTCGACCGCATCTTCCGCGGGCTGGGTGAAGTTGAATATGATGCCGGGAAATGCTTGCAGTTTTTTATTGATGGCCTGGATCAACTCGGCCTTGCTGTGATACCGGCCATGCCATTGCGAATAAGGTTTGAGGCCGACGAAAAACTCGTCGTTGAAAAACCCGGTAGCATCGGTACCGTCGTCGGGCCTTCCCAACTCCGAGGCGACCGTCGTGACGACGGGGAACGAACGCAGCACGGCCCGAATCTGTGGCGAAATCTTCGCCGCTTCATCGAACGAAATGGAATAGGGCATCGTCGCCCGCACCCACAGTGAGCCTTCGTCGAGGTGCGGCATGAATTCGGCACCAATGAGCGGGATGAGCGCCAGCGCGCCCACCAGCAGCAACGCCGATACCGCCGTCGTTTTCCACGGCCGGGCGAGACAGAAGTCCAGGCCCCTGACGTACGCCCAGTGAACGGCGTCCATGATCCGGTTGCGCCGCTCGCGCACGCCCTTGCGCATGAACAGCGCACACAGCACCGGCAGCAGCGTCAGCGTCACGATCAATGAGCCGACCAGCGCGAAGATCATCGTGTCTGCCATCGGTTTGAACAGCTTGCCGGATGGTCCGGTCAGAACGTAAATCGGCAGAAAGCTCGCGACGATAACGGACACGGCATAGACCAGCGGTCGATCCACTTCCGCGGCGGCATCCCGAATGACTTCCTTGACGTTAAAGCCGGTGCCCCGGCGCGCGGCGATCTGGCGGAAGATGTTTTCCACCATGAATATTGCGCCATCGACCAGGATACCGAAATCCACCGCGCCGATGGACAACAGATTGGCCGACGCGTTCTGCAGATCGAGGCACAGAAATGCGAACAGCAGTGCCAGCGGAATGGTGATGCCGACAATCAGCCCGGCGCGAAAGTCGTAAAGAAAGAAAATCAGCACGATGACGACCAGGACTACGCCACGCCACAGGTTGCGCTCCACGGCGCGCGTCGTTTCGGCGATCAGATTGCTAAGGTCGTAGAATGGATGGATCTTGACGTCCTTCGGCAGAATTGAGTCGTTAAGCTGCCGCGTCTTCGCCTCAACACGCTTCAGTACTTCCTGCGTCTTCGCGCCTTTGCGCATCATGATGACGCCTTCGACGGCATCGCTCTGTTTGTTATAGCCAAACACACCCAGTCTCGGCGGCGTGCCGATCACCACGCGGCCGACGTCCTTGACCAGCACGGGCGTGCCGTTGTGAACTTCCAGCACGACGTTGCCGATGTCCTGCAGGGTTTTCAGCCGCCCCAGACCACGTACGTAGTAAAACTGGCCGCCTTGCGAATAAAACCCGCCGCCGGCGTTACCGTTGTTCGCCGCGAGTGCCGCTTCCACCTGCGGCACCGACAGACCGATCGCGGCGATTTTGACCGGGTCCAGCCGCACCTGGTACTGCATCGTGCCGCCGCCGAAGCCGGAATCGTCCGCCACCCCCGGCACGGAGCGGTATTGCGGCTCGATGAGCCAGTCTTCGAGGGTCTTGAGTTGCATCGCCGACCGGTCGGGGCTCTGCAGCACATAGCGATAGATCAGGCCGGAAGGCGCGGTCAGCGGCGACACCGACGGACTGACGCCGTCGGGCAAGTCGAGATCGCCCAGCCGGTTGAAAACCTGTTGGCGGGCGAAGTAGTTATTGGTGCCGTCATTGAAAGTCAGCGTGACGTCGGACAGCCCGTAGAGCGAGACCGACCGCTTGACCGTCAGCTTCGGAATACCGCTCATGCCCCGCTCGACGGGTATCGTCACCAGCCGCTCCACTTCCTCGGCCGCATGCCCCGGCCACTGAGTGACAATGTCGACCATCGGCGGCGACAGGTCCGGGTAGGCGTCCATCGGCAGATGGTCGAGCGACCACCAGCCTGCACCCACCAGGATCAGCATCAGCAGAATGATGAGCAGGCGCTGATCGAGCGAGAACGCGACGATCCGGTTAATGACGGATGGCGCGTGTGGCCGCAAATCTTTTGAATCCGGTTGCGCGCTCATTGGCTTTCGATAAACCGCAGGAAGATGCCGCCGTCGACCACGATCCTGTTGCCGGCCTTGAGCCCGGACGTGATGTCGAACCGGTTGCCGTCGCGGTAGCCGAGCGTGACACGCTGCCGCGCAAAGCCGCCGTGGGCCTGGGCGACATATACGAAGGGCAGATTCTCGTCATCGCGCAGGATGGCCGACACGGGCACCAACAAGCCATCGATCGGCTTCGGGCTGCGAATCAGTACGCGTACGTACATGCCTTTCTTGAGTTGATCGCCAGGATTACTGACGATCACCCGGGCGATCGCCGAGCCGGTACTCGGATCCACCTGCGCCGATACATTGGTAACGCTCCCTTGCAGTGTCTTGGAACCGAAATCGGTTTCCACGGCCGCCGGATCGCCGGGAGCGACTGTCGCGATATCGGCGCCGAAAACCTGCGCATTCACCCAGACGTGCGACAGGTCGGCCACGGTAAAGCATGGCGTAGCGTCCGCCTCAAGCAGTTGTCCGGGCGCAATCGATTTTTCCACCACGGTGCCCGTTATCGGTGCACGAATAACCCCTCGAAGGTGCGGGATCGGCTTCCCCGCCGCGATGGCCTTGATGGTTTTCGGGTCGACGTGCAACGCGACGAGCGCTTGCCGGGCTGCATCGGCATCAGCCTCGGCGCCAATCGCGTCTGCCTGCGCCTGCGCCTCTTCGCGTTGCGAAATGCCCTGATGTTGCAGCAGGTCCCGGTCCAGATCGGCAAGGTGCCGGGCTGCCTTCGCGCTGGCGAGGGCTTTGCGGTAGGCGCCGATCGCAGCTGCGAAATCGGGCGAGTTCACAAGCGCCAGCGGCTGTCCCCGGCGTACCTTTTCGCCAAGTGAAACGAGTACTTTGGCAACCGGTCCCGAAAAAGGTGCAAGCACCGCCGTGGCGTGATCATGGTCGTAATCGACGGTGCCGGTGGTTGCGATCGTCTTGCGGAACTTCGCCGGCGCAACGGTGTAGAGGTGAATGTGTTTTTGTTGTGCCGCCGTCAAAGTCACGTCGCTCGCCGTGGTGGACGCGCCCTTGTGGTCGCCGGCTGCTTTGGAGGAACAGCCGGCAAGCGCGATGAGCGTCGCCGCGGCCAGGATAGCTAATAATCTGTTACTCATCTTTGTCCTTCGCCAGGTTCGGTCGATGCCACCAGCCGCCCCCCAGTGCCTGGAACAGCGCCACCGTATCGATGTAGCGATTGGCCTGGGCCTGCACGAGGCTGGCATGCGCTTGCTGCCAGCCTTGTTCGGCACTCAGCAGGGAAAGTTCGCTGGCGTAGCCATGGCGGAATTGCCGTTGGGATAAATCCAGCGTCGTTTGCGCAGCCGTCGCGGCGGCGGCGGCTGCCTTGAGGCTTTTCGCGTCCTGCTCGAGCGCCGCCAGTGTGTCGGCGACATTCTGGAACGCCGTCAGCACGGTGCTGCGATACTGGGCCGCCGCTTCCCTGTAAGCCGCCTTGGCGGCGCGCTCCTGGTGCGCCAGCGTGCCGCCCTCGAAAATGGGCGCGGTCAACGCGGCCGCCAAGCCCCAGAAGCCGCTACCCGTCGTGAACAGCTTGCCGATGGCCAATGCCATGCTGCCGGCGTCGCCAGTCAGCTGAATCTGCGGCAACCGATTCGCTACCGCGATACCGATTTGCGCGCTGGCGGCGTGCAGGTTGGCTTGTGCCTGGCGCACATCGGGACGTTGCGCGACGAGCGCGGAGGGCAGGCTTACCGGCAGTTTTTCGGGCAAGTGCAGCGAGGCGAGTTTGAACGCGGCCGGCGGCGCCTGTCCCGGAAAGCGGCCGGCGAGCACCGCCAGCAGGTTGTGTTGCCAGGCCATCTGTTTGACCAGCGCCGGCAGGCCGGCCTTCACTTGTGCAAGCTGCGCGGCCTGCGACGCGACATCGAGCTTGCTGGCATAACCCTTGGAAAATTGATATTTCACAATTTTGAGCGCGTGGTTGCCGATGGCGATGAGCTTTCGCGTGGCGTCGATCTGTGCCTGCAACGCCGCTTCCTGGAGCGCGGCAACCACCACGTTGGCCGTCAACGTGTTGTAGGTCGCGATCATCTGGAAGCGCACCGCCTGTTCCTGCGCCTGCAGCGATTCGACAGTGCGGCGGTTCAGACCGAAAACGTCGGGTACGTAGGACACGCCGATCTGCGCGGTGAACAGGTTGTACTGGTAGGCGTTGTTACTGGGTACGGGCGCGAGCGCGGCCGACGGATCATGCGCCCGGTTCGCGCCAAGACTGCCCGAGATGCTCGGGTAATAAGCGCCGCGCTGCGCCAGGACGTCTTCCTTTGCTGCCGCCAATGCGGCTTGCGCCGCGTCGAGATCGGGATTGTTTGCGAGCGCCTGCCCGATCAGCGTGTCAAGCGGCTTTGAATGAAACAGCGTCCACCATTCGCCGGAAATATCGCTGCCTTTGACGAAGCGCTGGGCGGCGCCACCGGCGACGTTTGCCGTGGCGGCGGTCGTTGCCGGCGGTTGCGCCGTATACCCGCTGACATCGGGCGCCGCAGGTTTTTGAAAATCGGGTCCGACCGCGCAAGCGGCCAGCAGCAGGCCCGCCAGAGGCACGGCGAACGGCGCCATGCGCCCCAAGGACACGGTTGTCATTGCATCGGCCAAACCGCACGGCGCAAGGCGGCGGCGCAATCTGCGTTACTCGTCCAGGCGGAAAAACTGCCGGAATTCATGTTGTGCTCCAAAGCGTAGCGCACGCATGCGCGCTAAACAGGCGGCTTGCGCGGGCGCCGAAAGGGCGGCCGCCGCGAGGCCGGATTCAGTCAGATAAGCTTGGGAGCGTAGAAAGGCGGAGCGCGGGAGCGATGGGCGGGGTTGATAAACTGCCGGAACCCCTTGAGCCCGGAGCGGCGCAGACTCGGACGGGACCAGCTGAAAATCTGTGCCGGAAGCGCGATCGACGGCGTGAAAGCCGTGAGTGCGTTATGGCTGACAACGTGGCAGACGGGACAGCCCATCTCCTGGGCCAGCGTCCGGTGATGGTGCGTGACAGCGTCGGAATACAGTCCGATCGCGCAGACAAGCGCAACCAGCAACAGGCACTTCCGCCAAAGCGGCACGCGTGCGGCTTTCGACAAAGCCGGTCGACGAGGGGGCAACGCATCCTGCGAAGATTGTTGCAGCGATCTTGCCATGGTGGTGCGACAGAATAATCCGAAATCCGCCGCCGGGGCAATATCGGGCGCCGGGCTTTCAGCGCCGGACCGGGCGCTTCTGCAATTTGCGCTGTAACGTGCGCCGGTGCATGTTGAGCGCCCGCGCGGTGACGGAGATGTTGCCGCCGTACGCGTTCAATACGCGCTGGATATGCTCCCATTCGAGTCTGCGCACCGACGGCGGCTCATCCGCGATCGGCATCGACGCATCGCCCTGCGCCTCGCGCGTCAGGGCCGCGACGATTTCCGCAGTTCGCGCCGGCTTGGCGAGATATTGCGT
>DASSTE010000025.1:0-21986 GCA_035708085.1 Gammaproteobacteria bacterium | reverse complement strand
GATCATCCAACCACTAAAATGCCACGCATGCAACCGCTTCCGATTGACGAAACGCTGCCGGCGCTGCGCGACGCGCTGGTCGCACAGCCGAACGTCGTGCTACACGCGCCGACCGGCGCGGGCAAGACCACGCGCGTGCCGCTGGCGCTGCTCAACGCCCCGTGGCTCGCCGGCCGGCGGATCGTAATGCTGGAACCGCGCCGGCTGGCAGCGCGCGCGGCCGCACGGCATATGGCCTCGCTGCTGGGCGAATCCGTGGGGTCGACGGTTGGCTATCGCACCCGGTTCGACACGCGCGTCGGGGTCGATACCCGGATTGAAGTCGTTACCGAAGGCGTGCTGACACGCCTGCTGCAGCACGACCCCGAGCTTGCCGGTTACGGCATCGTGATTTTCGATGAGTTTCACGAGCGCAGCCTGCAAGCCGATCTGGGCCTCGCGCTTTCCCTCGACGTGCAGGCGGCGCTGCGCCCCGATCTGCGTCTGCTGGTGATGTCGGCGACATTGCCGCGCGAGCGCGCCGCGGAGTTTCTCGGCAACGCGCCGATGGTCGCGAGCGAGGGGCGAAGTTTTCCGGTAGATGTGCGGTATCTCGGCGGCGGCCCAAAGCAGTCGACGCCGGCGCGCACGGCCGCGGCCGTGGAGCGGGCCGTCGCCGGGCAATCGGGCGGCGTGCTCGTGTTCCTGCCGGGCGCGGCGGAGATCCACAAAACAGCCGCGCTGCTGGCAAAGCGCCTGCCGCGCGATGTATTGCTTGCGCCGTTGTACGGCGCGCTGCCACCGGCCGAACAGGACAAAGCGATCGCACCCGCGCCTGCGGGCAAGCGCAAGATCGTGCTGGCGACCAACATCGCCGAAACCAGCCTGACCATCGAAGACGTGCGCGTCGTGGTCGACTGCGGCCTGGCTCGAGTCGCGCGTTTCGAGCCGAAAAGCGGCATGACGCGCTTGGCGACGGCGCGCATAGCCCGCGATTCGGCGGATCAGCGTGCCGGCCGTGCGGGCCGCGTCGCTCCCGGCGTCTGTTATCGCCTCTGGAGCGAGTCCGAACACGCGCGGTTGGCCGCAACCTCGACACCGGAAATTCTCGAAGCCGATCTCGCACCGCTGCTGCTGGAACTCGCGCGCTGGGGCGTGGCCGATCCAGCCGATCTGCGCTGGCTCGATCCACCGCCCGATGCGGCTTGCGCGCAGGCGCGCGACTTGCTGGTTGCGCTCGATGCGCTGACGGAAGATGGTCGCCTCACCGCCCGCGGCCGCACGCTCAGCGACATGCCGGCGCATCCGCGCCTCGCGCACATGATCGCCCGTGCCGGCGAACTGGATTGTGGCGCGACAGCTTGCATGATTGCAGCGCTGCTCGCCGAACAGGATGTGCTGTCGGCCGATGCGCGAACTGTCGATCTGCAAACGCGGCTTGAAGCGTTGGCGGGCGATCAGGTTGGCGCCCCGGTCGTGCGGGCGCGTCTGGAGCGCGTCCGCAAGAGCGCGCGCGAATTGCGCCGGCGCAGCGGCATCGGCGATACGGCCATCGACACCGCGCGCGCCGGCCTGCTGACAGCGTTCGCCTACCCGGACCGCATCGCGCAACGCCGCCCCGGCAATGCGCCGCGCTATCAGCTAGCCAATGGTCGCGGGGCTTATTTTGCCGCCCCCGAGGCGCTGTCAAAGACGCCATATCTTGCCGTGGCAGAACTCGACGGCGACCCGCGCGAAGCGCGCATTTTTGTCGCGGCCGCGTTGGACGCCGTCGACCTCGAAAAACATTTCGCCGAGCATATCGCCGCCCACGACGCAGTACGCTGGGACGCGCAGACGGGCGCAGTCATCGCGCGTCGCGAATACCGCCTGGGTGCGCTGTTGCTGCGCGACGAGCCGTTACAAAAGGTGGATCCGGAAGAGGTCACAGCAGCGCTGGTCGATGGCATACGTCAGGCCGGCAACGCAAGCCTGCCATGGACGCCGGCGCTCCGGCAGTGGCAGCAGCGCGTCCTGTTCTTGCGTCGCGTGTTCGGTGACGACTGGCCGGAGGTCGACAATGCCGCATTAATGGCGGCGCTCGAACAATGGCTCGCGCCGTACCTCGCGGGCATCAGGCGCCTCTCGCAACTTGAGGCTGTACCGCTGCATCATGCCCTGAACGCACTGCTGACTCCGCAACAGCAGCGCGAACTCGATACCCTGGCGCCCAGCCATATAACTGTCCCGACCGGTTCGCGCATCGCGATCGATTACGGTGCCAACAACCCGGTGCTGGCCGTCCGCCTGCAGGAAATGTTCGGCTGCGACCAGACGCCAACGATCGCCGGCGGCCGCGTGCCGCTCACGTTGCACCTGCTGTCCCCGGCCCGCCGGCCGGTGCAGATCACGCAGGATCTTGCCGGCTTCTGGCGCAGTTCGTACCAGGACGTTAAAAGAGACATGAAAGGCCGCTATCCGAAGCACCCGTGGCCCGACGATCCGCTCGCCGCTGAACCTACGCGTCGAACCAAATGATGGTAGCCGCAGCGACAACGTATCGAGGCGGTGCGGTAGCATCTGATAAAATTGCGCCTCAACCCACCAGTCCTTTCAAATCATGACCGTCCGCACCCGTTTCGCGCCCAGCCCGACCGGCTATTTGCACATCGGCGGCGCCCGCACGGCGCTGTTCTGCTGGCTTTATGCCCGCCGCCACAACGGCGCCTTCATTCTCCGCATCGAAGACACCGACCGCGAGCGTTCGACACCCGAAGCGGTGCAGGCGATTCTGGATGGCATGGCCTGGCTGGAACTGACGCCGGACGAGGGGCCGTTCTACCAGACGAAACGCTTTGACCGTTACAAGGCAATCGTGCAGCAGTTGCTCGATGCCCGGCATGCGTATCACTGCTATTGCACGAAGGACGAGCTGGAGGCAATGCGCGCCGAGCAGATGGCGCGCAAGGAAAAACCTCGCTACGACGGCCGTTGCCGCGAGCGGACCGAGCCGCGCCCGGGCGTGGATCCGGTGGTGCGCTTCAAGAGCCCGCAAACCGGGCAAACGGTGGTCGACGACAAGGTGCGCGGCCGCGTCACGTTCAACAATGCTGAACTGGACGACCTGATCATTGCGCGCGCCGACGGTACGCCGACGTACAACTTCACGGTAGTCATCGATGACATGGACATGGCGATCACCCACGTCATTCGCGGCGATGACCATCTCAACAACACGCCGCGCCAGATCAACATCTTCAAGGCGCTCGGCGCGACACCGCCGAGTTACGCGCACCTGCCGATGATCCTCGGCCCCGACGGCGCCAAGTTATCCAAGCGCCACGGCGCAGTCAGCGTCATGCAATACCGCGAAGACGGTTTCCTGCCCGACGCGATCGTCAATTACCTGGTGCGCCTCGGCTGGGCGCACGGCGACCAGGAGATATTCAGCCGCGAAGAAATGATCGAACTGTTCGACCTGGTCGACGTGAACCAGTCGGCGTCGGCGATCAATCCTCAGAAGCTGTTGTGGCTGAACCAGCACTACATCCAGACAACGGATGTTGCCGAACTCGCCATGGAGCTGGCCTGGCATCTCGATCAGCAGGGCATCGACACCATCGGCGGTCCGGCGCTCGACGAACTGGTCGAATGCCAGCGCGAGCGGGCGAAGACACTCAAGCAGATGGCGGAGAGCAGCCGGTTCTTTTTCGAAGAGCCGCAAGAGTACGATCCGAAGGCAGCGCGCAAGAACCTGACGGCCGAGGCGAAGCCGGTGCTGGAAGAGATTCGGTCGCGTCTGGCGGCTTTGCCGAATTGGGATGCCGAGCCGATCCATGAGATTGTGCAGGCAATTGCCGCCGAGCGCGACCTCAAGCTCGGCAAGGTCGCGCAGCCGATCCGCGTCGCGATTTCCGGCGGCACGGTGTCGCCGCCGATCGACGCGACGCTGGCGTTGCTGGGGCGGGAAAAGACGCTGCAGCGGTTGGCGCGGGCGGTGGAATTTTGTGCAAATGCGGCGCCGGACGCATAACTTCAGGTTGACACGCATCCTCCGGTCGCGGAAAATAATCGGCTCGATTTCGGGGCTATAGCTCAGCTGGGAGAGCGCCTGCATGGCATGCAGGAGGTCGGCGGTTCGATCCCGCCTAGCTCCACCAAACACGCGGATCCGCTGAACGTTTGCAGCGCCGTCGTGTACCGAGTCGCCGGCAACCGTCCATGGTGCGCTTGCCACTCGCGCCATCCATGGCGCGCGGACTCGGCGGATGAAGGTTCACTGGACCTTCATCTTTTTCGCCTCGTCCCCATCGTCTAGAGGCCTAGGACACTGCCCTTTCACGGCGGCAACAGGGGTTCGAATCCCCTTGGGGACGCCATTAAAAAAGCCCGGCTTTACGCCGGGTTTTTTTAATGGCGCCGCGCAGCGGTTCGAAACCCCGCTATAAAGAGGGGTTCGACAAATTTGTCTGGAACAAATTTGAACAGCGGCTTGCCGCTGGCCCCGAAGGGGCGGCGGGCAGGACAGCCCGCCGTAATCCCCTTGGGGACGCCATTAAAAAAGCCCGGCTTTACGCCGGGTTTTTTTAATGGCGCCGCGCATCACGTCACTACGGCAGCTCCAGCGGCGGCTCATCAATGAGCGGGATCTGCTCGCGCAGGCTCTGGATGTGATTCTCCCAGTAACGCGGCGAGTCGAACCACGGAAACGCTCGCGGAAACGCAGGGTCCTCCCAGCGGCGCGCGATCCAGCCCGCGAAGTGCATGATGCGCAGCGCGCGCAGCGCTTCGAGCAGGTGCAGCTCACCGGCGTCGAAATCCGCGAATTGGCGGTAGCCGTCGAGCACGGCGGCGAGCTGCATCGCCATGTCTGCGCGTTCGCCGGATAGAAGCATCCACAAGTCCTGCAGCGCCGGGCCCATGACGGCGTCGTCGAAATCGACGAAGTGCGGGCCGGCGTCGGTCCAGAGGATATTGCCGGGGTGGCAGTCGCCGTGCAGCCGCAGCGCCCGGTAGCGCCCGGTGCGGGCGAAGGCGCGGCGCGCGCCGCCGAGCACGGCGTCGCTGACTTCTTCGTAGCGCGGCACGAGTTCGGCGGGCAGAAAGCCGCTTTCCAGTACGGCTGCGCGCGCCGGTACACCCACGCTATCGACATCGATCGTTGCGCGCTGGCGAAATGAGCGGACGCAGCCGGCCGCGTGAATGCGGCCGATGAGGCGCCCCAGCCATTCGAGGTTGGTCGCGGAATCCAGCTCGGGCGCATGGCCGCCGCGGCGCGGGAACAGGGCGAAGCGGAAACCGCCGTGGTGGAGCAGAGTGGCGCCGGTCGCGTCGGCCAGCGGCGCAACCGCCGGAATATCGAGACCGGCGAGTTCGGCGACGAAGGCGTGTTCTTCGAGAATCGCCGCATCGCTCCAGCGACCGGGGCGGTAAAATTTTGCCACCAGCGGCGGCTGGTCTTCGATGCCGACTTGGTACACGCGGTTTTCGTAGCTGTTGAGCGAGAGCAAGCTGCCATTGGTGCGCCACCCGGCCGCGTCTATCGCGTTCAGCAGGCTGTCGGGAGTGAGTTCGGCATACGGGGTTGCGGGTGCTGTTTCCATCCGCCGGATTATACTGGTGCCTCGGTTCCGAGGCGGTGACTGCTACCAATGAGGAGGTTTGTTATGCCGCATCCTGACTGGAACGAAAGTTACGCGACCGACGAGGCGCCGCCCTGGGACACGGGCGAACCTAATGAATACCTGGTCGAGTTCGTTCGCTCGCGCGCCATTGAACCTGGTCGGGCGCTGGACGTTGGCTGCGGCACGGGCACGCAATCGATCTGGCTTGCCGGCCAGGGCTTTTCGGTTCTGGGGGTGGACGTTGCTCCGCTTGCGGTGGAGAAGGCCAGGGCGAAAGCTGCCGACGCGAGGGCAGATTGCCGCTTCGAAGTACGGAATTTTCTGAACGACGAGATCGCCGGTGGCCCGTTCGACTTCGTTTTCGATCTCGGCTGTTTCCACATTTTCGATGCGCCTGCGGACCGGGCGCGCTTTGCCGCGCAGGTGGCCGGGCTGCTCGCGCCCGGCGGGCGCTGGCTGAGTCTGATCGGCAGCACCGAAGGTCCTGCGCGCGACTTCGGTCCGCCGCGTCGCTCCGCCCGCGAGGTGATGGACGCCGTCGAGCCTTCGCTGGAGATAGTGGAGTTCCGCTCGATGGAATTTCACGCCGACCTGCCGGAACCGCCCGCCGCATGGTTCTGCCTGTCGCGTCAGCGTCAGTTCCCGGCGCAGCCCTCAACGGGGTATCACGGATGAGGATAGGCACGGCAGTCGTATGGCTGGCAATTGTCCCGGCTGTAGTGGCGGCCGCGCCATCGCAGCAAGCCTGGACGATCCCGTCATCACAGCCCTGCACAGGCCTGTCGGCCATCTGGATGCCGTCGCTGGCGATGCTCAAGCCGCTGGTGGGCGAGTGGGAGCCGGCGCCCGGGCCGAAAAACGGCCACGGCGTCTTCGTGCTGTTTGTCACCCGTTGCCCGCAATCGTCGATCGGCGGGCATAACGTTGGATCATCGGTAGTGGGCGCCGTCCTCGTGGCGGTCAAGCCGCCCCCGGCTTTGGCTAAAACCGACGCATCGCGGAAGGCGCACTGGGCCGCGCTGGTCAACGTGTTTGGCGACCCCGACAACGCGGTGGTCAAGCTGTTTGCGCAAGAGGGCTTTGCGGTGACGCCGGCAAAGTTGGCGTTGCACGTGGAGCGCGATGACGGCACCGCCACGTTTTCGATCGCGACCGATGCGGGCGAAACGCGTTTGCAGACTTATTTTGCAGCGGCGCCTGCGGCGGCCATGGCCCATCAGACGGCGATGGTGAGCGTTGGGGAGAAGCCGATTGCCATAGTCCGCGGCTCTGAATCCGCGACACGGCAGTCGAAAGGCGCCGGGATGGTCAAAAGCGAAGGCGACACCTGGCCGGCACGACTCGCTCTACCACTGAAGCCTGCCGGTGTGGCTCTGGATACGGATTTTCGCTGGGCGTTCGAGTTCGTTACTTGTTCCGCGTCAGTACCGCGATGTTAATGTCGGTCCGTAGCTGAAAGCCGAGCTTTTCGTATAGCGAAATCGCCGGGAGATTGTCTTTCCAGGCGTGCAGGAACGGCTGCTCGCCTCTTGCCGCGATGGAGGCCGCGACGGCTGCGGAGAGTCGACCAGCCAGTCCCCGGCCGCGAAAGTCGGGGTGCGTGCAGACGCCGCTGACTTCAGTGTAGCCCGGCATTCGCATGCGCTCGCCCGCCATGGCTGCCAACCGGCCGTCGATCCGGATGCCGAGGAAGCGGCCCATGGTGTGGGTGCGCTCCTCGAACGGCCCCGGCTCGGTCAGCTTCGCGAGCGCCAGCATTTCGGCTGCGTCCGCGTCGCCCAGCACCTGCATATCGTCGTCCACCGCATCTGCTTGCATGCGCCCCGTCGCCACCATTTGCACGCCCTTGGCCGCTTTCGTCACGTGAAGTTCCGGCGGGACGAGGATTTCCGGCGCCTGCAGGATCGCGACCCGTTCACCCGGCGCCACGAGCGCCGCCAGGGCGGCCAGCGCTTCGGCGCTGTCATCGCGCGCGGACGCGAACACGTTGATGCCGCGAGCGAAGCGTTTGGCCAGCGCGCCGCCTTCCGCCAGGGCGGCGTGGTGCGTGGTCAGGCTCGCCCAGACCGGCCGATCGAGTGTGTGCATGTTCGTTTAAGGCAATTCCGTCCGCACTTCGATGGAGCTAGCACGAACGGAATTTCTTCCTTTGCCTAATCTATATCTTTCGGCATCGGCGGCGCGTGATCCGGCGCCGGAATCGACAGGTCGCTGATCGGCTGCTGACCGCCGTGCTGCAGGTTGTCGTTCAATTGCGCGAGCGCGTTCGACTGCAGCTGTTGCCACTGTGCCAGCGCCTGGCCGAGATAGTGCAGATACAAATTCACGGCCTTGTACTGCGGCTCGGTCGGCGTGCGGTCGGCGCTGCCGATTCTGCCGTAGAACGAGGCGAGGCTGTCGTTGATGGCGCGTAGGCCCTGCCGGTCGGCCGGGTTGTCGAGCAACTGTTTCGCGCTGGCATCGAGTTTTTCGATCTGATCCGCGAGCGGCGAATGCTCGCCCACCGCCTGCTTGCGCCTGGCCAACTGCGCACGCAGCGAACGCACCTGCTGGTAGGCCGCGTAATCCTTCGCCAGCGCGTCGCTCACCTTCGTTTCCAGCGCGAATTGCTTTTGCAGCGCGTGATCCTGTACGTGCACTCGCGGGTCCATCTTGACTGTCAGCGGTTGCGTGTACGTGTGCCCGTCCACCGTCAGTTTCACCGTGTACCGGCCCGGCAGCACGAGCGCGCCCTGCGGCACGATCGGCGTCCTTTCGCCGGCGACGGCGGCAATCGTGTAGCCGAAACGGATCGCCTTCGGATGCGGATAGCGCAGGTCCCAGACGAAGCGGTGCTGGCCGGCTTCGGCACTCGGCCGCGGCGGCGGCGCCACCCAGGATTCCGGAAAGTAGCGGAACGCGTTGAGTTTCGGCGGCGGCTCGTTGCTGGCGTAACGGCGCACGAGGTGCCCGTCGGTGTTGTAGATAGCCAGCGTCACCGGTCCCTGCGCGTCGTGTGGCAGGTAATAGTCGATGATCGCGCCGGCCGGCGGATTCTTGCCGGCCGGTTCTTCCGGCGGCAGCGGCGTGTCGTGGTTTTCGTCACGGCGCACGCGAATCGCGGTGGCCGGCTTGAACAGGTAAGCGCCGTGAACGTGGCCCGCCGCGAGCTGGCGGAGCGGGGTGACGTCGTCCAGCACCCACAGCGCGCGGCCCATCGTCGCTGCAATCAGGTCACCGGCATGCACCGTCAGGTCCCGCACCGAGGTCGCCGGCAGGTTCAGCGTCAGCGACTGCCAGTGCGCGCCGTCGTCGAAGGACACGTACGCGCCGGCGTTGGTGCCGGCGTACAGCAGGCCCGGCTGTTTCGGATCGGCGCGCACGACGTTGACGTATTCATCGGCCGGCAGCCCGGTCGTAATTTTGGTCCAGTGTTGCCCGTAGTCGTGCGTGCGATAGACGTACGGGCTGAAGTCTGCGAGCCGGTGGCGATCGACCGCAATGTAAGCTGTGCCCGCATCGAGATGGGATGCGTCGACGCTCGCGATCTTGCTCCAGTCCCGCACCGCCTTCGGTGTCACGTCGCGCCACTGTTTGCCGTTATCGCGGGTCAACTGGACGTGGCCATTGTCGGTGCCGATCCAGATTTCATCGCCATCGACGGGTGAAGGCGCAATGCTGTAGATCACCCCGAACCCGCAGATGCTCGCGCGTGGAATCGGCACGTGCGCCTGCTTGCAGCCCTGCGCCTTCTCGTTCGTGCCGGTGAGATCGGGGCTGATCTTCTGCCAGTGCTGCCCCTGGTCCGTTGAGGCGAACAGGTACTGCGCGCCTACGTAGAGCGTGTACGGCGGCTGATGGCGAACGGCGATCGGCGTGAACCACGTGTAGCGATTCTTGACCTTGGTGGGCCGCTCGCCGTACGTCGAGACCGGCCATGGGGAAATGTCCTGCGACTGGCCCGTACGCGCGTCGAAGCGGTTCAGGTTGCCGCCGAGACCGCTGCCGTAAACGATGTTCGGGTTGCGCGGGTCGGGCACGTCGTAGTCGCGCTCGTCGGCGCCGACGGCATACCAGTCGCGGAACGTGATCGCGCCGTAGTCGCTGCGGTTCTTGATGCCGACGGTGCCGCTGTCCTGCTGACCGCTGTAGATGCGGTACGGAAACGCGTTATCGGCCTCGACGTGATAGAACTGCCCGGTCGGCTGGTTGTACCAGCTCGACCAGCTCTTGCCGCCGTTGACGGTCAATGTCGCGCCCTGATCCACGCCGGCGATCATCCGCTCCGGGTGCGCCGGGTTGATCCAGAATTCGTGGTAGTCGTCGCCACCCGGCGAGCCCTTGATGATCGTGAAGGTCTTGCCGCCGTCGGTCGAGCGGCGCAGCGAGCGGCCCATCAGGTAGATCGTGTCGTGATCGTTCGGCGCGACGCGCAGCCGACCGAAATAGGAATCGGCGAGGCCGCCGTTATGGTTGACGTAGTGCCAGTGTGCGCCGCCATCCGTCGAGCTATACACGCCGGCGTCGTCCTTCGCCTGCACGATCGCGTAAACGATCTTGCCACCGCTGCCGCGCGCGACGCCCAGACCGATACGCCCCATCGGGCTGTCGGGCAGGCCGTTGTCGACGCGGCGCCAGGTGAGGCCTTCGTCGGTGCTCTTGTAAACACCGCTCTTCGGGCCGATCGGCGCCTCGAAATAATCCAGCCACGGCTTCATGCGCATCTGCCAGACGGCCGCGTAGACCACTGCCGGATGCGTCGGGTCGAACGCCAGGTCGACCGCGCCGGTCTGCTTGCCGACGTAGAGCGTCCGGTGCCAGGTTTTGCCGCCATCGTCGGTGCGGAACACGCCGCGCCGCGTGCTGGGGCCGAACACATGGCCGAGCGCCGCGACCAGCACGACGTTCGGATTCTTCGGGTCGATCAGGATGCGGCCGATGTGGCGCGTGTCCTTGAGCCCGACGTTGTGCCAGGTTTTGCCGCCGTCGGTGGATTTGTACACGCCGTTGCCGGCGGCGATGTCGTAGCGCGTCGCGACCTGGCCCGAGCCCATGTAGATGACGTTCGGATCCGAAGGCGCCACCGCGAGCGCGCCGACCGAGGAGCCGCCGGCCGTGTCGAAGATCGATTTCCAGGTGACGCCGTCGTCGGTGGTTTTCCAGACGCCGCCGTCCGCGCCGCCGAACAACCAGACATTGGGGCTGCCCGGCACGCCGGTGACCGCCGTCGCCCAGCCGGCGCGGAACGGACCGACGAGGCGCCATTGCATAGCGTTATAGGTGTTGGCGGGGACGGTGGCGGCGGAAGCGGCAGCTGCGACGAGCAAGGCCGCAAGTACCCACAGTGACTGCTTAACGTTCTTCATATTTCTCTCCCGTGGGAAAGTCGCCAGGACTGAGTCAAGAGTCGCAAGTCTATACTTAGTCCTAGCGACTCAGCACTAGCGACTTTCTTATAAACCCCACTGCCGGCTCAAATCGCCGTCGGTGGTTTGCCAGACGCCAAGGTGCAGCGCCTGCATGCTGTCGACATCCTGCAGCAGGTCGGATTTGTCGAGATTGGTCAGCGCAGTTGGACCGGATTGCAGCGCTTTGGTTCGAATGCGTCCGAGGCGCTTGGCCTTTTCGGGCGGCATCCGCGGCTTGCGCCGCAGCATCGCGAGGTGGATCGCGTTGACTTTCGGATCGACCACCGCGCGGACGAAATCGTCCACGTCGGCGGCGACCGGCGCCAGTTGCCGGTTGAGGATGTCGAGTTCGGGAGGCGGCTCGATTTCCTCGGGAATGACGAACAGGCGCAGGCGGCGCGCGAGCCGGCCGAGGCGCACGCGGCTCAGGTACGTCGACAACGGAATCGACAGCACCAGCGCGCTCACAATCGGTGCCAGCCACCAGAAAAACGCCGGGTTGAGCCAGTACACGCCGCCGGCCCAGATGATGGCGATCACGGTGGCGCTGCCGTGATAGCGAATTGCCGTGCCCCAGGTGGTTTCGGCGTCCTCGCGCACCTGCGCGCCCCATTTCACCTGGCGACCGATCAGCGTCGTCAGCACGAACTTGGCGTGAAACAGCATGCGGATTGGTGCCAGCAGGCTCGCGACGATCGTTTCAAGGATGACGCTCAGCGTCAGCGCAAAAAAGCCGCCGAAGTAGCGCGTCGGCGGCTGCTTGATGAGCGTCAGAAGCCAGCTCAGGATCTTGGGCAGGAACAGCAAGCCGGCGGTCGAGATGACCAACGCCAGCGCCCAGTTCGGATGCCATTCGGGCCAGATCGGAAACAGGCTCGGCTTGTTGGAGAAGTATTTCACCGGCGTTAGCGCCTGAACGGCGACTTCGGCCGTCGACAGAATCAGGAACAGCAGCCAGACCATCGCCGAGGCGTAGGCCATCACGCCGTTGACGAACATCGCGCGGTGCGCCGACGACAGCCCCTTGGTGCCGAGCAGGCGCAAGTGCTGCAGGTTGCCCTGGCACCAGCGCCGGTCGCGCTTGAGTTCGTCGAGCAGCGTCGGCGGCGTTTCCTCGTAGCTGCCGGGCAGGTCGTAGGCGACCCAGACTTCCCAGCCGGCGCGGCGCATCAGCGCGGCTTCGACGAAGTCGTGGCTCAGGATTTCGCCGCCCAGCGGGCCGCTGCCCGGCAGCCGCGACAGGCCGCAATGCTCGATGAACGGCTTGATGCGAATGATGGCGTTGTGGCCCCAGTAATAGCACTCGCCGAGCTGCCAGAAATGTACGCCGGCGGTGAACATCGGCCCGTAGACACGGTTGGCGAACTGCTGGATGCGCGCGAACAGCGAGTTCTTGTTGGCGGTGACCGGCGGCGTCTGAATGATGCCGGCTTCCGGGCGCACCTCCATCATCTGCACCATCTTGACCAGCGTTGAACCTGCCATGACGCTGTCCGCATCGAACACGATCATGTAGCGAAATTTCGAGCCCCAGCGGCGGCAAAAGTCACCGATATTGCCGCTCTTGCGCTTGATGTGCGTACGCCGGCGCCGGTAGTGCACACAGTTGAATGCGTTCAACTCGCGGCACAGTTCCGCCCATTCGAGTTCCTCGCGGACGGCGCTTTCGGCGTCGGTCGTATCGCTCAGCACGAAAAACTCGAAATGTTCCAGCCGGCCGGTTTTCTGCAGCGACAGGTATGTCGTCTTGAGGCCGGCGAACACGCGCCGCGGGTCCTCGTTGTACACCGGCATCAGAATCGCCGTCGGCGCGAGCGGCGCCGAATCGCTGCCGCGCGCTTCGCAAATACGGGTGATGGCAAGCCGTCGCCAGTTGAACAACAATGTAAAAAAGCCAGAAAACGCCGTCCAGAAGCCGACGGAAATCCACGCGAACAGGCCGATGAAGGTGGCAAGCACTGCCGCCTCCAGGCCGGTGCTGCCGTGGTAGGGCAGGATCTGCAGCATGTACATGCCCGCGAAGGCGGTCTGCACCGCAACCAGCGCGAACAGCAGCACGTGGCGTATGAACGCCGCCCGCCGCCAGCGCGGGTTGGCGGCCCGGTACTCGCGAGGTGTCATTTGTGGAAGGGCCACCACTACGCCCCGAGCATGTGGAACAGCCAGCGCAGCGGCGCCGGCCGGCGCGTGATACGGGCGGGCGACATGTTGACGCGTTCCATTGGTGGCATCGCCGCGAGCCGTTCACGGCCGTCCGGCGTCTCTTCGAGCGGCACGGCGCCTTCGAGCCGACGTTCCGCCAGCCAGCGATGCAGTCGCACGCGCGCGGACGCCGCCATCAGTTCCGGCGTCGCCACCAGCGGCTCGTTTTCGCACTCGGTGAGGGACCGGGCAAGCAATTGGTGCAACGCGATCATCGTCTGGCCGGTCGCGCTCTTGCCCGATGCCCAGGCCGAGCCGGCCGCGGCGCGCGCAATCGCCTCCTGCGTCAACCGGCGGCGGTCCGCAGCCTCGAAGCCGAGCGCGGCCAGATAACTATCCGCACGCTCGCCCGCCAGCCGCCAGTCGTCAAGCGGTGTCGAAGTGGAGGCGTCGGCGGTGCGTACTGGTAGGCTCATGACGGCGGGGCGTATAAAAAACTCCAGGTTTCGGTCAGAGTTTTGTCGCCCGCCTTGAGGAAGGCGCGTAGCTCGAGTGGCTTGTCCGGCGGGTTGACCTCGAACGACAGTCGCCAGCCGCCGGTAATTGGATTTTTCTCCGTGTGCTGTTCGACCAGCTTGCCGCCGTCGCCGACGGTGACGACGCCCTCAACTTTTGCGTCGGCCGGCAGGCTGGACAGGACGGCGCTGTTGAACTCGAGCACGAAGCGCTTGAGCGGCGGCTTGTCGCCGGCGCCGATCCAGGTCGACGTGTTCTGGCCGATCACAGCCGGTTGCGGTGTATGCGAGGTCCAGCGGATCGTGTAGCTGAAGTTCAGCGGCTCGCCCAGCTTGGGCACGTTCTTCGGTACCCAGAAGGCGACGATGTTGTCGTTGACTTCCTTGTCGCTCGGAATCTCGACCAGCATCACCTGGCCGTCGCCCCAGTCCCCGTCCGGCGTCACCCACGCCGACGGACGGATGTCGTAGCGCGCTTCGAGATCCTGGTAGTCGTAAAAGTGCCGATCGCGCTGCATCAGCCCGAAACCGAGCGGGTTTTTTAACTGGAACGCGCTGAGCAGCAATTGCGACGGGTTGATCAGCGGCCGCCATAGCCATTCGCCGGTACCGGCGTGTACCAGCAGGCCGTCCGAATCGTGTACCTCCGGCCGCCAGTAACCGGCTGGTTTGGGCGAATCCTCGCCGTAAAAGAACATGCTGGTCAGCGGCGCGATGCCGAGCTGCTTGATGTCGGCGCGCTCGAACAGGGTTGTCTTGACGTCGACCACCGTGGTCTCGCCGGGTTTGATGATGAACTGGTACGCGCCGGTCACGCGCTTGCTGTCGAGCAGCGCATACACCGTCATCTGCCCGGCGTCCGGCGCCGGGCGCACCAGCCAGAACTCCTTGAAGAACGGAAATTCCTCGCCGCTCTGCAGGCCGGTGTCGACCGCCAGGCCACGCGCGGACAGACCCCACGCTTCGTCGCGCCCCACGGCGCGGAAATAGCTCGCGCCCGCGAACACGATGAACTGGTTGTCCGCAGTCTTGTCCTTGAGCGGGTAGGTCAGCTTAAAGCCGGCGAAGCCGAGATCGGGCGGAATCTTGTCGGCAAACTTGTTGTGGCCGTAGTCGAACAACTGGGGCGAGAACTGCACTTCGTGAACGCCCTGGGCATCGATTACGTTGATCGTCACCGAATGCTTGTAATACAGACCGGGATGAATCAGCCGCACCTGGAATTTGGTGTTCGACTGCTTCCACAGCGAATCCTCGACCCGAAAGCGGATGTCGCGGTAGTCGTTGTAACTGATGTTGGCGAGAAAATCCGGAATCGGCTTGGGTTGCTGAAACGGCTTGGCGGCCAGCGCCTTGGCTTTCGCCACCACATCGTCAAAGCCGAAAGTAGCCGCTGCATGTGCCAGCGTGGGCGCAGCCAACATCGCTGCCAGCCCGAAGCTGCGCAGCAGACGGGTTCGAAAACGGATTGTCACGGCCGGTTCTCCTTCCTTATGCCGGTTTTATGATGGCGTTCTATGCCGGTGCACGGGCCATGATAACAAAAGGCTTGCGCCCGGCGCCTGCCGCGCCGTAGTGTGAATAACAATCACGCCCAACAGGACGTCCGCGATGCGCATTTCTAAGCTTCTGGTGTTCCTCACGCTGTTCACGACTGCGTCCGCCGCCACCGCGAACAGCGGCCACGACCGGAACGTGCTGCGCGCGCAACTCAAAAACGGCCTGCGCGTGGTCATCGTGCGCGATACGCTGGCGCCGGTTGCGACCGTCGAGATGAACTATCTCGTTGGCGCCGTCGAGGCGCCGGCAAAGTTTCCCGGTCTCGCGCATGCGCAGGAACACATGATGTTTCGCGGCAGTCCGGGCCTCACCGCCGCGCAGCTGGCCGACATCACCGCGGCGCTCGGTGGTGCATCCAACGCGCAGACGCAGCCGGTCGTCACGCAGTATTACTTCACGGTGCCGTCCGCCGATCTGCCCGTTGCACTGCATATCGGCGCCCTGCGCATGGCCGGGGTGCTCGATACGACCGACGCCTGGCAGCAGGAGCGCGGTGCGATCGAACAGGAGGTCGCCCGCGACACGTCCGATCCGCAGTACCTGTTATACACCCGATTGCTGCACGCTTTGTTTACGGGCACACCCTATGCGAGTACCGGCCTCGGCACGCGGCCGTCGTTCGATAAATTGACCGCGGCGCGCCTCAAGCAGTTCCACGACCAATGGTACGTGCCCAACAATGCCGTGCTGGTGATCGCCGGCAAGGTCGATCCGGACAAGACGCTCGAGACGATCAAGCAACTGTTCGGCGACATTCGGGCGCAAAAACTGCCGCCGCGGCCGAAGACCAACCTGCAGCCGGTCAAGTCGCAGACGCTGCATTCGAAGACCGATCGACCTTACGGCCTGGTGACGCTGGCGTTCCGATTTCCGGCCACGACCAGCAAGGACTTCGCGGCCGGCGAAGTGTTGGGAGCGGTGTTGTCGAGCCCGCGCGGCAAGCTCTACGCGCTGCGTCCGGAAGGGAAGGCGCTTGCGGCCGGCTTCAGCTACACCGGCATGAAGGATGTGGGGATGGCTTATGCGGCGGCCGCGTTCGCCAAGGGGCAGGACTCGAAGGCGCTGGTCAAGTCGGTCAAGGGCATCCTGCAAGACATCGTCAAGCACGGCGTCGATCCGGACCTCGTCGCGGCGGCCAAGCGCCACGCGCTGACGAGCGCCGAAACGCGCAAGAATTCCATTTCGGGCCTGGCCGGCGCCTGGTCGGAAGCGGTTGCGGTCGAGGGGCTGCATTCGCCGGCCGACTGGACGCACGCGATCGAGCAGGTGTCTGTGGCGGACGTCAACCGCGTTGCGCGGCAATACCTTGATTTCAACCACATGGTCGTCGCGATTTTGACGCCGCAGACCTCCGGCAAGGCGCTGTCGTCGAAAGGTTTCGGCGGCAAGGAATCGTTCACGCCCAAGAACCCGAAGCCGGTCGAGTTGCCCAAGTGGGCGCGGGACGCGTTGGCGAAGCTGGTCGTGCCAAAGCCGATCGTGCACCCGACGGTCACCACGCTTGATAACGGCATCAAGCTGATCGTGCAGCCGGAGTCGGTGAGCCACACCGTCAGCGTGTACGGACACATTCGCAACAATCCGGATCTCGAGGTGCCGAAGGGCAAGGAGGGCGTGGCGGGCGCACTCGACCGGCTGTTCAACTTCGGCACGCAGAAACTCGACCGGCTGCAATTCGAACGCGCGCTCGATGACATTGGTGCATCCGAATCGGCCGGGGCGAGTTTTTCGCTGCTGGTACTGGCGAAAAATTTCGATCACGGTGTCGGCTTGCTGGCCGCGAATGAATTGCATCCGGCGCTGCCGAAGCGCGCCTTCAGGGTTGCAAAAATGCAGGCTGCGCGACATCTTGCCGGCGTGCTGCAAAGCCCGGGCTATCATTTCGAGCGCGCAGTGACCGAGCACCTGGTGCCGAAGGACGACCCGGCGCTGCGCCAGGCGACGCCGCAAACCGTCATGTCGCTCAAGTTGACGGACGCCGTCGACTACTACCACAAGGCGTTCCGGCCGGACCTGACGACGATCGTCGTGATCGGCGACATCGATCCGAAGCACGCCGAAGCGGTCATCAAGAAATACTTCGGCGGCTGGCAAGCCAAAGGCAAGCCGCCGAAGACGCACCTGCCGCCGATTCCGCCGAATGGTGCCGCCGTGGTTCACGTGCCGGACAAGAGTCGGGTGCAGGATCACGTGACGCTGGAGGAAACGCTCGACCTGACGCTGGCCGACAAGGATCGCTACGCGCTGTGGCTCGGCAACGCGGTACTGGGCGGCGGTTTTGCCAGCCGCCTGTTTCACGACCTGCGCACCGACGCGGGCCTGGTTTACAGCGTCGGGTCCAGCTTCTCGATCGGCAAGACCCGCTCGACATTCTCGATCGGCTACGGCGCCGATCCGGACAAGGTCGCCAAGGCGCGCGCACTGGCGCTGCACGACATCAAGCTGATGCAGACGCAGGCGATCGACAAGGAGGAGTTGCATCGCGCCAAGGCCATGCTGTTGCGTTCGATCGCGCTGGAGGGTTCCAGCGTCAGCGCCATCGGTGGCGGTCTGTTGCAGCGAGCCAGCGAGGATCTGCCACTGCACGAACCGGTAATCGCCGCGCATCGGTATGTCGGCCTGAATGCTGCCGACGTGGAAAAGGCATTCAGGAAGTGGATTCGGCCGGACGCGTTCGTGACGGCCACCGAGGGACCGAAACCCCAATAGCCGAATTAGTGGCGCAGTGTCTGTAATGGCAGACTTCTCTACAAGGATGCATGGATGCTTGACAAAACGGGTCTCCGGTTCCCATACTTGCATCGTCCCTTCGGGGACCGCGCCGATTTGATATCAGCTTGCGGGCGCGTTAAAAATCTCGCTAAAGAGGTCCGCCCGCTTTAGTTCAAGCTGATGCGGGTTTTTTTTGGCCCGCGCTCGCCGAGTTTAACGACGTGTTTGCGGGGCGAGATAGAAATGCCGCTAAAAGCGTCAAAGGCGTTTCAAAATGACCAATGCGAAGGATCGCACGGCGCACACGACGAAAGCCCGCGTGCGCGTCTCGTTCGAATTTTTCCCGCCCAAAACCGACAAGATGGAGACCGCCCTGTGGAGCGCGATCGAACAGCTGGCGCCGCTCGCGCCGGACTTCGTCTCCGTCACCTACGGTGCCGGCGGTTCCACCCGCGAGCGCACCCATGCGACCGTCGAGCGCATTCGCCGGCGAACGAAGCTTGAACCGGCTGCGCACCTGACCTGCGTCGGCGCAACCCGCGCCGAGGTCGACGCCATCGCGCAGCGTTACTGGGACGCGGGCGTACGCCACGTCGTCGCGCTGCGCGGCGATCCGCCGAACGGTAGTGAACGCTTCGTGCCACACCCCCGCGGTTATGCGCGCGCCGCAGACCTGGTGGCGGGGCTCAAACGAGCCGGCGACTTCGAGATCAGCGTCGCGGCGCATCCGGAAACGCATCCCGACGCCGCCTCACCGGAAGCCGATCTCGATAACCTCAAGGCGAAAATCGACGCCGGCGCGAGCCGCGCGATGACGCAATATTTCTTCGACCCGGATGTTTACCTGCGCTTTCGCGACCGGGCGTGCGCGGCCGGCATCGACGTGCCGCTGGTGCCGGGTATTCTGCCGGTGACGAATTTCGCGCAGGTGCTCAAGTTCAGCGCTGCCTGCGGTGCCAGCGTGCCCCAGTGGCTCGCGAAGCTGTTCGACGGTCTCGACGACGAACCGGAAACGCGTCAGCTCGTCGCCGCCAGCGTCGCTGCCGAGCAGTGTCGTCGGCTGCAGGCGGAGGGCGTCGAGGAATTCCATTTCTACACGCTCAACCGCGCCGCGCTGACGCTCGCGATCTGCCGCGTGCTGGGACTCAAGCCCAAGGCGGCCCGGCCCGTCGAAGATATCCAGTCTTACAACCGGCCGTTCGATCGGCTGAACTACGTCAGCTGAGGCCGTCGATGAACGATACGCTGCAACAACTTCTCGCCGAACGCATCGTCATCCTCGACGGCGGCATGGGCACGCTGATCCAGAGTCACAAGTTCACCGAGGCCGATTTTCGCGGCACGCGCTTCGCCGATCATTCGCACGACCTCCGGGGCGACAACGACATTCTGAACCTGACGCAGCCGGACGTGCTGCGCGAGATTCACCGCGCCTATCTCAACGCCGGCGCGGACATCATCGAAACCAACACGTTCAACGCGACGCGCATTGCGCAAGCCGACTACGGCCTTGAAGATTGCGTTTACGAATTGAACAAAGTGGGCGCCGAACTGGCGCGCGAAGCCGCTGATGTCGTCGCCACGGAAACCGGGCAGCCGCGTTTCGTCGCGGGCGCACTTGGCCCGACCAACCGCACGGCCTCACTGTCGCCGGACGTCAACGACCCCGGTTTTCGCAACATCGATTTCGCCGAACTCGCCGACGCCTACGGCGAAGCCGCGCGCGGCCTGATCGATGGTGGCGTCGACATCCTGCTGGTCGAAACCGTCTTCGACACGCTCAACTGCAAGGCCGCGCTATTCGCGATCGACGCACTGTTCGACGAAATCGGCAAGCGCCTGCCGGTGATGATTTCCGGCACGATCACCGATTTGAGCGGCCGCACGCTGTCAGGCCAGACGACCGAGGCGTTCTGGAATTCGGTCGCGCACGCGCAGCCGCTCGCAGTCGGTTTGAATTGCGCGCTCGGCCCGGCGGAGCTGCGCCAGTACGTCGAGGAGCTGTCGCGCGTCGCCCCCTGTTACGTCAGCGCCTACCCGAATGCCGGATTGCCGAACGAGTTCGGCGGCTACGATGAGACGCCGGAGGACATGGCGCGGCATCTGGGAGAATGGGCAAAGAGCGGGCTGGTCAATTTCGTCGGCGGCTGTTGCGGCACCACGCCGCAACACATCGCGGCGATCGCCGAAGCTGTCAAAGGCTGCAAGCCGCGCCGGCTGCCCGCCATCGAACCGCGGCTCCGGCTGTCCGGCCTTGAGCCGCTGACGGTCGGACCCGAAAGCAATTTCGTCAATGTCGGCGAGCGCACTAACGTTACCGGTTCGGCGAAGTTCCGCAAGCTGATCGCCGAGGACGATTACGAGACCGCCGTTGAAGTCGCGCGCGAGCAGGTGGAGAACGGCGCGCAGGTGATCGACGTCAACATGGATGAAGGCATGCTTGACGGCCTCGCGGCGATGACCCGCTTCCTGCACCTGATCGCGGCCGAGCCAGATGTGGCGCGCGTGCCGGTGATGATCGACTCGTCGAAGTGGGAAATTATCGAGGCCGGGCTGCGCTGCGTGCAGGGCAAGGCGATCGTCAATTCGCTGAGCATGAAAGAGGGCGAGGGACCGTTTCTCGAACAGGCGCGGCTCGCGCGGCGCTACGGCGCGGCTGTCGTGGTCATGGCATTCGACGAAGAGGGCCAGGCCGGCACCGTCGAGCGCAAGGTCGCGATTTGCGAGCGCGCGTACAAGCTGCTGACCGAGCAGGTAGGCTTTCCCGCGCACGACATCATTTTTGACCCGAACATTTTTGCGATCGCGACCGGCATCGAGGAGCACAACGATTACGGCGTTGCCTACATCGAGGCGGCGCGCGAGATCAAACGTCGGATGCCGGACGTGCACGTCAGCGGCGGCGTCAGCAATGTGTCGTTTTCGTTCCGCGGCAACAACGGCGTGCGCGAAGCGATTCATTCCGTGTTCCTGTATCACGCGATTGCCGCCGGCATGGATATGGGCATCGTCAACGCCGGCCAGCTTGCCGTGTATGAGGATATTCCCGCCGACCTGCGCGAACGCGTCGAGGACGTCGTGTTGAACCGGCGCCCGGATGCGACCGAGCGCTTGCTGGCTGTCGCAGAAGACATCAAAGGCGGCGGCAAGCAGCGTGAGGCGGATCTGTCCTGGCGCGAGGGGCCGGTGACCGAGCGGCTGACGCACGCGCTGGTGCACGGTATCACCGATTTTGTCGAAGCCGACACCGAGGAGGCACGCCTGCAGGCGGAGCGGCCGCTCGACGTCATCGAAGGCTCGCTGATGGATGGCATGAATGTCGTCGGCGACCTGTTCGGGTCGGGCAAGATGTTTCTGCCGCAGGTAGTGAAGTCCGCTCGCGTGATGAAAAAAGCGGTTGCGTATCTGCTGCCGTACATTGAGGCGGAGAAAGACGAACGCGCGCGCAGCAAGGGCAAGGTCGTTCTTGCGACGGTCAAAGGCGACGTGCATGACATCGGCAAGAACATCGTCGGCGTGGTGCTGCAGTGCAACAACTACGAGGTGATCAATCTTGGCGTGATGGTGCCGGCGGCGAAGATCTTTGCCGCGGCGCGCGAGGCGGGTGCCGACGTCATCGGCCTGAGCGGCCTGATAACGCCGTCGCTGGAAGAGATGGCCCACGTCGCGTCCGAGATGAAGCGCGAAGGGTTCGAGATTCCGCTGCTGATCGGCGGCGCGACGACATCGAAGGCGCACACGGCGGTCAAGATTGCGCCCAATTTCTATAACGGCGTTGTGTACGTAAAAGACGCCTCGCGCGCGGTTGGCGTGGTGTCGAAACTTCTCGGCAGCGAGCGCGAGACTTTTCTTGCCGAGGTCGCCGATGATTACGAGCGGGTTCGCAGGCAGCATCGCGGCAAGCGCGAAGAAAAGCGGATGTTGAGCCTGGCGCGGGCTCGCGCGAATGCCACATCGATCGACTGGGACAGCTATACGCCGCCGCGCCCGAACCAACTCGGCGTGCAGGTTTTCAACGAATATCCATTGGCGGATATCCGCGAGTACATCGACTGGACGCCGTTCCTGCACGTCTGGCAGCTCAAGAT
>DASSTE010000024.1:0-14951 GCA_035708085.1 Gammaproteobacteria bacterium | reverse complement strand
ATTCGGCACCGGGCGGGCCGGTGGGGGAATAGTCGCTAGTCGCTAGTCGCTAGTCGCTAGTCGCTAGTCGCTAGTCGCTAGTCGCTAGTCGCTAGTCGCTAGTCAAGAATAACGAAAAGCTCTGGCCTAATCCGCTTTCTCCAGACTCAGTCCTAGCCCCTAGCTACTAGCGACTCTCTCCGAGCCATTCCGCATACCCGCGCACGCCGTCGGCGACGTTGATGAACGGCCGGTCGTAGCCGGCCGCCCGCAACGCACGAATATCGGCCTCAGTAAAGCTTTGGTAGCGGCCCTCCAGGTGCTCGGGGAAACGGGTGTATTCGATCTGGCCGCGGTCGTGCGCCGCGATCACGGCTTCCGCCACGTCGTTGAAGCTGGCGCTGGTACCGGTGCCGACATTGAAAATGCCGGACACCTCCGGATGCGCCCGCAGCCACAGATTAACCGCGACCGCATCATCGACATGCATGAAATCGCGCCGCTGCTCACCATCTTCAAATCCGTCGGTGCCCTCGAACAACCTTGCCTTGCCGGTGGTGACAATCTGCGCATTGAAATGGAATGCAACACTCGCCATGTCGCCCTTGTGCTGCTCGCGCGGGCCATAAATGTTGAAGTAGCGCAAGCCGGCCACCTGGCTGGCCGCGGCCGGCAGGCGCCGCCGCACGTACTGGTCGAACAGCAGCTTCGAGTAGCCGTACACGTTCAGGGGCGCTTCATTGGCGGGCGCCTCGGCGAATATTCGGCTGGCGCCGTAGACTGCCGCGGATGACGCGTAAACAAACGGAATCCGCCGCGCGAGGCAGTATTCGAGCAGCGCCTTCGAGTAGCTGAAGTTGTTCTCCAGCATGTAGCGGCCGTCGCGCTCGGTCGTGTCGGAGCAGGCGCCCTGGTGGAAGACGCCTTCGAGCGAACCGAAATCGTGGTCGCGGCGGATGAGGTCGATGAACTCGCGCTTGTCATAGTAATCGGCGAGGTCGGCGCCGACGAGATTGCGGAATTTCCCGCCGTCGGTGAGATCGTCAACCGCAATGATGTCGCGGCAGCCGCTGTCGTTGAGCCGGTGGACGAGGTTGCTGCCGATAAAGCCGGCGGCGCCGGTGACGATGATCATGGCGCGGCATTATATCAACGAAAGACCGCGCGCCAGTGCGCCAGCACCGTCTGGCGCATGTCGTGAAATTCCTCGCCGGCGGCCACCGCGCCCCAGCCTTCAAGCGTCAGCCGGTGGATGCGGGCGAGGTAGTTGCGGTGAATCGCCGCGAGTTCGGCGGCAGCGGCAGGATCGATCAAATTGAGCGCCGCAAGCCGCTCGAGCGCGCCGGCATTGTCGGTCGCCTGGATCAATTCCGGATGCGCATGCGCGTGGCAGAGCACCCAGTACTGCACCAGGAACTCGATGTCGATCAGCCCGCCCGCGCCCTGCTTAAGGTCGAAACCGGCCTGCGTTTCGACCGCGAGTTCGCGGCGCATCCGCTCGCGCATCGCCGCCACGTCCTCCCTGAGCTGTGCCGGGTCGCGGCGACGGCAGAGGATGTCACGCCGCAGCGCCGCGAAGCGTGCGATCAGCTCGGCGTCGCCCGCGACGGCTCGTGCGCGGATCAACGCCTGGTGCTCCCAGATCCAGGCCTGTTCGAGCTGGTAGCGTTCGAAGCCGTCGAAGCTGCTGACCAGCAGGCCCGCATTGCCGCTCGGGCGCAGCCGCGTATCGACGCGGTACAGCACCCCGGCGCCGGTCGCCGTCGACAGAAAGCTGATGATGCGTTGCGACAGGCGCGCGAAAAAGACGGCATTGTCGAGCGGGCGGGCGCCGTCGGTCGCGCCCTCGCCGCCGTCGTGAATGAATACCAGGTCGAGGTCCGAACCGTAACCGAGTTCGCGGCCGCCAAGCGTGCCGTAGGCGATGACGCCGAAGCTGGCCGCGCGGGTGCCGGCGCCGTCGTCCGTCATCGGGCGGCCGTGGCGCGCGACGAGCCGCTCACGCACGAGCCTGACGACCGCATCGATCACCACTTCGGCGAGCGCTGCCAGCCGCAGGCTGACAAGCTGCGGCTCGGCGTTGCCGCTCAGATCGGCGACCGCGATACGCAACACGGCCGCCTGCTGGAACTGCCGCAGCGCGTCCATTTCGCTTTCCTGGTCGGCCGGATCGACGCCGCTGAGCACCGTCGCCAGTTCCGCCGCCAGCGCGTCGCGATCCGGCGCCGGACCGAACAGACGCGGGTCTATCAGCTCGTCCATCAGCAGCGGCACGCGCGTGACCAGTTGCAGCAACCACGGGCTGGCGGCGGCGAGCGCCGCGAGGTGGCGCAGCACGTTGTCATTTTCGGCCAGCAGCGCGAGATAAGCCGTGCGGCCGGCAACCGCTTCGACGAGCCGGAGCAGGCTCACGAGCACCGCGTCGGGCTTGCCGGAGACGGCCGCTGCCTGAATCAGCCGGGGCATCAACTCGTCGAGGCGGCGCCGGCCGCGCGCGCCGAGTGACTGGATCGGCCCCGCGGCCTGCAGATCCTTGAGCGCCGCCGCGGCGGACGCGCCGAAACCGAGTTCAATGAGCGCCGCGGCCGTATCGCCACCGGCCGCCGCCGTCTGCCACGCATCGGCGGCATCGCCCGGTCCGGCGACCGGGCGGTCCGGCGCCGCGAAAACCTGGTCGAAGACCGCACGCACCGTGTCGCGATGTGCATCGAGCGCGGCGCAGAATGCAGGCCAATCCGCAAAACCCATCGATGCCGCCAGCCGCAGTTGCGCGCCTGCGTCGACCGGCAACTCGTGCGTCTGCCGATCGGCGGCCATTTGCAGCCGGTTCTCGGTACGCCGCAGGAAGACGTAGGCGGCATCCAGCGCAGCGGTCTCGGCCGGCTGCAGATAGCCGGCGGCGGCCAGGCGCGCGAGCACCGGCCGGATGGCGCGCGTTCGGAGGGCGGCATCGCGGCCGCCCCGAATCATTTGAAACAACTGGCCGATAAATTCGATTTCCCGAATGCCGCCACGGCCGAGCTTGATGTTGCCTTCGAGCCCCTGGCGCGCGACTTCGCGCGCGATCATCGCCTTCATGTCGCGCAACGACTCGAATGCGGTGAAATCGAGGTAGCGGCGGTAGATGAATGGCCTGAGGTCGCGCAGCAGCCGCTCGCCGGCCGCACGGTCGCCCGCAACCGGCCGCGCCTTGATCAACGCGTAACGCTCCCAGTCGCGGCCGTGCCGCTGGTAATACTGCTCGGCGGCGGCAAACGACATCGCCAGCGGCCCGCTCGCACCGAATGGCCTGAGGCGCATGTCGACGCGAAACACGAAGCCGTCCGCGGTGGGCGCGTCCAGCGCCTGGATCAGCTTCTGGCCGAGGCGGGTGAAGTACGCGCCGGCGTCGATCGAACGTGCGCCGTCGCTGTCGCCGTTGTGCGGATACAGGAAGACGAGGTCGACGTCGGAAGAAAAATTCAGCTCTCGGGCGCCGAGCTTGCCGAAGCCGAGCACGACCAGCGATTGCGGCCGGCCGTCGGCATCGCGTACGGCCCCGAAGCGTTCGGCGTGCCAGGCGGAGAGCCGGCGCAGCGCCGCATCGATGCAGGCATCGGCCAGGTCCGACAGATCGCCCAGCGTTTCGTCGAGCGTCGCGTCGCCGGCCAAATCGCGCCAGGCGATGCGCACCATCTCGCGGCGGCGGACACGGCGCAGCGCCCCATGCAGTTGCGCTTCGTCGGCAACGTCCAGCGCACCCTCGACCTGCGCTGCGATGTCGCCCGGCTGCGACGGGCGTGCCAGGCGCTCAAGCGGCAGTGCGTCGAACAGCGTCGGCGTGCGGATCAGGCTGTCGGCGACGAAGTCACTGGCCGCGAAGACGCGTGCCGCGCCACGATCGCTCAGGACATGCTGTAAATCGGCGGGTGCGCCGGCGGCGGTGAATCGCTCCCATTGAGCACGTATCGCATCGCGCAACGCTTCGGGAATATTGGTGAGATCGAGTTCTCCCTGAGGGAGAGGGGAAATCAACGCGGCATGCCGGCGCTGCTTGCGCCCAACCCGATCTGCGCGCGGCTGAGGCCGGCTGTCGGCCCGGCGGGCGGCACGCGATCGGCACGGAAGGTTTCGAACATTGCGTTGGGATCGCTCGGGCCGGTGCGCAGACCCGTCTTTGCATCGATGCGCACGGTCACCATGCCCGGTGGTTGAATGAACGGCATCGCCGGCGTCTTGGCCAGTGCCGGACCCATGAAGTCGACCCACATCGGCAAGGCTGCGCGATGGCCGGTCTCGTTGCGACCGAGCGTCTGCACGTGGTCGTAGCCGACGTAGGCGATGGTGACGAGGTTCGAATTGAAGCCGCCGAACCACGCATTGGTCCAGTTGTTCGAGGTGCCTGTCTTGCCGGCCAGGTCATGGCGGCCGATGCTCTGGGCGGTGCTGCCGGTGCCATGCCGGATCACGTCGCGCATCATCGAGGTGATCTGGTAATCGTCCTGCGGCGTCAGCGTCCGCTGCGCGACGTTCACGCCCACTGGCGCGCGATTGATGGCATTCGTACCCGGCGGCAGCGAACTCGCCGGCTGCGGCAGATGCATCGTGTTGACGCCGGCGGTACGCACGCTGCGGGTCGGCTCGACGGCCGGCGCAGCGGCCTTCTGTGGACCGCAGGCTGCGCAGGCGACCGGCGGATTCGCGCGGTAAAGCGTACGGCCGGTGGTGCTGTCCACGATGCTCTGGATGAAATACGGCTGGATCAGGAAGCCGCCGTTGGCAATCACCGCGTAGCCGCGCGCCATCTGCAACGGTGTGAAGGTGGGGCTACCCAGCGCGAGCGACAGGTAATGCGGCAGCTTGGCCGGATCGAATCCGAAGCGGCTCATGAACTGCGTCGTGTAGTCGATGCCGATGCGACGCAGCACGCGCACCGACACCAGGTTGAGCGAATGCACCAGCGCCACGCGCAGTCGCGTCGGGCCGCGGAAGCGGTGCTCGTAGTTTTCCGGCCGCCACACTTCGTCGAGCGTCTGGTTGGCGACCACGACGGGGGCATCGTTGATCGTGGTCGCCGGCGTCAGGCCATGCGCCAGCGCCGCCGTGTAAATGTACGGTTTGATTGCCGAACCCGGCTGGCGCTCGGCCTGCGTCGCCCGATTGAACTTGCTGAGGTTGTAATCGAAGCCACCGGCCAGCGCGACGATCGCGCCGTCGAAGGGGTCGACCGACACCAGCGCGCCCTCCACTTGCGGCACCTGCGCGAGCTGCCAGCCATCGCCGGTTTGCTGGACGTAAATGATGTCGCCGACCTTGAGCACGTCGCCCGCCGTGTCCGGCGACGGACCGCGCGAATTGACGCCGAGATACGGTCGCGCCCACGACAACCCGTCCCAGCCGATCTTGACGCCGCCGACGCCGTCGACGAAGGCCTCGGCATCCTTCTGCCCCACCGCCGTCACCAGCGCCGGTTGCAGGCCGCCGTACTCGGCATGGCCGTTAAGCAGCTTCTCCAACTGCGCCGGCGTCGCATTGGCGGGAATGTCGACGTGTCCAGCGGGCCCACGGTAACCGTGGCGGTGGACATAACCTTCAAGGCCGGCACGCAGCGCCTTGACCGCCAGCGGCTGCAGGCGGCTGTCGAGCGTAGTCGTCACCCGGTAGCCGTCGGTATAGACGCCCTCGCCGTAGCGGTCGACCATCTCGTCGCGCACCATCTCGGCAACATACGGCGCCGACACTTGAATTCTTTCGCCGTGATAGCTCGCGGTAATCGGCTGCTGCATGGCGCGGTTGTAGGCCGTCTTGTCAATGAAGCCCAGCGCCAGCATCCGCCCGAGCACGTAGCCGCGCCGGCGCAGCGACCATTGCGGGTCGGCGATGGGGTTCCACGACGGCGCCTGCGGCAGCCCGGCGATCATCGCGATTTGCGCGAGATCGAGATGCCAGACGTCGGTGCCGAAATACACGTGCGCGGCCGCGCCGACCCCGTAGGCACGCTCGCCGAGGAATATCTTGTTGAGATACAGCGCGAGCACCTCTTCCTTGGTGAACTCATGATCGATCTTGAGCGCCAGGAAGATTTCGCGCAGTTTGCGGAGATAGGTTTTCTTGCGCGACAGAAAATAGTTGCGCGCGACCTGCATCGTGATTGTGCTGCCGCCCTGGCCTTTCTTGCCGGTGACGATCAGGTTGATCGCCGCGCGCGCGAGGCCCTGGTAATCGACGCCGGGATGCTCGAAATAACGGTCGTCTTCGGCAGCGACGAACGCCTCGATCATCAGCGGCGGAATGTCCTTGTAGTCGAGCGGAATGCGACGCTTGACGCCGTATTCGGCCATCAGCTTGCCGTCGCGCGTGTAGATCTGCATCGGCACCTGCAACCGCACGTCCTTGAGTTCGTTTGGCGACGGCAGGTTCGGCGAGATCACGAGCCAGGCGATGCCAAGCGCCACAAACGCCAGGAATGCGGCGCCGAAGCCCGCGATCAGGAACCAGGACAGGATTTTGAACGGACGCCGCATTTTTCCTCGTAATTGCATTAACGCATTGGCTTGCGACAGCATGAAGGAGACGCCTGCAGCGGCCAATGCCGTTCGTCAGGTCACGCGGACCCCCGGTCGGCGGGTTCTTGACGACGGCAAGCATTATACGGAATCTAGCTAACCGCTAGTAGGAATCCGCTTGATTTAACCAAACGTTCCTATATAGTTAGGCGCGACACTTAAGGTGTCGGGCAACGATCAGGCTGCAAGTAACCGTATAAAAAGGGGAATGGCGTGCTTTCCATTACGAAGTCAAAGCCCCTCGTCGGGCTGGACATCAGCACATCCTCCATAAAGCTGGTCGAGCTGGCCTCCGACCGTAGCGGTTACCGCGTCGAATCCTATGCCGCCGAGGCCATGCCGGAAGGCGCGATTACCGACAAGGCCATTACCGACATCGACGCCTGCGGCGAGGCGCTCAAGAAAGCATTGCGCCGTTCCGGGTCACACGCCCGCGAGGCGGCAATCGCGATCGGCGGCCCGTCCGTGATCACCAAGACGATCATCATGCCGGCGCAACTCAGCGACGAAGAGCGCGCCCAGCAAGTAGAGTTGCAGGCCGATCAGCATATTCCCTTTCCGATCGAGGAAGTCCGATTCGATTTCTCGGTGCTCGGCCCGACCGCCGGCTACGAGGACATGGTCGACGTCTTGCTGGTGGCGACCCGTTCGGAAAATGTCGAACAGCGCCAGGCCGTGCTCGATCTGGCCGGTCTCACCGCGCGCGTGGTCGACACCGAAGCCTACGCGGCGGAAACCGCCTGCGAACTGATGGCCTACCAGATGCCGGACGAAGGCCGCGAGCAGACGGTTGCGCTGGTGGACTTCGGCGCAACGTCAACCACCTTCAGCGTGCTGGAAGACCGCAAGGTCGTCTATACGCGCGAACTCGCTTTCGGCGGTCGCCAGTTGACCGAGGAAATCATGCGCCACTACGGGCTGTCCTTCGAGGAAGCCGGCCGCGCAAAGAAAGTCGGCGGCCTGCCCGGCTCCTACGAGCGCGAGATCCTGGCCCCCTTCATCAACGACATGGCGCAACAGGTCAGCCGCTCGATGCAGTTCTACCTGACATCGACCAACACCGGCGACAACCTGTCCCAGATTCTGATCAGCGGCGGTTGCGCCGCGTTGCCGGGCGCCGCCGAACGCATCGGCGAGCGCCTCAACACGCCCACGGTCATCGGCGACCCGACTGCGCAGATGGCGCTGTCGTCACGGGCGCGGGCACAGATGACCGAGGGCGTGGGGCCGTCGCTGGTGGTCGCCTGCGGGTTGGCCTTACGAGCTTTCGACAAGGGGCGCTAAAAAATGCCGCGCATCAATCTCCTGCCCTGGCGCGAAGAGCGTCGCAAGCGGCGCCAGCAGCAGTTCAACAACGCCGCGGCCGGCATCGCCGTGCTGGCCGTGCTGGTGGTCGGCTACTGGCTGCACACGATGAACGGCAACATCGATTACCAGAACCAGCGCAACCAGTATCTGAAAACGGAAATCGCGAGCGTCGACAAGCGCATCGCGGCGATCAAGGACCTCAAAAAGACGCGCAAGGAACTGCTCGCACGCATGCGCATCATCGAAAAGCTGCAGCAGTCGCGCCCGCAGGTCGTGCACCTGTTCGACCAGCTCGTGCGTACACTGCCCGACGGCGTCTACCTGACCAGCGTCAGCGAGAAGGCCGGCACGCTGCATCTCGACGGCATCGCGCAATCCAGCGCACGGATTTCGACCTACATGCGCAATATCGCCGGTTCGAAATGGCTCGCTGACCCGAACCTGACGGTGATCAAGGCCGACAACAAGGACGGCCTGCACCGGAAGCACTTCACGTTGACGGCGCAGATCACCGGTCCGACCAAGAAGACAAGCTCATGAACCTGAACCTGGACCTCGCCAATTTCGACCTGCAATCGCTTAACGATCTCGACTTCCGCGAGGCCGGCAACTGGCCACTCGCCGGCAAGGCCACGCTGATTGCGCTGATCTTCGTCGTCATCGTCGCCGCGGGCTACTGGTTCCTGATTCGCGACAAGTACGACCAGTTGCACGCGGCGCGCCAGCAAGAGACGACGCTCAAGCAGCAGTTCGAGACCAAGGCCGCCAGGGCATCCAATCTCGGCGCGCTGAAAAAGCAGCTGAAGGATATGCAGGACAGCTTCGGTGCGCTGCTGCGCCAGCTACCCAGCAAAACGGAAGTCGACAGCCTGCTGCGCGACATTTCGCAGACCGCGCAAGTGGACGGTCTGCAGCAAAAGCTGTTCCAGCCGCAGGCCGAGAACAAGAAGGATTTCTACGCCGAGAAGCCGATCCGCATGGTCGTCACCGGCGGCTTTCATCAACTTGCCAAATTCGTTTCGGATGTCGCCGCGCTGCCGCGTATCGTGACGTTGCACGACATCAGCATCAAGCCGGCCGGCAACGACGCGAAATCTTCGGATGATCTGACCATGGACGTGACGGCCAAGATTTACCGTTACCTCGAGCAAGGTGGCAAGAAATGACGCGGCGCGGAGCCATCCGGATGTTGCCGCGCGCCGGCCTGCTGCTGACAGCCGCGGCGCTCGCCGGCTGCGGCCATGACATGAGCGACCTGCACCGGTTCGTACAAAAGGTGCAGGCGCGGCCGGCGCCGCCGGTGCAGCCGATCCCGCAAATCAAGCCGTACGAAAGCTACACCTATGCCGACCAGAACCTGCGCTCGCCGTTCCAGCCGCAGGTCGATCAGCCGGAAGCGAGCAGCGTGCGGCCGGATGCGAACCGCAACAAGGAATACCTTGAACAGTTTCCGCTCGACAGCCTGACGATGGTGGGCACCATCAAGATGGGCGGCACGCGCTACGCACTGATTCGCGACAGCAACGGCCTGGTCCACCGGGTCAGTCGCGGCAACTACATGGGGCAGAATGACGGCCGCATCGTGAAGGTCGGGCCGGACGGGCTCACGCTTCGCGAAATCGTGCCGGACGGGCTCGGCGGCTACGTGAAGCGGCTGACGCACGTCGCGCTCGCGACAGATAACTCGAAAGCAGGTAAGCCATGAACAAGTCACTCCGGATCGCGGTCCTGGTCGCGCCGCTGGCACTGTGGGCCGGCGCCGCGATGGCAAGTCAGAATCAACTGCAGTCGATCCAGGCGACGCCTCTCGGCGGTAACCGCGTGCAGATCGACCTGACGCTGGCCAACCCGGCGCCCGCGCCGCGCTCGTTCAGCATCGACAAGCCGGCGCGCATCGCGATCGACCTGCCCGGCACGACGCCCGCGCTCAGCAGCATGCACCAGTCGGTCGACGTCGGCGCGCTGCGCGAAATCGAGACCGCCTCCGCCGGCGGTCGCACACGCGTGGTTCTGGACCTGAACTACCCGGTGCCCTACAGCACGCGCACCGACGGCCGTCACGTCTACATCACGGTTGGCAAGGGCGCCGCGCAGACCGCCTCCGCTTTCGGGCCGAAGAGCAGCGGCAGCAAAACGACGACAACGACTGCGTCGGCGCAATCGAAAGTCCGCAAGATCGACTTCCGCCGCGGCGAAGACGGTGCGGGGCGCGTGCTGGTGACGCTGAGCGACCCGCACACCGAGGCGAACGTTCAGAAACAGGGCGACAAGGTCGTGGTCGACCTCAAGAACGCCACGCTGCCGAAAAAGCTGATGCAGCGTCTCGATGTGCGCGATTTCGCCACGCCCGTCACCGCAATCGATGCCCTCAAGCGCGGCGACAACACGCGCCTGGTGATTCACACGCACGGCCAGTACCAGCAACTCGCGTACCAGTCCGACGATCTGCTGGCGATTGAAATCAAGCCGGTTACCGAAGCCCAACAGGCGCGTGCGCAGAAGAAACAATATACGGGCAAGCGCCTGACGCTGAACTTCCAGGACATTTCGGTGCGCGCCGTGCTGCAGATTCTCGCCGACTTCACCGGCCTCAACATGGTCGTCAGCGACAGCGTCAATGGCAACATCACGCTGCGGCTGCAGAACGTGCCGTGGGACCAGGCGCTCGACATTATCCTGAAGAGCAAAGGTCTTGCAATGCGCAAGCACGGCAATGTGATCGTCGTCGCACCGGCCAAGGAAATCGCCCAGCGCGAGCAGCAGCAGCTTCAGGCGAAGCAGCAGATCCAGCAACTGCTACCGCTTGAATCGGCATTCATTCAGGTCAATTATGCCAAGGCCGCCGATCTTGCCAAGCTGATCAAGTCGCAGCAGAACTCGCTGCTCTCGAAACGCGGCAGCGTCACCGTCGATGCGCGCACCAATACGCTGCTGGTGCAGGATACGGCGGATCGGCTCGACAACATCCGTGAGCTGGTGCATAAACTCGACGTGCCGGTGCGGCAGGTGCTGATCGAATCGCGCATCGTCATCGTCAACAGCGACTTTACGCGCGAACTCGGCGTGCGCCTCGGCGAAACCGCCACGCATCCGACCGACAGCGGCCTGATCGCCGTCAGCGGCAGCGCGGAAGCCGCCGATTCGATCGCCGCTTCCGGCGTCAGCCCGCCGACCGGCGCGCTGGCACCGCTCGACAGCCGCCTTGCCGTCAACGCGCCGGCGTCCAGTCCGGTAGGTCAATTGGCTGTATCGATTTTGAGCGGCAATTACCTGCTCGACCTTGAGCTTTCGGCTCTGCAGGCGGAAGGCCACGGCGAGGTCATTTCGAGACCGCATGTCATTACGGCCAATCAGCAGGAGGCATTGATTCAACAGGGTGTTCAAATTCCGTATCAGCAGGCCTCCTCGAGCGGCGCGACCAACACCCAGTTCAAGAACGCGGTGCTGAAGCTTCAGGTGACGCCGCAGATCACGCCCGACAACAAGATCATCATGGATCTCGACGTCAGCAAGGACAGCGTCGGCGCCACCGTTCCGAGCGCGACCGGCGGCACGGTCCCGAGCATCGACACGCGCGAGGTCAAGACGCAGGTACTGGTCGATAACGGCGACACCGTCGTCCTCGGCGGCATCTATGAAACCAGTCGCACCCAGAGCGTCCACAAGGTGCCGCTGCTGGGCGATATTCCGCTGCTCGGCTTCCTGTTCCGCAACACCAGCACGACCAACAACAAAAAGGAACTGCTGATTTTCGTGACGCCGAAGATTATCTCGTCCGACGCACAACTGGACCGGACAAGCTTCGAAGAATAAGGGCGTGAGCAGCGTTAATTCGCGCCGCGTCATCCTTATCGGCCCGATGGGCGTCGGCAAGACGGCCGTCGGGCGCGAGCTGGCGCGGCTGCTCGACCTGGATTTCGCCGATACGGATGCGGAAATCGAAACGCGTACCGGCGTCGACATCGGCTTCATTTTCGAGAAGGAAGGTGAAGCGGGATTTCGCCGTCGCGAAACGGCGATGCTCGAAGAGCTGCTGGCGCGCGACAATCTTGTACTTTCCACCGGCGGGGGGATCGTTCTCGAACCCGTCAATCGCGAACGCCTCGCGGCGGCCGGCACCGTCATTCGACTGACGGCCAGCCTCGATGCACAACTGGAGCGTACTTCCCATTCGCGCAAGCGTCCGCTGCTGGCACAGGGCGATCCGCGCGCAAGGCTGATCCAGATCAATGCGGAGCGCGAACGGCTGTACGAGGCGCTCGCGGACATTACCCTCTCAACGGACGATCAAACGCCGCGGGAGGCGGCTCGCGAGTTGCAGAGGCAGCTAACCTGAAGCCATCGCGGCCTCCTGTATCATTGGCGCTTTCGGTTACGGAATCACGTCGTGCAGACAGTCATGGTGCCGCTTGGCGCGCGCAGTTATTCGATCGCAATCGGCGCCGGTCTGCTGAATGACGGGGCGCGCTGGCAGGAGGCCGTCGGTAGCCGACGCGTTCTGATCGTCACCGACGACATCGTCGCTGGTTACTACCTCGACCGGCTTACCGAAACGCTCGGCGACGCAATCGAGCCCTGTGTTCTGCCCGCCGGAGAGGCGCACAAAACACTCGCAACGGCCGGGCGGGTCTGGAATCGGCTGATGGATGCGCGGCTGGCGCGCGACGACCTGCTGATCGCGCTCGGCGGCGGCGTGGTGGGCGACATTGCCGGTTTCGCCGCGGCCTGCTACCAGCGCGGGATCGATTACCTTCAGGTGCCGACGACACTGATCGCGCAGGTGGATTCCGCGGTCGGCGGCAAGACCGGCGTCAACCACCCGCTCGGCAAGAACATGATCGGCGCGTTCCACCAGCCGGCGGCGGTCATCGCCGACATCGGCACCCTCGCCACCCTGCCGGCGGCCGAATATCGCGCGGGGCTTGCCGAGATCATCAAATACGGCGTCATTGCCGACGCCGAATTCTTTGCCTGGCTCGAGACTCATCTGGACGCGCTGCTTGAGCAGGATCAGGCGGCACTCGCTCACGCCGTCGGCCGCAGTTGCGCGATCAAGGCGGCCATCGTCGCGGCGGACGAGCATGAGCACGGTCGGCGCGCGCTGCTGAACCTCGGCCACACGTTCGGCCATGCGATCGAAACCGGCCTCGGTCACGGCCACTGGCGGCACGGCGAGGCCGTGGCCGCCGGCATGGTCATGGCCGCCGATTTCGCCGCCCGCCTCGGCTTGATGGAACGCCGCGACGTTACGCGCCTGCGCGATTGGCTGATCCGGGCGGGATTGCCGACTTGGGCGCCCGCAGAACTGCAGGCGGAGCGCATTCTGGAATTGATGGCGGGCGACAAGAAGGTGCGCGGCGGGCGGCTGCGGCTGGTGCTGCCGCACGGCATCGGCAACGCCGAAACCACGGCCGATTTCGACCGCGACGCACTGGGGCGGATGCTTATCGAGGGGCCGCCGGACGCGTGATAGACTTTTGAAGTCCGTCACACTTTCTGAAAGCATGTCTCAAGAACTAAAAAACGACCGCCTGCTGCGCGCGCTGTTGCGCCAACCCGTTGAACGAACCCCGGTCTGGATGATGCGCCAGGCCGGCCGCTATCTGCCCGAATACCGCGCCACGCGAGAACGCGCCGGCAGCTTCGTCAACCTGATGCAGACACCGGAACTGGCTTGCGAAGTCACGCTGCAGCCGCTGGAACGCTTCGACCTCGACGCCGCGATTCTGTTTTCCGACATCCTGACCATCCCCGACGCGATGGGCCTCGGCCTCGAAGTTGTCGGCGGCGAGGGGCCACGTTTTTCGAACCCACTCGGCGGCAGTGCGACGATCGACTGCCTGGCCGTGCCGGACCCGGAAACGGAACTGCGCTACGTGATGGATGCAATCCGCCTGATCCGGCGCGAACTGGATGGCCGCGCGCCGCTGATCGGCTTCGCCGGCAGTCCATGGACGCTCGCGACCTACATGATCGAAGGCGGCGGCAGCAAACACTTCTCGCGGGCGAAGGCGCTGCTCTACGACGAGCCGGCGCAGCTGCATCGGCTGCTCGACGTGCTAGCGCGTGCAGTCACGGTATACCTCAACGCCCAGATCGCCGCCGGCGTGCAGGCCGTGATGATTTTCGACACCTGGGGCGGCGCGCTGACCGCGCCTGCTTATCGCGAGTTCTCGCTGGCCTACATGCACCAGATCTGCGATGGGCTGACGCGCGAGCACGACGGCCGCACTGTACCGCGCATCCTGTTCACCAAGGGCGGCGGCCAGTACCTTGAAGCGATGGCCGACTCCGGGGCGGACGCCCTAGGTCTCGATTGGACTTGCGAACTCGACACCGCGCGCACACGCGTGGGCGATCGTGTCGCGCTGCAGGGCAATCTCGATCCGGCGGCACTCTACGCCTCGCCGGCATCGATTCGCAAAGAGGTCGCGCGGATACTGGAAAGCTACGGCTCCGGCAGCGGGCACGTGTTCAACCTCGGCCACGGCATCACTCCCGACGTGCTGCCCGAGCACGCCGGCGTGATGATCGATGCGGTACATGAGTTGAGTGCGGCGTATCATCAGTAGTCCCTGAGGGAGAGGGATGGAATCCGCGCATGACGTCCGAGTCCAACGACAAGCTCACCCGACTACGCCAGACCAAACTCGCCGCCACGGGCCTGCTTGCATTCATGGCGGCCATCTTCGCCGTCAGCCTGGAGTTCGAGCCAAGCGCGCCCTGGCTGCGTTTTGTGCAGGCTTTCACTGAAGCGGCGCTGGTCGGCGGCCTGGCCGACTGGTTCGCCGTCACTGCCTTGTTCCGCCACCCGCTCGGCCTACCGATACCACACACCGCAATCCTGGTGCGGCGCAAAGACGCAATCGGCGAAGCCCTGGCGCGTTTCGTCGAAGAAAACTTCCTGACCCGCGAAGCCGTCAGCACCAAGCTCAGCGCCCTCGACTTCGTGCGCCACGGCGCCGTCTGGCTGAAACGTGACGGCAACCTGCACAAAGTCTCCACCTCCGGCGCCGCCTTCGCCGCCGGCCTCGGCAACCTGTTCGACGCCCGCGACATTCGCGGCTGGCTCGCCGACAACCTCAAATCCGGCCTCGCGCAGATTGAGTTCGCGCCGCT
>DASSTE010000023.1:0-21470 GCA_035708085.1 Gammaproteobacteria bacterium | reverse complement strand
CGCGAGCCGATAGACATCGACCAGGTCGGCCGCGTGCGCGGCGGAGACGATGCCGGCGACACCGACGACTGCGGCAAGCAGGATTTTCAGCATTATCAGCCCCTGTATTCTGGCCTCAAGCGGCCGTTAATTGGTCAATTTTCGGCGCACAAAGTTCGGGCGATGCGCGCGTGCCATGTTCATGAATCGTTCGTCAGTTCGTACTGCCAAAATTCGCCCGGGCCCAGGATGCGCACGCGGCCATACGCGTTCAGCGTCAGCAGGTCCTTGTCGCCGGTGATGATGCAGTCGCATCTTCCTTCGAGCGCCGTCGCTAAAATCCAATCGTCGTCCGGGTCACGGCATACCGGTTCGGCAAGTGCGGCCGGCTGGACAATTTCCATGCGTGATGCCAGCAAGACACGGGCCGCGTGTACATCGGTGGGCTCGATATGGAATTTCTCCAACAACTTCGCTTCAAACTCCATCAGCACAAACTCTGAACTCACCAGCACATGCCGTCGCGCACAATGTTCCAGAATGTCGCTGCACTGCCCGTGCGAAATGAAGGCCGCGATCAGGACATTGGTGTCGAAAACGAGCCTCACGAGGTTCGATTAAACACGTCTTCGTCCGTGAAGATGCCATTGACTTGTGCCTGTGCGACCATGCGAGTACGAAGCGCCCGGAACTCCTTGACGAACAAGTATTCCTTCAGCGCTTCCCGGAGCAAGTCGCTGCGTGACACGCCTTCAAGGCTGCTCACCCTGTCCAGTTCCGCTTTCAGGTCTTCCGGCAAGCTGATGGAGATGTTTTCACGCATCCCGAATTCCTCTTGAATAACCTGTAATAAATTGTAGCACAGCAGCGAATTACGTCTCCCGCAGCGCCGTCGCCACCGGTAATCGTGCGGCGCGGATGGCCGGGAAGAAACCCCCGATCAGGCCGAGGATCAGCGCGAAGCCGATGCCGGTGCCGATTGCGGCCGGCGTCACCGCAAACGCGAAGGCGACTTGGCCGGCGTTCGAGGTATTGAATGTACTGGCCTGATAGCCATTGAACAGCAGCCAGGCGATCACGCCGCCGAGTACGCCGCCGAGGAGGCCCAGTACCAGCGCCTCGACGACAACCGACAGCAGCACCGGCAGACGACCGAAGCCGAGCGCGCGCAGCGTCGCGATTTCGCGCCCACGGACGGACACCATTGTGTACATGGTGTTCAGCGCGCCGAAGATTGCGGCGATGCCCATGACGCCGGCAATAATCGCGCCGGCCACGGCAATGAACTCGCTCAGGCCGCGGGCTTGTTGCGCGTAGTAGTCGCGCGCCCGTTTCACGGTAACGTCGAGCCGGGGATCATGCGTGGCCGCCTGCTTGAAAGCCGCGAAGGCGGCCGGTGACGTCAGCTTCACAAAATCGGCGGAGTACAGATTGGGCCGCTTGTGCGCGTCTTGCAGGACCTGCACGTCGGTCCAGGCTTCGCTGCCGAAGACACTATGGCCGGCGGAAAAGATACCGACGACCTGCCACTGCTTGCCGCGGTACGTGATGCTGTTGCCGACAGCCAGATTTTTGAACCGCGCGGTCGCCGCCGTGCCGACGACGATTTCGTTCAATCCCGACTTGAACCAGCGTCCCTTTACCAGCGTGACGGCCGGACGGAGCCGGCGCGCGTTCGGCGTGACGCCGCGAAAGACAATGCTCGCGTCCTTGCCCGATTGCTTGTAGTTCACGTCCAGCGTGCCGACCATTTCCGGCGCGGCAAGCGGACCATTCGGCGTATGCGCTACGCCCGGCAGCGATGCGATCGCGTGGATGTCGTCCGCGCTCAACGTGCTGGTGGCCTCGGTATCGGCCTTGCCACTCAGGACGACGGCGACATCGTCGGCGCCGGTTGCGCCGAAGGCGGCGCGAAAGCCCGCGCTGATCGACAGTGCCGCGACCAGTACCGCGACGACTGCCGCGAATCCGAGTACGGCGCCACTTGCAACACTCTTACGCGAGCCGAGGTTGCGCAGATTGAGCATGATGATCTTCAGACTTTGCATCATCGGACCCCCAGCGCGGATCCGACCTGAAGACGTACCGCGCGTACGCTTGGCGACAGCGCCGCAATCAGGCTCAGCAGCACAATCAACCCGACGCCGACTGCTATGACGACCGGCGAGAAGTAGAGCCCGGGAACCGTCTTGGAGAACGCAGGGCCGAGCAGCACTGTCGTAAGCCACGCCAGGCCGAGCCCGATCAGCCCGCCGACGGCGGTGAGGCAAAGCGATTCTCCGAGCACCAGCCAGATCAGTTGCAGGCGCGTAAAGCCCAGCGCCCGCATGGCCGCGAGTTCCGCTACCCGTTCGCGCACGCTTTGCGCCATCGTGTTGGCGGTGACGATCAGCATGCCGATCAGGGCTGCGATCGCAATGGCAATCGCGATGGCGCCGATGTCCCCGAAGCGCGAAATGGCGCTTTGTACCATCGCCTGCATCGGCACCGACTTCGACGGCACGGTTGAATTCGCGAGCACGGCGTTAATGCGTTGCGCGACCGCGGAAGTCTGCGCCGGATTGGCCGCGCGTTCGACGAACGCGCCGACCGAATCATCACCGGTCCAGGTGCTCAAATAATCGAAATGAACGTAGATCTGGCCGAAGCCGACGTGAATACTGCCGGTGTGGGTGTCCTGGATCCCGTCGATATTCACTTCCAGCGTCTTGCCCGGATGTTCGTAGGACAATAACGGTACGTGGTCGCCGACGTTCCAGCCAAACCGCTTGGCGATGTCGTCACGGACGATTGCGCCGATGCGATCATGCATCCATGTCTCGCGCTGCTCGTGCGGCACATTGAGTTCCGGGAACATCCGAAACAGACCCTTGGACTCCACTGCGCCGACGCCGATGCTGTTCTTCCGGGTCTGGAAATAGAATCCGCCGCCGCCGATGCGCATGACATCGGCCACCCCGGCGACGGCCGCGATTCGATCGCCGTAACTTTGCGGCATCCCCTGATTGCCGCCGGACTTCGCGATCGTGAATATCACGTCCGCCCCCGGTAGTCGCGCGCCGGTCACGAAGCCCTGGCGCACCGCCATCAGGAACCCGAACAGCAAAAACGTGCACAGTACTGCGAGCAGCGTGAACACCGTGCGAGTCTTTTTGCGCATCAGGTTGCGCCAGACGAGGGGCAGGAACTTCATCCGGCTACGCCTCCCGCAGCGCCTTCGTAATCGGCAGCCGCGCTGCGCGAATCGCCGGGAACAGGCCGCCGATAAAGCCCATGATAAGTGCAAAGACGATGCCACCGATCAAAAGTCCGGGCGTCACCGCGAACTGGAACGCGACCTGCTGCAAGCCGCCGGCGAGCGTGCCGGCCTGATAGCCGTCGAATACCGCGTACGCGATACCGCCACCGAGGATGCCGCCGATCAGCGCGAAGGTCAGCGCTTCCAGCAGCGTCGACGCGAGCACCGGTCCGCGCCGATAGCCGACGGCACGCAGTGTGGCCATCTCGCCGAGGCGGGCGGCGAGGTTGGTATAAAGCAGGTTGATCGCGCCGATAATCGCGCCCAGCGCCATCAGGATGCCGATCGCGTAGCCGACGACCGCAACGATACCGGTCGCGCCTTGGGCAAGGTTGTCGTAATAGTCCTTTTCCGTCTTCGCCTGCACGTTCAGGCGCGGATCCTTCTCCACCTTGGTCTTGAATTGCTTGAACGCGGCCGGCGAGGTCAGTTGCGCCCAGGCGTCGGAGTAGGCATTGCCCATGTGCATCGCGTCCTGCACGCGGCGCGCGTCCGACCAGATTTCGGATTCGCGGAGGTTGCCGCCGGCGGCGAAGATGCCGACAACCTTCCAGTCGCCCTTGCCGATGTGTACCCTGTCGCCGATGTTCAGGTTCTGGTACTCGTTAACGGCTTGCCGGCCAACGATGACTTCATTGACGCCGGTCTTGAAGCGGCGCCCCGCGATGATGTGAACCTTGTTGTGCACCTTGAAGGCATCAGCGGTGACACCGCGCAGCACGACGTTGCTGTCGATGCCGCTGCCGCGCTTGGGCACGATCACGGTGGTCAAGGCTTCCGGCGACACCAGCGGTCCGTTGACGCCTTGCGCGATGCCCGGTTCCGACGCGATGGCGTGCACCGCATCTTCAGTCAAATTGCTGCGCGATTCGGTGAATGCCCCGTTCGACATGATCATTGCGACATTCGTCGCATCCGCGCGGCTGAAGGTGCGGCCGAGGCCTTGTCCAATTGACAGTACTGACACCAGTACCAGCACCACCGCGAAGAAGCCGATGATGACGATCAGCGGTAAAAGCGGCCGGCCGAGCGCATTGCGCAGGTTCAGTTTGAACAGGGTAAAAGTCTGGCTCAACATGTTACGTCCTCCCGAGCGCTTCGCGAATCGACAGCCGCCAGAGTTGACCGGCGGGCGCGGCCGCTGCAATCAGTCCGAAAGCGATCATCAGGCCGACGGCGATCAGCACGGCGACGCCGGTGAGGGTCATCGAGGACGGAAAGTTGCCGAGCGCGTTTGGCAAAATCGCGATGAGCCCAGCGGCGATGCCGATGCCGATCAGCCCGCCGATCAGGCAAGTCAATAGCGATTCGCCGATGACCATGCGCAATATCGAGCCGCGGGTGAAGCCCAGTGCGCGCAGCGCGGCGAATTCGCCATGCCGCTCACGTGCAGACTGAAACATGATTGCGCCGACGACCAGCAGCATCGAGAAAAATACCGCGATGGCGACATCGGTAATGATGCCGCCGATGTCCCCAGCCTGTCGGATGGCGTTATGGACCACCGACTTGAGGGTTGATGTGCTGGTCTGCGGCGATGCGTTTTCGAACGTCTTGTCAATCGCCAGCGCAACTGCCGTCGCCTTCGCCGGATCGTCCGGCACCTCAAAAAACACTGCCGCCGTATCCTGATTGCTGGCGCGCCCCGTATTGATGTAGTCGTAATGCACCATCATCTGCTTGACCTTGGCGTCCGGATGCTCCGAATTCGTGACCACGCCGTCGATGGTGACGTCCCAGGTCGAGTTGCCGTCCTTTTTCTGCAGGGTGGACATCACAGGTACCTGCTGGCCGATTTTCCACGCATTCGATTTCAGCAGTGCCGGCGTGACGAGGGCGCCCACGCGATCCTTGAGCCAGGTCTGCTTCTGGTCCGGCTTGACGACGATCGTCGGGAACGCGTCGAAGAAGTCAGCGGGCGGTACGGCGAGTACCGCGAATGCGTTTTCGCGCTTTTGATACCAGCCCAGAGCGATCGTAGTGTAGGCAACCGCCTTGACGCCCGGTACTTGACGAATTCGCGGGGCATAGGCGACAGGCAAGGGCGCGCCGCGGCTCACCTTGTTGACGGTCTGCAGTTGCGACTGCTCGCTTTTGCTGAGCTGCGGGTTGAACACCTGCCGCGCCGCCATCAGCATGCCGAACAGCAGGAAGGCGATCAGCACTGACAGCAGCGTCAGCGCGAGCCGGCCTTTTTTGCGTGTGAAGTTGGTCCAGACGAGTGCGAACATGATCAGGCTTCCGGCTCTTCGCTCAGCACGCCCTTGTTCATGAACAGCGTGCGCTTGGCGCAGGCGGCGGCGTGCGGATCATGCGTCACCATCACGATCGTTTTGCCGTGCTCGGTGTTCAGCACCTGCAACAGCTCGAGGATTTCGTCGCCGGCCTTACGGTCGAGGTCGCCGGTCGGCTCGTCGCACAGCAGGATGGTCGGGTCGGTGACGATTGCGCGGGCGATGCCGACCCGCTGCTCCTGACCGCCGGACAGTTCGGCCGGCTTGTGCTTACCCCGATCTTGCAGGCCGACCAGTGACAGCGCCGCGGCGACGCGCTTTTTGCGCTCGCTGTGCGACAGCTTGGTCAGCAGCAGCGGCAGCTCGATGTTGCGCTCGGCGTTCAGCACCGGCAGCAGGTGGTAAAGCTGGAAGACAAAGCCGACATGCCTGGCCCGCCATTTCGCCAGCGCGCTGTCGGAAAGCTGGTGAATCGGCTGGTCGTCGATGATGACCTGCCCCGAGGTCGGCTTGTCGAGGCCACCAAGCAGGTTCATCAACGTGGTCTTGCCGGAGCCGGACGGACCCATCAGCGCGAGAAAATCGCCGCGCGGCACGTCGAGGCTGAGTTTTTGCAGCACCTGCACGGTTTCCGACCCGCGCTGGTACGTCTTGACGACATCTTTCAGTTGGACCAACGCAGTTGCGGCGGTGGTGGTTTCATTCGTAACGGTTGCTTCGGTGGCGGACATTGGCTATCTCCTTTTGCAGCTATATCTTTTTGGCTTCGACGGCGTCGCCGTCGTGCAGCGGCTTCGGCGATGAGACGATGACATGCTGGCCGCCGGACAGGCCCGACAGTACAGTGACTTTGCCATTCTGCTCCGGCCCGACGGTGACGGCGCGGCGCTCGGCGCGGCCGTCGGCGAGCAGGAACACGTAGCGGTCGGTGCCGCCGCCATGGACGGCTTTTGACGGCACCAGTAGCGCGACCGGCGTGTGCTCGGCCTTCTTCGGCGCCTTGTCGTAAAACCAGACCTGCACGCCCATCTGCGGTACGAGGCGCGGGTCGAGATGGTCGAAAGCGATGCGTACCTCGACGGTCGCCTTTTCCTTGTTGGCGGTTGGCACCACGTTGATCACGTGCGCCGGGATGCGCCAGTCAGGGTAGGCGTCCAGCACGGCCTCGACGCGCATGCCTTCCTTGACGCGCTGGATGTAGGCTTCGTTGACATCGACGTCGATTTCGAGCGACTTCATATCGACGAGCTGACAAACGCCGGTCTTGGTGAAGCCGCCCACGGCCGCCGGTGAGATCATCTCGCCGGGGTGGGCATATTTCTCGGTGACGACGCCGTCGAACGGCGCGCGGATAGTGGTGTAGCCGAGCTCGATCCGGGCGGCCTGCAGATTGGCTTCGGCGACCGCAACCTGGGCCTGGGCCTGCTTGACAGCAGCCGCGTCCATGTTGACGGCAGCCTCGGCCTGGTCAAGATCAGCCGTGCTGGTCAGATGCTGTTCCGCCATCGAGCGGGTGCGTTTGAGCGTCAGCCGGTCTTCCGCGAGCTTCGCCTGGGCCTGCGCGACTGCGGCCTTGTTGGACTGCACCTGGCTTTTGGCAGTCGCGACCGTGGCGCGCGCGGCGTTGTCTTCGAGATACGCCAGCACCTGCCCCTTGTGAACATGCATGCCCTCGGTGACTAGCACTTTCTTGATCATGCCGATGGTTTGCGAGGCGACGGTCGTGGACATTTCCGCGACCACGTAGCCGGAGGCGTTCAGCACGCTGCCGGCGCTGCTCGCCGTACCCCCGCCGGTGACTTCGACCGGCGCAGTTTCGACCGCCATCGCGTGCGGCGCGAGGAACGCCCATGCCGCCGCGCCGCCGCCGATCAGGACGACGAGCGCGAAGATGGCACCGGCGATGCGGCCGCCGCGGCCGTTCTGCGGTGGCTCGGCGTCGCGGTCGATCCGGAGCGCGTCGAGTGCTTCTTTCTTGTCCATTCAGGTCCTCAATTCGATTGCGCAGCCAATTTAAGGCGGCACTAATCGACCGACAACCAAAATGTGACGAATCGCGGCGGTGGTGTGATGACTCGTGGTGATTCAGGGACGAGTCGTGGGGCTCAGGCGTGCAGAATCGCATCCACCTTGTCGCGATACGAGCGGCTCATGGTGAGTTGGGTGCCGTCGGTGAGGGTGACGCAGCGGTCGCCGTTGAACAGCGGCTGCATCGACTGGATGCGGTCGATGCGCACGATGGTCGAACGGTGAATGCGTGCAAAGCGCTGCGGGTCGAGTTGCGACTCGACCTGCGCCATCGTTTCGCGGACGAGGTGGGTGTTGCCGCCGGCATGCAGGCAGAGGTAATTGCCGGCGGTTTCGATCCAGTCCACCGCATCGACATCGACAAACACCGTCTTGCCCACCGACTTGACTGCGAAGCGGCTGAGCGGCTTTTTATGATTGTCACCGATCTTTAGTCGTTCGCGTACACGCGCCAGCGCCTGCTTGAGCCGTTCGTGATCGAAGGGCTTGAGCAGGTAGTCCACCGCGCGGACTTCGAACGCTGGCACGGCGAACTCGTCGAATGCGGTGATGAACACCACCGCCGGGCGCTCCTCGGCGGGCACCTTTTCCAGCAGTTCGAAGCCGCTCATGCCGGGCATCTGCACGTCCAGAAAGATCAGGTCGGGCCGCTGCTCCGCGATCGCCGCGATGGCCGCTTCGCCGTCACCGCATTCGCCGACGATCTCGATGTCGGTTTCGTCTTCCAGGTAGCGTCGCGTGCGCGCCCGCGACAGCGGCATGTCGTCAATAATTAGCGTGCGCATCTTCATCGTAGGCCCAGGCTTCGTGGAACGGGAGGCTGATGCGCGCGATGGTCCAGCCATCCGCACCGCTCTTGAGGGCGAAGTCTTGCGCATTGCCGTACAGGTGCGCAAGGCGGCTGCGGGTGTTGCCCAAGCCGACGCGCTCGCAGCCGGCATTGGCGAGACCGGGCCCGTCGTCGCGCACTTCGAGCACCAGCCGCTCGCCTTCGCGGCGCGCGACGATATCGATACAGCCGCCCCGGGTCGGCGTAATGCCGTGGGTGACAGCGTTTTCCGCCAGCGGCTGCAGGATCATGCTCGGCACGCGGGCCGCCAGTGTGTCAGCTGCAACGTCGAAATGAATCTGCAGTCGGCTCTGCAGCAGCGTCTGCTGGATGTCGAGGTAGCGCCGGAGGATGTCCAGCTCGTCCTTCAGCGAAATCTCATAGCGATTGTCGGTATCGAGCGAAATCCGGAGCAGGTTGCCGAGCTGTGTAATGGTGCGGTCGGCGGCCCCAGGGTCGTGGTAGCCCAGTTCGGAGACCGCGTTGAGTGCGTTGAACAGGAAATGCGGATTGAGCTGGCTGCGCAGGCGGCGCGCTTCGAGGCGGTGCAGCTCACGCCGGAGGTGCCGCGCCTGCCGGTAAAACAGGGCGGCGCAGACGATGGCGGCAATCGCGATCAGCGCTGCGATCGCGATCCACAGCGCAAACATTTAAAAGTCAGTACCGCGGCACGCCCGGATCGACATTTTCCGACCAGCCATCGATGCCCCCGTCGAGGTTCACCACGTCGCGAAAGCCGTGCTGCTCCAGGAACCGCGCGACGGTAGCGCTGCGATTGCCGTGATGGCACATCACCACCGTAGTGCGCTCCGGCTCCAGCTCGTCCAGCCGGCCGGCGACTTCGCCCATCGGAATGAGGCTGGCCTCGGCGACTGACGCCATCTGGTGCTCCCATGGTTCGCGCACGTCGAGGAATGTCAGATCGGCGTTTTGCTGCAGCAGGGCGGCGAGTTCGGTCGCGTTGATCGAGCGCATCAGAAGCGGAAAGGCGAGGGCGCCGCGGCATTGTCGAGCGCCGGCAGCACGGTCTCGAACAGGCTTTCGCGCGCCCATTCGTTCTCGTCCACGCGGGTCAGCAGCAGCGCTTCCATCGCCGGCGCCTGGCCGACGACGACGAACAGCCGGCCGCCGATTTCGAGGTGGTCGGCAAAGCTCGGGTCGAGCACCGGCAGCGAGCCGGTGACGCAGATGACGTCGAAGCGGCGATTGGTCCAGTTGAGGTTGGCCGAATCCTGGTGCAGGAGTTCGACCTTCTCGTCCAGATCGAGATCATGCAGCGCGCTGCGCGCCCCGCCGAAGAAGGCATCGCGAATGTCGCAGGAGACGACTTGGCGGCCCAGACTCGCGAGGCAGGCGGTAATAAAGCCGCTGCCGGTGCCGATTTCGAGGATCGAGTCGGCGGCTTGCACGTCCAGCGCCTGCAGCATGCGGCCTTCGACCTTCGGCGCCATCATGATCTGGCCGTCGCCGATCGGAATTTCAGTATCGGCGTAGGCGAGGCCGCGGTGAAGCTCGGGCACGAACCGCTCGCGCGGCAGTTCTTCAAGCAGGTTGAGCACGTGCCGGTCGAGCACGTCCCAGGTGCGAATCTGGCGCTCCACCATCATCCGCCGGGCGTAGTCCATCCCGGCCGCTGTCGCTGCCGCCATGTTTGACCTCTTGAACTCAGAAAACGCGTATTTTACGCCGTTTGCGAGTGCAGCGCGATGCGGTTGCCTTCCGGGTCGATGAAAATCACGCGCCAGCCGTGTTCGCCGATCTGCGCCCGCGGCTCGATCATCCTGCCGCCGTGGCGGTCGGCGGCGAGCTCGGCATCGTCGATGCGGCCGTCCACGTTCAGGTAGATCAGCGGCCCGTGGGTCGTGGGCGGGTAATCCTCGGACACGTACAGGCAGCCCGACGCGCTGTTGTCCGCGTGCGGCAGGATGCCGATCTCGACGCCGCCGGCGTCGGCCCGCTCCACCTTGTCGCCCAGCACGGCGGAATAAAAATCGATGGCCCGATCGAGATCGATCACCGGAATATCTACCCAGACAATCTGGTTTCGGGTGGGATTAGCCATGGCGAAGCTCCTTTTCGCGTTCGTTGTGGGTAATTGTTATGCTTTCCGATACAGTTCAGCGCCTTCTTCGGCAAATTCGGCGGCCTTTTCCTTCATGCCTTGGGCGAGCGCCTGATCTTCCGGCAGTTTCCGCGACTTGGCGTAATCGCGCACATCCTGCGTGATTTTCATCGAGCAGAAGTGCGGGCCGCACATCGAACAGAAGTGGGCGACCTTGTGGGCATCTTTCGGCAGCGTCTCGTCGTGGAACTGGCGCGCCCGCTCCGGATCGAGGCTCAGGTTGAACTGGTCTTCCCAGCGGAATTCAAAGCGTGCCTTCGATACAGCATTATCGCGCACCTGTGCGGCCGGATGGCCTTTGGCCAGATCGGCAGCGTGCGCCGCGATCTTGTAGGTGACGATGCCGTCGCGCACGTCGTCCTTGTCGGGGAGCCCCAGGTGCTCCTTGGGCGTGACATAGCAGAGCATCGCGGTGCCGTACCAGCCGATCTGCGCGGCGCCGATCGCCGAGGTGATGTGGTCGTAGGCCGGCGCGATGTCGGTCGTCAGCGGGCCGAGCGTGTAGAACGGTGCCTCGAAGCAGTCGGCCAGTTCCTTGTCCATGTTCTCCTTGATGAGCTGCATCGGTACGTGGCCGGGGCCCTCGATCATCACCTGCACGTCCTGTTCCCACGCGAACTTGGTCAGTTCGCCGAGGGTTTCGAGCTCGGCGAATTGCGCTTCGTCGTTAGCGTCGGCGATGCAGCCGGGGCGCAGGCCGTCGCCCAGCGAGAACGACACGTCGTAGGCCTTCATGATTTCGCAGATCTCGGCGAAGTGCGTGTACAGGAAGCTTTCCTCGTGATGCGCCAGGCACCATTTGGCCATGATCGAGCCGCCGCGCGAGACGATGCCGGTGATGCGGTCGGCGGTCAACGGCACGTAGCGCAGCAGCACGCCGGCGTGAATGGTGAAGTAGTCGACGCCCTGCTCGGCCTGTTCGATCAGCGTGTCGCGGTACATCTCCCAGGTCAGTTCTTCGGCCTTGCCGTCGACCTTTTCCAGCGCCTGGTAAATCGGCACGGTGCCGATCGGCACCGGCGAGTTGCGGATAATCCATTCGCGCGTTTCGTGAATGTTTTTGCCGGTGGACAGATCCATGACGGTGTCGGCACCCCAGCGCGCCGCCCAGACCATCTTCTCGACTTCTTCGGCGATCGACGAGGTGACGGCGGAGTTGCCGATGTTGGCGTTGATTTTGACGCGGAAGTTGCGGCCGATGATCGTGGGCTCAAGCTCGGGATGATTGATATTCGCCGGGATGATCGCGCGGCCGCGCGCGATTTCGTCGCGGACGAATTCCGGTGTGACTTCGTCGGGCAACCTGGCGCCGAAGGCCTGGCCGCGATGGCGGCGCATGAGGCCGGCTTCCTCGTACGCTTCGCGCATTTCGGCCAGCCGAGCGTTTTCGCGCACCGCGACAAATTCCATTTCCGGCGTGATGATGCCGCGGCGCGCGTAGTGCATCTGGCTGACGTTGGCGCCGCTTACCGCTCGGCGCGGCGGGCGGACGTTTGGGAAACGCAGGTTCGCGAGAAGTTCGTCGCGGGCGCGTTCGCGGCCGTAGTCCGAGGTCTGGTCGGCGAGGCGCTCGCTGTCGCCGCGCGCTTCAATCCAGGGGTCGCGCAGCGCGGCAAGGCCCCGCGTCAGGTCGATGCGCGCGTCCGGATCCGAATAGGGGCCGGAGGTATCGTAGAGCGTGATCGGCGGGTTCTCGGCGACGCCGAACATGCCGGGCGTCGGCGCCTGCGCGGCTTCGCGCATGGGGACGCGAAGACCGTTCGCGGTATCGACATAGACTTTTTTCGAGCCGGGAACCGGGCGGGTAACGTCTTGCGACAGCCTTGTCGTCTCTTTGATTAAATCCTTGGGGATTGCGCTCATGGTTTGTCCGTTGGTGCGATCGTGTGGGATATTCAGGCGATTGGGCCACTATAGAGTTGTGGGGGGTTGTGGGCAAGTTGCTCTTGGGTTGTGTCGCCTGCGGCGACTGATGAATTGGTGCCGGTATCCGGCCCGGCAGCCGGCCTACTTTTGTTACGGCAAAAGTAGGCAAAACCACGCGACGTATCGCTGGGTCCGAAGTACATCCTGTACTTCGGCTGCGCTCTGTGTCGCGAGAGAAGAAGCCGGCCATCGTGGCCGGCAAAGAAGGGAGAATTAAGAAGCTCGGAAGCGTTCTGCAGGTCAGCGCTCTTTTGCCCCTTCTCCCCCAGGGAGAAGGCTGGGATGAGGGGAATCAATCAACTCTTCGCCGGCCAGGAAGGCCGGCTCTTACCTCGCGATTACTCGCCGTAGGGGGTCGACACCCCCGCCCAATCAGCCTGCCGCTGCAGGCGGCACAATCACTTACGCTGGCATACATTGAGCCAGAACCTGCTGAAGTCGTTCGTCCAGCACTTCCCGGGTGTCCGCCCGCAGCGTGCAGTGCCCAAGCTTGCGCCCCGGCCGCGGGCTCTTGCCGTAATCGTGATAATGCGCGCCGGGGATCGCAAGCACCTGGTCAAGCGGCGGCATCTCGCCCAGGAAGTTCACCATCGCCGAATGGCCGATCGCCCCAGTCTCGCCCAGCGGCAGGTCGGCGACCGCCCGAATATGATTTTCGAACTGGCTGGTTTCAGCGCCTTCGATGGTCCAGTGGCCGGAGTTGTGCACGCGCGGGGCGATTTCGTTGGCGATGAGGTTGCCGCCCTTGACGAAGAATTCGATCGTCAGTACGCCCACGTAGCCGAAATGCTGCATCAGGGTACGCGCGTGGCCTTCCGCCTTCGCCTGCAAGTCCGCATCCACGTACGGTGCGATCGAGTGATGCAGGATGCCGTGGTGGTGGGTGTTGTGGGCGAGTGGGTAGAACCGGCATTCGCCGCCGGTCGAGCGCACGCCGACGATCGAGACTTCGCGATCGAATTCGATGAATTGCTCGAGGATCAGCGGGGCGCCGCCGAGGTCGTTGAAGGCGGATTCGATATCGCCGGGCTCGCGCAGCATCCGCTGCCCCTTGCCGTCGTAGCCCAGTCGGCGCGTTTTCAGCACCGCGGGCAGGCCGATCTTGTCGACGGCTGTCTTGAGTTCGTCGAGCGTGTCGACCGGCTCGAACTGCGGCGTCGCCAGGCCCTGTGCGACGAACAGGCGCTTTTCGAGCAGCCGGTCCTGGGCGGTTTCAAGCGCGTCGGCCGGGGGCCATACAGGCATCTTTTCGGCAATGGGCGCGAGCGGCCCTGCCGGAACGTTTTCGAAGTCGAAGGTCAGTATATCGACCCGTTCGGCCAGTTCCGCGAGCTTGGCCGGATCGTCGAACTCGCCTACCACGATGTCACCAACCTGGCCGCCGGGGGTGTCGGCACTTTTATCCAGAAATACGAAGCGCAGGCCGAGCGGGTAGCCGGCGAGCGCCATCATGCGGCCGAGTTGGCCTGCGCCGATGATGCCGATGGTTTGCATGAATTAGGTTATGGGTTAAGGGTTAAGGGTCAAAGGTTAAGGGTCAAAGGTTAAGAATTGGCGTCTTTCGGTTCGGGTTGTGCCAAGACGCGTTCGGTTTGTTTGCCGCGATACTGCTTTAGTGCCGCGGCGATCTCCGGGTGCGAGAGGCCGAGAATCGAGGCGGCGAGCAGCGCGGCGTTGGTCGCGCCGGCCTTGCCGATCGCGAGCGTCCCGACCGGCACGCCGGCGGGCATTTGCGCGATCGACAGCAGTGAATCCAAGCCCTTGAGCGCACGCGATTCGACCGGCACGCCGAGCACCGGCAGCGGTGTCTTGGCGGCGGTCATGCCCGGCAGGTGCGCCGCACCGCCGGCACCGGCGATGATCACCTGGATGCCCCGCGCGGCGGCGCCTTCGGCATATTCGAACAGCAGGTCGGGGGTGCGGTGCGCGGAGACGACCCGCTTTTCGTGCGGCACGCCGAGTGCGGCGAGGGTGTCGGCCGCGTGCCGGAGCGTGTCCCAGTCCGACTGCGAGCCCATGATGATGCCGACGAGCGGCCTGGCGTCCTTATTCATCCGAATATTCTACCGGGTGAACCCGGGGAGACAAAGGAGTGGCTAGTCGCTAGTGGCTAGGACTGAGTCGAAGAATGCCTCTTTCCCGGTACTCAGTCCTGGCGACGAGCTCCTAGCGACTTGCCGTCTTGTTAGAATGGAAGCCTCATTTTCGTTTAGAGCTATGGCGTTGAATAACAACATTCCCTCCACCTATTCCCGCCCCGATCTCGAACAGTTGGTTAGCGACGTGCTCCGCCAGGCCAAAGACTGCGGCGCGAGCCAGGCCGAGGCCGGCGCCGGGCTCGAATCGGGCCTGTCGCTGAACGTGCGTATGGGCGAGGTCGAGACGCTCGAATACCAGCGCGATCGCAGCTTCGGCGTAACGGTTTATTTCGGTCACAGCAAGGGCTCGGCCAGTTCGGCCGACTTCAGCCCGCAGGCGCTGAAGGACACGGTGCAGGCTGCCTGCAGCATCGCGCGCCATACGGCAGACGATGCCGCGGCCGGCCTGGCCGACGCCGAGCTGATGGCGCGCGGCGAGCTGCCCCACCTCGACCTATGCCATCCGTGGGATCTCGAACCGGAGCAGGCGATCGACCTCGCGCTCGCCTGCGAGAACGCGGCACGCGCTTTCGATCGGCGCATCCACAATTCCGAGGGCGCGGCCGTCAACACGCACCGCGGCCTGCACGTTTACGGCAACAGCCACGGCTTCCTTGGTGCGCAGGAGCGCACCCAGCACACGATCAGTTGCGCGATGCTGGCGCGCGAGAACGGGCAGATGCAGCGCGACGACTGGTACACGACCGCAGTCAGCGCCGATGAGCTGGAATCGGCCGAGGCGGTTGGGCGGCGCGCCGCCGAGCGAACCGTCCAGCGGCTCGGTTCGCGCCGGCTGTCGACGCGCAAGGCGCCGGTGCTGTTCGTGCCGCAACTCGCGCGCGGGCTGATCGGCCATTTTCTGGGCGCAATCAGCGGCGGCGCGCAATATCGTCAAGCATCGTTTTTACTGGGCGCGGTCGACACGCAGGTGTTCCCGGAATTCATCAACATCAGCGAGCGTCCGCACCTGCCTCGCGCGCTCGGTAGCGCCGCCTTCGACGCCGAGGGCGTCGCGACCCGCGACCGGGAGCTGATCGCCGACGGCGTGTTGCAGAACTACCTGCTCAACAGCTACGCGGCACGCAAGCTCGGCCTCCAAACCACCGGCCATGCGGGCGGCGTGCACAACCTCGTCGTCGCGGACGGCGCGCACAGCTTCGAGGACCTGCTCAAGCAGATGGATACCGGCCTGGTCGCGACGGAGCTGATGGGCCAGGGCGTCAACGGTGTTACCGGCGACTATTCGCGCGGCGCGGTCGGCTTCTGGGTCGAAAACGGCGCGATTGCCTGTCCGGTCGAGGAAATCACCATTGCCGGCAACCTGCGCGACATGTATCGCGGTATTGTCGCGACCGGCAATGACATCGATCTGCGCGGCAATGTGCGCACCGGCTCGATCCTGATCGAATCCATGACGATTGCCGGGGAATGACTTATTGCGTCGCCATCAAGTTGAATGAAGGCCTGGTGCTGACCTCGGACTCGCGCACCAGCGCAGGCGTGGACGACATCAGCGTTTACAGCAAGATGCACATTCTCGATGCTGGTGACGACCGCATGCTGGCACTGCTGCCGGCCGGCAATCTCGCCACCACCCAGGCAGTGCTCGCCGAGCTGGCGCGCGAACTGGAGCACGACGCCGACACCCATCTCGGCAAGGTCGAATCGATGTTCGAGGCGGCTGCTCACATCGGGGAATTAAGTGCGCGCCTGCAGCGCAGCTATCTCGGCAACGGCGACCGGCGCGGCGGCTTCAATCCGGAGGCGACCTTCATCCTCGCCGGCGAGATCGCCGGCAAGTCGCCGGACATCCTGCTGATCTACCCGCAGGGCAATTTCATCTGCGCCTCGGAGGAGCAGCCGTTCCTGCAGGTCGGCGAGACCAAGTACGGCAAGCCGATCCTCGACCGCGTCATCCGGCCGGACACCCCGCTCGACATAGCGGCGCGCTGCGCGATGGTGTCGATGGATGCCAGCATGCGCAGCAACCTGTCAGTCGGGCCACCGATCGACCTGGTGCTGTACCGCACGGGCAGCTTCCGTATCGATCATCGGCTGCGCTTCGACCAGAACGACCCGTTCTGGGAGGCGGTGCACGCCGCCTGGGCCGAAGGGCTGCAGCAGACGCTGCGCGACTTGCCGCGCTTCGACTGGGAGCGATAAGCTTTAAGTCGCTAGCCGCATCAAAATAACGTCATTCCAGCCCACGGATTGGCTGGAATTCAGAGCCATGGACGGTTGCTTTCCAGGAGCGTCACCCCATGAATATCCGCTTTTTCCTGCCCATCGTGCTGCTGAGCGCAGTGCCGGTTGCCGCGAGCGCCGCGTCCGGCGGCCACAAGATCGCCATCGTCATGCACGGCGGCGCCGGCACGATCGAGCGCGGCGACATGACGCCGCAGATGGAAGCAAAATACCGCGCCACTATGACCAAGGCGCTCAAGACCGGCTACGCACAGTTGAAGCAGGGCAAGGCCAGCCTCGACGCCTGCGTCGCTGCGATCGAAGTGCTGGAAAACTCGCCGCTGTTCAATGCCGGTCGCGGCGCCGTGTTCACGCACAACGGCCAAGTCGAACTGGACGCGGCGGTCATGCGCGGCAAGGACTTGCGTGCCGGCGGCGTCGCGGCAGTGCAGCACGTCGCTAACCCCATCGCGCTCGCAAGGCTGGTGATGGAAAAGACGCCGCACGTGCTGCTGGTTGGCGAGGGCGCGATGGACTTCGCGATCTCGCAGGGCATTCCCCTCGTGCCGCAGAGCTATTTCTTCACGCAGCGTCGCTGGGACGCGCTGCAGAAACAGTTGAAGAAGGACCGCACCAAAAGCCAGCCGGAAGGTATCCCCGGTACCGAGAAAAACGCCTTCGGCACGGTCGGCTGCGCGGCACTCGACAAGAACGGCAACCTCGCCGCGGGCACCTCGACCGGCGGGCTCACCAACAAACGCTTCGGCCGCGTCGGCGACTCACCGCTGGTCGGCGATGGCGTGTATGCCGACAACAAGACGTTCGCCGGTTCCGGCACCGGCGTCGGCGAGTTCTACATTCGCCTCAACCTGCTGAAGGACATCTCGGACCTGATCGAGTACAAGGGCTGGTCGCTCGAGAAAGCCGCCGACTACGAGATCAACGACAAGCTGGTCAAGTTCGCCGGCAAGGGCACCGGCGGCATGATCGGCCTCGACCGCAACGGCGACATCGTCATGCCGTTCAACACGCCGGGCATGTATCGCGGGTACATCAACACGAATGGCAAGCTCGTCATCAAGATATACAACGATTAGTCGAATTCACAAGGAGTGGACCATGAAAAAACTATGGACAGTGCTGGCGCCGGCCGTGCTGCTGCTGGCCGCATGCACGACTTCGCCCACCGGTCACCCGCAGCTCAGCTTTTTCCCGGAAAGCCAGATGGCCAAGATGGGCGCGCAGGCCTACCAGCAGGAAAAGCAGCAGACGCCTGTTGATCACAATCCCGCCGTCGACAACTACGTGCAATGCGTAGCGCACGCCGTCACGGCCGTCGCCGGGACGAAATACAACTGGCAGGTAACCGTGTTTCAGAAGGATGTAGCCAACGCCTGGGCATTGCCTGGCGGCTACATCGGCGTCTACACCGGCCTGTTGAAATACGCCCGTAACCAGGCGCAACTGGCTGCAGTGCTCGGCCATGAGGTCTCGCATGTCCTCGCGCATCACGCCAATGCGCGCATGTCGGCGGCCTACGCGACGCAAGCGGGTTTGGAATTGGCGCAGGCGGCGCTGGGTGGAGGCGGCAGCAACAATCAGGCGGTGCTGGCGGCGCTTGGCCTGGGTGCGCAGTACGGTGTCATCCTGCCGTACAGCCGCTCGCAGGAATCCGAGGCCGACATCATGGGCCTGAAATTGATGGCACGCGCGGGCTTCGATCCGCGTCAGGCGATCCAGCTCTGGCAGAACATGGCGCAAGCCGGTAGTTCACCGCCCGCATTTTTGTCCGATCATCCTTCGAACAAGACGCGCATTAAGGATTTGCAGGCGCACATGCCGGAGGCGATGGCGCTGTACCAGCAGGCGCGTGCTGCTGGACGGGATCCGCATTGTCAGGCGCCTTCGTAGGTTTTGTGCCGCCTGCGGCGGCGGGCTGATTGTGCGCCGGTATCCGGCCCGGCAGCCGGGTGACTTTTGTTTCGGCAAAAGTCACCAAAACCATGCGACGTATCGCTTGAAGTACATCCTGTACTTCGGACTTCCCGAATCTGGTGGCGAAAAAAGGGGCCGGAACATAACTCAGCCATCCCTGGCTTCGGACAATGTTCCTTGTTTCCCCCTTTTTCAGTCCGATCTTCGCCATCAATAACCCGCCATGGCTGTCACGGCGCATAAGAGGGCGGCCTATCCGCCGGCGCTGCACCCCACGCCTTGTTCGGGCTGTGGCTCATCGTGAAAGACAGACGACTACCTTGATCGCCTGGTGTCGAACCCAGGATCAGCGAGGTCGGCAGCCAGTCTTTCGTCCACGTTTTGCCATTGATCTCGAGAGCCTGCACGTAGGTCTGCGTGGATGCGTTGGGCGCCAGGATCGTCACCTGGTGGCCGTTCCCAAGATGCAGCGTCGCCCTCGGAAACACCGGTGCGCCGAGTACCAGAACGGGGGCTCCGGGCGTTTCCGGATACATGCCGAGGTAAGCCCAGACGAGCCAGGAACTCATCGCCCCCAGGTCGTCATTGCCGGGTTCGCCACCGGGCGTGGCTGAATACACCTTGTCGATCAGCCGATGGACGATGGCCTGCGTCTTCCAGGGCGCGCCGCTGTAGTCGTACACCCAGGGCATATTGAGGCTCGGCTCGTTGCCGGCCCAGTAGTACGGCTTGTTGGGGCCGACATTCAGGTGTTTGAAGAGGATGTCGAGGCGCGCTGTTGCTTTGCTGTCGCCTCCCATAGCCTCGATCAAGCCGTGCAAATCCTGCGGCACCATCCACGTGTACTGAATCGTGTTGCCTTCCTCGAAACCCCGCTGTCCGTACGAATGCTTCCGGATTTGAAACGCCGAACCGGACGGGAAGGTACCGTCCGCCGCGCGCGGTTCCATGTAGCCAGCGTAGCCGCGAAACTTCGCCTGTTTATCGAAGACGTTCGACCAGTTTGCGGAATGCGCGAGGAATTTCCGGTAGGTCCTGCTGTCGCCCAGATATTTCGCAAACCGGGCAATCGCGAAGTCGGCCGTGGCGTATTCCAGTGTCTCGGATGTATTGCCCGGCACGTAGCCGAGTCGCAGGTAGTCTCGAAGGTGTGGGCGCTCGATGTAGACGCCGGACCAGGTGCCCGGCTGAGAGGTCTGCGTCGCACCCTCTACCATGGCCTCCAGTGCCGCCTTGGTGTCGAAGTCTCGCGCACCGAAGGCGTAGGCTTCGGCGATGATCGGGTCGGCGGCATCACCGTTCATCACGCCCGTGTAATCGTTGTCGTATCCCCACTTCGGCAGCCATCCGCCCTGCGCCTGGTCGTTCAACAGCGAGGTCACCATGTCGTTCACCCGGCGCGGCACCAGCAACGCCAGCAGCGGCACCTCGGAACGATAGATATCCCAGCCGGAAAAGTTGGCGTACTGAATATCCTGGCCGTGAGCGAGTTGGTGCACCTTGTCGTCGAAGCCGATGTAGTCGCCGTTGGCGTCGGAGAAGACGTTCGGGTGCAGCAGCGTGTGATACAGCGCCGAATAAAATTGCACCTGCTGGTCATGGGTGCCGCCGGCCACGGCGATGCGGGAGAGTAGCCGATTCCAGGAGTCATGGGCGCGGCTCGCCACCGCGTCGAAGTTCCATCCGCTGTCTTCGGCTTTCAGGTTGCCCCAGGCGTCGGCGATGCTTACGTAGGAAATCGCCACCTTGAGCTTGATGGTCCGGTTGCGGCTCGTATCGAAACTCACCCAGGCGCCGGTGTGTGCACCGGTGGCCGCCCGCTGACCGGCCTCAGGGCCACTTTCTCCCCACGTGCCGTGAGCATGAAAGGGTCGATCGAATTTGGCGACGAAATACAACATCGCCGTACGCGACGTACCGCAAAAATGACCGGAGGTTTCCGCTCCCGCAACGGCGTTGTTGCCGATGATGCGCACCGTCGAACTCGGGCTGACGGTCTGGCCATCCGAAACCTTGAACAGGAAATTGGCCGCGTGCGTCGGGGGAAACCGGAAAACGCCGATGCCGGTGCGCGTGGTCGCGGCCAGTTTCACGTCAATTGCCGAAGGCGTCCCCGGCGCGAGCGTGACCTGGTACTCGCCGGGCGTCGCCTGTTCATGAATATGATCGAATCGTTCGGCAGCCGCGTCCGGGTGCTGCCCCACCGCGCCCACCATCGGCAGAATCGGGACTTCGCCGGCCGCCGAACAACCCGGTCCCGAGATGTGCGTCAGGCTGAAGCCGCCGATCGACGAATCCGGATAAAAGTAATCGCCGCCTGCCGGGCGCGACTTTGTCGTGGGACTCCAGCTAAGCATGCCGAACGGCATCGCGGCGCCGGGAAAGGTGTCGATGTTGCCTGTGACTTTGCCGCCATTCCCGGTACCGATGAAAACATTCACCAGCGCTGCCGGATCAGGTGACGCCGTGGTTGCTGAAACATCCGCCTTCGCGACAGCCGCGGGGCCGGCGGCCAGGATGAGTGCGCACCCTGTGCCGATGGCGATGTTGATAGCTCGCCGAAGAAGCAATCCAGCCGATTTCGTCATCACGAAATTCTCCTCTTTTACTCAAACCTCTCGCGCACAGGACGAGTTCGGTCATCTTAATTCCTGCCCGCGAGGCGCCCGTCAATAAACCGCCACACATAGGCGAAGCGCAGCACGTCCGTATCCTTCTTGATCGACTTCGGGAACGGCGGGTAGGGCGCACCGGCGCGGACGATGGTCAATGCGGCGGCGTTTAACGCCGCATGCTT
>DASSTE010000022.1:0-56800 GCA_035708085.1 Gammaproteobacteria bacterium | reverse complement strand
ATTCGACACATTGGAGCAATTTTTAGCACATCAAGATGAACGGCGTCAAACGCCCGATGAACGGTATGCCGAATGTTATACTTCGCGCCCGTTTCGCCTCATCATCGCGCGCCATGCGAAGCACCCTCTGGTCATTAAGCGCCCTGTTTCTCGCCGTGCTCGCGCTGATGCTCGGCAGCGGGCTGCTGGGCTCGCTGATCAGCCTGCGCCTGACACTTGCCGGCTACGGCGGTGGCATCACCGGCCTGGTGATGTCCGGCTACTATGCAGGGCTGGTGTTCGGCTCGTTCATCGCCCCGGGCGTCGTGCGTCGCGTAGGGCACATTCGCGCGTTCGCCGCGTTCGCCGCGGCGAATACGATCATCGTGCTGCTGCATTCGCTGTATTTGTCGGCGCTTGCCTGGGGGCTGCTCAGGCTGGGTACCGGCATCGCCATGATGGGCCTTTACATGGTGATCGAAAGCTGGCTCAACGAACGCGCAGAGAGCAGCATTCGCGGCCGGGTCTTTTCGGTCTACATGGCGACCACCTTTCTCGGCCTCGGCACCGGGCAGTTCCTGCTCAGCGCCGCCGAGCATTCCGGGGCCACGCTGTTTCTCGTGGTGGCGATCCTGTTCGCGTTCAGCCTGATTCCGGTCACCCTGACGCGCGCCGTACATCCGCAGCCGGTCGAGAACGTTCGCATCCGGGTGGGCAAGCTGTTCAAACGGGCGCCATTCGGCATCTGGGGCTGCATCGGCGCGGGCCTCGCCAACGGCGCATTTTATGCGCTCGGGCCGGCGTTCGCGGTGCGCGAGGGGCTCGCGGTGGTGCAGGTCGCGATCTTCATGGGCGTGACCATCCTCAGCGGTCTCGCGCTGCAGTGGCCGGTGGGCATGGTGTCGGACCGGTTCGACCGCCAGCGGGTCATCGGCGTGTTGAGCCTGGCCGTCGCGGCGGCGAGCTGGGCGATTCTGGCTGTCGGCGGCAGTTCAATGGCGTTGCTGCTCCTGTTCGCGGCTATCTTCGGCGGCCTGACGTTCACGACCTATCCGGTGTCGGTGGCACACGCCAACGATCATATCGACGCCAGCGAGCTGGTGCCGGCGAGCGCGGCGCTGATCTTGTCCTACGGCGTCGGCGCGGCGCTTGGTCCGATGGGCGCCGCGGCAGTGTCGGCTGTCACCGGGCCGGCGGGATTGTTCCTGTTCGTTGCCGTGATTTCGGCGGCGCTCGGCGTGGCGGCGCTGGTGGTGCCGCGGCGCAAGCCGGTCGCACCGGAAGAGCAGGTGCCATTCGTCGCGATGCCGCGCACGTCGACAGTTATCGCGCAGCTCGATCCGCGCGTCGAGGAAGAGGAGTCGCCGGTCGAGCCGATGCAGCCGCAATGATCAGGCGGTTCTGAAAATTCCGCTCGTGCTGAGCCTTGTCGAAGGGCGGACGGACGTCAGCGTTAAGCCATCGCCGCCCACACTACGGTGCCCGCGAGCGCCAGGGACAGAGACAAGCCGTAGAAGAGGGCGAGCACCAGCCATTTGAAGAAGGTCCCTATCCAACCCTGCGCATAGACTTTGCGCATCGCGAGGATCAGGTACAGCGTCAGATAGATCCACAACACCGCCCCCGCATTACCGGTCACGGCGGCGATGCCGTATTGATTGGCGAGCGCGTAAGCGACCAGGAACAGGAGCGCCGCCAGAAAAACGACCGCGTGATAGTGCAGACTGAAGATCAGGTGCTCGACGTAATAGCGCTTGCGGCCGATGTAGAGCACCTTCAGGAAGAACGCGAACAGCGGCAGCAGCAGGAACATCATGCTCGGCAGCTTGCCGATCATCGTCGAGACGAAGGCGCGCGGATCGTTTTTTGCGTCCATGCCCTTTCGCACCAGCTCCTGGACCCATGCGGGTTGCTTGGCCAGCTTCCCATTCTGTTCATCGACAGACAAATGCACCTGCGCGCCATTGTCCTGCGCTACGTGTATGTTGAGCCACTCCGGCCGCAACGACGCGAGCGACAGCAGAAAGAAAAATGCCACGCTGACGAACAGGTACAGCTTGAGCGGCGGGATGTAGCGTGCGCGCCGCCCTGCCAGATATTCCTTTGTCAGCACCCCGGGCCGGCCGATCAGCGGCGGCAGGCTGCGGGCGAGGCGCGAATCCAGGTTGAGAAACTCGCCGAAGAAGTCGGCCAGCAGTTCGCGGATCGAGGTGACGCGGCTGTACGAGTCCTGGCCGCAGACAGGGCAGTAGCGCCCGCGCAGCGGAGTCTCACAGTTGCCGCAGAACTGAATGGCGGTGCCGGGCGACGGATCGTCGCCCGCCGGTTCGAGGATGCGGCGCGCAGCGCTGAAGCGGTCGCCGAAGCGGTCGATGCCGGCGGCGCGCATCGCGGCGGCATATTCGGCGAAATAATGCTCGAGTGCAGCGCGGCTCTCGACGCGGTAGCGCGCCACGCGCATCACGTGGGTGGCGTCGGGCGGGTCGGCGCGCTCGATGTCGGCGTCGAGAAAGCCGGGCAGATGCACCATGTCCTCGACGTGCCGCGCGAGCCACGCGTCGAAGTCGGCCGCGATCGCGGCGTCCGCCGTCAGTGTGACTTCATAGATGACCGGCGCTATTGTCGCCACCGAACAGCTGGTCGTACTCATCACTGTCGCCATTCGGGTCAGTCGCCGTCGTCGCCATCGGGGAGGCCGGCACCGGCTTCGGCCGCCGCGACTTTTGCACGCGCGCGCTTCACGACGGGCCGTCGGCCGATTTCATCCGGCGCGAAATCGTCGACCGCGATGATCGCCGCGGTCAGCTCTTCCAGCCGCTTGAGCAGCGCGGCTTCGTCGGCATTGATCACGCCGGCCACTTGCGCCTGATCGAGCGGTACGCGGCCGTCGCCGCGCGCGAGCTTGCCGTCGCGCACGGCTTCGTGCAGCCGCTTTTCCAGCGGTTCGGCCTGTACCGCGAGCGTCAGTGCTTCGCTCATCAACCCGATCGGGCTCTTGCGGTCGCGGTCATACACGCCTTCGGTCAACCGGTCGCGCGCCGGGCCGGGATGCGAGATCAACTGCGCGACCTCGGCGGTGAGCGCGTCGCTGGGCGCGGAGAACGTCCGCCCGGTCGGGAAGATCAGCACCCTGAGCAACAATGCGCCCCAGCGGTTGGGGAAGTTGCGCAGCAGGCTGTGAATCTGCTCCTGCAGTTTGTACAGCGCGTCGCGGCACGCCCATTCGACCAGCGGCAGGTCCTCGCGTTGGCGGCCCTGGTCCTCGTAACGTTTGAGCACTGCCGAGGCGATATAGAGATAGCTCAGCGCATCGCCCAGCCGCGCGGAGATCTTCTCGCGCTTCTTCAGCCCGCCGCCGAGCATCGACATCGTCACGTCCGCTGCCAGTGCGAAGGCGGCGCTGTAGCGATTGAGTTGCTGGTAATAGCGGCGTGTGCCGGCGTCGCCGGGCGTCCCGGTGAAGCGCGCATGCGTCACGCCCATCCACAGCGCCCGTGCGCCATTGCTGAGCGTGAAGCCGGCATGACCGGTGAGTGCCTCGTCGAAGCGTTCAATACCGCGCTCGCGATCGTCGTCCGCCACGGCTTCCATTTCCTTGAGCACGTAGGGATGGCTGCGAATGGCGCCCTGGCCGAAGATAATCATGCTGCGCGTCAGAATGTTGGCGCCTTCGACGGTGATCGCGATCGGCAGCGCTTCATAAGGGCGGGCGAGGTAATTGCGCGGGCCGAGCTGAATGCCCTTGCCGCCATGCACGTCCATCGCGTCGTTGACGACCTGGCGGCCCATCTCGGTGACGTGGTACTTGGAGATCGCCGACGGCACCGCCGGCGTCTCGCCCAGATCGTTGCCGCCCGCGGTCATCAGCCGCACGGCGTCCATTGCATACAATGTGCCGCCCATGCGGCCGAGCACTTCCTCGACGCCGCCGAATTTCGCGATCGGCAGATGGAACTGCTTGCGGATGCGGGCGTACGCGCCGCTCGCGAAGACCGCCAGCTTGGCGCTGCCGGTCGCGCTGGACGGCAGCGAAATCGAACGGCCCGCCGCCAGGCACTCCGTCAGCATCCGCCAGCCGTGACCGGCCATCTTCGGGCCGCCAATGATTGCATCAACCGGCACGAACACGTCGTGGCCTTCGGTCGGGCCATTCTGGAACGGAATATTGAGGGGGAAATGACGCCGGCCGATCGTGACGCCTGGCAGGTCGGGCGGAATCAGCGCGCACGTGATGCCGTATTCCTCCCGGTCGCCGATCAGGTGGTCCGGGTCGTACAGTTTGAAGGCGAGACCGAGGATCGTCGCGATCGGCGCAAGCGTAATGTAGCGCTTGTTCCAGTTGAGTCGCATGCCGAGCACTTCTTCGCCATGCCATTCGCCGCGGCAGACGATGCCGGTATCCTCGATTGCCCCGGCGTCGGACCCGGCGGTCGGCGCGGTGAGCGCAAAGCAGGGAACGGCTTCGCCTTTCGCCAGCGCCGGCAGGTAATGATCCTTCTGTTCCTCGGTGCCGTAGCGCAGCAGCAATTCCGCGGGGCCGAGCGAATTGGGCACCGAGACGATGGACGCCGCCGTCGGGCTGCGGGTGGCGATTTTGGTGAGCACCTGCGACACGGCAACGGCGGAAAAATCGAGGCCGCCGTATTCCTTCGCGATAATCATCGAAAAGAAGCCTCGCGTCTTCAGGAACGCCCAGACTTCCGGCGGCAGGTCGCCCAGTTCGTGCGTGATCTGCCACTCGTCGAGCATCGCGCACAGCTCCTCGGTCGGGCCGTCGAGAAACGCCTGTTCCTCGAGGCTGACCGCCGGCACCGGCATCGACAGCAGCCGGTCCCAGTCGGGCCGGCCGCTGAACAGCTCGCCGTCCCACCAGACGCTGCCGGATTCGAGCGCCGCGCGCTCGGTCTCCGACACCTCCGGCATCACCTTGCGGAACACATCGAACAGCGGCTCGGTCAACCAGCGGCGGCGCAGTTCTTCGAGGTTGAACAGCGCGGCCGCACAAATCAGCAGCGCCCACCAGAACAGCTTCAACCAGCCGGAATCGCCGACGAACGTGTAGGCGATGACGACTGCCGCCGCCCAGGCTGTCGCGGTGACCAGGCTGGCGCGCCGATAGGCGAGGATGATCGCGCCGCCGACCACGATGATGGCCCAGAAAATAGCCGCCACGGCTTTCTCCGATATATCGAATTCCTCAGCGGACTATAGCAGGGAAGTCCGGCTTGTTCCGAGCCCGGCCTGCCACGATCCCGGCAGCAGCGGTCGTGAACAGCAGCAGATAGAATGGATCGATCATGAACGGGTCCGATTCCGAAGAAGCGCCCATCGTGTCGGTGTGCATTCCGGCATTGAACGAAGCGGTCCGCCTGCCGCAGCTGCTGGCGCAACTGGTCGCACAGCGCGACGTGACGCTCGACATCATCGTCGCCGACGGCGGCTCCACCGACGGGTCATTGCAAACATTGGCGGCAGCAGTGCGGGTCGTGATGGGCGCCGATGGCCGCGGTGCGCAGATGAACGCGGCGGCGCGCATGGCCCGAGGCGAGTGGCTACTGTTCCTGCACGCCGACACGCAACTCAACGATTCCGGTCTACTTGCTGATGCTGTCAGCGCGTTGACCGCTGCGCAAGCTCGCGCCGGGCACCACCGCATTGCCGGGCATTTCCCGCTGCGCTTCGAGCGCGACCGGGCGCGGCATGGCCTGCTGTTTCGCTACATGGAAGCCAAGACCGCGCTCAACCGGCCCGGCACGATCAACGGCGACCAGGGCATGCTGTTGTCGCGCCGCTGTTTCGACTCACTGGGTGGTTTCGATGAAAGCAGGACGTTCCTGGAAGACCAGGATTTCGCTGCGCGGGTGTTCGCGGAAGGACAATGGATTACGCTGCCTGGCCGGCTCACGACCTCGGCGCGCCGCTTCGAGACGCTCGGACCGTGGCGGGTGTACGGGTTCATGGCGCTTATCATGGCGGCGTGGAAATCCGGAAACGACGTTTTCCTCCAGCAGGTGCCGGCGCTGTACGCGCGGCCGCGCGCCGACGGCTGTCTCGATCTGCGCGCCGCGGCGCGAAGCTGGCTGGCATCGTGGCGGGCGCAGACCTGGCCCACGCGCCGGCGCTGGGGCCTGTCGCTCGTGCGCTACGCGGCCCTAAATCTGTGGCAGGTGATGTTGTTCGTTGAAACCGTCTTTCACACCCGCAGGCGCGCGGCATGATTGTCGAAAGCTTCGACTGCTCGGCCAACACCCGCGCCCGCGTCCTGATTCTGGGATCGATGCCGGGGGTAGAGTCGCTGCGCCGGCAACAGTACTACGCCCACCCGCGCAACGCCTTCTGGCCAATCATGGGTACGCTGTTCGGCGCCGGGCGCGAACTTCCGTACAGCAGGCGCCTGGCGAAGCTGCGCCGCCACCGCATCGCCCTCTGGGACGTCGCCGGCCGCTGCTTCCGACCCGGCAGCCTCGACGCCAGCATCGCCCGCGAATCGGTAGTAGCCAACAACTTCGCCGGCCTGTTTGTGCATTGCCCGCGTATTCATTCAGTATTCTTTAACGGCAAGACCGCAGCGGCGCTGTATGAGCGAATAGTCCTGCCGGACCTGCCGGTGCGCCTGCAAGCGCTGGATTACCGAACGCTGCCGTCCACCAGTCCGGCCAATGCCATGCTGACGCGTGCGCAGAAGCTGGAGAAGTGGCGGGTAGTCCAAGCGGTTTTGCAAGGGAAGAGTGGCGGTGGTGAAATGAGTTAAGCGTTTCAGCAACGCTGAAACGGCTTTAATCTGACTGAATGCCTGCCTTCGCAGGCATGACGATGTTTTTCTTCTCGTTCTTGCCGGCCACGACGGCCGGCCTCTTTTCTTGCGACATCGAGCGCAGCCGAAGATCGGGACGCGTGAGTTCTGTTCCGGCCCCCTTTTTCAGCCCGATCTTCGGGAAGTCCGCAGCACAGGATGTGCTTCGGACCAAGCGACAGGAGCAGTGGCTTTGGTTACTTTCTTAAGGAAAGTGACCGGCTGCCGGACCGCCCCCCGGCACCTGATCAATCGCCGCCGCAGGCGGCACAAACGAAAAGGAATTCAATGTCTGCCGAACCCCACCCCCCGTGGCAACGGACGCTAGCCACCCTCGGCATTATGGCCGGCAGCTTCGCCTTCCAGGAAACAGCTGTCCTGCCGGCACTCCCCACCATACAGCGCCAGATGGCCGGCTCCGGCACCACCCAAAGCGCACTGCTCGAAAGCGGCTTCCTGATAGTCGCCGCGGTCGCCGCGCCGCTGATCGGCAAACTCGGCGACCTGCATGGCAAAAAGCACATGCTGCTGGTCACGCTGGCGATCTACTTCGTCGGCGCGATCGGCGCCGGGCTTGCGCCGAACTTCGTCGCGCTGGTGATCTTCCGCGCGCTCCAGGGCGTGGGCGGCGCGCTGTTTTCGTTGAGCTTCGCGATCATGCGCGACGAGGCGCCGGACAAGCTGAGTGTTGCAATCGGTTGGCTGGTCGGCTCGTTCGGCGTCGGCGCATGCCTCGGACTTGGGCTTGCCGGCGAACTGACGCGGGCACTGTCGTGGCGCTATATATTTTTCGCCGAAGGCGTGCTGATCGTGATTGGCGCCGCGCTGGTCGCGGCGCTGGTGCCGCGCTCGCCGGAACGCGCGCCGGTGCAACTCGACTGGGGCGGTGTCGCGTGGCTCGGTGCGGCGCTCGCCTGTCTGATCATGGGCCTGACCGAAGCGCTGCTGCTCGGCTGGCCGGTCGCCGGCATCTTTATATTGTCGATTGCGTTGTTTACCGGCTGGGTGATGCACGAGCGGCGCGCGCCCGAGCCGCTGCTCGCGGTGAGCGTACTGACCAACCCGCGCGTGCTGCTGCCGAACATCGGCTCAGCGTTCGCCGGCTACGTCGCGTTCAGTACCTTTTTCCTCGTGCCGCGCTTCGTGCAGGCGCCGGCGCACCTGCCACCGGCGGTCGCGAAGCAGGTGCATTACGGCTTCGGCGCCGGTGTGATCGACGTCGGCCTGTTTCTGCTGCCGGTCGGCGTCGGGGTGCTGGTCGCCGGGCCGAGCGGCGGCATCCTGGGCCGGCGCTACGGCGGCAAGTGGCCGTTCACGGCAGGGCTCGTCATGCTCGCCGTCGGTGCGGCGCTGCTCGCACTGGTCAACGGGGCGGCAGCGACGTTTGCCGTCTGGCTGTTCGTGATTGGCGCCGGTTTCGGGTTATCGATCGGTGCGGCCGGCGTATTCATTACCCAAACGGTCGACGTCGGCAGCACCGGCGTCGCGACGGCGTTCAACAGTCTCGCGCGGCTGATCGCCGGCGGCATCGGCGCGCAAATCGCCGCAGCATTGATCAAGTCGGAGAGCATCGCCGGGACGCAGGCACCGCATCGCCCGGCGTTTGCGCTCGCCTTCGGCATCGCCGCCTTCCTCGCGCTGGTCGGCGCGGTGGTGTCGCTGTTCGTTCCGGGCGAGCGGGATTAGGTATCATGGCAACCATGAAATTTGTCCGCATCGCCCCCATTGCAGCCGTGGTGCTGCTGGCCGCCTGTGCCGCCCAGCCGCACGAGCCTGTGCGGCCACAACCGGCGGGCCCCGAATCGGTACGCGCCGAAGTCAGCGCGATTACAGCCAGGCTGCCGCGACTTCACGAAGTTGCCGGTCGCTGGCAGAGCGAGGACACCGCCTCGATTTATCACGCCTATTTCGATCACGGCCGCGTGCGCTACATCATGGAGACGGCGGGCGGCGAGCGCACCCAGGGCTACGCCGTCAACAAGTACTACTACAACGCGCGCGGGCTGTTCTACTTTCACGGCCAGGGTAGCGCGGGCAGTGAAGACGTGGTCAATCCCCATCCCGCGCAGATCGATGCGCAAATTGCGTTCGACGGCACCGGCCGCGTGACCCGCGCCGTCAAGACGCTGAACGGGCGCAAGGTTGCGCTCGAGCCGGGCGAAGCCGCGGCGATTCGCACACACGCGGGTGAACTGCGCCGCCAGGCACAGGCTGAACTGGGGCGCTGACACATGCCGCGCAACACGTTTTTCCTGCTGGCCCGCGTAGCGATCATCATCGTGTTGGCCGGCGCTTTGTACTGGATTGCCATGCGGCCGCGACAGGCGGCCCACCAGCAGCCGGAGCCCATCCCACCGGCCGCGCTGCATGGTTTTCAGGTGTTCCTGCAGCACCAGCCCTGCATCGGCGGTTGCACGGCCTACGCGGTGCTGGTCAAGGGCGATTCGCACCAGATAAAGTACGCCGGTGACAAGAACGTGGCGACCACCGGCTCCGTCACCGTCCCGCTGTCCGATCAGCAACTCCAGGCACTCTACCGGGCGGTGGTGCGAGCCGACTTCTTCTCGATCCCCGACGCCTACCATCCCGGCGGTACCGGCTGCCGGGCGCCCGAGCGCGGCAAGCCGCAGGTGGTGATTGGCGTCACCCGCGACAAACGCACCAAGGTTATTCACTACGATTACGGTTGCGGGGACGCACCGCCGGCTCTCCCCGAACTCGTCGTCGAAATCGACCAGATTCTGAATACGCGTCGTTGGACCACGGGCAGCGCCGCAACCGGGAGATAGAGATGAAACTCCGTTTCATCGCCGCTATTGCGGTAGTGATGTTGTTCTTGAGTGCCGGCTGCGCTTCCACCGGCGGTTCGTATCGTTATGTTCAGGATGCAATGACCACCATGCGCGTCAACGCACAGCTTGCCGGCGCGAACCTGCCGGCGGAAAAGATCGACGTCCGCACGTTCGATCGGGTGGTGAAGCTAAGCGGATTCGTGCCGAGCCAGGCCGTCCGGCAGCGCGCACTCGCTACCACGCGCCAGGTCAGCGGAGTTGAGCGGGTGGTCGATCACATGACAGTGATCGGCCACCCGCCTGTGCCCGGTCTCAGTGAAGGCTCTGGCCAAACTCGTTGATCTGCTTGTCGGCCATATCCTTCGAATAGCCGTACTTTTCCTGCAGTTTGCCGGCCAGCCGCTCCCGGTTGCCGGCGATCTGGTCCCACTCGTCGTCGGTGAGCTTGCCCCATTTCTGGCGGGCCTGGCCTTTGAATTGCTTCCAGTTGCCCTCGACTCTGTCCCAGTCCATAACGCGCCTCCTGCTGCGTGTGTTCCATTCGGCGATAGCGTAGCGTCAGGATGGCCGCTCAATCTTTGCGCGAGCGCACGAATTTAACTATTCGCCAAGATCGAGTTCAATTCTTGAGACGACCCGCTGAACGCCGCTGACCTTCTCGACGACCTGAATGGCATGCTCATATGTCGCAAGGTCGAAGACCTGGCCGGTCAGGGTGACGACACCGTCGGTGACGCGGACGTCAATATCCATCTGGCTCAGCAGCGGGTCGTCGTCGATCGCTGCGACGACCCGGCTCGCCAGGCCGCGCTCGGCGTTGGTCTGTTGCGCCTGGTGCTGGATCCACTGGCCCGTCGTATAGGTTTTGGGGTGCGAGCTGCCGTCCAGTGCGACGACACAGCCGGCAAGCAGCATCAGCAATGCAGCGGCGCCGGCCAATGGCAGCGTGCAGCGGACAAATCGATTCATGGCCACAGTCTGTCTCTTCGATCTCAGTAGTCCTCGGCCCGCCAGCGCCGGATCGCGATGGCCGCGGCGACGAAAACGATGCCGAAGCCGACGCCGATCCACATGCTAGCACTGTCGAGCGTTGCCGCGAGCGTGTGCATCGAGAATCCGACGTTGCCCAGATGAACGTATTCGGTGGCGCCAATGTTTACATTCGCGCCGATCCCCGGCACGATGCTCGCGGCGTGCCGTCCCACCAGCGTAAAGAAGTAGTTGGTTTGGAACAGGATGCCCTCGACGATCCCGCCGACCAGTATCGGCACTGCCGCCCACAGGAATGGCGCACGCCGCGCCCAGGCCGACGCCATCATGCACCAGCCGTAAAACGGCAGGTACCACAGTGACTGCACCAGAAACCCGACGATCAGGAAGGCCCAGATGCCGCCCAGATGGCTTTCTCCCCAGACGACCGCGGTCGCGCTGACGCCGGACTGGGTCGCGATCGCCGAGAGGGCGCCGGTGCCGATCAGTTGAGCCAGCAGCAAACATGAGAATGTGGCGAGCGGGGCGATCACCATTACCACGGTGAGCTTCGACAGCGCCGTGGCGGTATCGGACACGGGGAGCGAACGCCAGAAGAGGATGCTGCGGTCACGCCGGTCGTCGTACAGGCAGCTGAGCAGGTAACGTACCATCATGAAGATCAGCACGACGTTAAAGAGAGACGTCAGCACGACGTAGAAAATGAACAGTCCCTTGCGCGCATCGTCCGGATGCGCAGCCGCCAGCGTCGCGAGCGAGGATGCCGGATGCCCATTGATAACGACGTGGATGCCGTGCACCCAGGTATATACGATGCCGGCGATGTAAGCGAGCACCAGCAGTACCGTCAGCACCAGTGGCACCAGCCAGAATCCTTTGTTTTCCCAAAGTTCGCGCCTCACCAGCCAGATGAATGTTTTCATTTCTGGTTCCCCCCCATCTTGGCGACAAACAGATCGGCGATGCTCGGACTGTGCAGCTCGCCGAACTCCCTGAGGCGCGCCTGGCTTTGCCCCTCGAACAGGAACAGGTGCTTGCCGAATACCGTGTGTTCGTGAATCGGCCCGAGAGCGCGGACTTCATCGGCGTGCTCCGCCCCGGTCAGCAGTTCGACGAACTTGTCGCCGATCGCGTCCATCGACTCGTCGAGCACGATGCGACCGTCGTTGATGAACATCAGGTGGGTGAGAATACGCTCCAGTTCCTCGACCTGGTGCGTGGTCACGATGATCGTGCGCTGCTCGTCGAAGTACTCGTTCAGCAGGCTCGAGTAGAATTGCTTGCGATACAGGATGTCGAGGCCCAGCGTCGGCTCGTCGAGCACCAGCAGGCGCGCGTCGATCGCCATTACCAGCGCGAGATGCAGTTGCGCGACCATGCCTTTGGAAAGCTGGCCGACCTTGCGGTCCGGGCGGATCTTGGTGCGAGCCAGAAACTGCGTGGCCTTGTCCCGGCGGAAATTCGGGTGCACCGCGGCGACGAAGTCGATGACGTTCGCGACCTTGAGCCAGCGCGGCAACACCGCCACGTCGGCCACGAACGAGACGTCCTGCATCAGCTCGGTGCGCTGGCGGCGCGGGTCGCGCCCGAGCACGTCGAGTTCGCCGGAGTAGCGCGTCAGGCCGAGGATCGCCTTGAGGGCGGTAGTCTTGCCGGCGCCGTTGGGGCCGATCAGGCCGACGATCGCGCCGCTGTCGATTTGAAAATTGACGTCGTCGAGCGCGACGGTATCACCGTAGCGCTTGCCGAGATTGCGTGCGCTGACCAGCGTTGTCATTGCTTGTCTCCTGTGGCCTTTTCCAAATCCGCCGCCAGTTTCTGCCAGTCGAGTTCGAGGCGGCCGACGCGCGCCACGATCTCGGGCCACTCACGATTCAGGAACTGCTCGCGCTCGGCCTTCATCAGCCGCTTGCGCGCGCCTTCGCGAACGAACATGCCGAGGCCGCGGCGCTTCTCGACCAGGTCTTCGTCCACCAATTCCTGGTAACCCTTGAGCACCGTCAGCGGATTGAGCTGGTATTCGGCGGCGACCGTGCGGACCGAAGGGAGCGCGTCGCCTTCGGCCAGCACGTCCTCCAGAATCATCGCCACAACCCGATCCCTGAGTTGTCGGTATATAGGTTGGTTATCGTTCCAGTTCGGGTCCATGGGCACGTGCCTTTACGGCCGGGTCAAGTCGTTCGGCAACAGGCTCCACAACGAGATATCCGGTAGCCAATTAAAGGCCGCATTCTCCGTGACTGAACGCAACATATCCAGCACCGCGCGTTCCGTCGGCCGGGAAGAGCGGCTGGCAGCTACCTTGCGCGCCTCATGGCGGCGGACCGGCTGTGGCGCTGCCGCGATGACGGCGGCGGCCTGTTTATGCAGGTCCCGGATCTGGTCTGCTTTGATTTGTGCTACCGCGGCGCGGGTCAGAATGTTCATCGAGTCGGCAAGGGTCTCGGCCGCACTGGCACGCGAAGCTGCAAACCCGCCGATGCAGACAATAAGCGCGGCAGCGGTTGCCGTTTTATAAAAACTGTAACTTTTCATGGCCTTATCTCCTGAAACAATGTTGCGGCCGCTCAAGTTGCGCCGCCGCACCGTCGCTTCCATAGCGGTGTTGTAGATAACTATAACGCCAAGATCTGAAATTGCAAGAGCCGGACGTAAAAATTTTTATGGGCCACGAATGTTAAAATTATCGTTTTCCTTCCATAAGAATCTGCATTGGAGCGCACCATGAAAGACCCCGTCCGCATCGCAATCACCGGCGCCGCCGGTCATATCGGCTACGCATTGGTGTTTCGCATCGCATCCGGCGAAATGCTCGGCAAGGATCAGCCGGTGATCCTGCAACTGCTGGAAATTCCGCCGGCAATCGATGCGCTCAAGGGCGTCGTGATGGAGTTGCGCGACTGTGCATTCCCGCTGCTGGTCGATGCCGTTGCAACCGACAAGGCGGATGAGGCGTTCAAAGACGCCGATTACGCGTTACTGGTCGGTGCCAAGCCGCGCGGCGCGGGCATGGAGCGCAAGGATCTGCTGCAGGAGAATGCGAAGATATTCGGCCCCCAGGGCAAGGCGCTCAACGATCACGCGAGTCGCGACGTGCGCGTGCTGGTGGTCGGCAACCCGGCGAACACCAATGCGTTGATTGCGCGCAGCAATGCGCCGGATCTCGGCGACCACCAGTTCACGGCGATGACGCGGCTCGACCACAACCGCGCGCTGGCGCAGCTTGCCGCCAAGGCCGGCAAGCCGGTGACGGCGGTCAAAAAGATGATCATCTGGGGCAATCACTCCTCGACGCAGTACCCGGACATCCACCACGCCGAGATCGACGGCAAGCCGGCGACCGACGTCATCGATCAGGGCTGGTTTCGGGATACCTTTATTTCGACAGTACAAAAGCGCGGCGCGGCGATCATCCAGGCGCGCGGTGCCTCGTCGGCGGCATCGGCGGCGGCCGCGGCGATCGACCACATGCGCATCTGGGCGCTGGGCACGGCGCACGGCGACTGGACCAGCATGGCCGTCGCGAGCGACGGCAGCTATGGCATTGAGCCGGGCGTCATCTATTCCTACCCTGTGACCTGCAGCGGCGGCGAGTACAAGATCGTGCAGGGACTCGACGTCGACGAGTTCAGCCGTGAAAAGATGCAGGCGACCGAGCAGGAGTTGCGCGAAGAGCGTGAGGGGATTAAAGACCTGCTTTGATTATTTCCTGGCGTGCCGCCGGGCGCGCTCGACCACGCTCAGCGCGCGCAGCACGATGAGCGCGATAACCGTCACCCCGATCGCGACGATGAACTGGTTGAGGGCGCAGGCGATACCGACTGCCGCCGCCAGCAGCACGGTTGCGGCGGTGGTCAGGCCCTCGACCATGTCGTCGTTCTTGCGGCGGAAGATGGTGCCGGCGCCGAGAAAGCCGACAGCGGTGACGATCGACTGGATGACGCGCACCGGATCTGCGCGGGCGAGGCTCGTCGGAAAGACCGCGCCGAAATCGGCGGTCATCACGCGTGCGAGTCCAACGAGCAGCGTCGTGCTGCCGGCGATCAGCACCAGCGTGCGAAAGCCGGCCGGTTTATGGGCGCGCTCGCGTTCCATCCCCAACGCCGCGCCCAGCACCATGGCGCAGACGATCTGGATCAGCAGGTCGATCTGGCCGGCCCAGTTGCCGAAAAAGCTCAGATGATTGGTCATCCCGGTGCCCGTGTCGTTTGGGTCCATTCTACGCGACGCCGGGGGTCGTGGCGCAGTCTGATAAAATTGACTGGATGGATGTCACCTCTATCCTCGAACCCCTCAACGACGCCCAGCGTGAAGCCGTCACCGCGGACCCCGGCCCACTTTTGGTGCTGGCCGGCGCCGGCAGCGGCAAGACGCGGGTGCTGGTGCACCGCATCGCCTGGCTCATTCGGGTGCAGGGCGTGTCGCCGTACGGCATTCTCGCGGTCACGTTCACCAACAAGGCGGCCGGCGAGATGCGTTCGCGCATCGAGTCGCTGCTCGGCATGCCGGCCGGCCATTTGTGGGTGGGCACGTTTCACGGCATCGCCCACCGGCTGTTGCGCGCGCACTGGCGCGACGTCGGCCTGCCGCAGAATTTCCAGATCATCGACTCCGAAGACCAGCTGCGCATAATCAAGCGCATCCTCAAGCAATTGGACATCGACGAGGCGCGCTGGCCGGCCCGGCAGATGCAGTGGTATATCAACGCGCGCAAGGATGAAGGGCTGCGTGCGGCGCATCTTGCCGAAGGCGATGATCCTTACCAGCGCCACCTGGTGCGCGTCTACCGTGCCTACGAGGAAACCTGCGAGCGGTCCGGCTGCGTCGACTTCGCCGAGCTGTTGCTGCGGGCACACGAGCTGTGGCGCGACAACCCGGAGGTGCTCGCGCACTACCGCGAGCGTTTCCGGCACGTCCTCGTCGACGAATTCCAGGACACCAACGCAATCCAGTACGCGTGGGTGCGGCTGCTCGCCGGCACGACCGGCATGCCGTTCATCGTCGGCGACGACGACCAATCGATTTACGGCTGGCGCGGCGCCAAGATCGAGAACCTGCATCGGCTGCAGCAGGATTTCCCCGGGCTGACGACGATCCGGCTGGAGCAGAACTACCGCTCCACCGGCCATATCCTCACGGCAGCCAACACGTTGATCGCCAATAACCGTGACCGGCTCGGCAAGACCCTGTGGACGGCCGGCGCGGCCGGCGAGCCGGTGCATCTTTACGCGGCGTTCAACGAACAGGACGAGGCGGCGTTCGTGGTCGAGCGCATTCAGCGCTGGGTGGCGGAGGGCGGGCTGCGCCGCGAAGCCGCCGTGCTGTACCGCTCTAACGCGCAATCGCGTGTTTTTGAAGAAGCGCTGATCGTGGCGGGCGTGCCGTATCGCGTCTACGGCGGCGTGCGCTTCTTTGAGCGCGCCGAAATCAAGGATGCGCTCGCGTATCTGCGCCTGATTGCCAACCGCGACGACGACCCGTCATTCGAGCGCGCCGTCAACCAGCCCGCGCGCGGCATCGGCGCGCGCACGCTCGAACGGCTACGGGCCGAGGCACGCGACAGGCGGGTGTCGCTCTGGAGCGCCTCCCGGCACCTCGTGGATAGCGATGCGCTGGGCGGGCGCGCCGGCAACGCGCTGACCGGCTTCCTGGATCTGGTCGACCGGCTGGCGGCGGAGACCGCGACGTTGCCGCTGGCCGAGCAGGTCGCGCATGTCATCGAGACGAGTGGCTTGCTTGAGCATTACCGGCAGGAAAAGGGCGAGCGCGGCGAGGCGCGCGTCGAGAACCTCGAGGAACTGGTCAATGCCGCGCGCCTGTTCGAGCCCGATCCGGAAGTGGATCTGCCGCCGCTGACGGCGTTCCTGACGCAGGCGGCGCTCGAAGCCGGCGAGAACCAGGCCGACGCGGGCGAGGATTCGGTGCAACTGATGACGCTGCACTCGGCCAAGGGCCTCGAATTTCCGCTGGTGTTCATCGCCGGCCTGGAAGAGGGCCTGTTTCCCCACCAGCGCTCGATCGAGGATCCGGCCGGCATCGAGGAAGAGCGGCGCCTCGCCTACGTCGGCATGACCCGCGCGATGCAGACGCTATATCTAAGTTATACGGAGAGGCGCCGCCTGCACGGGCGCGAGAGCTACGCGATGCCGTCGCGCTTCCTGCGCGAACTGCCCGCCGACGAGGTGGACGAAGTGCGCCCCAACGTGCAGGTGTCGCGGCCATTGTACCGGGGCACCAGTCTGAACGAGCCGCTACCGGGCGGCCTCAACCTCGGCCAACGCGTGCTGCACCCGAAGTTCGGCGAAGGTGTCGTGCTGAACTGCGAGGGTAGCGGTACGCAGGCCCGCGTCGAAGTCAACTTTGCCGACGTGGGCACCAAGTGGCTAGTGCTCGGCTACGCAAACCTGCAAATCTGTTGATTATGACAATCCTACCTTGGTCACAGTCTTGGTCGCGTGCCTGCGCCATTATCCTCGCTTCGGCGTTATCATGCCGGGATGGATTCAGGTACGGAAGGCTTTTCTAAGTAGTGGACTGCGGCTCATGCGATTGCCCGATGTGCAGCCTGTAATCCGGCCGGTCGACGGCGAGCGCCGACACCGGGCCGGCAGTGCGTCGGTCCGGGAGAAGCCGGAAGCAGCGGCCCGCAAACGAGTGGTGGTCGCCATCGACGGCGGGCGCAACTCGGAGCGGGTCGTGCGGGCCGGAAAGCGGATTGCCGATCAACGGCGCGCGCCATGGACGGTGGTTCACGTCGAAACAGGCCGTCCAGGCGCAGCCGTGCGTGAGCGCATCGAACGCGCTTTCCGGCTGGTGGAGCGGCTGGGTGGCGATGCGGTTGTTCTGCGCGGGCGATCTGTCGACGCCGAGATCGTCGCGTACGCGCGCGACCACAACGCCACGACGATTGTCATCGGCCGCACCCGCAGACGTCCTCTCGCAGGCTTCTTCCGCCAGACGTTCACGCAACGGCTGCTCCGAGATCACGGCGATTTCGAGATTACCATCGTCAGTGTGGCGCCGGCCGAGGCCGCCACGCTGCATGGACGTTGGGGAGCTTGGCTCGACGAACTGCGCGGATCGCCCTGGCGCCACTATTCCTACGCTCTCATCGTCGTCGCAATTTGCACCGCGATTTCAGAGGTGTTGGCGTTCACGCTGCCGCTGGATTTGTCCAATCTTTCGCTGGTCTTGCTCGTGGGCGTTTTGATCGTCGCGGTGCGCACCTCGCTGGCGCCCGCGCTCGTCGCTGCAGTGCTGACGTCGCTGGCATACAACTTCCTGTTTATCGGGCCGGTATCCGGGCTCGCGAATTACCCTGCCAACGAGTTCATTGCGATACTGCTGTTCCTGGCGGCCGCGATCATCGGCAGCAATCTGGCGCATCGTCTGCGTGTCCAGGTCGCGGCACTGCGCGCGACGAACGCCCAGAGCCAGGCGCTGCTTGCATTCAGCAAGCAGCTCGCCGAGGCGCCCGACTCCAGCGCGGTGCGTCGCGCAGCGGTCGAGGCGATCGCAAAAATCGAGCGCGTGCCGACGTGCCTGTTGACGACTGCCGCATCGGGCGGCCTGGAACTCTCTGCCTCGGCGCCGGAGCCCGTTGTCCTGAGCGACAGATTGCAGGCGGCCGCAAACTGGGCGTTCGAACACGAACGGCCGAGTGGCTACCTCGGCGAAACGCTGCCGGGTATCGGCTGGCGTTTTGTGCCGCTGACGCTTGAGGAAAGCCGCTACGGTGTGCTCGGCGTCAAGTTCGGCGAACTGCCGATCCGGCCGCGCAACGAGCAACTGCTGCTGCTGGATGCGCTGGCTAACCAGGTGACGCTGACCCTCGCGCGTACCGAATTGACCTCGAATCTGGAGCGCGCGCGGGTGGCCGAGGAGACCGAACGGCTGCGCTCGGCGCTGCTGTCGTCGGTGTCGCACGACCTGCGCACGCCGCTCGCGTCGATGATCGGCTCGGCGAGCACCTTGCGCGATCTCGGCGAGCGGCTCTCGGAAACGGACAAGTACGAGATGCTCGATGCGGTGCTGAGCGAAGGCCTCCGGCTCAACCGGTACATTGAAAATCTCCTCGACATGACCCGGCTCGGTGACGGCACCACCCTCAAGCTGCCGCGTGACTGGGTGACGCTGGCGGATGTTGTGGCTTCGGCGCTGCAGCGCGCCCGTGACATGCTGACGGAAGTGCACATCGTGCGGGATATTCCGGCCGACCTGCCCCTGCTCTACGTGAACTCCGCGCTCATTGAGCAGGCGCTGGTAAACGTGGTCGAAAATGCCGCGCGCTTTTCGCCGCCATGCGGCGAGGTGCGGATCGCGGCCCGGCAGGAAGGCGAACAGCTGCTGATCACCGTGGCCGATCAGGGTGCGGGTATACCTGAAGCTGACCGCAGCCGGGTCTTCGACATGTTTTTCACCGGTGGCGACGGCGACACCGGGCCGCACGGCAGCGGGCTGGGGCTCGCAATCTGTCAGGGCATAATAGCCGCGCACGGTGGTAGTATCGAAGCTCTGCCGGGGCCGGATGGACGCGGTGCCGTAATCGCTATCCGGTTGCCACTGACCGCGTTGCCGCAGGAGTCCAGGGACGAGCGCGCGCAGGCTGTCTAATGGTTTTTTACAATTTTTTTACGCATACATCCAACTTTTGCCATAGTTTTTATACACCCCGCGCCTACAGAATGGCTATTCGCTCGAATCCGGGCGATTAACTAAGTCAAGTTCCGGCGTAATGCCAAGGACGCCAGCCGGGAATTATCCAGACAGAAATGAGCCAACGCCGTTGATGCCGAAGGCGTGCGACAGGAGGCATGAATTGCCATGAGGAATTTCCGTTCCAGCAACCCCAACGCGAGCAAGATGATTGCCCGCCGGAGACCGGCCCATGTCAGGTCGATCTGCGTAGCAGCAGTGGCTATGTTCGCGGTAGCCGCGGCCTTCCCGGCCATGTCTGCCAACAACAAAAACCTCGACGACGTAATGGCATCGATGGCTGCGGCCAACAAAGCCGCCGCGAAGTCTCAGCAGCAGATCGACGATCTCACTGACAAGACTCAGGACGCTGCCACCAAGTACGCGGAAGCGCTGGCGGCGGCCAGAAGCTATGAACATTACAGCAAGACGCTGAGCGGCCTGGTGCAAGCGCAACAGGAGCGGATCGCGTCGATCAAGCGGCAAATGCAACAGATCGATGTGACCAAGCGGGGAATCCAGCCGCTGATGGCCAACATGGTCCAGACGCTGGCGAAGTTCGTGAAGCTTGATCTGCCTTTCCTGCCCAAGGAGCGCGAGAAGCGGATACAGGATCTCGAGGACCTGATGACACGCCCCGATGTGTCGATCTCCGAGAAGTACCGCGTCATCCTGCAGGACTACCTGGCCGAACTCGATTACGGGCGGACTCTTAGTTCCTACGACGGCACGCTGGGCACCGGCCAGAACGCCAGGGCGGTCAAGTTTGTCCATATCGGCCGCGTGTCCCTCATGTACCAGACTCTCGATGGCTCGGAGACGGGCTACTGGAACAGGAATGAGCACAAATGGGTGGTGGACGACGATTACGCCGATGCCTTCCAGAATGCCCTGAATATGGCGAACAACAAAGGCACGCCGCAATTGCTGACCGTGCCCGTACCCGCGCCGCAGCCGGCGTCGCAGGCGGCGCAACAGGGGGCGCAGTCGTGAGGAAATCGTTGGCCGCCGCTACCGGCATCATACTCGCTGCTTTCGTCGCTGCTTCCGCGTTCGCCGAGGCTGCACCGGCGACTACAAATGCGAATTCACTCGACCAGTTGCTCAACCAGGTTCAATCGATAAGCCAGCAGGAGCAGGCACAGATGAACCAGGCCCGTGCGCAATTCGCCGCGGCGTCGCCGGAGCAGCAAAAGGCGATGATGAAGCAGGCGCAGGCCGCGCTTGACCAGGCCAAGGCGGCTGCGTCGCAGGCCTCCGATCAGTATTCGGCGAACGAAATGCAGATCGGCAAGATGGAAGATCAGATCAATGCCGAAGCCCAGGCAGCAGATCTGTCCGGCGTGTTCAGCACCGCCCAGAAGGACGCGGACAACCTCGCCACCACCCTTCAGAATGCGCTGACCAATACCCAGTTCTCGCCACCGGCGGGCGAGACCGGTCGGCTCGCGTTTCTGCAGGGTCTCGCCAACTCAAACGGCACGCCGACGCTGGATGATCTCCAGCGGCTGTGGTACATCATTCAACATGAAATGACCGCCCAGGGGCAGGTGGTGAGTTACCAGGCCCCGGTGGTGCAGGCTAACAACAAGAGCGTTGTCAGCAAGGTTATCCGGGTCGGGCCGTTCACGGCTTCGTCCGAGGGTCGTTTCCTTCAATACCTGCCGGATCTCAATATCCTGAGCGTGCTGCCTCGCAAGCTGCCAAGCAATTTCCGGAGCATTCTGGCCAGTTTCCAGAACGCTCATCAGGGCTACGCTCGTGCGGTCATCGATCCGAGCGGCAGCGGAGCGTTGATCGGGTTGTACATCAACCGCCCGACGTGGTTGCAGCGAATCCAGCTGGGCCAAGGGGTGGGATACGTCATCATTGCGGTCGGCATAATCGGCGCACTCCTGTTCTTCTTCCAGATCTTCAGGTTGATCGCCGCCAGGATAGCCGTCAACAAGCAGCTCAAGGACCTGGGCAACCCCAGGAACGACAATCCGTTGGGTCGCGTGTTGCTGGCGTTCAAGGGCGATCCGGATCGCATTGAGGAAGAAGCCGACATCGCCGAATTGCGCATCACCGAACAGGTGCTGCGCGAGGAGCCGAGACTTGAGCGGTTCCAGTCGTACCTGCGCCTCGCGGTTGCCGCAGGGCCGCTGCTCGGCCTGATCGGTACCGTGGTCGGCATGATCGAGACGTTCCAGACCATCACCGATACCGGCTCCGCCGATCCGCGGCTGATGGCTACCGGTATTGGCCACGCCATGATCGCGACGGTGCTTGGTCTCGGTGTCGCCATCCCCTTGTTGTTCGGCAACGCGCTGCTGAAGTCCCTGTCGGACAGCATCGTGCAGATCCTCGACAAGCAGAGCAGCGGCATGCTTGCTGAAAGGATCGAGCAGCAGCAGAGTAAAGGCGCGGGAAAGGCGAAGGAGCGTCGCGGAGGGACAGCTTGATGTTTAATAACATCCCGCTTCTCGACAGTATCGCTTATCTCGCTGGTCAAGGCGGCACGCTCGTCGTCGCAATTTTTGCGACGGGGGTTCTGCTGTGGACTCTCACCGCGGAACGCACCTGGTATTTCTGGCGCGTGCTGCCAAAGGAGAAGGCAGCAGTGCGAGCTGAGTGGGAGGCCCGCGAGGATCACACGTCCTGGTGTGCGCGCCAGATCCGCGAGGCCCTGATTTCCCGGCTCAACGTATCCATGACCAAGGGCCACCCGGTACTCTCGGTGCTGGTGGCGATGGCGCCGCTCCTGGGACTGGTCGGCACCGTCACCGGCATGCTGCAGGTGTTCAGCTCCATGTCCATACTCGGTACCGCCGATGCCCGCGCCATGGCTGCCGGCGTATCCGCCGCAATGATCAACACGATGTGCGGACTGGCGGTCGCGGTCAGCGGTCTCTATCCGGTTTATTACTTCCGTACGCGGGCAGATCGGGAAACCGAGCAGCTGGCGGACGAGTTGAGCGTATAGCCGTGCGTATGCGTCGGCGACAATCAGATGCGGAAGTGGCGACGCACGGTATCGACCTTGCGCCGATGCTCGACTTCTGCATCAATCTGCTCATCTTTTTCATCATCACTGCAGTGTTCATTCAGCAGTACGGGGTGGTGGTCAATCGACCGTCCTCGACTCAGCAGCAGCAAAAGCAGACGAAGCAAAAGGTGGTTCAGGTCCAGATCGGGGCCGATGGCAAGATCTCGATCGGCGCCCGCGTCGTCGATGTGCAAGCGGTGCGCGCCGATATTGAACACTCGCTTGCCGCCACCCCTAATGCCAGTGTGTTGATCGTCGCGGATAAACACGCCCCCACCGGCGTGCTGGTACAGGTGGTGGATCAGGCGCATATGGCGGGCGTTTACAACGTAACCTTCGCGACAGCGGGCGGAACCTGATGATACGACAACGGCGAATAAAGACCGAATCGGAGCACCATGGCATCGACCTTGCCCCGATGCTGGACTTCACGATCAACCTGTTGATTTTTTTCATCATTACGACGTCGTTCATCAACAGACCCGGCGTCACGGTATTCAGGCCGAACGCCACTACCGCCCAGGAAATGAAATCCGGCAAGCTGCTGATCGCGATCCGGCCAAACGGAGACATCTGGATGGGTGGTCACCAGGTGGGCCTGGACAGTCTGCCGGCGATGATTCAACGGCTGCACATTGAGCGTCCGCACGATACGGTGGTCATTGTCGCGGACAAGGACTCGCAAGCCGGGGTGGTGGCGCAAGTCATGAACAAGGTGCACGCCGGTGGCATTGACCAGATCGCAATAGCGGCCAGTCAGCCTGGCAGCGGTGGTTGACGTGGAGAAAAGCGGCACCGTTATGACGTGCAAAAAATTGAATCGAAATGGCAGCATCAGGCTGCGCCGCAACGCGCGCGCGCTGTTGGTAGCGGGCATCGCCTCCATTGCCGTAGGTCTTTCGGGCACGGCTTGGGCGCAGCAGAATTCTGCATCCGACGCGGCCAAGGCGAAGGCTGCCGCTGCTGCTGCCGCGCGTAAGCGTGCCAAGACGCTGGCGGAGCTCTCCGCCGAAGTGCGCCAAATCCGCAAGGAGCAAGCGGCGACCGCGGCGCAACGCCTGCACGACGCCAAGCAGAAGCTCGCGCATGAGCAAGCGCTGGTGCGCAAGGCTGTTGCTCGTCGGGATGCCGCCAATGCGCGCGCCGACGCGCTACAGAAACAATTGAAGGAGAACAACGCGCAAATCGACTCGCTCAGCAAATTGCTGACGCAGCGCCAGGGGGATCTCGGCGAGCTGTTCGGCGTCGTCCGGGTGGCTTCCTCAAAGGCGGCCAAGGAACTGCGCAACTCGCTGTTGAGTACCCAGTTTCAACCGAAGCCGGGAGAGGAAGAGCGCTCGAAATTCCTGTTGCGGATGGCCCAGGCGAAGTCGCTGCCTTCGATCAAGAAGCTGGAGCGGATGTGGTTCGAGATCCTCAGAGAGACGATCGGTGAAGGCAAGGTGGTGCGCTACCGGACCGACGTGCTGCAGCTCGACAACGGTCAGCCGACCGGAACCGCGGTGCCTACCGATGTTGTGCGGGTCGGACCGTTCACGGTCGTCAACAACGATGAATATCTCGGCTATCTTTCAACCGTAAAGTCCTTGACTGAACTTGATGGCTCCATGCCGGGCAGCTTCCGGGACATTGCTCACGATTTGACGCACACCCCGCCGGGCCCGGGTTATGTTCCCGCCGTCGTCGATGTTACCCGGGGCGGATTGTTTCACCGGTACCTGCAGCGTCCGAGTTGGCTCGAGCGGATACAGCTGGGCCAGATGGTGGGCTACATCATCATTGCGGTCGGTATCATCGGCGTACTGCTGGCGCTGTACCAGGTTCTTTATTTGCTGAAAACGCGCCGTGGCGTCCGCGCGCAGCTTAAAAATCCAGCCGAGCCGAAGCTGGATAACCCGCTCGGCCGCCTGCTGGCGACCTATCTGGAAGACAAGAAGGCGGCGGAAAGCGCCGACGTTGCGGCCTTGCACCTGCACGAAGCGATCCAGCAGGAAGTGCCGAAGCTGGAACGTTTCCAGTGGTTCCTCCGGCTGGCGGTGGCGGCAGGTCCGCTCCTTGGCCTGATCGGCACGGTGACCGGCATGATCATCACCTTCTATGCGATCGTGGCCTCCGGCGGCGGCGATCCGACGGTGATGGCCACCGGTATCGGTCACGCGATGATCGCCACCGTGTTGGGCCTCAGCATTGCGATCCCGCTTTTGTTCATCAATACCGGGCTCGCGGCATTCTCCGGCAGCATTACGCAGACGCTCGATGAGTTCGGCAACTCGCTGCTTGCCGAGCAGATGAAAGGCAGCGCAGGCAGCGCCGCCGGTGCGCTGCTGGGCGGCGAAGGTGATCCGCACAGGGCGAGCAGATGAGAGGCGGCAAGAGCGATGCCGCCTGACGTGAAGTCCCCCAACCGCCTGCTGCACCAGGTACGATCATTCCTGCCGCGGCACGGTGCCGGTGAGTATACGGCCAGTACGGTCAGACTCGGTTGATGCGGGAGTGATCAGCGATAACGAAGCCGGAGCGCCGCCGACCCGGATTCTCGTCATCGACGACGAAGTCCAAATCCGGCGCTTCCTGCGCATCAGCCTCGGCAGCCAGGGATACGAAGTCATGGAGGCCGCCACCGCTGACGAAGGTATGAAGCTGGCGGCAACGCGGTCGCCCGAACTCGTCGTGTTGGACCTCGGCCTGCGCGGCGTGGACGGCAAGGACGTGCTCCGGGAAATACGGAGTTGGTCCAGCGTGCCGGTAATCATCCTTTCCGTGCGCGCCGACGAAAACGAGAAAGTGCGCGCTCTCGATGCCGGCGCCAACGACTATGTGACGAAACCATTCGGGCTGCAGGAGTTCCTCGCCCGCGTACGTAACCTGCTTCGCGTGGTGGTGCCCGAAGATTCAGGCGGCGGCCTCTACGATGACGGTTACCTGAGCATCGACATGGCTCACCGGCAGGTGGAGGTGGCCGGTGAGGGGGTCCGGTTCACGCGCAAGGAGTTCGCTGTCCTCAAGGCGCTGTTTGCGAACCGCGACCGCGTCGTGACGCAGACACATCTGTTGCGCGAAATCTGGGGTCCGACGCACGAAGAAGACACCCATTACCTGCGCGTTATCGTCGCGCGGCTGCGCCACAAGCTGGGTGACGATCCTACCGAACCGCGCTACATTCAGACCGAGCCCGGTGTGGGCTATCGCCTGGTCAGCTACAGTGCGCCCGAGGAGGCGGGGCAGCCGCGACTGGATCGCTGAGCATGTGGCTCCTCCGATCCCGCGTGACAGGCAGCGACGCCAGGGGCGAGGCGTAAGCGTAACCCATTTTGTCCAGCATATGCGGCAGCGTAGAATATGCTGCCCGCGAACAGGCGCTTCCTCATGGATAAAACTGCTGGCAGCCTGCCGGAAATCGTCTTCGATACCGATACGAGCTTCACGCCGGATGCCGTCGAGGAATTGGTCCGCCGCGGCCAGTTGCGCAAGCTGGGGCCGAAGCTCTACACGTCCAACCTTGATGAATCGCCCGAGGCGGTCGTCGACCGCAATATCTTTGCGATCGCGGGGCACTTCTGGCCGGGCGCGGTGGTGGGCTGGCGCACCGCGTTTGAGCAGGCGCCGTCGCCGGACGGGTGTGTCTATCTGAGTTATCACGGCACTCGCAAGGTGTCGCTGCCGGGCCATACGTTGAAGCTGATCAACGCGCCCGGCCCGCTGGCCGGCGATCGGCCTTTCACCCACGATCTGCACCTGGCATCGCCCGCGCGCGCATTTCTCGAGAACCTGGCGGCGTCGCGGCACCGCAAGGATGCGTCGCGTGCCCTGCCGGCCGAGGTGCTCCAGGCTCAACTGCGGGCCATCACCGATTCGGCCGATCGCGAGCGGCTGCGGGGCCGGGCTCGCGAGCTGGCGGCACAGTTCGACTGGCATGAAGAGTTCCGCTTGCTGGAAGAGTTGCTGGACAACGTCTGCGCGACGGACGGCGGCGCCGTCAAGGCCGCCTGGACCCGGTTTCGCGGCGTCACACAGCATACGAAGAAGGTTCGCTCGTCGTTGTCACAGGTCGGAGCGTTGGCGCGTCGTGCCGCGGCCGAACCGGATACCGCGAAAGCCGACGCCGATGCCGGCTGCGACCGTGAGCGGCTGCAACTGTTTCAAAACCTGTTCAGGGTGCTCCGCGAGCGCAAGTACACCGCGCGGCCGCGTGGCGAGCATGCGCCCGGCTGGCACATCAACCGCGCTTTCTTCGAAGCGTATTTCTCCAATTATCTTGCGGGTCTCGAGTTTGACGTGGACGCGGCGCACGAGGTCATTGTCGACGAACGTCCGCTGGCGGAGCGCCCGATGGACTCGGCGGTGCTGCTCAACACGTTTCGGTTGGTCGAGACGGGTAATGAGCTCGGTAGGCGCCCCACCAGCGGGGACGACTTCCTCGCGCTGCTGGCGCACCGGCACGAGATACTGTTCGCCGAGCGTGACGACCAGCCGGCCGGTCGTTTTCGTCAGCCGGGCGAGCAGACTGACATCACTCGCTTCATCGCCGCCGAGCATATCCGCCCGACGCTGCTGCGCGGCTACGAGCTGTACCGCGAGTTACAGGAGCCTTTTACGCGTGCCGCATTCATGCTGTTCCTGGTGCGCGAATGCCACCCGTTCGATTCCGGCAGCGGCCGTATCGCGCGGGTGATGATGAATGCTGAACTGTCCGCGGCCGACCAGATGCGCATCCTGATTCCGCCGGTCTACTGCGGCGATTATTGGCTCGCGCTGCGCGCGCTGACGCGGCAGAACGACCCGGAGCCGTTTGTGCGCATGCTGGTTCGCGCGCACGCGCTCAGCGGCGCGATCGATTTCAGCAGCTACCAGGCGGCGCTCAAGCAACTTGAGAACAGCAACGCACTCATGCAGCCCGACAAGCGGATCCGCATGCATGAAGTCTGACTACCGATGAGCAAGTCAATGCAGGATCTCGCGTTGCGGGGCCATGCCGGCACCGCGCAAAGCGACCGCCGCAAACGTATCATCGGGGGCCTGGCCGTGCTGGGTGTCGTTTATGGCGACATCGGGACAAGTCCGATCTATTCGTTCCGTGCCTGCTTCGAAGGCGCGAATCCGGTGCCGGTGAATCCGACTGACGTGCTCGGCGTGCTGTCGCTGATTTTCTGGACGCTGGTCCTGATCATCTCGCTCAAGTACATGACTTTCGTGCTCCGTGCCGACAACCGCGGGGAAGGCGGCATTTTTGCACTGATCGGCCTGCTGCGGCCGTGGAAGGGCCTCGAAAGGCGATGGCGCTGGCTATTGATCATGACCGGCCTGTTCGGCGCCGCGCTCCTGTACGGCGGCATCATGATCACCCCCGCGATTTCCATCTTGAGCGCCGTCGAAGGCCTTGAGGTGGCAACACCGGCGTTTGCGCCATACGTGATTCCGCTCACGATCATCATCCTGCTGCTGCTGTTCGCGTTCCAGAAGCACGGCACTGCCAAGGTGGGCGCGGTATTCGGCCCGATCATGGTGGTGTGGTTCGTGGTGCTGGCGGGGCTCGGGACAGGCGCCATCGTCAACGAGCCGCAAGTGCTCAAGGCCGTCAACCCGCTGTACGCGTTCGAGTTCTTTCATCACACCGGCTGGGCCGCGTTCCTGGTGTTGTACGCGATCTTCCTGGTAACGACCGGCGGCGAGGCGTTGTACGCGGATATGGGCCATTTCGGCCGCGGACCGATCCGGCGGGCGTGGTTCCGGTTCGTGCTGCCGGCGGTGCTGCTCAACTATTTCGGCCAGGGCGCGATGCTGCTTGCGCACCCGCACCAGGCGGTGCAACCGTTCTTCAACCTCGCGCCCGCCTGGGCACTGTATCCGCTGGTGGTGCTGACGACGGTTGCAACGGTGATTGCGTCGCAGGCGACTATCAGCGGCTCGTTTTCACTCACCCGCCAGGCCATCCAACTCGGCCAGATGCCGCGTTTCCGGGTCGTGCAGACGTCCGCCGAGACACGCGGGCAGATTTACGTGCCGGCAGTCAACTGGGTGCTGATGATCGCCGCGATCGGACTGGTCGTCGGCTTCCAGAGTTCGAGCAACCTGGCCGCAGCGTACGGCATCGCCGTCAACGGCACCATGGTCGTGACCACGATTCTCGCGTTCAATGTCGCGCGCGAGCGCGGCGGCTGGCGCTGGCCGGCGGCGCTCGCGTTTTTGATCGGCTTTCTGTTCATCGATCTGAGCTTCTTCGGTTCCAACCTGGTCAAGCTGGCGGACGGTGGCTGGTTCCCCGTCGTGGTCGGCATCATCTTTTTCACGCTGATGTCCACGTGGCGACGTGGCGGTGCGCTGCTGCAGGCGCAAACCGCGAAGAGCGCCGATAAGCTGGAAACGTTTATCGGCGAGTTTGCACAGTCGAAAGTGCAGCGCGTGCCGGGTACGGCCATATTTCTGACCGGGCGATTGACCCAGACGCCGTCGGCTTTGCGGCACCACATCACGCGCAACAAGGTGCTGCACGAACAGGTCATCCTGCTGACGGTGCTCACCAGCAACGCATCGCGGGTGCCGGCGGACGAGCGCATCGAGGTCAAGTTCTATCCCCAGGGCTTCTACCGCGTGATCCTGCATTACGGCTACATGCAAGGGCCTAACATTCCATCCGAACTCGCGGCCTGCGCGGCGAAGGGGATCGACATCAACGTCAATGACGCGACCTACTACATCGGCCGCCAGTCGCTGCTGGTCGGGCGCAAGAAGGGCGGCATGCCGACGTGGCGCGACCAGTTGTTCGCATTCATGGTGCGAAATTCGGTCAAGGCGACCGCGTACTACCAGATTCCATCGGATCAAACGGTTGAAATGGGCTTGCAGGTCCGAATCTAATAAAGTAGCTTCGCCGCATGAAAATAATCATCCTCGGCGCCGGCCAGGTAGGGACGACCGTGGCCCACAAGCTGGTCCTGGAGACCGACAACGACATTACCGTCGTCGACAACAATGAGGCGGTGCTGGGCGAACTGGAAAAGCGGCTCGATCTCGGCACCGTGCACGGCTCGGGCGCATTTCCCAATATTCTCCGCGAGGCCGGCGCCGATGACGCCGACATGCTCATCGCCGTTACCGACAGCGACGAGGTCAACATCGTCGCCTGCCAGATCGCCCACGCGCTGTTTCATACGCCGACCAAGATTGCGCGCGTGCGCGCGAGCGAATACCTGGCCGCCGGCGAAATCTTCCAGCAGGGTGCGCTCGGCATCGACCGGCTGATCAGTCCCGAGCAGCTCGTCACCGACTACATCAGCCGGCTGATGAAGTATCCCGGTGCGCTGCAGGTGCTGGATTTCGCCGACGGCAAGGTGCGCCTGGTCGCCGTGGAGGCCTATTACGGCGGCCCGCTGGTGGGCAAGCAGCTGCGCGCGCTGCGCGATCACGTGCCGCAGGTCGAGGCGCGGGTGGCGGCGATTTACCGCCGCGGTCAGCCGATCATCCCGACCGGTGACACGGTGATCGAAGCCGACGACGAGGTCTTTTTTATCGCCGCGAGGCGTGACATCCGCACCGTGATCAGCGAGCTGCGCAAGCTCGACAAGCCGATCCGGCGCGTGATTATTGCCGGCGCCGGCAACATCGGTGTGCGCCTGGCCGATGCGCTCGAAGACAATCACAACGTCAAGCTGATAGAGCGCAACCGTGACCGCGCGCGGCAGGTGTCCGAACTGCTCGACAACACCATCGTGCTCAATGGCGACGCCGCCGACGAGGAATTGCTGCGCGAGGAAAGCATCGAAAACGTGGATGTATTCTGCGGCGTTACCAACGCCGAGGAGGTCAACATCCTGTCGGCGATGCTGGCCAAGCGGCTGGGCGCCCGCAAGGTGCTTGCGCTGATTAACCGGCCGGCGTACGTCGACCTGGTGCAGAGCGGCTCAATCGACATTGCGCTGTCACCGCAGCAGGTGACGATCGGCGCGCTGCTGACTTACATTCGCCGCGGCGACGTGCTCAACGTGCACTCGCTGCGTGGCGGCGCAGCCGAGGCGATCGAGGCGGTCGCGCATGGCAGCCAAGGCAAGTCGCGCGTCGTCGGCCGCCGGGTCGACGAGATCGACCTGCCGCCCGGCGCGAAGATCAGCGCCATCGTTCGTGGCGAAGATGTGCTGATGGCGCACGGCGACATCGTGATCGAAAACGGCGACCACGTGATTCTGTTCGTGATCGAGCGCAAGCAGATCGCCGCGGTCGAAAAGCTGTTCCAGGTGGGCGTCGACTTTGTGTAGCGCGCGCGGCTGACCTGATGCATCTTGGCGCCGTCCAACGCGTTCTCGGCTTGATGCTGACCCTGTTCGGCCTGACGCTGGCCGTGCCGATGCTGGTCTTCTGGATTTATGACGACGGCGCGCTGATGCCGTTCGTGTATGGTTTTGCGATCATCGTCGGCGTCGGTCTGGTTGCGTGGATCACCGCGCCGCATCGTCATCGGGACTTGCGGCTGCGCGACGGCTTCCTGATCGTCGCTGCAATCTGGGTGTTGTGCAGCCTTCTGGGCGCGCTGCCGTTCTGGTTCGCGGTCCACCCGCAGATGTCATACACCGACGCCGTCTTTGAAACCGTCTCCGGCCTCACGACGACCGGCGCCACGACGCTTACCGGTCTCGACAGCCTCCCCCATTCGATCCTCTACTACCGCCAGCAATTGCACTGGTTCGGCGGCATGGGCATCATCGTGCTCGCGCTCGCGGTGCTCCCGATCTTGGGCGTCGGCGGCATGCAGCTTTACCGCGCGGAGACGCCGGGGCCGGTCAAGGACAAGCTGACCCCACGCGTGCAGGAAACCGCGAAAGCGCTGTGGCTGATCTATCTGGGTATTACCTTCACCTGCGCGTTATCGTACTGGCTGGGGGGAATGCCTTTGTTCGACGCCATCGGCAACAGCTTTGCGACCGTCGCCACCGGCGGCTTCTCGATGCACGACGCGAGCTTCGCGTACTACAACAGCAACGCGCTGGAATTGATCGCGTCGTTTTTCATGTTCATCTCCGGCGCCAACTTCGCGCTGCATTTCACCGCGCTGCGCACCGGCTCGATCAAAACCTATTTCCGCGACCCTGAATTCCGCTTTTACCTCGGCATCGCCATTCTGCTGATCGCCGCGATGACCGGCGACCTGTATTTTCGCCACGTCTATCCGACTGCGTTCAAATCGTTCGTCGAGTCCATATTCCAGTACACGTCGATGATGACGACCACCGGCTTTCTGTCCGCAGACTTCAGCCAATGGCCCGGCTTCATTCCGATGATGCTGATTTTCATCGGCTTCATGGGAGCCTGCGTCGGCTCCACGACCGGCGGCCTCAAAGTGCTGCGCATCCACCTGATGACCAAGCAGGCGCTGCGCGAAACCCGTCGGCTGCTGCACCCGAGCGCCGAAATCCCGGTCAAGAGCGGCCGCTCGCCGGTGCCGAACCGCATCCTGCAGGCCGTGCTCGGCTTTGTCGCGACGTACTTCGCGCTGTTCGCGATCATGATGATGATTCTGCTCGCCACCGGGATGCAGCCGCTGGAAGCCTTCTCGGGGCTCGCGACCTGCATGAACAACGTCGGCCCGGGCCTCGGCAGTGTTACCTTCGGATTCGAGAGCGTGAGCAACGTCGCCAAATGGACGCTGATCGCCGCGATGCTGCTGGGGCGTCTCGAGATCTACCCGCTGCTGATCCTGTTCACGCCGGCGTTCTGGAAGCGTTGAGGCCGCAATGCGCTATCATGGCCGTTCGCCATGACCGCCATCGACAACTTCGAAAGGATGCTGAGCGCCGGGCGCGACTCGGCGCTGCTGCGTTTTTCGCTCGGTAGCGAATATCTGAAGGCCGATGCGCCCGATTGCGCCGCCGAGCACCTCTCGCGCGCGGTCGAACTCGACCCGGATTATTCGGCGGCGTGGAAGCTGTACGGCAAGGCGCTCGTCGCCGCCGGCCGTGAAGCCGATGCCGCCGAAGCTTATGCGCGCGGCATCGCAGTCGCGACCGGCCGCGGCGACAAGCAGGCGGCAAAGGAAATGCAGGTTTTCCTGCGACGGCTGAACAAAAGGTAACAGAGACTACATGGATACAGACAACTTCGATAACAGGGGCAACGACCGCGCGAACGACCCGCGCATGCTCCCGCTCGAAACCGGCATGCTCAATCGCGAATCCTGGAAAATCTTCCAGATCATGGCCGAATTCGTCGAAGGCTACGAGCGCCTGGCGCGCATCCGGCCGTCGGTCAGCATCTTCGGCTCGGCGCGCACGGCCCCCGAACATCCGTACTACGATCTCGCGGAGAAAATCGGCCGCGCGCTGTCCGACGCCGGCTTCTCGGTCGTCACCGGCGGCGGCCCCGGGCTGATGGAAGCGGCCAACAAGGGTGCCTACGCCGGCAAGTCGCCGAGCATCGGCTTGAACATCCAGCTCAAGCACGAGCAGCGCGCGAATCCGTACCAGGACCTGTCGCTGACCTTCAAGCATTTCTTCGTCCGCAAGGTCATGTTCGTGAAATACGCGTCGGCCTACGTCGTGATGCCGGGCGGCTTCGGCACGCTCGACGAACTCGCCGAAATCCTGACACTGGTGCAGACCGGCAAGACGCGGCCGATTCCGATCCTGATGGTGGGATCCGCATTCTGGTGCGACTTCATCGACTGGATGCGCGACCATCTCGGCCACGAGGAGATGATCGACCCGAACGACGTGGATTTCATGAAGGTGGTGGACAAGCCGGAAGAAGTCGTCGCGGCGATTTTCGAACACTACGGCGACCGCGGGTTCGAGCCGTCGGCGGAAGAGCAGGAAACGCTGCTGGAACTGTAGAAAAGTCGCTGGTGCCCAGTAGCTAGGACTGAGTTGAGAATCGCCTTTTTACCAGCGACTGGCGACTACAGTTCGCCCGAATAATCCGTCTCCAGTACCCGCTTCGCGCTTTCGACGTTGCGCTCCGGCACCTGCAGCTTGACGCCGCCGACCGCGAGCGAATAGCCGATCCAGGCCACATGCTCGTCGACGAGACGCGCTTTGATGCCCTCGGCCCGTAGCCGGCCCACCGCGATATCCGCCGGGGGCGTCGTGCCGAAGGTTGCAATGGTGACGTATTGTTCCATCGCGCCCATGATAACCCTATCGGCTTGATATAACCTCACTGTCAAATTAGGCTGGGCTCACCCATCACCCGGAGCGCCCCCATGCGAGATTTGTATCCCGCGATCGAGCCTTACGACACGCACCGCATTCAGGTCAGCGACATTCACAACCTTTACGTCGAGGAGTGCGGCAATCCCGACGGCATCCCGATCGTGTTCCTGCACGGCGGTCCGGGTGGCGGCTGCGAGGCCCGCAACCGGCGCTACTTCGATCCGCGGCGCTTTCGCATCGTGCTGTTCGACCAGCGCGGCTCGGGGCGCTCGACGCCGCACGCTGAGTTGACGGACAACAATACGCAGGCGCTGGTGACCGACATCGAAACCGTACGCGAAATGCTCGGCATCGATCGCTGGGCCGTGTTCGGGGGTTCGTGGGGTTCGACCCTGGCGCTCGCCTACGCCGAGGCACATCCTGACCGGGTGCTTGATCTGACGCTGCGCGGCATTTTCCTGTGCCGACGCTCCGATCTCGAATGGTTTTACCAGGAAGGCGCAAGCCACATTTTTCCCGATCATTTCGAAGACTTTCTCGAGCCGATACCTGAAGCCGAGCGTGGCGACATGATGCAGGCGTATTACCGACGCCTGACGGCCGAAGATCCGGAGGTCCGCCATCGCGCCGCCAAGGCGTGGTCGCTGTGGGAGGGGCGCTGCTCGACGCTGCTGCCGAGCGACGAGGTGGTCAGCTTCTTCTCCGACCCGGACATCGCGCTCGCAATCGCGCGCATCGAGTGCCACTATTTCGTCAACGACATCTTCATGCGACCCAACCAGTTGATCGAGGAAGCCGACCGGCTGGCCGACATCCCCGGCGTGGTCGTGCAGGGTCGCTACGATGTCGTCTGTCCGTCGGACGGCGCCTGGGCGCTGCATCGCGCGTGGCCGAAGGCGCGGTTTGAATTCGTCGGCGACGCCGGCCATGCGAGCAGCGAGCCCGGCATTCAAACGGCGCTTCTGAACGCGACCGACGCACTGGCCGACCGCCTGGCGTAGCCAATCGTGATCGGCCTGTTGCAGCGCGTCACCGAGGCCGGGGTGGCTGTCGATGGCGACGATATCGCCACGATCGATCGCGGCATCCTGGTGCTGGTCGGCGTCGAGCGCCACGATGACGAGGCCGTCGCGGCGCGGCTCGCGGCGCGGCTGCTCGGCTATCGTGTCTTCGCCGACGCCACGGGCAAAATGAATCGCGACGTGACCGACATCGGCGGCGGCGTGCTGCTGGTGCCGCAGTTCACGCTGGCGGCCGATACCCGCAAGGGCCGGCGCGCCAGCTTCGCGACTGCCGCCCCGCCGGCCGAGGCCGAGCGACTGTTCGAGCGGCTGACGGCGATGGTCACCGCGCGTCACGCAAAGACGGCATGCGGCCGCTTCGGCGCCGATATGCAGGTGCGGCTGGTCAACGACGGGCCGGTCACTTTCTGGCTGCAGACGCGCGCCTGACGGAGAATCCGCTCCCGGGGAGACAGCCGCGCCGATTTCATGCATATTAGGGGGAACCGGATCCGTTCGATATAGCTACGACGATTGAAAGTCTCATGATGTTTTGGGGATTCCGATCATGTTGCTGATCCCGTCCATTGACCTCAAGGACGGCCAATGCGTGTGCACCGAGGAGCGTGATGCCGCGGCCGTCGCCGATCGCTGGGTGAAGACGGGCGCACGGCGCCTGCATATCGCCGACCTCGACGGCGCCGAAAGCGGCGTCGCGAACGCCGAAGCGATTCGCGAAATCGTGGCGCGCCACCCGGACCTGGAGCTGCAGGTTGCGGGCGCCTTGCGTGACGAGGATGGCGTCGAATCGTGGCTGTCAGCCGGCGCCGATTATGTCGTCCTCGGCCCGCGCGCGTTCGGCACGCCTCACTTCGTGCGCGACCTGTGCATTGAATTCGCCGGCCACGTCATCGTCGGCCTCGACGCCCGCGACGGCAAGATCGCGACCGACGGCTGGTCCAAGCTCGCCAACCACGACGTGATCGATGTCGCGCAGCGTTTCGAGCGTGACGGGGTCGCGGCCGTCGTGCTCACCGATCTCGACAGCGACGAAAAGCACAATGGCGTCAATGCTGCGGCGGCTGCCGCGCTGGCCCGTGAGATCGCGATTCCGGTCATCGCCGCCGGCGGTATCGCCAGCCTTGACGATATCCGCAACCTCTGCGCGGCGCGCGACGACGGCGTGATGGGCGCCGTCCTCGGCCGGGCGCTCTACGAGGGCCGCCTCGACCTCGGCGAAGCCCAGCAATTAGTGGCCTCCTTGTCGGAATAGACGCTCATAGTAGTACAATAGGTCTCGATCGCCGCCAATTGGGGCGCGGTCAGGAGACATCATGTTTGACGGAATCGGTATCTGGGAACTCCTCCTCATTCTGGCGATCGCCATCGTCATCTTCGGCACCAAGCGGCTGGCGAATGTAGGCGGCGACGTCGGCAAGGCGATCAAGAGCTTCAAGAAAGCGATGCACGAGGACGATGAAGTGCCGGCTCAGCAGGACGCACAATTCACTGCGGCCGATCGGCAGGCCGAAACCAAGACCCAATCCGCGTCCGCTCCCAAAGAATAGCTCTGGCCGGTCCTGGGAAGGCCATTAGCATGTTCGATATCGGCTTTTGGGAGCTGGTCCTCATCTTTGTGCTGGCGGTGGTCGTATTCGGCCCGGAACGGCTGCCCGACCTTGCGCGCAAGCTGGGCCGCTTTGCCGCGCGTGGCCGCGCAATGGCGCGTTCGCTGCAGGCGCAGCTTGAAGAAGAAATCAATTTTGAGGAGCAGAAAAAGAACAAGACGTTGCCGGCCGAGCCGCCGCCCGCCACCATAGAATCCAAACGCGAGCCTGCAAGCCGCGATGGCTGAACAGGAAGAAACGCTCGGGAGCGGAACCCTGCTCTCGCACCTGCTCGAACTGCGCCGGCGGCTGATGTACGCGATCATCGCCGTTATCATCGTGTTCGTTGCGCTTGTGCCGTTCGCCAACCGGCTGTTCACCTGGATCGCGATTCCGCTGATCGACCAGATGCCGGCCGGCAGCCACATGATTGCGACCCAGGTGACCTCGCCGTTCATCGCACCGGTCAAGCTTGCGCTGGTCACCGCTATCTTCATCGCCGTGCCGATTCTGCTCTACCAGATGTGGGCGTTCGTGGCCCCGGGTCTGTACCGCTCCGAGCGGCGCATGATCCTGCCGCTGCTCGCGTCCAGCACCGTGTTGTTCTACACCGGCATGGTGTTCGCGTATTTCGTCGTGTTCCCGATGATGTTCGGCTTCTTCGCCCACGCGGCGCCCGAGGGCGTCACGGTGATGACCGACATCAACGCCTACCTGGACTTCGTGTTCGCGCTGCTGTTCGCATTCGGCTTCGCGTTCGAAATCCCGGTCGCCACCGTGCTGCTGGTGTGGACCCGTATCGTCAAAATCGACTGGCTGAAGAAGAACCGCCCGTACGTGCTGATCGGGGTATTCATCGTCGGCATGCTGCTGACCCCTCCGGACGTTGTTTCGCAGACATTGCTGGCTGTGCCGATGTATGCGCTCTACGAACTCGGCATCGTGTTCGCAAAGGTGATGGTGCCGGACAAGGCGAAAGGCGCTGCTTCAGACGAACGGACTTAGGACTCAGTCCGTTTTGGGGGGCAGAGGAAAAACCGTCTTCCCCTCGAACACGGGCCCGTCCACGCAGACGCGCTTCATCGCCGGACCGGCCTCCGTTTCGACCAGCACAGTGCAGCCGGCACAGCCGCCGACCGCGCAGGCCATGAATTCTTCCAGCGACACCTGGCAGGGCAGGTCGTATTCCTGTGCGAGATGCGCGGTGGCCTTGAGCATCGGCGTGGGGCCGCAGGCGAAGATTTCGATTTCCTGGAGGGCCGCGTCGTCCAGGCTTGCGAGCCAGACGCGCGCGAGGTCCGGCACGTAGCCTTCGTAGCAGCCGGGAAAGCCGGAGAGGCTCGCGAGGCGGCTGGGCACGTCCCAATCTTCGAGCTGCGGCATCGCGGCGATCACGCCGTCCGGTATGCCCGGCACCATGATTTCGGATGGCCGACTGCGAAACGGGAACGGTACTTCCGAGCCCAGCAGCACCAGTGGCCGCCAATCGGCGCGAGCGTCGCAACGCAGCGCGTCGGCAACGAAAATCATCGGTGGCATGCCGACGCCGCCGCCGATCAGCAGCGGGCGCGGGCGCTCGGGGTGCAGCTCGAACGGCCGCCCGATCGGACCCATGATGCTCAGCAGGTCGCCTGCCTGCTGGCGCGCGAGCAGGCGCGTGCCGTCGCCGACGACTTTGTAGAGCACATCGATCCAGCCGATCTTCGGATCAACCCGCATCACCGACATCGGCCGGCGCATCGGCAGCGCCGGGTCGCAACTGACGTGCACGAAGCTGCCGGGCTGCGCGTACGCGGCAACCTGTGGCGCCTTGAAGCGCATGATGTACTGGTCGCCGGGATGTGCCTCCTGGCTTAGTACCTTGGCTTCCTCGACCAGAATGGAATTGCGATTCGAATTCATATCATGTCGTGCGGGTGCGGATTGTTTTCGAGCAGCCGCAGCATGACGGCCATGCGCACGGCGACGCCGTGACGGACCTGTTCGCGGATGACCGAGCGCCACCCATCGGCTACTTCACCGTCGATTTCGACGCCCCGATTCATTGGCCCCGGGTGCATCACGATGGCATCGGGTGCGGCGGCCGCCAAGCGCTTCTCGGTCAGGCCGTAGCGCGTGAAATAGCTGGCGAAATCCGGCAGTTCGGCGCTTTGCATGCGCTCTTTCTGAATGCGCAGCGCCATCACGACGTCCGCGCCGGCAATCCCTTCTTCAAGTTGCGAAAATCGCGCCGCGGTTTCGAACGGCGCGTCGCCCTCCGGCAGCCATTCGACCGGGCCGACGAGGCGCAGATCGGCGACGCCGAGCGTTCGCAAGGCCGCAACCGTTGAGCGGGCGACGCGCGAATGGGCGATATCGCCCACAATCGCAACGCCCAGGTTCGCAAAATCGGGCTTGTGCTGCCGGATCGTCAGTGTGTCCAGCAGGCCCTGCGTCGGGTGATCGCGCCGGCCTTCGCCGGCATTGATGATGGCGGTATGGGGGCCGGCCAGCGCGGCCAGCTCCGCACACACGCCGGCTTCCCGATGCCGCACGACCAGCAGATCGACATTCATCGCTTCTAGGGTATACAGCGTATCGGCCAGCGATTCGCCCTTGACCGTGGACGAGCCGGCAGCGCCGAGATTGACGACCTGCGCGCCGAGGCGCTTCGCCGCCAGTTCAAACGAGCAGCGCGTGCGCGTGCTGGGTTCGAAGAACAGCGTCGCGACGGTGCGGCCGTCGAGCGTGGGCGGATAATGCGCCGTCTCGCCCGGCGCCGCGACCAGCGACTCGGCGGCCGTCAGCAGTGCCTCGATCTCCGCCGCCGGCATGGCGTCGAGCGTCAGCAGGTGACGCAGGCGGCCTTGGGCATCAAATTGTGGTGACACGATATCGTAGAAATCCCGCTGTTCTTGTCATGCCAGCGAGGGCTGGCATCCAGTCTAAATCAACAACCTGCCTGCTCTCGCAGCCACGATTCCAGAATCAGCCGCGCCGCGCGGCTGTCGATGTCGCCCTTGCGCAGCCGTCGCCGGCCGGCCTGGCGCTCGCTTTTGAGCTCCGCTTCGGCCGTGTGCGACGACAGGCGTTCATCCACCAGGAAGACCGGCAGAGCGAGGCGCTCGCCCAGCGCCTGCGCGAAATTTCGCGCCCGCGCCGTCAGCGGCTGCTCGCTGCCGTCGGCATTATACGGAAGGCCGACGACCAGTGCTTGCGGGTGCCACTCGGCCGCCAACCGTTCGATCGCCGGCCAATCCGGCTCTCCGTCGCGGGCGGCGACGACCGGAAGATCGCTGGCCGTGCCGGTGACGCTCTGGCCGACGGCGGTCCCGATGCGGCGGAGGCCGAAGTCGAAGGCGAGGGCGGTAGTAGGGCGGTCTATCATGTTCTTGCCCCTCTCCCTCAGGGACCTAAGGGAAAAGGAAGTAGATGCTACGCATGCCCCGCATCGCCGGAAATCATGTTGATATCGATACCGATCAGCCGTGCCGCCGCGCGCCAGCGCTCGGCCGGCGGCGTATCGAACAGCAGCGATGCGTCTGCCGCCGTGGTCAGCCACGCATTGGCGGCGAATTCCTCTTCGAGTTGACCGGCGCCCCAGCCGGCGCAGCCGAGCGCGAACAGGCTTTCCTCCGGCCCCTTGCCCTGCGCCATTGCCGCGACGATATCCTGGGAGCTGGTGATGCCGATGTCGTCGGCCACCTGCATGGTCCCCTGCCACTCGCCGATCGGCCGGTGAACCACGAAACCGCGCTGTTGCTGTACCGGGCCGCCGGCGAACACCGTTTGCGACGCCGCTTCGGGTGCGGTCACTTCCAGATCGAGCTGCGAAAACACTTCGCCGAGCGTGATTTCCATCGGCCGGTTGATGACGACGCCGGCGGCGCCTTCCGCGTTGTGCGCCCAGATCCACGTCACCGTTTCGTGGAAGTTGGGATCGCCGAGCGTCGGCATCGCGATCAGGAACTGGTTGGTGAGAAAGCTCTGCTTAGACATAGCTTCAGCTTACAACACCCGATCGAGACATTCGATCAACCGGTTCACTTCGTCGTGGGTGTTGTAATGCGCCATCGACACCCGCACCACGCCGTTTTGCGGCGCGAGGCCAAGATGGTCGATCAGCCGCTTGGCGTAGAAATGGCCGTAGCGGACCGCGACGCGGTGGGGATCGAGTTGGGGCGGGATTGTGCTGGAATCACGCCCGGCGACGGTAAATGAAATTGTCGGCAGCCGGCCGTCACGGGCCTGCCTGTCGCCGACGACCGTCACGTTGGGCTTGCGGTTCAAGTAATCGAGCAGCCGCGCGGCGAGGGCGCGTTCGTGCGCGGCGAAGGCCGTGCCGACGGCTTCGACGTGCGCGCGCAAGGGCGCATCCGACGCGATGCCGAGCCGCATGCCCAGATCGCAGAAATAGGCCGCCACGCCGGTCGTGCCCCAGACCAGCTCGTGCGTGGCGCCCCCCGGCTGCAGCTTGAGCGGCACCGCATGGCGGTCGAAGAACTCGTGGTTGAGGTTGGCGAGCGCGAGCAACTTGTCGCGCTTGCCGTAGAGCACCGAGAGATGCGGCCCGAACACCTTGTAGGTGCTGAAGACGTAGTAATCCACGTCGCTCGCGTTTACATCGATGGCGCCATGTGCAGCCGCCGCGACGCCATCCACGCACACGTCCGCGCCATGCTTGTGCGCCAGCCGGACGATGTCGGCGACCGGCGTCAGAGTGCCGATGACGTTCGACGCCTGCGGGCAGCACACCAGCCGCGTGCGCGCGGTCAACAGTGCGGCCAGGTCTTCGACATGCAGTTGATACGTTTCCGGCCGCACCCGCCACTCCCGGATTTCGATGCCGGCCGCGGCGAGGCGCCGCCAGGGTGTGATGTTCGCCTCATGGTCGAGGTCCGTCACGATAATTTCATCGCCTGGCTTAAGTTGCGGCAGCAGCGCTCGCGCCAGTCGGCCGATCATCGCGCTGCTGGACGGGCCGAAAACGATCTCGCTTGGCTCGTGCGCGTTGATGAAAGCGGCCATCGTCGCGGCGGCTTCGGCCTGCCGACGCGTCGCCCGTTCCGATACCGCATAGGTTGCGCCGAGCTGCACCGGCGAAGTCGCCATGTAATCGGCGACGCGGTCGATCACGCTGTCGAGTACCTGCGTTCCGCCGGCGTTGTCGAAGTAGGCCCAGCCATCGGCGAGTGCCGGAAAGCGGCTGCGGACGTAGTCGATGTCGAGTTTATCGTTCATGGCGTCGTCGGTCCGTTTCGTCGTACCAGCGCAGGCCGGCATCCAGTTTCTCATTTTCGATCTCCAGTACCAGGTCCCGGAGTGTCTTCGGTTCGGCCGCGGCGGTGATGGCGCTATCCACGGCGTTTGCGATCCTGTCGACCGACGCGAGCGAATACAGCGCACGTTCGCCGGTGCCTGGCTGCGGCTCGTAATGGCGTACCGCCATCAGTATTTCGGCTAGCGGGATGTCGCTCATGTCGCGTCCGGGCACGTAGCCGGGCTTCGGCTCCTCGACCGTGAGCAACAGACCGGCGGCGTAAAGCTGGTCGCAGACGTTCGCGACCGCGTCGCCGGACGCGTGGGTGCGGTGCGTCAGATCGTTGATCGATAACGGTGTTTCGCGCCGATGAAACGTGCCGCCGATTGCAACCATCACCAGCAGCGCGAGTTTTTCGCGCAGGCGGCTGCCGAGGTAGTGATGGATGTGGTAGCGGCTGACGAAGTCCGGGTTCTGCGCGTAGAACGTGATCTCGGCGCCGATCAGCAGGATCAGCCAACTCAGATAGAGCCAGATCAGGAAAAAAATGACGATCGCGAAGCCGGAATAAATCGCCGTGACGCGGGTCGTCGAACCGGTGAAGATCGTAAAGGCGAGGCCGGCCGTCTGCCACAGCGCACCGCCGATGATGCCGCCGATCAGCGCCGGCTTGAACCTGACGCGCGTGTTGGGCGCAAAAATATAGATAAATATGAACGCGCCAATCACCAGGATATAGGGCGCGACGTGTGCACCGATCAGCGCCAGCGTCCCGAACGGTTCGATGCTGGTCAGCTGCGCGACGGTCTTCTGGCTGCTGATCGTCGCCGTCAGCGTGAGCGCGCCGACCGTCAGCACCGGGCCGATGATGACCACGCTCAGGTAGTCGCTGAAGCGGCGCAGCAGGAGCCGCGCGCGGTGCACGTGCCAGATGCGGTTGAAGGCGCCCTCGACCTTCTGCAGCATCGAGATGACCGTGATCATCAGCAGCACTACGCCGATACCGCCGAGCACGCTGGCGTTGACGTTGTTGACGAAGGAGGCGATCTGGTCGGCGAGCTGCTGGCCCTTGGTGCCGAGCGGCGCGAGGAACTGGTACAGCGCGGGCTCCAGCACGTTGTGCATGCCGAAACCCTTGAGCAGCGAAAAGCTCAGCGCAATCAGCGGCACCAGCGCAAGCAGCGTCGTGTAGACGAGGCTCATCGCCTGCAGCGTCAGCTGGCCCTCCAACGCGTCGCGCGCCACGACGAAGCCGATGCGCGTGATGTTGATCGGCACGCGCCGATACCACGGCAGATCGACTGTCTCGATGCCCCAGAGCCGGTCGAGCCAGTGCTTGGCTAAATACTTCCCTATCATCCGGTTTGCGGCTCAGGCCTGCCGCTTGCGGTCGAGGCGCGCGGCGAACTCGAGCAGGATCGTGCGGTACAGCGCCTCGTCAAGCAGCTTGTCTTCGACGCCCGCATCGATGTTCGGATTGTCATTCACTTCGATCACGTACAGCTTGCCGTCATGCTGCTTGATGTCCACGCCGTAAAGCCCGTCACCGATCAGGTTGGCGGCCTTGAGCGCCGCGTCGACCACCTCGGCGGGTGCGTCCTCGACCGGCAGCGTGTCGAAGCCGCCCTCGGTAAACCGGCCACCGGCCTTGTGATTGACAATCTGCCAGTGGTTCTTCGACATGAAATACCGGCACGCGAAAATCGCCCGGCGGTTGAGAATGCCGATGCGCCAATCGAACGCAGTATAAACATATTCCTGCGCGAGGATCAGATCGGATTCCTTGAACAACTGCGCCGTCAGCGTCTTGAATTCAGCCGCATCCTTCGCTTTGTGTACGCCGCGCGAAAACGACCCGTCCGGGATTTTCAGCACCACCGGCCAGCTCAAGGTATCGTCGATCGTCTCCGTCACGCCCTTTTGCAGAATCAGCGTCTTCGGGCGCGGCACGCGGTTGGCGCGCAACAGCTCCGCAAGGTAGACCTTGTTGGTGCACTTCAAAATCGAGTTCGGATCGTCGATCACCACCATGCCTTCACTTTCCGCCTTGCGTGCGAAGCGGTAGGTGTAGTGGTCGATGCGCGTTGTTTCGCGAATGAACAGTGCATCGTATTCGGCGAGGCGCGCGTAGTCTTTCCTGGCAATGACGTCGATATCGAAACCGAGACTTTTGCCGACGCGCTCGAACTTGTGGATCGCCTTCATGTCCGACGGCGGCAGCGGGTCGTCGCGGTTGTACAGAATCGCGAGATCGTAGCGCGCGCTCGCAGGCATGCGCCGCGACCGCCAGCGGCGGTTCAGTTGTGCGTCGATCGCCTCTGCGAAGGCTTCGTACTGCGCCGGCTTGAGCTGGTTCGGGAACACCGGCCGGATACGCGTGATGTGCCATTCCTGATCCTTGCGGAACTCGACGTACAGCAGCGGACACGGAAACATTTCGAAGATCTGGCGGCCGATGTCTTCGAAGCGCGGGTCGGGCGAGCGGCCGAAGAACAGGAACAGGTCGAAGTGTTCGCGCACCGATCGCTTGAGACGCTTGTGCACCAGTTCGTCAAGGTCGGACGCGTCGAGCGAATACAGCGATTTGCGGCTCAGCTCCGACATGGTCCGCACGCTCGGGATCACGCGGTGACGACGCGCTTCGGCAAGCAGCGAGCAATAGTAGCCGACGCTCAGGTAGCTGTAGCCGCGGCACAGGTTGATGATCTTCAGGCCTCGCTGCGATTGCAATTCCCCTTGCGACAGGTATTCCTTCGCGGTGACGACCCGCAGGTCGGGGAAGCTCTCGTGCCAGTCGTTCCTGTTCTCAACGACGATGATCGTGTTCGACATCCGTCAGCCCTTACTTCCTATTCTGTCATTCCTGCTTCTTCCGTATCACCAGCGCCGCGCGCTGCGCGGCCTTGCCGTAGCGCGCCATGCCTTCGAACTCGCGCTTCAGGATCGGCATGTTGATCGAGTCGAGCGGGCCCTTGTGCTTGTCGTACTCGACATACGGGTCGTGGACGTAGACGAAGCGGTCGTCGAAGCCGGTGACGGTTACCCAGTGCGGAAACTTCTCGCGGTAGATGCGATAAGAGCTGATCAGCACGACGGGAATCGCGCCGGCTTCGAACTGCGCCTGCATCGCGCGCAGGCCCAGCGCATGGTAGTGCACCCGGATTGCGCTGTCGCGAATCTCGTCGAGGAAATCCTCCTGCGTGAGCCGGATAACTGCTTTCTTTTCGGGATTACGTACCGAATCGACAAACAGCGCGCTTTTGTCGTTGACGAAAATCTCGACGTCAAAGCCCCGGCGCCAGGCCGACAGCGCCATGCCATAGGGGCCGCAGCCGCCGTGGCCGGACGTCATGAACACGGTCGTCGCCTCGCGCCACAGGCGAATCTCCAGCTTGCGGCTGGGCGCCAGCGTCGGGTCGAGCGCCTGCATCGCCATAATCAGCGTTGCCGGACCGCAGGTGAAATCCAGCGTTTGTTCGTAATAGGGCACGCGCGTCGTCGCCGGCTTGAGATGCGCGATCAGCGACTTCTCCATGCGCAGCGCGTCGGCATGGTCTTCGTAGTAATCGGGGTAGGTGCCAAACGGCCGGTACCCCATTTTGCGGTACAGCCGCTCGGCCGCGGCATTGTCGACGCGGATTTCGAGCCGCATCGCAATGCAGTCGCGCTCGCGGCTGACATCCTCCGCGCGTTCCAGCAAGGCTTGGGCAATACCGCCCCCCCGATGTTCAGGTGCCACCGCAATCGAATACAGTCGCGCGAGCGAAGTGCCGGTGCGAAACAGCACCAGCGCGTAGCCTCGCAGCACATCCCCTTGGACGTCGACCAGCAGCGCCGCATTGCCGCGGCCGATCAGGTAGCGAAAGTTGCGCCGACTGAGCCGATCGCTGTCGAAGCAGTGTTCTTCGAGGCGGACCAGCGGCTCCAGGTCGTCGAGCGTGGCGGGGCGGATCATGATCTCCAATCATACCAGCGCACGGCGGTTTAGGGCTCTATGGCCCCATTTATAAGGGACGTTGCTACCAAGCAACATGGCAGTTCATCAGCTGTTGCTTTTTGTACACAAATATGATTCACGCTACACCATATCCTTTCGTTGCCCCCTTTTCCCCACCGCCTTGTGGCGAAATCGTAGCTACGAGCTGAGGTTGACATTGTGTTGCGAAAAAGATACGGTTAGCGCTCTGGAAGTGCCTGAAAAGCAACATTGGGGCCGGATGCTCCTGTCGCTTTGGCGGTTTTCCTGCAGGGAACAGTGGATGTGGCAGTGCATGCACCACTTTTCCCCGGTCGGCTGCGCCGGCTGCAAGGGGTAACAATTCTTCGGCCAGGCGCAGCGACGGTCGGAGGGGGTATTTGGATGAAATCATTGTTTAACAGACGCAGCGTCTTGCGCTCGCTCGTCTTGTCGTTTGCGCTGGGCGCCTTCGGCGTCAGCGCGGGCGCCATGGCGGCTACCAAGACGTCCGGCGGCATTTATGGCGAGGCGCAACCCAATGCGACCATTATCGCGACGAATGCTGCGACTGGCTTGACGCGTCAGGCAACCGCCAACGCCGACGGCCACTTCAGCTTTGCCTCGCTGCCGCCCGGCACCTATACGGTGCAGGAACAGCAAAATGGCAACGTCATTGCAACCCGCACTACTGGCGTTCAGATTGCAACTTCGAGCCACATCAGCTTCACGGCCGCCACTCAGCAGCTGGGGACCATCCAGGTAGTCGGCGGCGCGATCAACCCGATCGACGTGACGAACTCGGGCAACTCGCTCGTGCTGAGCAGCAGCCAAGTCTCGAAACTGCCGGTGTCGCGTAACATCAGCAGCGTAGCCCTGCTGGCGCCGAACACCACGATCGGCACCCCGGGCTTCGGCAACTTGGTATCTTTCGCGGGCGCGACGGTGGCGGAAAACGCCTACTTCGTTAACGGCCTGAACATCACCGACATCCGCAACTTTCAGAACTTCGCGGCGCCGCCGTTCGAGGCCGATGCCCAGTTCCAGATCAAGTCGGGCGGTTTCGATGCGTCCTTCGGCGGTGCGCTCGGCGGCGTTATCAACGTCGTCACGAAGAGCGGTACCAATGAATTCCACGCCGGCGCGAACATCTATTGGGTTCCCGAGGGCCTGGCCAAGAGCTCGCCCGACGTGATCTATAGCGATCATGGTGCGTTCTCGTACTATTCGCGTAACACGACGAGCTACCACGCCTATTCGCCGGATTTGCGCGCCAACATTTACGGCAGCGGCCCGATCGTCAAGGATCACCTGTTCTTCTACGCGCTGTATCAGCACCGCGAGAACAGCGGTTACACGCTGACGAGCACGCAATACCACTATGACGACACCAGTTCGCCGCAGGGCCTGATCAAGCTCGACTGGCAGATCAACGACGAGAACCTGCTCGAGCTGACGGCGTTCAGCACCAAGAATGAGCGCACGGTCGACTACTGGAATCTGAACCTTCCGAATACTCTGTCGACCTGGCACACGGGCAAGCCGTTCGCACGTGCCACCATCCACTCCGGTGCCGAAGCCTACATTGGCAAGTACACCTGGACGCCGACCGCCGACTTCAACATTTCGGCGTTGTGGGGCTACGTGCTCTTCGATCACAACAATACAAGCACTGCCGGTAGCTGCCCGTATACCTACGACTTCAGCATCGGCGGTCCCGGACGCATCGGCTGCTGGACGACTTATTCGATTCAGCCTGCATCGGATGACGATCACGATTCCCGTCATCAGGCGCGAATCGACGGCGAATGGCAGATTGGCAGCCACGATGTGACCTTCGGCTACGACATGCAGAAGTTCTTCACCGAGAACTTCAGCGGTTATACCGGCGGCAACTGGTGGATCTACTACAGCGTTCCGGGCACCGGGCCGTTTGCCGGCACCGTCAATGGTGTTGATGCCGGCCCCTACAATACCTACGTCTCCAAGCGCGTCTTCCAGAATGGCGGAATGTTCACCACCAAGCGCCAGACCTGGTACCTGCAGGACAACTGGCATATTGGCAATTTCTACTTCCGCTACGGCCTGCGCAGCACGTCGTACACGAACCTGAACGCCCAGGGCGGCACGTTCCTGGACATCAACAACAAGCTGCAGCCGCGTCTCGGCCTGTCGTGGGACGTGTTCGGCGATTCCAGCCTCAAGCTGTACGCCAACGCCGGCCGCTATTACATTCCGGTCGCGAGCAACACCAATGTTCGCCTGGCAAGTTCGGAACTGGATTACACGTACTACTATGGCGTCACGCCGGTCAACGGCAAGCTTTATGACTCCACCGGCACTCCGCTTGATCTCGGTGCTCAGCTCGGTCCCAAGCAGGTCACGAGCGACGGCACGGTTCCGGCGGCAGCCACGGTTGTGGTCAAGAACCTGGATCCGATGTATCAGGACGAGTACATTCTCGGCGCCCAGTACCGGATTGGTGACACGCAGTGGTCCATCGGCCTGCGCGCGATTCGTCGCGACCTGAAGGCCGGTATGGACGACCTCTGCGAGTTCAATGGTGCGATCGACTACCTGGCCAAGAAGTACCCGGACCAGGCGGACAAGGCGTTCATGCTTGACAACTTCCCGACGTGTCTGCTGCTCAACCCGGGCGAAGACGCGGAAATCACCACCAAGCTGAATGCCAATGCGGATCTGGCGACGTACGACGTGCCGGCTTCCGCGCTGGGTCTGCCGAAGGCGACTCGCTACTACAACGCGGTTTCGCTGCTGTTCGACCGCGCCTTCGACGGTACCTGGTTCCTGCACGGCTCCCTGACCTGGGCGCACACCTACGGCACCGAGCCGGGCTACGTGCTGCCGACGATCGTCCAGACCGACGCCGGTCTGACCGAAACGTTCGACCATCCCTGGGAGGAAGTTGGTGCCTACGGCAACCTGCCGACCGACCATCGCTGGACCTTCAAGCTGTACACCGGCTACCAGCTCACGCCTGAGTGGCAGTTCGGCGTCAACAGCTACATCCAGAGTGGCCGTCCGGAAAACTGCTACGGCTACTATCCGGACAGCAGCGTGCCGGCCTGGTCGAACTACGCCGACATCGCGTTTGCCTGTGGCGGCAAGTTTGTGCCGCGTGGCTCCGTTGGTCGCACCGACCGGATCGTCAAGTTCGATCTGAGCCTGCACTACATGCCTGAGTGGGCCCCGGGCCTGACGTTCGGCATGGCGATCATCAATGCGTTCGACTTCCAGGGCGCGATCACGGTCAACGACCACTATCCGCAGAGCCCGGGTGTTCGCAGCCCGACGTATCTGCTGCCGAAGGACTTCCAGACGCCGCGGTACGTCCGCTTCAGCCTGGAATACGACTTCCTGTAAAGTCGGATAACAAGAAAGGGTGTGCGGGCCGAGCAATCGGCCCCATATCCACAAGCCTTAAGCCGCCGATGATTTTCATCGGCGGCTTTTTTGTATTTCCTGCCCCAGTGCCTCCCTCCTCAGACGTTGCGGAATCGCAACACCTTTGACCAGCTTTTCATCTTATGGCAAGCCATGAGTTGTTATGTTGCGGGTTTTAGCACAAAAGGTAATTACGACAAAGGGTTGACTTTTTGTTGTTTCAGGCGTACACCATGCATCCGGGACTGCCGAAATTACCGTTGCCGGCCTAGGAACCGCCGGTGTCGAGGCAGGATCGCTGGTTTCGGAATCGAGCCAGGATGTCCTTCAGGGAACAATCGTGGCAGAGAGCGTTAATCGCCCGATGCCCCCTTGTCCCCGGCGCCGGCTGCGCCGGCGAGAGGTAACTTAGCTGTACTCCGGCCAAGGCGCAGCAATGGTCGGAGGGGGGTATTTCTGATGAAATCGTTCTTTGACAGACGCGGCGTCTTGTTCTCGCTCGTCCTGTCGCTCGCGATCGGCGCCCTCGGCGTCAGTACGGGCGCCATGGCGGCAAGCAAGACGGCAGGCGGCATCTACGGCCACGCCCAGCCGGGCGCGACCGTGACAGCCACCAGCCAGTCAGGTCTGACCCGTACGACTACGGCGGCCGACGATGGCTACTTCAACTTCCAGGTCCTGCCGCCCGGCACTTATACGGTTCGGGAAGAGCAGAATGGCAACGTCATCGGCACCACCACGGTGCTCGTGACCATTAACACGTCGACGCACGCAGCCTTTGCGGCTGGCGCGCAACAACTCGGCACCATTCAGGTCGTCGGAGGCGCGGTCAACCCGATCGACGTCACCACGTCCAATACCTCTTTGGTGCTGAATGCGGCGCAGTTCAAGCAGTTGCCGGTTGCGCGCGATGAGAACGCGATCACGCTGCTGGCGCCATCCGTTATTCCGTCCTCCCCGACCCTCGGTATCCAAACTACCTCGTTTGGCGGTTCGTCGGCGGCGGAAAACGCCTACTTCCTCAACGGTTTGAACGTCACCGATAACCTCAACTTCGTGAGTTTCTCGACGCCGCCGTTCGAATCCCTCGAGGAGTACCAGGTGTTGACCGGCGGTCTGACCGCGGCTTACGGCAGCGCGCTCGGCGGCATTCTGAACGTCGTCACCAAGAGCGGCACGAATACGTTCCACGCCGGCGCCAACATTTTCTGGGTACCGCGTGGCTTGTATTCACCGGTTCCGGATGTTGTGGAGAACACGCCTACCGGGTTGCAGTACTTCGACCGCGGCAGCGATGACTCCGAAGGCGAGTACACCTACAACATTTATGCGAGCGGCCCGATCGTTAAGGACCATCTGTTCTTCTACGCGCTGTACCAGGGCGTTAACACGCACGAAGAAACGTATACCGTCAGCAAGCACACGGTGTACCAGAACACCCAACCGCAAGGCTTGGTGAAGGTCGATTACCAGATCAACGACGCCAACCTGCTGGAGCTCACCGCTTACGACAACAAGCAGGTCTCCAAGCGCGACGTTTATAACCTCGTTCATATGAACACGAACTGGTTCGATGTATCCTCGGACGGTAAGGTTGACGTCGACAGCGGCGGCAAAGCCTACATCGGCCGGTACACTCTCGTGCCTACGGACAACTTCAATGTTTCCGCGATGTGGGGCTACGTCGTCTTTGATCACGCTCAAAGTTCGCCGACGGAGAGCTGCCCGTACGTGCTCAACGAGATCAACGGCAATGCGGTGCACATCGGCTGCGCCGCATACCAGGTCTACAGCGGTCAGAACGACTTCGACGCCCGCCATCAGGCGCGTATCGACGGCGAATGGCAGCTCGGGCCGCACGACATCACGTTCGGCTACGACATGCAGAACTTCTTCGCGACAGCCCATACCCGGTATTCCGGCACCGCAGGGCCCCAAGGTAACGGCTACGGCTGGGTCTATCTCGCGTCGAATAACTGCAAGACCGGCAAAACCGGTGGTGAGCGTCCGGTTCCGGGCTGCGGCAATTATGTCCGTCGCCGGTTCTTCCTGGATGCCGCGACGTTTACCAACAAGCAGCACGCGTTCTACCTGCAGGACAAGTGGCGTATCGGGAACTTCTACCTGCGCTTCGGCGCCCGGACGGTCTCGTACACCAACTACAATCCGCTTAACATCGCGTACATCGACATCAACAACAAGATCGCGCCGCGCCTGGGCCTGTCCTGGGACGTGTTCGGCGATTCGAGCCTGAAGCTGTACGCGAATGCCGGTCGCTACTTCATTCCACCGTCGGGCGACAGCAATGTCCGCCTTGCCGGTGCCGAGTACGACTACTACGACTTCTTCACGTATGACAGTATGGACCCGAAGACGGGCACGCCTGTCAACCCGAAGCAGTTCGGTTCACGCGTGTATGAAAACGGCGGCATGGGAATATTGCCGGATGCCGCCGCGGTTGTGTCCAAGAACATCAATGCGATGTACGAGGACGAGTTCATCATCGGTAGCCAATACCGCATCGCCGACACACAGTGGTCGGTCGGTCTGCGGGCGATTCGCCGCAACCTGAAAGCCGGTATGGATGACGTCTGCGGCTTCTCGGCTTTCGCTGCGACTTACGGCGGCAAGATTTACCCGTGGGTACAGCAGCATGAAGGCCAGGCTGCCGCGGATGCGCTGCCGGGCTGCTTCCTGATGAACCCGGGTACCGATGCGGTCACGCAGACCCCGAGCGGCAAGATCTACACGATCCCCGCAAGCGTCATCGGCGTGCCGAAGGCGACGCGTTATTACAACGCGGTGGAACTGCTCTTCGACCGTGCGTTTGACGGCAAGTGGTTCCTGCACGCGTCGTTGGTCTGGTCGCACCTGTATGGCAACGAGGAAGGTTATACCCTGTCGTCGATCGGCCAGGTCGATTCCGGCCTGACGGAGTCGTTCGACTTCCCGGGGCTGACCGACGGTGCCTACGGTACGCTGAGCAACAACCGCACCTGGCAGTTCAAGATGTTCGGCGCGTACAACTTCACGCCGGAATGGTCAGTAAACTTCAACTTCCGCTTTACGAGCGGAGAGCCGATCAGCTGCCTGGGCTACTACAACGGCCCGATCAGCGGTCCGGCCGGCCAAGGTGTCGCTTCGCTGTATGGTCCGGTTGCTCACTACTGCTATAGCCCCACCGGCAACTTCCTGTCGCCGCAGGGCTCCTATGGCCATGGTGATCGTATCTATGACCTGAGCGGTGGCCTGCGGTATTCGCCGGCCTTCGCGCCGGGCCTGACGTTCGGCATGGATGTGATCAACATCTTCAACTTCCACAACGCGCTCCACCGCGATTTCATTTCGCAGTTGGACAGTGGACAAGCGAACCCGGCCTTTCTGTTGCCGGACGGTGCGGGCGATTTCCAGGGTGGCTTCCAGCAGCCCCGGTACTTCCGCTTCAGCGTGGAATACGACTTCCTGTAAGTCGGATAACAAGAAAGGATGCGTGGGCCGAGCGATCGGCCCCGCATTCACAAATATTGAGCCGCCGGCACACCACCGGCGGCTTTTTTTGTTTCAATGGCGGCCTTCAGGGACAGAAAAACAAGCGCAGCTATGACCGGAGGGGGTATTCCCAAACACCGGCACGCCCCTTACCCGTACCGCGACCGCCAACAGCGATGGCCATTTCAGCTTCGCGAACTGGATCCGTCGTACCTGACGCCGACGGCCTTCCAGATGCCGCGTTACGTACGCTTCAGCGTCGAGTACGACTTTCTCTGAATCGGAATAACAAGAAGCGATGCGTGGGCCGGGAAACCGGCCCCGCATCTATAGTCTTCAGTCTTCAGCCCGCCGGCATGGTCTTTTTGGTGCTCCCGGCATGGGCGCACTCTTGGACTGCCCCTATCTCGATTTGCCCGCGGCCGAAGCAATGGGCGGATGCCGCCGCTACGGGTTATGAGCGGTATATTCCACCTTCGGGATATAATAGCGGAAGGTGTATGACCTGTTGCATACATTGGCTTGGTCGCTGCAAGGTTCGAAGGTCGAACGAAGCAACGCCTGCCGCGTTGCGAGAACCATCAACGGGATCGAATCCCGATCAACGATCACAGGATTTTCAACACTACCATCCGGTGCGACCGTAAATCGGTACGTGACATGATAGACATGCGCACCTTCGGAACCCGCCGGTAGTCCAGTACCTGACGACACTTCGAATGATCCGGGGGCACTCGCGCCGCCGTTGACGGTGGGGGCGGAGGTTGAAGGGCTTGTTGCACAGCCTGCGGTCAGCGCAACAGCGCCGAGCAGGGCGAGAAATATTCCTGTTCCACGTTTCATATCGCACCTCCGATATTATGTGGAGGACACACTTCTCAGTATAGTCCACAATTTCCCCCCCCGGCGGATCTTGTTTTCAGCCGGTGAGCAGGCGGTAGGCCTCCCGGTACTTATCAGCGGTTTTCTCGATAATCTCCACCGGTAGCTTCGGCCCCGGCGCGCTCTTGTTCCAGTCGAGCGTTTCCAGGTAGTCGCGCACGAACTGCTTGTCGAAGCTGGGCGGGCTTATGCCGGGCCGGTAACTTGCGGCGGGCCAGAACCGGGATGAATCCGGCGTCAGCGCCTCGTCTATCAGGACGAGCTTGTCGTTGTCGTCGAGGCCGAACTCGAACTTGGTGTCGGCGATGATGACACCGTGCTCGGCGGCGTGCAGCGCGCCGAATTCGTACAGCGCCAGTGTCGCGTCGCGAACCTGCGCCGCGATAACCGGCCCCACCAGTCGTTCCACTTCGCGGAAATCGATGTTCTGGTCGTGCTGGCCGGGCGCGGCCTTCGACGACGGCGTGAACAGCGGTTCCGGCAGGCGGTCCGCCTGGCGCAGCCCGGCGGGCAGCGGCAGCCCGCAGACGGCCCCGTTCCTTTGGTAGTCTTTCCAGCCGGAGCCGATCAGGTAGCCGCGCGCGATCGCCTCGATCGGCAACGGCTTGAGTTTGCGTACCACGGTCGCGCGGCCTTCCACCAGCCGCCGGTCGTCCGCGTCGGGTACGGCATCCTCAAGCGGGATGTCGGCGACATGGTTCGGCACGATGTGGCGGGTGCGCGCGAACCAGAAGCGGGCAAGGCCCGTCAGAACCTTGCCCTTGTCGGGAATCGGATCCGGCAGAATCACGTCGAAGGCCGACAACCGATCGGTGGCCACGATCAGCAGGTGGTCGTCGCCGACGGCAAAGATGTCGCGAACCTTGCCGCGGTGAACCAGCGGCAGAGACTTGAGTTCGGCTTGAATGAGAGTGTCGGGCATGCGGTTTATTCGCGAGCGGCGCTCGCTCCTACGTCGTAATGATGGCAGGGGGCGAATTATCCGCTGCCGCCGTCTGCAAAGTCCAACAATAGTAGAATAGGCATCTTTTCGTATTGCGGGGAAGCATCGTGAGTTGGTGGAGTGCACTCATCGGCGGCACGCTCGGCTTCGTCATCGGCGGGCCGATCGGCGCGATTATCGGCGCGGCGCTTGGCCATATGGTCGGCGGCGGGACCGACTGGGCGCGCCTGGCCGGCACCTACAATCCGGGCGAGCGCATCCAGACGGTATTCTTCACCACCACTTTTTCCGTCATGGGTCATCTCGCCAAGGCGGACGGGCGGGTGTCGGAATCGGAGATCGAGGCCGCGCGTGCAGTGATGGGGCAGATGAATCTGAACGCGGCGCAACGCGACGCGGCAATCCGGCTGTTCCAGCAAGGCAAGCAGCCGGGTTTCGACCTGGAAGGGGTGCTCACGCAGTTTCGTCGCGAATGCCAGCGCCGGCTCGACCTGTTCCGCGTGTTCGTCGAGATACAGTTGCACGCGGCGCTCGCGGACGGCGATATCGATGCCGCCGAGCGCCGGGTGCTCGAGACGATTTGCGCCCAGCTCGGCATTTCGCGCGCCGAATTCGCGCGGCTCGAACAGTTGACTCGCGCGCAGCACAGCGGCGGGTGGCAGCGGACATCGGGCGAGGCTCAGCGGCCGAACCGGGTCAGCCTGCCGCAGTCATACAAGGTGCTGGGCGTGAGCGCCGAGGCCAGCGACGCCGAAGTGAAGAAGGCTTATCGGCGCCTGCTGCATCAGCATCATCCGGACAAGCTGGTGGCGAAAGGCTTGCCGGAAGAAATGATGAAGGTCGCCGAGCAGAAAACGCAGCAGGTGATCGCCGCGTACGAGCGCATCAAGGAAGCGAGGGGAATGAAATGAGCGGCTTCGCCGATCTCGGGTCAAAGGTCAAAGGTAGTGCGTTGAATCGGAGCTGCTATTTTATTGCCCCTTAACCTTTTACCATTAACCCTTTACCCGACACCATAATGCATCCACTGCCCATGAACGAGTATCTCATTGCGCCATCGATTCTGTCCGCCGATTTCGCCCGGCTGGGCGAGGAGGCGGCGGCCGTGCTGGAGGCCGGCGCCGACATGATTCATTTCGACGTGATGGACAACCATTACGTGCCTAACCTGACTATCGGCCCGATGGTCTGCAAGGCGCTGCGTAGTTACGGAATCGATGCGCCGATCGACGTGCATCTGATGGTCAAGCCGGTCGACCGGATCATCGGCGACTTTGCAGCAGCGGGCGCAACGTACATCACCATTCATCCGGAAGCGACCGAGCATGTCGACCGATCGCTGCAGCTGATTCGCGACGCCGGCTGCATGGCCAGCCTGTCGTTCAACCCGGCGACGCCGCTCGACCACCTGGACTGGGTGATCGACAAGGTGGACATGGTGCTGATCATGTCCGTCAATCCGGGCTTCGGCGGGCAGTCGTTCATACCTGCCAGCCTCGACAAGGTTCGCGCCGTGCGCGAGCGCATTGAACAAAGCGGCCGCGACATTCGCCTCGAAGTCGACGGCGGCATCAAGGCCGACAACATCCGCGCCGTTGCCGAAGCGGGTGCCGACACATTTGTCGCGGGCTCGGCCATTTTCAAGGGCGGCGATTATCGCAAGACGATCGGCGCGCTGCGCGAGCAGTTGCCGTCCCATGCTTGACGTCGCCCCGGCGCAGGTCGGTTATACGCATGTGCCGGTCGTGCGCGAGATCGTGGCCGATCTCGACACACCGCTGAGCGTTTTCCTCAAGCTCGCCAATGGCCCGTATACCTATCTGCTCGAATCCGTGCAAGGCGGCGAAGTCTGGGGCCGTTACTCCGTCATCGGGCTGCGTGCGCACACGCGCCTGATCGTCAATGGCGATACGATCCGCGTCGAGCGCGACAATGCCGAACCCGAAACGGTCGCCGGCGTATTGGATCCGCTGGGCTGGCTGGAGCGCTACCGCAACCGCTATCGCGTCGAGCCGCATCCTGATCTGCCACGTTTCACCGGCGGCCTCGTCGGCTATTTCGGCTACGACATTGTCCGTTCGATCGAGCCGCGCCTCGCAGCCGGGCGCAAGGCGGCGGACATCGACACGCCGGACTGCCTGTTGATGGTGTCGGACGAACTGGCGGTGTTCGACAATCTGGCCGGTAAGCTGTACCTGATCGTTCACGCACCCGTCGATGTCGCCGGCAGCATTGCCGGTGCTGAACAGCGACTGGACGACTTGGCCGGCGGGTTGCGGCAACCGCTGACGTACAGCGCGCCGGCAACCGGCGTCGCGGTCGATGAAGCCCGTTTTGAGTCCGCGTTTCCGCAACCGGCATTCGAGGCCGCCGTCGCGCGCGCACGCGAGTACATACTCGCCGGCCACGTGATGCAGGTCGTGTTGTCGCAGCGGATGTCGGCGCCGTTCGCTGGCGAGCCGCTCAACGTCTATCGCGCGCTGCGCTCGCTGAACCCATCGCCGTATTTATATTTTATGCACTTCGGCGATTTCCAGGTGGCGGGCTCGTCGCCGGAAGTGTTGGTGCGCGTCGAAGACGGCGAGGTGACCGTCCGCCCGATCGCCGGGACGCGCCGCCGCGGCGCGACCGCCGCTGAAGATGCCGCGCTCGCCGAAGAACTGCTGGCCGACCCGAAAGAGCGCGCCGAGCATTTGATGCTGATCGACCTCGGCCGCAATGACGTCGGCCGCATCAGCGCGACCGGCAGCGTGCGCGTCACCGAGCAGATGGTGATCGAGCGCTATTCGCACGTGATGCACATCGTCTCCAATGTCGCCGGCCGATTGCGCGACGGCTTGAGCGCGATCGATGCGCTCCGCGCCTGCT
>DASSTE010000021.1:0-15720 GCA_035708085.1 Gammaproteobacteria bacterium | reverse complement strand
CGCACCAGCGCCACGCCGCCGCCCGGCACCACGCCTTCCTCGACCGCCGCACGCGTGGCGTGCAGGGCGTCTTCGACGCGCGCCTTCTTTTCCTTCATCTCGACTTCGGTCGCGGCACCGACCTTGACCACCGCCACGCCGCCGGACAGCTTGGCGACGCGTTCCTGCAGCTTCTCGCGGTCGTAGTCGGAGGTGGTTTCCTCGATCTGCGCCTTGATCTGCTTGATGCGGCCTTCGATGCCCTTGGTATCGCCGGCGCCATCGATGATGGTGGTGTTTTCCTTGGTGACGATGATCTTCTTGGCGCGGCCGAGATCCTTGACGGTGGCCTTCTCGAGCTGCAGGCCGACCTCTTCGGAAATCACGGTGCCGGCGGTCAGGATGGCCATGTCTTCCAGCATCGCCTTGCGACGGTCACCAAAGCCCGGCGCCTTCACCGCGCAGACCTTGACGATGCCGCGGATGGTGTTGACCACCAGGGTGGCCAGCGCTTCGCCTTCGACTTCTTCCGCGACGATCAAGAGCGGCTTGCCCGACTTGGCGACGCCTTCCAGCACCGGCAGCAGGTCGCGTACATTGGAGATCTTCTTGTCGTGCAGCAGGATGTAGGGTTCTTCCAGTTCGCACTGCATCGACTGCTGGTTGTTGATGAAGTACGGCGAGAGATAACCGCGGTCGAACTGCATGCCTTCGACGACTTCAAGATCGTTCTCGAGGCCCGAGCCTTCCTCGACCGTGATCACGCCTTCCTTGCCGACCCTCTGCATCGCGTCGGCAATGATCTTGCCGATCTTCTCGTCGGAGTTCGCCGAGATGGTGCCGACCTGGGCGATGGCCTTGTCGTCCTTGCACGGCTTGGACAGATTCTTGAGTTCGGCGGTGGCGGCGGCCACGGCCTTGTCGATGCCGCGCTTCAGATCCATCGGGTTCATGCCCGCGGCCACGGCCTTCATGCCCTCGCGCAAGATCGCCTGCGCCAGCACGGTGGCGGTGGTGGTGCCGTCGCCGGCCTCGTCGGACGTCTGGGAGGCGACTTCCTTCACCATCTGGGCGCCCATGTTCTCGAACTTGTCTTTCAGCTCGATTTCCTTGGCAACGGAGACGCCGTCCTTGGTGACGGTCGGCGCGCCGAAGCTCTTGTCGAGCACCACGTTGCGGCCCTTCGGGCCCAGCGTCACCTTGACCGCGTTGGCCAGCGTGTTGACGCCCTTGACCATGCGCGCGCGCGCATCGTCGCTGAATTTGATTTCTTTAGCAGCCATTGCTGTTTCCTCTGATCCTTTTGGTTGGACTCGGTTTACTTGCCTTCGATGACAGCCATGATGTCGTCTTCTTTCATAACGACCAACTCTTCACCGTCGATCTTGACCTCGGTGCCCGAATACTTGCCGAACAGCACCTTGTCGCCCTTCTTGATATCCAGCGCACGGAGTTCGCCGTTCTCCAGAATCTTGCCGTTGCCGACAGCGATGACTTCGCCGCGAATCGGCTTCTCCGTGGCAGTATCGGGAATGACGATGCCGCCGGCGGAGGTACGCTCTTCTTCCATGCGCTTGATGATCACGCGATCGTGAAGTGGACGCAGTTTCATGGGATTATTCTCCTCACGAATCAGTAAAAATGATTTTTGGGGCCAGGAAGCGCTTTATTAGCACTCGCCCGGATCGAGTGCTAATAATAGGGGCGGCAGTAGCAGAGTCAAGGGTTAGCCGCATTTTTGCGTTAAAATAAGGACCGATCATTTGAACGTCACCGCATGGCCAGCGAACTCTTCACCCTCTTTTGCACCTGCCCCGACGCCGCCTGCGCCGCAGACATGGCCAAGGCACTGGTCGAAGAACGCCTCGCGGCCTGCGTCAATCTCGTGCCCGGACTGCGCTCGTTTTATCGCTGGAAAGGCCAGGTGCAGGAGGAATCCGAGGTGCTGCTGATCATCAAGACGGCGCAGGAACGCTTCGAGGCCGTCGAAGAGCGCATTGCCGAGCTGCACCCATACGAACTTCCGGAATTGCTCGCGGTCCCAATCACCACCGGCAGCGCCGCCTACCTGGCGTGGCTGCGCGAAGAAAGCTCGCCGACTGGCTAAGCATCTGAATTAATGCGTTTTTCGAAAAAGTTCATCGCGCTTCCGATCTTCGCGGTTGCCGCCGGCGCGGCCGGCTTTCTATACGCACGTTCGCAGACGCCGCAGCGGCCGGACCGGCAGACACTACTGAAAAAGGCGGTCGACCTGCACCCGGCCAAGCGCGCGCCGAATTTCGCGCTGCCGGACCTCGACGGCAAGCTGCACGCGCTCAGCCAGTGGCGCGGCAAACTGCGCCTGCTGAATTTCTGGGCGACCTGGTGCGGACCGTGCCGTGAGGAAGTGCCGGCGCTGGTGGCGTTGCAAAAGCATTTCGGCCCGGAGGGCTTCCAGGTCATCGGCATCGCGACCGACGAACCCGGCGCCAAGGTCGTCAAAAAGTTCGCCGGCAAGTTCAAGATCAACTACCCGCTGCTGATGGACAACGGCCACGCCGGCAACATCGCGCAGCACCTCGGCTTCAACCTGATCGGCCTACCTGCCAGTATTCTGATCGACGGCAACGGCGACATCGTCAGCTATCACTTGGGCCCGATCGACCCGGCTGCGACACAAAAGCAAATCCAAAAGTTGCTGAACGGTCGAAAAAACGCGATAAATGCCGCCGATCGCGCGCGAACTTGACGAAATCGGGTTGCGAGGTCGCAGTCAATCGGCGACAATGAGCGCTGTTCTCGCGATTTGATCCCCTGTGGCCAAAATTCTCGTCATCAACGGGCCGAACCTGAATTTGCTCGGCACCCGCGAGCCCGAACATTACGGCACCGACACCCTGGACGCGCTGATGGCACGTGCAGCGGCCGTCGCCGCGGCCGCCGGGCATGAAATGGAAGCCTTTCAGCACAACGCGGAACATGCACTGGTCGAGCGCGTTCAGCGCGCAATTGCCGAAGATATCGGCTTTATCGTCATCAATCCGGCCGCCTTTACCCACACCAGCGTCGCGCTACGCGATGCGCTGGCGGCGGCGGCCATTCCTTTTATCGAAGTGCACCTGAGTAACACGCATCGGCGCGAGCCTTTCCGACGCCGATCGTACTTCACCGACCTCGCCGCCGGCGCGATCATCGGGCTCGGCGGCCAGGTTTATGAACTCGCCGTTGAAGCCGCCTGCCGATGGCTATCAGTTGACCATTAAGGAGTTCGGATGGACATCCGCAAAGTCAAAAAGCTCGTCGAACTGCTCGAAGAATCCGGCATCGCCGAAATCGAGATCACCGAAGGCGAAGAATCGGTTCGCATCAGCCGCTATCAGCAGAGCCAGCCGATGATGGCACCGCCGCCGGCGCCGATGCCGCAAGCACCGGCACCCGCGCCCGCTGCGCCACCCGCGACGGCAGCCGCACCGGAAGCCGAGGCGCTGCCGGCCGGCCACATCGTCAAGGCGCCGATGGTCGGCACGCTTTACCGCGCGCCGTCGCCGGGCGCAAAGGCATTTGTCGAGGTCGGGCAGACGGTCGATGTCGGCGACACGCTGTGCATCATTGAAGCGATGAAGATGCTCAACCAGATCGAGTCGGACAAGGCCGGCACGATCAAGGCGATCCTGGTCGAGAACGGCGAGCCGGTCGAATTCGGTCAACCGATGTTCGTGATTGAATGATGATTGACAAGATCGTTATTGCCAATCGCGGTGAAATCGCGCTGCGCGTTCTGCGCGCCTGCCGGGAACTGGGGATCAAAACGGTCGCGGTGCATTCATCCGCCGACCGGCAGTTGAAGCACGTGCTGCTGGCCGACGAGTCGGTCTGCATCGGGCCGCCGGCGTCGGCGGAAAGCTACCTCAACATGCCGGCGATCATCAGCGCCGCCGAAGTCACCGATGCCGAGGCGATTCATCCCGGCTATGGTTTTCTGTCCGAAAACGCAGACTTCGCCGAGCGCGTCGAGCAAAGCGGCTTTACCTTCATCGGCCCGCGCCCCGAGACAATCCGCCTGATGGGCGACAAGGTGTCGGCGATCAAGGCGATGAAAGAGGCCGGCATTCCGACCGTCCCCGGCTCGAACGGCGCGCTGGGCGACGACCCGCAGGAAAACGCGCGGCTCGCGCGCGAGATCGGCTACCCTGTCATCATCAAGGCGTCGGGCGGCGGCGGCGGGCGCGGCATGCGTGTCGTTCACGGCGAGGGCGCGCTGCACAATTCGATCGCGATGACGCGCAGCGAGGCCAATGCGGCGTTCGGCAATCCGGAAGTCTATATGGAGAAATTCCTGGAGACGCCGCGCCACGTCGAGTTCCAGGTGCTGGCCGACGGCAAGAATCACGCGATTCACCTGGGCGAGCGCGACTGCTCGATGCAGCGGCGCCACCAGAAAGTTGTCGAGGAAGCGCCGGCTCCCGGCATCACTGAAAAGCAGCGCCGCACGATCGGCGAGCGCTGCGTCGAGGCGTGCCTCGAAATCGGCTATCGCGGCGCCGGCACGTTCGAGTTTCTGTACCAGGACGGCCAGTTCTATTTCATCGAAATGAACACTCGCATCCAGGTAGAGCATCCGGTGACAGAGCTGATCACCGGCATCGACCTCGTCCGCGAGCAGATCCGGATTGCGGCCGGCGAGCCGTTCGAACTGCGGCAGAAGGACATCGAGATCAAGGGCCACGCGTTCGAGTGCCGCATCAACGCGGAGGATCCGCGCAACTTCACGCCGTCACCCGGGCCGGTCACTAACTGGCATGCGCCGGGCGGCCCGGGCATTCGCGTCGACTCGCACATTTATTCCGGCTACACGGTACCGCCGTTCTACGATTCGCTGATCGGCAAGCTGATTGCCTACGGCGACACCCGCGAAACCGCGCTGGCGCGGATGCGTACCGCGCTTGCCGAAATTATCGTTGAAGGCATCAAGACCAACGTGCCGCTGCACCAGGATATCTTTACCGATTCGGCGTTCGCGCAGGGCGGCGTGAGCATTCACTACCTGGAAAAAAAGCTGGGGCTTTAAGAAAGGTCAGAGGCCAGCGGTAAGCGGTCGGAGTTGAAAGTCATTGGTGTGAAGGGCTGGCGCGAATTGCAGTTCCCGCTGGGGAACATAGCTTCCGATGTTGTCGAAGCAGCGCTTGAAGATTTGGGCGCACTCGCCGTTACGCTCGAAGATGCCGCCGACGATGCGCTACTCGAACCCGCCCCGGGTGAACAGCCGTTGTGGCCCAGCAGCCGGGTGCGCGCGCTGTTCGATGCGCGCCGCGATCTGGATGAGGTTATCGCCGCGCTGCGTACGCAGCTGAACCTTTCCGCGTCAGCCGATTTCGAGATCACCTCTGTCGAAGACCGCCAATGGGAGACGGCCTGGCGGCAGGATTTCAAGCCAATGCGCTTCGGCCGGCGCCTCTGGGTCTGCCCGACCGGCGAAACCGCCCCGGCGGGTGCCGTCGTCGTCCATCTCGATCCGGGCCTGGCCTTCGGCACCGGCACACACCCGACCACCGCGCTTTGCCTGGATTGGCTGGACCGCACTCCGCTCGACGGCGCGACCGTGATCGACTACGGCTGCGGCTCCGGCATTCTCGCCATCGCCGCCGCCAAGCTGGGGGCGGCGCGCGTGATCGCCGTCGATCACGACCCGCAAGCGTTGACGGCCACCCGCGACAACGCGACTGCGAACCATGTCTCCGCGACGATCGAAACCATGGCACCGGCGGCGCTGAACGTGCCCAATGCCGATGTCGTGGTCGCCAACATCCTCGCGCGGCCGCTGATTGAGCTGGCAGAACATTTCGCGACGCTGCTCGGCGAGGACGGCCGGCTGGCGCTGTCCGGGCTGCTTGCACCGCAATGCGCTCAGGTCACCGCCACTTACGCACGGTGGTTCGCCGTGAATGACGCTATACTGCGGGACGACTGGGCGCTGCTCGAAGGCCGGCGCCGCTAAACGATTATTTTTACCATGTTCACCCGCTGCACCAACTGTAATACCTGGTTCCGCCTCGGTCAGAACGACATTCGGACGGCGCACGGCGACGTGCGCTGCGGCGCGTGCGGCGCACGCTTCAACGCGCTTGCGAGTCTGTGCGAGGAATTGCCCGCCGCAGCATTCGAGAGCGTCGCCATCGATGCGATCCGGACCGCCGAACAACCTGCGCCCCCGCCGATCGAGCCGGCGATGAACGCGCACGCCGAGGCATGGACGGAGCCGGCGCCCGCCGACGCGCCGCCGGAGGTGGTTTTCGAGCCCGAGCCGGCACCGGACGAACCGGAGACCATCGCCGAGGAAGTCCATGCGCACGAGCCGGAAATCCCTCCCGAGCCCGCGAGGCCGGAAAAGCGCCGTCGGCGCGCACCGAAGTGGGTGTGGTGGACGGCCGGCAGCTTCATTCTTGTCGCCGCGCTGATCAGCCAGGGGATAATCTACGGCCACGCTGCGCTGCGCGCCAACCCCCTGACACGCGGCGCGATCGAAAGCCTGTACAGCGCGTTCGGCCATCCGTTGCCGCCACGCCACGACATTAATGCGTTGACGATCACGGCCGCACAGGTGTCCACCACGCCGGCCGCACCCGGTGCGCTTATCCTGACGGCAGCGTTGACGAACAAGGCGGATTTCCCGCAAGCCTGGCCGCAGTTGCGGGTAGTGCTGACGGATCGTTTCGGCAGCGTGGTGGGGCGCGGCCTGTTCGGCCCGCACGATTATCTGCCCGCGCACGATGCGGACAAACTGGCGGCCGGGGCGACCCAGCCGGTGCGGCTGAAGCTGGCAGACCCCGGCAGTAACGCCGTCGGATTCGTGGTCGTGCCGTGTCTGGAAAAGGACACGGGTCCGGTCTGCGCCGGCGACTGACTTACTTCACGACGCGCAGCGGTGCTGCGCCCTGGGCCTTGATCGGCTGACGCGGCTGGTACTGCGGCACCAGCGCCTGCATAGCACGAATTAAAGCTGTCGCATCGGCGCTGGTCGCGGCGCGTTCCAGCATACTCATCGGCTGTTCCAGCGCCGCCATCTTCATCCCGTCGCAACTCGCCAGCAGCAACTTCGGATGGGTGGTGCCCTGCAGCGTTTCGTTCTTGTAAAACAGCTCTTCGTGCATCTTTTCGCCGGGGCGCAAGCCTGTGTAGGCGATCTCGACGTCGCGGCCGGGCGTCAGGCCGGACAGCCGGATCAGCTTATGGGCGAGATCGCGAATGCGGATCGGCTGGCCCATGTCGAGCACGAAAATCTCGCCGCCGTGGCCCATCGCGCCGGCCTGCAAGATCAGCGACACCGCCTCGGCAATGGTCATGAAAAAACGCGTCACGTCGGCGTGCGTCACCGTCACCGGCCCGCCCGCCTTGATCTGGCGTTCGAAATGCGGCACGACGGAGCCGGTCGAGCCGAGCACGTTGCCGAACCGCGTGGTGATGAAACGGGTGCCGGTCTCGCGGCCCAGCGCCTGGCAATACAACTCGGCGATGCGCTTCGAGGCGCCCATCACGCTGGTCGGGTTGACGGTCTTGTCGGTCGAGATCAGCACGAAGTGCCCGACGCCTGCCTTGGCCGCCGCGTCGGCAACCTGTTTGGTGCCGAACACGTTGTTCCATACGCCTTCGACCGGATTGTCCTCGACCATCGGCACGTGCTTGTAGGCGGCGGCGTGAAAGACGATTTCCGGCGCATAGCGGCGGAACAGCGGCTCGATCACCGCGCTGCCGCGAATGTCGCCGAGCACCTTGACGAACTTCACCGGCTGCTTGCGCGCCAGCAATTCCTGCTCGATCCGGTACAGGTTGTATTCGCTGTGGTCGACGATGATCAGCAACTCCGGCTCGCGGTCGGCGAGCTGCCGGCACAGTTCCGAGCCGATCGAGCCGCCGCCGCCGGTCACCAGAATCCGCCGGCCCTTGATAAAATCCGACACCTGCCGCTGATCCAGGCAGACCGGCTCACGACCGAGCAAGTCCTCAACCGTTACCGGCCGCATCTGGGAAGCCTCGAGACGGCCATTGGCGAGTTGGCCGAGCGGCGGCAGAATTCGGCAGCGCGCGCCGGCCTCGGCGCAGACGCGCACGATCTGCTCCAGCTTCCTGCGCGGCACCTTCGCCATCGCCACCAGCACCACGTCGATCTCGAGCCCCTGGATCAGATCGCCGAGCGCATCCAGTTGGCCGGCCACCCGCACGCCGTGAATTTCGTAACCCTGCTTACGCTTGTCGTCATCGACCAGCGCCACCGGTGCAAACGGCCCGTGCCGGATCAGGTCCCGAATCAGCGTTTCGCCCGCACGGCCGGCGCCGACGATCAGCGCGCGCTCGAGATCGAGGCGCATCGGCTTGAAATGGCGGTCCTTCAGAATCCGGTAGCCGAGCCGCATTGAGCCGGTGCCGAGGCCCAGCAACACCGGGTACAGCACCAGCACCGAGCGCGGAATGCCCTGCAGGCGCAGAAACAGCGCGACGCCCACCGCGGTGCCGAGCCCGCCGAGGGCGACCGCCTTGGCAATGCGCGCGAGGTCGGGCAGTGAGGCGAAACGCCAGATACCGCGGTAGCAGCCGAAAAACCAGAACGTCAGCGCGTGCAGCGGCAGCGCGATTGCCGCCGTCAGGATCATGCCGTCGAAAAAGTTGTCGGGAATCGGTTCGAGGTTGAACCGGAGCCAGTAGGCGAGAAACACGCTCGCCGGCACCCACGCCAGATCGTGCACCACCACGATCCAGCGGCGGCGCAGCGCCAGCATGGCCTGGGCGAAGTTCATGCCGCGTTACCCGCGCATGCGGCAACGGACCGCGTCACCGCGATTCCCAGCATTGCGTAAATCAGAATCCACCCCAACAAAACCGCTGCCCCCACAGGATTTGCGTCGTATGCGCACACGAGCATAGCAGAGCCGGCGCAGCTTGTCATAAGGGTGTATTCCCGGAGTACCGTGCGCCGGTGGCTCCAGCCCGCCCGGACCAGCCGCTGGTAGGCATGCGCGCGGTGCGCCTGCCACGGCTTTTCGCCAGTCGCTATGCGACGCAGCAACGTCCAGCTGGCATCGACGACAAACGGCGAAAACACCAGCACGCCGACCCAGAACGGGAACACATCGGCACGAGCGCCCCACAGCGTGAACAGTCCGGCGAGAAAGCCGAGCGTGCCGGAACCGACGTCACCCATGAAAATGCGGGCGGGCGGAAAATTGAATAGCAGGAAGCCGGCGCTTGCCGCCGCCACGCACAGGCTGAACCACGTAAAAACGGGAGCGCCCGCCAGCCAGCCCAGCACTGCGAAGGCGCCGAAGCCCAGCACGGCCATGCCGCCGGCCAGGCCGTCAATGCCGTCCATGAAGTTGTACAGGTTCAACATCCATGTCAAATAAAGAATGCTACCAGCGACGGCAATCCACCCCGGGAGCACCAGTTCCCAAAACGGAAAATCCAGCCGATGTAGTGCACTGCCGCCGCCGATGACCATGGCCGCGGCGGCGGCGACATGTACCGGAAGGCGGACCGCCACTGGCGCGCCGCGGACGTCATCAACCAGCGAGATTGCGGCGACTGCCAGCACACATACCGCGGGCCACAGCGGCCCGCCCGAAAGGGAGGTAGCCGCCAGCGCGCCGCCACCTGCGGCGAAGCCGAGTACGATCGCGACACCGCCGGAGCGCGGGCGGGGCATGTCATGCAGAGAGCGCGCATTGGGATGGTCGAGAATCGCCCAGCGGCCCCGGTAGCGGACCAGCCAGCCGCACAGAAGGGCGCTGACGAGCAGCGCAATGATCGGACTCCAAAACACAAGCATGACAGTCGCACAAGTTTGCCGGGCGCGGCTTATTGTGCCGGAATTAAACTCCCGCCGGGCAATCCTGGCCGAAATCGAGTCTGAACGGCCCCGGCCGATAACCGAAATCCCGCGCCGCTGCGGCAAGATCGAACACCATATCCTGATTCATCCGATCGGCCATGGCCGCATTCAGATAACGGTATCGCGGCATAATCCGCGCCGTCGCCAGCGCAGCGCGCAACAGCAACGGCGGAATGCGCACACAGCGGGGGCTTTTGCTGAGCGCCAGGAAAATGCGCGTGACCATGTCCCGGTAGCTCAGTACTTCACCGCCGCCGAGGTTGTAGGTCTGGTTGTAGGTGTTCGTGTTCGTCAGCACGTCGCAGCAGGCTCGCGCCAAGTCGGCGGCATGCACCGGCTGGCGCCGTCCGGCCGCTTCGCCGACCAGGGGAAAAATGCCGAACCGGCTGATGAAGCGGGCGATCAGCGCGACGTTCTTGTCGTTCGTGCCGTCGTAAATCATCGTCGGCCGAAACAGCGTCCACGCGATTGAGCGCGCGTCGCATTGCCGGCGAAAGGCCGCCTCGGCCTCAAGTAACCGCGCCGCCGCGGCTTGTTCGCGGGGGTCGGTGGAACTTCGCTTAGTCAGCGCGCCGGTGGAACTGAAGGCGACGAGGCGCTGAATGCGCGGCAAATGATCGTGCGTGAGCGCCTCGACGATCACGCCCAGCGGCGCCAGCGACACGACGGTTTCTGCGATAGCCGCCTCCTCCAGCCGCTGATGGGTAATATCAGCCTGAAGGCAACGTACGGGCGGCAATTCCACCGACGCGCGTCGACTCACAGCCGTCACCGAATAGCCGCGCTCACGTAATTGCGGCAGCAGAAAGCGCCCGATCTGGCTGCTCGCGCCGGCGACGAGCACATCGCTCATTGCCGGTGCGCCACCAGCACGTCGCGATACACCGCCAGCGTGCGCTCGGTGAAGCGCTCGAGCGTAAATTCGGTGCAAACACGGGCATAGCCTTGCTCGCCCATGCGGCGCGCTTCGTCCGGGTCGTCGAGCAGCCGCGTAATTGCCCGTGAAAGCGCCTCGACATCGTCCGGCGGCACTGTCAGCCCCTCCTGCCCGTCCCGTGCAACCCAGGCGACGCCGCCATGAATCGATGTATTAACGACCGGCTTCGCGCACGCCATCGCCTCGAGTTGGACCATGCCGAACGCCTCGTTCCGGCCCACCGACGGCAGCACCAGCAACCGACACGCGTGCATCAGCGTCTTGAGCTTGTCCGCTGTCGCGTCATCTTCGAATGTCACGCGCGCGCCGACCCCTATCGTTTCGGCCAGCCGCTGCAACTCGCTCCGGAGTGGGCCGGTGCCGACAATGGTCAAATGTCCGTCGACCCGCGGCATCGCGCGAATCAGGTTCTCGAAACCCTTGTACGGCACGAGCCGGCCCACCGCGAGCACCAGCCGCGGCTGTCGTTCGCGCAGCTGTTCGATCCGCCTGAGCTGCGCCGGCTCAAGCGAGATCCACTCCGCTACATTGATGCCGTACGGCACCACTTCGCACTTGCTTCGGAAGTCCCTGAGAATCGGCGATTGCTCGATATGAAACGGCGTGGCGACGATGATGCGATCCGCCCGCCGCAGGCAACGCCGGATGAACGGCGCCAGCAGGCGCCCGGTACGCCGCTGCGCGACGATGTCGCTGTGCCAATGCACCACCAGCGCGGTGCCGGCAGGGAACCACAGGCTGATAGCAAGATCGGCAAGCGGAAACGGATAATGATAGTCGACGATATCGGCGCGTCGCGCGCCGGACCAGAACCAGAGGGGCAGCGTCGGCGCGACCGGCAGCGCCATTAACTGGCCGGCGGAACTCGTCCGCCGGACCGGCACGCCGTCAACGACTTCCGTCCCCCCAAGACCGCGTTCCGCGGCGACAAGTACGCACGCGTCGACTTGGCCTCGCAGCCCTTTGGTCAGCACCTCGATGACGGAAATGATGCCACCGCGAAAGGGCAGGTACAGCTTGAAGACGTGCAGAACACGCACACCTAACTGTCCGGGGCACCGACCAGCGAGTCATCGACTCGCGACCGGGCATGATTCAACGCGCGAACGCGGTACAGGCCGATCATCACCGCAGCCGGGAAGAAGCACCAGATGCCGATGCCGCCCCAATCCGCCCCGCCGAACAGCCCGATAATCTCATTCGTCAGCGCTGCACCCTGGCCGGCGTAGGTCAGGATGTCGAGCTTCGGCGCCTGGCCGAAGAACTTGGTATAAATATCGAACGTGAGATACACCACAAGCCACAGCACGAACCAGCTGACGACGATACCCGTGCACACGCCGCGCTTGCGCCGAAACGGCAGGCACAGCAGAAAGACCAGCACGCCCTGGAGCGTCGCCGACAGCACGACAGCGTGCCAGTATTCTCCCAGGATGCCGGCACCCCAGTAGAGCTCCATCACTAGCCCGAACACGAATCCGGAAATCAGCAGCACGCGGCCGTAGGTCTCGGGCGCCGCGTGCAGGAGTTTGTATATGAACCAGTACGTGACGATTGCAGCGAGGCCGACGACCGTCAGCACCGTCGGCACTACGACAATATAGATTACGAGGGCCGCCGCGAGCGCGTAAACCAGCTTGCCGTACCAATGCGGCGACCGCACCACCCGCTCACAAAAGCGGAACAGGAACCAGATGCCCGCCAGGCTGCACAGGAAGAACAGGAAAGGATTGATCACTAGCGACGTGGTGCCGCCGATCTTGAAGATGTCGCCGTACCAAGCGTACGGATCATAGACGAACCCGGCGGTGACGCTGTAAATACCGGCTGGCGGCGTATCCGCATACAACCAGACCGCGTGCCAGTTATTGCCCTTTTGCAGCTCCGGCAGCGTAATCCGGCGACTGTCCGAGCGATACAGGCTCGGCTTGCGCAGAAACGATTCGGACAACCGGAAGCCGGTCTGCTTGGTACGCGGCGAATAAAAATTATAAACAACCGGTACGCGCGCCAAGCTGTTGGCTGGAATCAGGCGCGGCACGATCTGGTAGATCTTGCGCACCCGCGGCAGATCGTAATCGACCGTCACCTGCAGAGCCGCCGACGGCGCGTGCAGAAACAGCGACCCGTCATCGTTGATGACGTCGACGATAAAATGCAGATCCTGCGGCGCTCCGAACCGGTAACGGTAGATATCGATCGGCAGCGTAGCGGTCCAGACGGCGCGGCCGCCAGCATCTTTGGTCGGCTGGAAGGTCGCCGCTGCCAGCGTCTGTCGGCCATTGACCGAGCGGCTCAGCTTGATGCTTTTGCGACTCATGACATCCCAAGCCAGCAGCTGGCCGTCGGTTTCGACGACATGGTAGGTCAGCCGTTTTCCGGCGAGCGCCGGACAGGTCGTCGTTACCTGGACCGCCATAGACGGATCGCGATCCAGCCGCGCGTAGTCGTAGCGAACAACGCCGCTTTGATTCTGGACAGCAAACTCGCAGTTTTTGCCGGGCGCCGGCGCGGGTCCGGCGGCAATAGCTGCCGCGATGTGTTGCTTGATATTGTTGATTTCGAGATGAAATGTCAGCGGCGACGCGTGCAGGTGATATTTGCGGCTCACCCAGAAGCCATCCCCTTTTACCAAATCGGGGCGGACTACGACGGTCTGGCTTCGATAGGCCGCCAAGTCGCCCGCCGTCAGTTTCAGCACGCCGCGGTTGTCGTGCAGCGGGAAGTGCGGATTGTCGAACCGGATCACCTTGCCGTGGCCGTCGTAGACATGGAACGACAAGCTGTACTGGCTCAAGTCGACGCCGTGGCACTCAATCTGCACCGGCGCGGTGAAGGTCTTGCCGTTTGCGACATCCGCGAAGTTGATTGCGCCGTTCCCTGCCGGCTTCTGGCTCCAATGTACGGTACAACTGCCGTCCCCGGCTTTATCCGGCGTGCTGTGCCTCGCTACATTAACGGCGTGACCAATCACACCCAAGGCCGTCAGCCCGACCAGCGCAACAGCAACTATCCTGATCGTCCACAGCCTCATGGCTTGCTACCCGTAGCCGCAGCAAGATCCTTCGGCCGATGCAGCGACAGCAAGGTTAGTTTGCGGATATTGACCGGTATCCGCTCCTTGACCGGATCGCCGCGGCGGTCCATACCGACGATGGCGCCGCCGCCGGGCAGCAGTACGCTGATGTGCGAATCGGGTAATCCACCCACGGCCGTCGTCGGCACCGGCAGGCCCTGCGCCGTCAAAATGGTCGGCGCGAGATCTTGCAGACCGCTCGGCCGCTTGACGACGGCGTGACCCAGGCCGTAGATCATCATCGTGATCTTGTCGTGCGCGGCCGGATTATGGTTCGGCGGATCACGGTACTTGATGATCTGGCGTGTGATTCCACTGTCATGGTCGCCGTACAACGCGATCACGCACTGGTTCAAAATCCCCTTTTCCTTCAGCAGATGGAACAGCAGCTTGACCGCGCCATCCAGATATTGCACCGAGCGAAGGTAGTCGTTGACGATGCCCTTGTCCGGGCCGCCAAATCGTTGCCTCACAAAGTTGAATGGATGATGGCTGCTGAGCGTGATGATGTGCATAAACACCTTGCCCTTTTGCGCCGCAAGGATATTAACGGCCTGCTTCATTACAGAGCGGTCCGAAACGCCCCAGCCAATGATGTCGTCCTGCTTCAGGTCTTTCTTGTAATACTGTTTTTCGTAGCCGAGCGCCTTGTGGCTCGCCTTGCGATGCCAGAACTGGCCCTCAAAGCCATGCACGGAAATCGTCGTATAACCGGCCTTGTCGAAGATGCGCGGCACGGCCGGCACCTGGTACAGGCTCTGATTGGTAAAGACCGGATTACCCTGAATCGGAATGACGCCGGTCAACGCCAAAAATTCAGCATCGGAGGTGCGCCCCGCGTCGGTTTCGTCGAACGCGTTTTCAAACCAGATGCTGCGGCTGCGCAACTGGCGCAGGAACGGCGCCACGTAGTGACCGTTCAGCTTAAGCTTCAGCGCACTTGCGGCGATCGCCTCCATCTGGACGTAAATTACGTAGCGCTTCTTGACGACGGGCATGGTGGCAAGCGCCGCCTGACGCTTCTTCGCGCGCCCGGCCAAAAACTTGCGGTACGGCGTCGCGTCGACGGCCTGCAGATGCTCGTCGAACCACCAGTCGTGCACCTCCTGCCAGCCATCATGGAAGACGTAGGCGGTAACGCCCAACTCATGCAGCACGAAGTTGGTCGTAAAACTGCGGTTAATGAACACCCAGTTGATGTTCCGGTACGCCGCGACGACCAGCAGCACCAGTGCTGCCGTCACCACCGTCCGGCTGCCGATTCGCCAATACCTAATCATTAAGCGCCTGCCTGTATACTGCCATCGTTTCGCGCGCGCATTTCTGCCAACTGAAGTCGCCTGACCGTTCCAAACCTGCGTGGCTCCGCCGTTCGCGCTCGTGGGCATCGTCAATGAGACCCACGATCGCTTCGGCGATCGCGTCGATATCGTAGGGTTCCACCAATATGCCGGCGTCGCCCACCACCTCGGGCAGCGACGCGCGATTGGACGCGATCACCGGCACTCCACACGCCATCGCCTCCAGCGGCGGCAGGCCAAAACCCTCGTAAATGGACGGATAAACTAGCATGCAACTGCCGGCATAAACTTGCGGCAGTTCATCATCGCTCAGATAACCCAGCAGCTTGATCTCACCGGTGGCGACCAGCGGCTCCATCTCGCGGCCAATCTCGCCGTAATGCCAGCCCTTCATCCCTGCAAGTGCGAGCGGGAACCTGCGGCGCACGCGGGACGGGATTTTCTCATAAGCGCGGATGAGACTGGTAATGTTCTTGCGCGGCTCCAGCGTCCCCACGGCCAGCAGATAGTGCCCGTATGTCAGCCCATGTTTCGCGAGGCAATCATGTACCTCCTGCGCCTCGCGCGG
>DASSTE010000020.1:0-8955 GCA_035708085.1 Gammaproteobacteria bacterium | reverse complement strand
TCATTGCGGGCGGCAGTGCGCACAGACTGGAAGTTATCGACTTACCGCTCGATCCTGGAAAAAACAAACTCTTCGATCATCTGCCCGATCTTCGCCGGGTCGATCGGCTTGACCATGTGCCGGTCGAAACCGGCGTCCATGGCCCGGGCGCGGTCCCTGTCCTGGCCATATCCGCTCATTGCTACCAGAACGAGGTTCTTGAGCGCCGACATCTGGCGCAGCCGCCGGGCCACTTCATAGCCGTCCATTACCGGCAGGCCGATATCGATCAAGGCGACCGCCGGCTCGAACTCTCCCGCCAACTTCAGAGCTGCCGCGCCGTTATAGGCGACGCGGGTTTCAAAATCCTGCATTTCCAGCAGTTCCGCCGTGCTGTCGGCGACGTCCTCGTAGTCGTCGACTATCAGCACCCTGGGCTTCAGCCGCGAGCCGACCGCTTCCCGCTCGCGCCGCGCGCCCGGTTTGGTGCCCTCTTCCTTTACGACCACCGAAAGTTCAATCCTCGGCAGACGCACGATAAACTCGCTGCCACGACCCTGCCCTTCGCTGCGGGCTTCGACGCTGCCGCCATGCAGTTCCACCAGGTTGCGGACCAGTGCCAGCCCCAAACCCAGTCCGCCCTCGGAGCGATCGATCGACTGCGCACTCTGCGTAAAAAGATCGAAGACGAGCGGTAGCAGATCGGGCTCGATGCCAATGCCCTCGTCGCGCACCCGCAGCAGGGCCACACTTCCGTCGGCCTGTGCGCTGACGCGGATCGTTCGTTGCGACGGCGAGTACTTGGCGGCATTCGTCAAAAGATTGGTGACCACCTGAAGCAGCCGCCGCGGATCGCCGTCAACCACGAGCGTACCATCGATCGTGGTCTCTACCCGCTGCTGACGCCGCTCGATCAGCGGGTCGACTGTCTCGATCGCCTGAACGATAAGTTCGCCCAGATCGACCGGCTGTCGCTTCAACTCGATTTTGCCGCGCACGATGCGCGCAACGTCCAACAGATCGTCAACCAGCCCCGCCATGTGTCGGACTTGCTTCTCGATGATGGTCCGCTCGCGGACAGCGGCATCCGGGCTGCGCATGCGCATCAATTGCAGCGCCGTCATGATCGGCGATAGCGGATTGCGCAACTCGTGTCCGAGCATCGCCAGGAACTCGTCCTTGGCGCGGTTGGCTTTGTGCAGCGACAATTCCGCCTTCTTGCGCAAGGTGATGTCCGTCGCCGAACCGAACCATTCACAGATCTGGCCCGCCTTGTCGAACAGCGGCACAGCGCGCGAATGGGTCCAGCCCAAGGTACCGTCCTTGCGCCGGATGCGGTGGGTCAGCTTGAAGACGCTGCGGCCACGGATGGCTTCATTGATAGCCCTCATCACCCGTTGCTGGTCTTGAGGGGGAATGTAGTCGTTCAGCCAATTCCGGTTGGGCTCCGCCATCTCGTCGGGGAAATACTGGCCGCGCAATTCGCGCATCTCGCTCCAGTCGGCGCTCACTCGAAACAGGACGTCGGTGCTGGCAATCGCGAGCGCGTGCAAACGGTTTTCCGACTCCCGCAGTGCATCTTCGGCGCGGATGCGCTCCACGGCCTCCCAGGTACGCTCGCCCACTTCCTCGACCAGCGCTACCTCGTTATCCGTCCAGATGCGCGGCGCCTTCTGATGAACATAAAAAATAGCGACCAGCCGATCCTTCTTCACCAGCGGCACGCCGATGCCGCTTCGCGCATTGCCTTTACCAAGGTAGGCGCACTTCACCCCGCGCGTCCTTTCGTCAGTCAGCCAGTCCTCCAGCCGAACCGTCCGGCCCAAGTGGAAATCGCGCTCGAGGCCCGGCCCGAGGTCGGACAGGCGGATGTCGCCGGCAAGGCTGGGCATCTCGCCGTCGGTCCAGTCGCGTTCGACACGGAAGCATTCGCCGCTCTCGCCCAGCCGTTCGCCATAGCCACAGCGCCCGACGCCCATATGACTGCCGATCATCCGGCTCGCGACTTCCATGATCTCCGAGCTATCGGAAGCGCAATGCAGGGCGTCGCTCAGTCCGACAAGGAAATTGTCATGCTCCTCGCGCTGCCTGCGATCGGTGACGTCGCGGGTGGTGCCGCCCACGGCTTCGACCTCTCCGCCGGGGCCGAGAATGGGAACAAAGATGTATTCGTAGATGCGGTGACCATCGGCGCCACTGAAGGGAGCTTCGCCCTTGACCGTCTGCCGGGTCGCAATGACCTTGTCGATTTCCCGGTCAAGCATTTCGGCATGCCGCGCCGGGTAGCCAAGTTCATGGAAGGTTTTGCCGATGGCTTCGTCCCGTGTCCTTCCCCACAGGGCGAGCATGGCACGGTTAGCAAAGGTGAAGCGATGATCGAGATCGAAGATACAGGCCAGATCCGGAACCGCAGACAGCAACTGGTCGTAGCTGCGTGCACGCGCTACTTCCACTTCGAGCCGCGCGGCGAGTTGATCTTCCGACGCGGTTACTGCGGATTCCGGCCTGTTCATCCAAGTGTCCAAGGCCACGGCGTTTGGTGGAGTATAGGAGGCCGCCCGGATGGCGGCAAGCCGCGTCGATTACCGCTGCGGGTTCACCCGCTGGAAACATAATCCGCGACGCGCGTCGCGTTAGCAACAAGTTGCCGCGGCGCCCAATATGTCGTTGATGTCGACCGGCTTCACGAGAAAACGCTTGCTGCCCATGCCGGCCGCCTTCGCCTCGGCGTTGGCATCCGCCGACATAATGATCACCGGAATGGCCGCCAGTGCCGGGTCAAGCTGCTGCTCCCGCCGAAATTCATAGCCGTCCTTCACCGGCATCATCAAATCCAGCAGAATCAGATCCGGCAGGGTTTCGGCGGCGTGCAGGTAGTCGAGGGCGATCTGGCCGTTTTCCGCGGCGACAACGGAATAGCCTTCCATTTCCAGCAACATCATCATGCCCTGCAAAATGTCCCGGTCGTCTTCGATAACCAGAATTCGCTTGTTCATCTAAAGATCAACTTGACGTAATGGGGAGAAACATAGGGCCGATCATTGAACTCACCCAGGCCGGGCTTACCCGGGCTTGGTGATCGACAACATGAGCCCAAGTTTCAGGGCAAGCAGAACAAGCTTCAAGCAGTTCGCGACCAGGCGGCCGGTTAAAGACGCCGAACGTACAACGCCCGCTCAGCCGCTCGCCCGCGACCGCTGTCAGACCCGCTTCGGAACAAGTTACTGTTGTTTGTTGTTACGATCGATGACGCGCTCGTGCCCGTCTTCTACGTGCAGGCGCGAGTGCTCCTTTCGTGCCAGCTCACGCGCTTTTTCGAGCGCTTCCTCCTTGGTCGCATAGAGGCTCGTCTGGTGCTCGCCCGTCGGCGATACGACCGCCCAGCCCTCCTCGTGCGGCGTTATGTATTTTTCGGCGTCGGTTGGCGCGACGTGACTGCCGGCGGTTGAACGGCACTCCTGTGTCATGCGACTGACCGCCGTGCGGATGGCCTGCTGCTCGGGGTACCCTTCGTCCTCGAGTTGCTTTGCCAGCTTCGCGGCGCGGCTGCGCGCGTCTGGGTCAAGATGCGCCATTTCAGGCGGGTAATCGGCTTTGTCCGAAGGCATGGCATTCTCCGAGTACGGCTAAATGAAGGTCGTCGCGTACTGAATAAAGTTGATCAACGGGTCCGGATAGACGCCGATCCAGACAACGGCAATGGTGAAGGCGGCCAGCGACAATGCGCCGGCAAAGATGGCGCCCGCGCGCGCCCTGTGTCCGACCGGAACCGAAACCGGTGGCGTAGCTTCCTCGGGATTCGAGTACAGCGCAACGATGATACGCAGGTAGTAGAACAAGCCGATAGCGCTGCCGGTCACCAGCGTGAACACCAGCCACCAGCTTTCGATGTGCACGCCGGCGGCGAGCGCGTAGAACTTGGCGACAAACCCGGCGGTAAACGGAATTCCTGCGAGCGACAGCAGCATCAGAGTGAAGATGCCGGCGGTCCACGGTCGGCGCCAGAACAGTCCGCGATACTGGCTCAGATCTTCGGTTTCCTCGTCGGATTCGGCCGACGACAACACGCTGACGACGCCGAACGCGCCGAGCGACGTGAGCACGTACGCGGCAAGATAATAATTGACCGCTTCAACCGCCTGGCTGCCGCCGGCGAGGAAGGCAACCAGCAGGTAGCCCATGTGGGCTATCGACGAGTATGCGAGGATGCGCTTGACGTTGTGCTGCATCAGTGCAAGCAGGTTGCCCGCGAGCATCGACGCGATCGCGATGATCGTCAGCACCAGGTAGACCGCCGAATAGCGATAGGCGTCGATCTCAACCCAGTAGCGTAACAGCAACGCAAACACGGCCGCCTTGGACATGGTCGCGATAAACGCTGTGACAGGTGCCGGTGCGCCCTGGTACACGTCCGGCGTCCACAGGTGAAACGGCACCAGCGATATCTTGAAGCCGAGGCCGACGACGATCAGTGCGAGACCGATCAGCATCCAGGGATCGGCCAGTGCTTTCTGTGTCGTGATCGCCTGCACGATCATGCCAAACTGCATCGTGCCGAGCGTGACGTAAATCAGCGCGAGACCAAACATCAGCATCGCCGACGACAGCCCGGTCAGGATCAGGTATTTCAACGCGGCTTCGAGCGGGCCATCACGATTGAAAGCGTAGCCGATCATGCCGAACAGGCTGACGCTAAGCAACTCGAGCCCCAGGAACAGCGAGGCGAAATGGCTGGCGGCGACGAGCACCATGCCGCCGAGCGTCGCCGTCAGCAGCAGCACGTAAAACTCTTCCTTGAGGCCGCCGAAATTGCTGAAGTACGCGTAGGCCAGCAACGCGGTCCCGGCGGCGGTGACCAGCAGCATGCCGGCGTAATACCATGTATACGCGTCGATCACGAGCAACGGCGTGACCTGGCGCGGCATCATGCTGCCGGTCGGAAACAGCCAGAAGAACGACACTGCGATTGTCAGCAGCGTGAGGGCGAGCGTCAGCAGGTGGCTGCGGCAAAACGCGATCACCACCATCACCACGACGACACCCAGCGTCATCACATCGTACGGCAGGATCGTATAAAGGCCGGCGAGCGTCATGGCTGCAGAATCCCGCCGAGCATCGGCTTAAGCACGTCGAACAGCGGCTGCGGGTAGAAGCCGAGCAGGACCAGGATCACGATCATCGGCGCCATGATCGTCAGTTCGCGCATGCCCATGTCAGCGAGCACGCTCGCGCCGCTGCGCGGCCCAAAGAACACGCGCTTCATGATCGCCAGCGAGTAAATGACGGAGATGACCAGCCCGCAGGCGCCCACCACCGTCAGCGCCAGGTTGACCGGCCACGAGCCGAGCAGCACCAGGAACTCGCCGACGAAGTTGCCGAGGCCGGGCAGCCCGAGCGACGCCAGCACGAAAAACAGCGTGATCGCGCCGATGCGCGGCATTGCCTGCCAGAGCCCGCCCATTTCGCGCATGTCGCGCGTGTGCAGGCGCTCCTGCAACACCCCGACAAGCATGAACAGCGCACCCGTGCTGATGCCGTGCGCGACCATCTGCATTACCGCGCCCTGCAACGCGATCGCGTTAAACGCAAAGATGCCGAGCAGCACGAAGCCCAAATGGCTGATGCTGCTGTAGGCCACCAGGCGCTTGAAGTCGGTTTGCGCGAATGCCAGGAAGCCGCCGTAAATAATGCCGACCACGCCGAGCAGCATCGGCACGAACGCGAACCAGTGCGCGGCATCCGGAAACAGCGGGCCGACGAAGCGGATCAGGCCATAGGCGCCCGTCTTCAGCAGGACGCCGGCCAGAATCACACTGCCGGCGGTCGGCGCTTCGGTATGCGCATCCGGCAGCCAGACGTGGAACGGGAACGCCGGCAGTTTGACGATAAAGGCAATGAAGAAGCCCAGCATCAGCCAGACCGACGTCCACCAGCTCATCGGCGTGCCGAGCAGGCTGAAGTAGTCGAACGTGAAAACACCGGTAGCGGCGTGGTGCACGAACACCAGCGCCAGAATCGACACCAGCATCAGCAGTCCGCTCGCTTGCGTGAAGATGAAAAACTTGATCGCCGCGTAGGTCCGGTTCTCGTGACCCCAGATGCTGATCAGGAAATACATCGGCACCAGCATCAGTTCCCACATGAAGAAGAACAGGAACAGGTCGAGCGACAGGAACACGCCGAGCGCACCGGCAACGCTCCACAATAGATTGAAATGGAAGAAGCCGACGCGCTCGTTGATGTCGCGCCACGAAATCAGCACCGACGCGACGCCGAGGATGGCCGTCAGCAGCACCATCAGCAGGCTCAAGCCATCGAGCGCGAGATGAAAGCTGATGCCGAGCGACGGAATCCACGGCAGCCACAACTGCGTGATCCAGCCGCCTTGCGGGCCGATGCTGATAACGGCTCCGCCTGCGACCCACAATGTGATCGCGATCGCCAGATCAGCCAGCATTGCCGCCAGCGAAACACAGCGCGCCCATTGCCTGCCATAGGGCGCAATCGCCCAGGCGACAATGCCGCCGGCGGCGGGCGCGATTAAGAGCCAGGCTAACAGCACTTTTTAATGCTCATGTTGTGCAAGCCAATTCTCCTCCGGAGGGCCTTCGGCCCAGTCGCTAGGACTAAGTATGGCTTCTCTTTACTCAGTCCTAGCGACTCAGTCCTAGCTACTTTTCTATCTCCACACCGCCAATGCCACAAAGGCGACCGCGCCGGCAGCGATACCGGTCGCATACCAGCGCAACCGGCCGGTCTGGGTCGCGCTCAGCAGGTAATAAAAGCCGCGGGTCAACGCCGCGATGCCGGTATAAAACGAATCAATGATGTCGTTGCGATCGATCTCGGCGAGTCGCCGGTACGGCCGCTTCAACGCGCGCAGATACACCCAGTCGAAACCGCAGCCGATTGCGTAAAACTGCTTGATCGCCCTGCCCCCGCGCGAGCGCGCCAGCATGTTGAACAGCGGCGCGCGGCGGGCGAACAGCAATGCGGCCATCGCGATGCTGCCGAACGCCACCAGCCCCGCGGCAATCTGCAGCCATGCAAGTGTGACCGACGGCACCGGCTGCGTCGTCAGCAGCACGGCCGGCAGCGCGCTCGCCATGAACGTCGTAAACGCGGTAATGTCGCCGAGATGCGGCGGGATTTCGACAAAGCCGCCGGCGATCGACAGGAACGACAGGACGCAAAGCGGAATCACGACGCGCAGTTTCGGATAATGACTGACGGCCCGCTGCGCCTCGCCGAAGAATGCGACGAACACGGCGCGAAAAATGTACAGTCCGGTCAGGCCCGCGCCGACGATGCCCATTACCCACAACCACCATGCGCCGTTTTGCGACGTCCACGCGTCGGTCAGGATCAGATCCTTGCTGTAATAACCGGCAGTAATCAGCGGCAGCGCAGTAAGCGCCGCACTGCCGATCAAAAACGGCCAGAACGCAACTTTCAGCGTCTTGCGCAGGCCGCCCATCTTGAAGATGTCATGCTCGCCCGCCATCGCATGAATGACGACGCCGGCGGCGAGGAACAGCAACGCCTTGAAGAACGCGTGCGTCATCAGGTGAAAGATGGCCGCCGACCACGCGCCGACGCCAAGGGCGAGGAACATATAACCGATCTGGCTGATCGTCGAATACGCCAGGATGCGCTTGATGTCATCCTGCCCCAGCGCGCTGAAGCCGGCGATCAATAACGTCAACGCACCGATGATCGCGACCAGCAACTGAATCGCAGGTGCGAGCTGAAAAAGCACGTGCGTCCGCGCAATGATGTACACGCCGGCGGTGACCATTGTCGCCGCATGAATCAACGCGCTGACCGGCGTTGGACCGGCCATCGCATCCGGCAGCCACACCTGCAGCGGGAACTGCGCCGACTTGCCGACGGCGCCGCCGAGAATCAAGGCAGAACCGGCGATCGCCATGCCCTGCCCCGTCACCCAGGTCGTGCTCGCCCGGTGCATCAACTCCTGAATGTTGAGCGTCCCAAGCGAGTTGAACAGCAGGAAGAAGCCGATGGCCATCGCCGTGTCGCCGATGCGCGTGACGATAAACGCCTTGCGCGCCGCCTGGTCGAAAGCGGCGTTGTTGTACCAGAAGCCGATCAGCAGGTAACTGCACAGTCCGACGCCCTCCCAGCCGACGTAGAAAAACAGCAGGTTCGCCGCCATCACCAGGATCAGCATCGAGCCGACGAACAGGTTCATGTAAGCGAAGAAGCGGCTGTAGCTCGCGTCGTCCTCCATGTACTCGTTCGAATACAGATGGATCAGGAAACTGACAAACGTCACCACCGACATCATGATCAACGCCAGGTGATCGACGTAGAACGAAATCGTCGGCGTAAAGCCGCCGACGCTCATCCACTGCCAGAGCACCTCCGTATAGCCGCCGTTCGGTAGCGGCGTGAAGCCGACCTGCACCCATACCGCGAGCACCGCCAGCATCGACAGCCCGACGGACGCGGTACCGACCGCGCCGGCGACCGGCTTGGGCAGCCGACCCGCGGTCACGGCAAGAATGAAGAAACCGATCAGCGGGAGCGCGGGGATGAGCCAGAGGTAATGCAGCATTGCCTATCCCTTCATCCGGCTGAGCGCGTCGGCATCGAGCGTGCCGTAGCGCCGATGAATCAACAGGATCAGCGCGAGTCCGATCGCCACCTCCGCCGCCGCGAGCGCCAGAATCAACAGGAACAGCACCTGCCCGTCCGCCTGTCCCCAGCGTGCGCCGCCGACAATAAACACCAGCCCCGCGGCATTCAGCATGATCTCGATGCACATCAGCATGAACACGATGTTGCGCCGCACCAGCAGCCCGGCCATCCCGATCGCGAACAGAATGACCGCCAGCCACACGCCGTAATTGGGCACGATCGCAACCATCACGCCTCCCGCCCCGGACGATTGCCGCCGTGCCGCCGGCCGAAGTGATATGCCCCGATCAGACCCGCCAACAGCAGCATCGAAGC
>DASSTE010000019.1:0-47410 GCA_035708085.1 Gammaproteobacteria bacterium | reverse complement strand
CCGGCTGCCGGGAATCCTGCCACCGATGTCGGAAGACGAGGCGCTGGAGGCCGCGGCCGTTGCATCGATCAGCCGGTCGGGCTTCGATGCCAAACGCTGGGGAGAGCGCCCGTTCCGCGCGCCGCACCATACGGCCTCGGGTGTCGCACTGGTCGGCGGCGGCTCGCAGCCACGTCCCGGCGAAATTTCGCTCGCCCATCACGGCGTCATGTTTCTCGACGAACTGCCGGAGTTCGACCGGCGCGTGCTCGAAGTGCTGCGCGAGCCGCTCGAGACCGGCTGCATCACGATTTCGCGCGCCGCGCGGCAGGCGGAATTTCCGGCACGCTTTCAGCTTGTTGCGGCAATGAATCCGTGTCCGTGCGGCTACCTCGGCGAGCCCGGCGGGCGCTGCAACTGCACCGCCGAGCAAGTGCAGCGCTACCGGCATCGCGTTTCAGGACCGCTGCTCGACCGGATCGATCTGCATTGCGACGTGCCGCGCCCGCCACGCGAGGCACTGCATCCGGGTGCGGCCGCCGACGGTGAGCCGAGCTCCGCCGTCGCCGCGCGCGTTGCCAAAGCACGCGAGCGGCAACTGGATCGTGCCCGCAAGGCCAATGCGGCGCTTGATAACCGGGAAGTCGACGCGCACTGCCGACTCGGCGACCCGGCTCAGCAGCTGCTCGACGAGGCCATGGAGAAATTGAGCCTGTCGGCGCGCGCCTATCATCGTGTGCTGAAAGTTGCGCGTACGATCGCCGATCTGGCCGGCACGGCCGAGATCGGTACGGCACATCTGGCCGAGGCGATCGGCTATCGCGGCCTCGACCGGCAGCCGTCGGCGGCGGCGTTCAACTGATGCCTGCACGCCGCCAACCGGTCGTTTTCGTCCACGGCTGGAGCGTGCGCGAGACCGACAGTTATGGCGCGCTGCCGGAGCGGCTGGTGCGTGAGGCGCGCGCGAATGCGGTGCTCGATCTCGACGTCCGCCAAGTATGGCTGAGCGAATACGTCAGCTTTCATGACGAGGTGCGTGTCGCGGATCTTGCGCGCGCGTTCGATGCCGCGCTCGAGCGCGACCTCGGCGATCTGCTCGCCGCGAAGCAACGCTTCGTCTGCATCACGCATTCCACCGGCGGCCCTATCCTGCGCGAGTGGCTGCAGCGCAATTTCCTCGGCCAGCCCGACCGGCCGCTGCCGATCAGCCATCTGATCATGCTCGCGCCGCCGAGCTATGGTTCGGCGCTGGCACAGCTCGGCAAGACACAACTCGCGCGCCTCAAGGCCTGGTTCGAAGGCGTCGAGCCCGGCACCGGCGTGCTCGACTGGCTGGAGCTGGGCAGCCCGGAAAGCCTCGCGCTCAACCGCGCCTGGATCGAATCAGGGAAGCGCCTGATCGGCGCGCGCGGCATGTTTCCGTTCGTACTGCAGGGCGAGTCGATCGATCGGGCGCTGTACGATCACCTGGTGCCGTATACGGCTGAAAACGGCTCCGACGGCGTGGTGCGAGTCGCGTCGGCAAACCCGAATACGCGCTGGCTGACGCTGGAACAGGGCGAGATCACGCGCGCGCCGACCTCGCCGCTGGGCTTCGCCGCGCCGCGGCTCAGGCAGACCGGCGACGACGCGATCGACGGCATCGCGATGCGCATTATCAAGGGCCGGGCGCATTCCGGCGAGGACATCGGCATCATGCGCAGCGTCAGAAACAACGCCGCGCCCGACCCGACCGTCGACGCGATCATGCGCTGCCTGGCGGTGCGCACGCAGCGGGATTACGACCTGCTGGCACAGCGCTTCGCGACCGAGAGCCGCCGCGTGCAAGCCGCCGAGCAAATCGAGCATATCGACGGCAGCAATCCGTTCGAGCGCACGATCATTCACGATCCCGCCACGATGATCGTGTTTCGCGTCCGCGACGACCACGGCCATCCTGTCAAGGACTACGACCTCAAGCTCATCGCCGGTAAGACTCACAGCCCCGACCACCTGCCGCCGGGCTTCTTTATCGACCGCCAGCGCAACAAGCGCTGCCCGAACACGATTACGTACTTCCTGAACTGGTCGCGCATGGCAGGCGCAAAGCCGGTATTCGACGCGGATGGGACGATGCTGCGCGAAGGGCTGAAGGCGTCGCCGGGGCTGGGTATTTCGATCACGCCGTACCCGCTCAACGGCTTCGTCCATTACCTGCCGGCGATGTGGCCGGCGACGCAGGCCAACATGAAGCGGCTGATCGCGCGCAATCAGACAACAGTGGTGGATATCGTGCTCCGGCGCGTCGTCGGGTCGGGCACATTCCGACTCACGCAGAAGCTGGAACCGGAGAGCTTCGTCGACGTGCAGCCGGGCGCGCCGATCGGATTGAACACATCCGGAAATAGTTAGCCCCCCTTCGCCCTGAGCCGTTCGTCAAAGCTCGGGAGAGCCCTGTCGAAGGGCTCCTCAAAAGCCGGTCAGCGGCCGGACTCCGTGTTCTCCTCCGACTCCATCGCGGTCGCCACATCTTCGGCATAAGTCGGCAGCGCAAAAAAGAGGCAGACGCCGGCGCCGATCAACACGATCAACATGATCAGCAGCGTCGGGCCGAGGCCCGCGCCGGTATTGCTGTTCCCGTGCCCTGCCGCCTGCCGGAACGCGCCGCCGGAGCCGCCGAACAGCGTCGAGACGTAACCGAACACCATCGGCGCGATCGCCTCGAAAGCGTATCGCAACGACGAGCGCACGCTTTCGGCGCGGCCCCACAGGCGCGAGTGCATGATGTCGAGCCGCGCCGCGTCCATGGGCGGATTCACGCCGCCGACGCCGACCGCGCCAAAAAAGAACAGCACGGCCGCGGCGCCCAGTGACGGCACCAGGAAGCCGGGCAGAAAGAAGCCCGCCGCGATCAAAAACGAGATCGCGCCCGCCCAGATGCGCGCGTTGAAATGGCCGCGGTCGATCATCCAGTCCGACGCGCGGCCGATCACCAGCACGCCGACGATTGCGCCGATGCCGATCGCGACCAGGATCGACGTCGCCTCCGACTGGCCGAGGCCGAAGCGCGCGCGGATGTAAACGACGCCGAACGTCCTGAGGCCGGTAAGGTAAAAGTAACCCAGCGCCGAGGCGAGAATGATCAGCAGGTTGGTGCGAATCGACAGGATGTACCAGGCCGCGCGCAGCCACGACATGTGCGTGGGGTCCTCGTGCAGCACCAGCGGCCTGTCCGGGCTGATTTCCGCCTCCTTGATTTCCTCCTCGACGCGGCCATCGCTCCTGCCGGCATCCTGCGCCGTCTGCGCCGGATCGCCGGGCTCCGCGTCGGTGGACTCATCCGCCGACGGAATGGCGGTCGCACCCGGTTTCATCCGGCTTTGCCCGCCGCGCGCCGGCTCCGGCAACCAGAGCCAGAGCGCCGCGGCGATGGCAAAGCCGATCACCGCCAGCACCCAGAACGACGCCCGCCACGACAGCGCGTCAGCGACGTCGCCGGAAATTACGAACCCGAACGCGGCGCCGATGAGTTCGCCGGTCAGAATGAACCCGTAAATGCGTCCGCGCTCTTTGGGCCGAAAGAAGTCGCCGATCAACGACGCCACCGTCGGCGCCGCCGTCGCGACGATCGCGCCAAGCGCCAACCGCGTCAGCAGCAGCATCAGGTAGGAAGTGGAAGCCCCGCTCACCGCCATCGCCAGCGACCATACGACAACCGCGATCGTCAGCAGCCGCACGCGCCGCACGCGGTCGGCAAGAATACCGAGCGGCAGCGTCGCAAATGCGCCGATCGCCGTCGAGGCGGTTACCAGCAGCCCGATCTGCACGTTGCCGATGCCGAACGCCTGCTCCAGCTTGACCGCGATCGCGCCCACGGTCGCCTTGTCGCCGGCGTCCAGCCCCAGCACGCAGGCCAGCAGCACGATGACCTGCAGCCGCGCCGGCCCGCCCACCAGATCGACCGCCTTCTCGACGTCCTCGCGAAACCAGTGTTTGATGTTCGCCACGGATGCGGCAAACCGATGCTCACTCATTCCCAGTCGTCCCTTGCCGGGTTTTTGTCGCCGCCCCTACTGTAACACTCACCGCCATGCCGGCGGCTGCGGGTAAACTAGAGGTCATGAGCAGTCGTCCGAATCATTGGGGCACACTTGCGCGGCTTGCGCCGTTTCTGTGGGAATACCGCGTGCGCGCGGGGGCGGCGCTGGCGGCGCTGATTCTCGCCAAGCTGGCGACGGTCGCGGTGCCGCTGGTGCTCAAGCGAATCGTGGATGCCCTGACGCAATCGGGCAACGGGCACGGGGCGCTCGTGCTGCCGCTGGCGATGCTGATCGCCTACGGCGCGCTGCGCCTCGCCACCACCGGCTTCGGCGAGCTGCGCGACGTGATTTTCGTGCGCGTCACGCGCCACGCGATCCGGCGCATCAGCGTCGCGCTGTTCCGCCACCTGCACAACCTCGACCTCGCGTTTCACCTGTCGCGCCAGACCGGCAGCCTGTCACGCGACATTGAGCGCGGCGCGCGCGGCATCGGCTTTGTGCTGAGCTTTCTGATTTTCAACATCGTGCCGACGCTGTTCGAGATTTCGCTGGTAATCGGAATCCTGCTGTTTCACTACGACGCGGTGTTCGCGCTGGTGATCGTCGCGGCGGTGGCGGTTTACATCACCTTTTCGGTGTTCGTGACCGAGTGGCGCACCAACTTCGTACGCAAGGTCAACACCCTGGATTCGGCCGCCAATGCCCACGCGATCGACAGCCTGCTCAATTACGAGACGGTCAAGTATTTCGGCAACGAGGACTTCGAGGCGCAGCGCTACGACGACGATCTGGCCGCGTGGGAAACCGAGGCGGTGCGCAACCGGCAGTCGCTCGCGGTGCTGAATTCGGGCCAGGGCCTGATCATCGCCGGCGGCGTCACCGTGCTGATGATTTTCGCCGCCGAGCGCGTCACCGCCGGGCGGATGACCGTCGGCGATCTCGTGATGATCAACGCTTACCTGCTGCAACTGTTCCTGCCGCTCAACTTCCTCGGCTACGTGTATCGCGAGGTCAAGCGCTCGCTGGCCGACATGGAGCGGATGTTCGTGCTGATGGACCGGAACGTGACCTTGGCCGATCCGGCCGACGGGCGCGAGTTGTCGCTGGATGGCGGCCACGTCCGGTTCGAGAACGTGAGCTTCGGCTATCTGCCGGAGCGCCGCATTCTGGACGGTATCGATCTCGACATCCGGCCGGGCATGAAGGTAGCAGTCGTCGGGCCGAGCGGCGCGGGCAAGTCAACGCTCGCGCGCCTGCTGTTCCGCTTCTACGACGCCGACGGCGGGCGCATCACAATCGACGGCCAGGACATTCGCAACGTGACGCAGGCGAGCCTCAGGCGCCACATCGGCGTCGTGCCGCAGGACACGGTGCTGTTCAACGCGGACCTGTACTACAACATCGCCTACGGCAATCCGGAGGCCGCGCGCAGCGAAGTCGAGCGCGCCGCCGAACTCGCGCACCTGAAGGAATTCATTGCCGCGCTACCAGACGGCTACGCGACGGAAGTCGGCGAGCGCGGCCTCAAGCTCTCCGGCGGCGAGAAGCAGCGCGTCGCGATCGCGCGGGCGATTCTCAAGGATCCCCGCATTCTGATTTTGGACGAGGCGACGTCGTCGCTCGATTCCGGCGCCGAACGTATCATCCTCGACGCACTGCGCAACGTGACCCGCAGCCGCACGACACTCACCATCGCGCATCGACTGTCGACAGTCGTGGATGCGGATTTAATCGTGGTGCTCGAAGGCGGCCGCATCATCGAGCGCGGCACGCATACAAGCCTGCTTGCCGCCGACGGTCGCTATGCGCGGCTGTGGCATTTGCAGAACGACTCGCCCGAACCCTTGCTGGTACGTGCGGTCAGCGAACAGCATTAGCTCGGCCCCGCGCCACCGGATCAATCCAGCGACTGCTGCATGTATTGCGCCAGCGCCGCGTCCGATTCGCGTCCCGACGCCTTCAGCTCGCGGATGACATTGGCGCGATCCTGCGCGGAGCGATTCTGGCTCAGTTTGAATTTGCCCTGCATTTCGGTGACGTGGATGCGGAACCCGACGATCGCCTTGAGCAGCCTGTCGTCGTAAGTCGGTTGCCACGGCTTATTGAATTGCGCTTCGTATCTTCGCGTCAGCGAATCAACGATATAACGGACTTCGGCGTCGTCCTCGACGATCTCCGGCCGTCCATAGACGTGCACGGTTGTGTAATTCCACGTGGGCACGTCCGACTGCTCGTACCAGGATGGCGAAATATAGCCGTGCGGTCCCTGGAACATCACCAAGACCTCGCGTGCAAGGCTCAACTGTTCCGCCTGCGGGTTCGGCGCGGCAACATGACCGCACAACACACTACGCTCTGCGTCGAACAGAAACGGGATGTGGCTGGCCTCCGGCCGGCCGTCCACCACCGTCACCAGCGTGCCGAAGGCGTTGTCGTCGATAAAGGCGGCGAGTTGACCGGAGTCACTGACGGAAAAATGTCGAGGCGTGTACATCAGTCGAGACTCAGGACGTAATACTTACTGGTGCCGTTCTGGCAAACGTAGCCGAGCGATTCGTACAGCTTTTGCGCCGGATTGTCGGGCGCAGTCTCCAGAAAAAGCTGGCCGGCGCCGGTGTCGATCGCGTGTTCCCGCGCTCGCGCCATTAATGCGCGGCCGATACCGAGACCGCGGCTTTCGGGCACCACGAACAGATCGTTCAGAATCCAGATCGGACAAGCGTGGACCGACGAGAAGCTGGGGTATAGCTGCACGAAGCCGAGCGGCATCTCGCCATCATTACTGCGCTCGATGGCAATAAAGATCACCGAATCCGCGCGCTCCAGACGCTTGGCCATGAAACCCCGCGCCAGCGGCAGGTCGGGAGGCTGATTGTAAAACTGCCGGTAGCCGTCGAACAGCGGCGCGACCCGGTCGAGGTCGCCGATGCCGGCTCTCACTACCTTGATATTGTTGGACACTATTCTCTTCCCCCGAAGCACCTCAATTTGGAGGCGAGGCCAGCTTTTCCTGCAAGCGCGTCTCAACCACTGGCCATTCGTCGTCGATGATACTGAAGTAGACCGAGTCGCGCAGCCGACCGCTGGCGGTCACGATGTGCTTCCGGAATATGCCTTCCTGCTTTGCGCCCAGGCGCAGAATCGCGTTGCGCGAGCGCTCGTTGAGGTTGTCGGTCTTGAATTCGACGCGGTGGCAGCCGAGCGTCTCGAATGCATGCCGCAGCATGAGCAGCTTGGCTTCAGTATTGACGGCTGTGCGCTGCCATGGCCGCGCGATCCAGGTCCACCCGATTTCGAGTCGCCGGTTCGCGAGATCGATGGCGCCGAACCGCGTACTGCCGACGACGCGGCCGCTCGCGCGCTCCACCGTCGCGAACGGCAGCATGTGGCCCGCCTGCTGTCCGGCGAGCGCTGCTTCGATGTAGGCGCGCATGTCGCTCCGCGACAGAATAGGCTTCGGTATCCACTGCCACAGCGCGTCGTCGAACCCGACCCCGCACAGCGCTTCGAGGTGATCGAGCGACAGCGGTTCAAGGCGAACGTAGTTGCCTTCCAGAGTGACCGGCGGGATTGCAGGCTCCGTCACGCCGTCTCCCTCCGATGGATTCGCAGAACCTGCCCGGGGCCGGCACGAAACGTGGTCGGCCGCGGCTGATTCCTTTGACCATTTACACAGCCCCTTAAGAGTCGCATGGCTGACCGCATCCGTAGATAAAATACCGTTCCGTCTGGCGTATGTCGAAGTGCCAGCCGGCTTCAGCCAGACGTTCGGTGAGGTTGGCTGCAGCGTAGAAAATCTTGTAAATCTGGAACTCTCGCCCGTCGTTGAGCCGTCGGCGGAGTTGCTTGCTTTCCGGCGCCGGCAACCGATGATCGTTCGCAGTCGACGTCTCTTCGCGGCACGAATCGATAAAGAATACGCGGCCGCTCGGCGCGAGACAGGAGCGCACCAATTCCCAGAACTGCGCGAATCGCTCCGGCGGCACGTGCGAAAGCCAGAAGCTGAAGAACACGGTATCGAACCGCTGGGTCGGCCGCCACTGGAACAAGTCCGCCTCGATGTAGTCGACGCGCCGAGACTGCAACCGTTGCGCATTCATGGCCAGCATCTCCGCTGAACCGTCGAGCGCCGTGAGTCGATCGGCAAACGGCAGCAGTTTTTCCGTCCAGATACCGGTGCCGCAGGCAATCTCCAGCACGTTGCCCGCCGGACGAAATGCCGCAAGCGCGGCGGAGACAGCGGCGGCCTCGTCAAACCATTGCGCATTCAGCGCAGCGCCACGATCGTAACGCCCCTCCCGGAGCCACCATTGGTCGTACTCCGTTGCGCGTGCCCGATAGTAATCAAGCTGTTCGCGAAGTCCGGATGAGGTTTCAGGTGTCATCGTTTTCCAGTAATGGCATACAGATTCAGGCGCTCACCCGCAGGTTCTATCTGCGTCGTGCCCTCGAACTGGAAGCCCAGCTTCCCCAGGAGCTTGATGGAAGAACGATTGCTACGCTTCGCAATGCCCATCAGCTCTTCAAATCCCAATGTCCTGGCATGTTCCACGACAGCCGAAGCAGCCTCGAAGGCATAGCCCTTGCCCTGGAACTTCTGAAGAAAGCCAAAGCCGATATCCGGATGTGGCAGAGCCTCTCTTTTGACCAGTCCGCACACGCCCATTGGCTGAAGTCGCTCTCGCGATTCCACAAGATACATTCCAAAGCCGACGCTTCTGTAAACGTCCACAAACTTCGCCCGAATATATTCTTCCGCATCCTGCGGCGTTCGAACGCCTTTGTCGCCGATGTTCTGCAGCCACGACGGTTCATTCAGCAGCCGGCACAAGAAAAAAGCATCCGCCGTTGCGACATGTCGCAAGGTGAGACGTTCCGTCTGAACGACGAAAGATGTTGCTGGTTCCATATCTGCATCATCCAGAGCTGATCAATGCCACCGCAATGCCGGCACAAACAAGTCCTGCCGCCTGAAGGCTCGTCCACCGCTCGTTCAGGCAAATTCGCGCCAACAAAATCGTCGCTACCGGATAAAGCGACGCCAGTACGGCGACAATGGCCAACGAGCCTTCACCGGTGGCGGCGAGGAACAGGAGGTTTGAAGCGCCGCCCAGGATGCCGCCCATTATTACCGGTGTCGCGGCGGAACGGTACGCTTTGGCGAGCCGGCCGGTGCGCAACGCGAATGGCAGCAGCAATACCAGAGCTGTCGCCTGGCCGGCGATCAGCGGCCACGCGCCGGATCGGGTGCCGGCCCGGTCGAGCGCAATGAACAACAGGGCGAAGCCGATGCCGCTGACGGCACCTTCAATGACGCCGGCGCGTGCTCCCGTGCTTCCGCCCTGCCATGAGACCAGCGCAATCGCGGGAATGGCCACAACGATGCCGATCGCGGCGGCGGTTGAGAGGTGGTCGCCCAGCCCTACCCCGACGAGAACCGGCGCGCCGGCGGTCAACACGGCGGACAGTGTGGCGACGACGCTCATGCGGCCGATGGCGAAGCCGCGATAGAGCGCCAGCGTCCCGAGCGCGTTGCCGATGCCGCTGGCGGCGCCCCAGCCGACGGCATGCCACGTCGGCCCGATGCCACGGTACAGTACGAGCGAAACGGCGACTGTCAGCAGACTGAGCGCCTGGACGCCGGCCGCCACCGGGCCGGCACCGATCCGCCGGCTGGCGAGGCCGGCGGCGAAGTCGGAGCCTCCGTAGGTCAGCGCGGCGAGCAGGGCCAGCAGGATTGCCATGTTGTCGCCTCATCTTCTGTCGCCGCGGGCCGGCCACGATAAGAATTATCGGTATGAATCGCAATCCCTCGCGGATACCCCGTCGAACGCCGGCTGCATGTTATGATTGGCGGCTTCGAGTCGGCCGCCGCAACGGCGCCTTTTAACGCAATAATTTCCGATGAAAGCTCTGTCGATCCGCAATCTCACCAAGACCTATCACGGCACGGTCCACGCGCTGAAGGGCATCGACCTCGACGTCGACGAGGGCGATTTTTTCGCGCTGCTGGGCCCCAACGGCGCGGGCAAGACGACCGCGATCGGCATTATCTCGTCGCTGGTCAACAAGACCTCCGGCAAGGTCGAGGTGTTCGGCCACGACATCGACCACGAATTCCCGCTGGCCAAATCGTGCCTCGGCCTCGTGCCGCAGGAGATCAACTTCAACCAGTTCGAGAAGGTCGAAGACATCTGCGTCAACCAGGCGGGTTTTTACGGCATCCCGCGGCGCATTGCGAAGCAGCGCGCCGAGAAGTACCTGAAACAGCTCAGCCTGTGGGACAAGCGCGGCGAGATATCCCGCAACCTGTCCGGCGGAATGAAGCGGCGGCTGATGATCGCTCGCGCGCTGATGCACGAGCCGCGCCTGCTGATTCTCGACGAGCCGACCGCCGGCGTCGATATCGAAATCCGGCGTTCAATGTGGACGTTTCTGCGCGACATCAATGCGCAAGGCGTGACAATCATCCTGACGACGCATTACCTCGAAGAAGCGGAAACGCTGTGCCGGCGCATTGCGATCATCGACCACGGCGAGATCGTCGAGAACACCAGCATGAAGACGCTGCTCGGCAAGCTGAGCACCGAGACGTTCGTCTTCAACCTGCGGCATCCGCTGGCGGCGCCGCCGCGGCTCAACGGCTACGCGGCAACGCAGATCGACGACACTACGCTGGAAATCGAAATCAGCAAGGATCAGGACATTAACGGCATCTTCGAGATGCTCTCGCAGCAGCACATCCAGGTGCTCAGCATGCGCAACAAGGCCAATCGGCTGGAGGAGTTGTTCATCCGCATGGTGGAGAAAAACCACAATGGCTAGCCTGCCGTGGCGCGACGCCTACATTGGCTTCCAGACGCTGGTGCTGAAGGAGGTCAACCGGGTGCTGCGCATCTGGATCCAGACCATCGTGCCGCCGGCGATCCAGATGACGCTGTACTTCATCATTTTCGGCAGCCTGATCGGCAAGCGAATCGGCGCGATGGGCGGTTTCGACTACATGACGTACCTCGCGCCGGGGCTGATCATGAACGCCGTCGTCATGAATTCCTACACCAACTCGGTGTCCTCGTTTTTCGGCGCCAAGTTCGGTCGGCACATCGAAGAACTGCTGGTCTCGCCGCTGCCCAACGCGCTGATCCTGCTCGGCTACGTCGCCGGGAGCGTCTGCCGGGGACTGCTGGTGGGCATCCTGGTGGCCGCGATCGCGACGGCGTTTACCAATCTGCCACTGGCGCACCCGTTCATCATGATCTCGGTGGTGCTGCTGACGTCGACGGTCTTTGCAATCGCCGGGCTCATCAACGCCATTTTCGCGCAGAAGTTCGACGACGTGACGATCATCCCGACCTTCGTGCTGACACCGCTGACCTACCTCGGCGGCATCTTCTATTCCATCGACCTGCTCTCGCCGACCTGGCGCACCGCCAGCAAGATCGACCCGATCCTCTACATGGTGAATGCGTTTCGCTACGGCTTCCTGGGCGTATCCGACATCTCGATCGGCGTGGCCTACGGGATCATTTGCGTCTTTCTGGTGGTGCTGTTCAGCGTCGCCCTGTATCTGCTCAACAAGGGCGTCGGCCTGAGAAGCTGATTGGCGAAGCTGAACGACTAAGTCAGCTCTTGCGCGCAATGCTGCGCAGGAATGCGATCAGGCCGAGGCGCCTTGCGACGTTGGCAGCGGCACCCGGCGCCACGGCGCCGAGGCCCATCAGAAGGCGCGCCGGACGCGGGTTGACGACGATTTCGGCCGCGCCGGTCCGGATTGCCTTGATCACGGCTCGCGCGACGTGGGTCGGGTGGCTCGCGCCGAGACTGCCCGGCGGCTCCGTGCGACGGCGTGCGAACATGCCGGCGCCGGCGACGAATCCGGGCGAAATCATCGACACGCCGATGCCGCGATCGGCCATTTCGGCGCGCAACGACAGGCTCCACTGCGCCAGCCCGCCCTTGGTCGCCGCGTACACCGCACCATATGGCATGCCGGTACGACCGGCGAGCGAGGCGATGTTGACGATGTGACCTTCGCCGCGCTCAAGCATATCGGGGAGAATCTGGCGCACCAGCAGCAGCGGCGCCAGCAGGTTGACGTCGATCAGCCGGCGAATATCTTCCGGCTTCTGCCATTCGTAATAGACGAGGTCCTCGACGCCCGCGTTGTTGACGAGGATGTCGATCTGGCCGAATTCGTTGCGGGCGCGCTTGATGAGGTTGGCACGGGCGGTGTCGTCGGTGACGTCCGCCTGCACGGCGATCGCCTCACCACCGCGCTCGCGGATGCTGCGGGCGACATTTTCGAGTTTTTCGGCGGAGCGCGCCGTCAGCACGACGCGTGCGCCTTCGACCGCCAGCGCGCGCGCGATGAACGCGCCGAGCCCCTGCGAAGCGCCGGTGACGACGGCGGTCTTGTTCTTCAGCGATTCCATACGCCCAATCATGCCCGGGGCGGATGTGGGACTGCTACTGGTGCGGGTGCGCGCTGCGGCCGTTCACGCCGGCGCCGGGCCGGGGCAGCATGTGCAGCGGCGTCGGCTGCGACGAGAAATACGCCGCCAGGTCTTCCATGTCCTGCACATCAAGCGCCGAAACCATGCCATTCATGATCGCATTCTTGCGCTCGCCGGACTTGTACGCCTTGAGCGCGTGCAGCAGGTACTCGTAGTACTGGCCGGCGAGGATCGGGAACTGATCGGCGGTGGCAATGCCGTTCGCGCCGTGGCAGGCAGCGCAGGCAGCGGATTTCTTCTTGCCGGCAGCGACATTACCGGCAGCGAATGCGGCTGACGTGGTCATTGCCAGCGCCAGCGCGCAACCAAGCGTCAACAGGGTTTTCATTTTGATTCTCCCTTGCTCGAAGCCGGCATGGGCTTGCCGAGACTGGCGAAATAGGCGGCGATGTCTTCCATATCCTGCTCGCTCAGCGCCGACGCCTGCGCCTGCATGGTCGCAAACTGGCGCTTGCCGGTCTTGTAGTCCTTGAGCGCGGCCACGATGTAGGCGGCATGCTGGCCGGCCAGCTTCGGCACCGGGTACTCGGGATATACCGTCGTATAGCCCGCAATGCCATGGCAACCCAGGCAGGTCTGGGATTTGATCTTGCCCTGGGCGGGGTCGCCGGCCGCGTACGCCGCGCTCGCAAACAGCGCGGCGCCGGCAAAGAGGGCGGCCGTGCCGAACAGTCGAATGGTCATTCGCTCATGCTCCGTCAGCGGAAGGGTCGTGGCCTCTGAAAGGCCACTCGGACAGCCGCGCACTTTAACAGATTTGCGGGCCCCGTTCTACGGGACACCCGCAGGGCATGTGGTAAAATTCTGGCCAGGATGGACGAGCGGGTAGACAAGACGGACAGCGAATGGCGGGCGGCGCTGACGCCCGACCAGTACGCGGTGACGCGCCACGGCGCGACCGATCCCCCTTTTTCAGGGCGCTACGTGCATCCCGGCGCGGACGGCGTCTATCGCTGCGTGTGCTGCGACGCCACGTTGTTCGACTCGGCGAGCCAGTTCGATTCCGGCTCCGGCTGGCCGAGCTTCACGCAGGCGATCGAGGACGGCACCGTCGTTACGCAACCCGACCACAGCCACGGCATGATCCGCACCGAAATCCGCTGCGCCCGCTGCGACGCCCATCTCGGCCACCTGTTCAACGACGGCCCTGCGCCGAACGGCCTGCGCTATTGCGTCAACTCGACGGCGCTGGCACTGGAATCCCGCAACGCGCGCGAGGACGACGCGACCCCTTGATCTGTCTTGAGCTTAAGCCTGTCGCAGCGCAGGATTGAGCGTGTACGTTCCTACCACCTTGGCTTCGCCGAGCACGTGGCCTTTAAGCGCAGCTTCGACTTGCCCGCCATCGAACGCGCCGTCCACCGGGCAGCGCGCGAGATCGGTCGCCAGCAGCCGGAATTGGTAGTGGTGGACGATTGAATCGTTCCATGGCGGGCATGGGCCGTCGTAGCCGAAATACTGCCCTTCCATGTCGTGGTCGCCGTCGAACCACTGCGTATAGTTATTGAGGCCGTGGCGCGCGCCGTCGGGACCGCCCGGGTTGCGCTTGCCGTGCGGCGTGATGCCGTCGGCGACCGCGCCTTCGTCGATCCGTCCCGCGCCCGGCGGGATGTCCACCATCACCCAGTGATAGAAGTTCGTGCGCTTGAGATCAGCCGAAATTTCCCGGCCTTCCTTATTGGCATCGGTCGGATCGCTGGGCGCATCCGGATCGACGCACAGCAGCACCAGCGAGCGCGTGCCTTCGGGCAGCGAACTCCACTCGACGCCGGGATTGCGGTTGTCGCTCAAGTGGATGTGGCTCTCGGGATCGGGGGCGGCGAACGCGTAACGTTCCGGAATGGGGCGACCGTCTTCGATGCCGGTCACAGTCAGCTTCATTGGTGTTCTCCTTCCATGACGATGTTCGTTCATTGTAGGGAATTCGGGATACCATGTCCGCCATGGAAACCTACCTCGTCGGCGGCGCCGTCCGCGATCGATTGCTGAATCTGCCGGTCGGCGAGCGCGACTGGGTGGTGACGGGTGCGACGCCGGAGGAGATGCGCGCGCGCGGCTTTCGGCCGGTCGGCAAGGATTTTCCGGTCTTCCTGCATCCCGACAGCAACGAGGAATACGCACTCGCGCGCACCGAGCGCAAGAGCGGGCGCGGCTATTACGGCTTCGAGACGAATGTCGCGCCCGACGTGACGCTTGAAGACGACTTGAAGCGCCGCGACCTGACGATCAACGCAATCGCCGAGACGCCGGACGGCGAACTGATCGACCCGTACGGCGGCCGTCGCGACCTCGACGCGCGCCTGCTGCGCCACGTGTCGCCGGCCTTCGAGGAAGACCCGCTTCGCGTGCTGCGGGTGGCTCGCTTTGCCGCCCGCTTCGCGCCGCTCGGCTTCCGCATCGCGCCCGAAACGCTCGCGCTGATGCGGCGGATGGCGGCGAGCGGCGAACTCGACGCGCTGGTGCCCGAACGCGTCTGGAAGGAAACCGCGCGTGCGCTCCTGGGTGACGCGCCGCAGGTTTATTTCCGGACGCTGCGCGAATGCGGCGCGCTGGCGGCGGTGTTCCCGGAAATCGACGCCCTGTTCGGCGTGCCGCAACCACCGAAGCATCATCCCGAGATCGACTGCGGCGTGCACACGCTGATGGTGGTCGAGCAGGCGACCAGGTTGAGCGACGAGCTGGCGGTGCGTTTCGCCGCACTGGTGCACGATCTCGGCAAAGCCGATACGCCGGCCGACATCCTGCCGTCGCACCATGGCCACGAAGCGCGCGGCGTGAAGCACGTCGAGGCGCTGTGCACGCGGCTGCGCACGCCCAGGGCGCTGCGCGACCTGGGTGTCATCGTCGCGCGCTGGCATCTGCATTGTCATCGGGCGGACAAGCTCAAGCCGGACACAGTGTTGAACCTGTTCGAAGGCGCCGATGCGTTTCGCCGCCCGGATCGCTTCGAGCAGTTTCTGCTGGTGTGCGAGGCGGACGCGCGCGGGCGCGCGGGTCTCGAAAATCGCGATTATCCGCAGCCGGATTTTCTGCGCGGCGCGCTCCAGGCGGCGCAGGCGGTCGAGGCGCGCGAACTGGCCGAAAAGGGCTACGAGGGAGCGGCTCTCGGCGAAGTACTGCGTCGATTACGCCGCGACGCGATCGCGAATTTCAAAGTCGACCATTCAATTTAGGCCGTTGCCGGCCTACATTTATCTTTCTTCCGCCGTCGGAAACCGCCGCGGCGCCACCAGCACCGCGACGATCGTCAGCAGCGCCGCGACCGCTATCCCCGCATACACATGATGCGTGGCGATATAAAAAGCATCGCGCAAATAACGCTGCGCGTCGGCGCCGAGCCGACCGGACTGCAACGCGCCAATCACACCATTCACGGATGGCAGCCGTCCGCTGAGACTGGCCGGCGCGTGCTGCAACTGGTGGCGCATCGTGCCGTTGAAAATCGCGCCGACCACGGCCGCACCCAGGCTCTGGCCGACGTAGCGCGACCACATGTTGGCGCTGGTGACGACGCCGCGCTCGCCCCAGTGGACCGCCGACTGGATGCCGACCAGCAACGGCGTCGATAACAGCCCGAAGCCGGCTCCGAGCATGACCTGGTCGGCGATGATCGCCCACAGCGGCCCCGGATACGGCAGCAGCACAAAGCCGATGGCGGCGGCGAACATCAACACCGCGCCGAGCGACCCGGCGTCGCGAAAGCCGATGCGCAGATAGAGCCGGCCCGAATACGACGAGGCGATCGGCCAACCGATACTCATGCTGGCGAGCACCAGACCGGCGGCAATTGCGCCAAGATGCAGCACCGCCTGCGCAAAGGTCGGCAGGTAGGTGTTCGGCCCCATCATTACAAGTCCCATACCGACTGCCGCGAGGTTGGAGCCAACCAGCGCGCGATGTCGCCAGACCCAGCCGGGCATGATCGGCTCGGCGGCCCGGCGCTCGCGCCAGATGGTCGTCGCGACCAGCAACCCCGCGACCGCGAACACGCCGAGGCTCGGCGCCGACACCCAGGGCCAATCGTGGCCACCCTGCAGCAGGCCGAGGATCACGGCGGAGCCCGCCAGCAGCATCAGCGCGGCGCCGGCAAAGTCGATCCGGTGGCGCTCGTGCGGCGCGCGCTCGTGCAGAAAGCGCACGATCAGCACGATCGCCGCGAAGCCTACCGGCAAGTTGATCAGGAAAATCCAGCGCCACGACGCGTACTCGGCGAACGCGCCGCCGAGGGTCGGGCCGATAATTGCAGCCATGCCCCAGACGCTCGACAGCCAGCCCTGCACCCGCGCACGCTCGCGCACCGAAAACAGGTCGCCGGCGAGCGTGTTGACGGTCGCCATGATCGAGCCCGCGCCCAGACCTTGCAGCGCCCGAAAGCCAATCAGCGATTCCATGCTCCACGCACCCGCGCAGGCCGCCGAGCCGACGAGGAAGATCAGCGTGCCCGCGATCAGTACCGGCTTGCGGCCGAACAGGTCGGCGAGTTTGCCGTAGACGGGAATCGTGACCGTCTGCGCGAGCAGGTAAATCGAAAACAGCCAGCTGAACAGTGCGAAGCCGCCGAGGTCGCCGACGATCTGCGGCACGGCGGTCGAGACGATGGTCGTGTCCATCGCCGCGAGCATTTCCGTGAGCATCAGCGCGGCCAGAATCCAGCCTCGGCGCGTCCTTTTGTTGTCGTCGGGTAAGTCCATGTGCAACCGCAGTGGTAAGGGCCGCATTGTAGCGGTCGCCGCGATTTCGCGTCCCCGGCGGCGTTACTCGATCGCGAACGCTTTCGTCACAACACCGCCCGCCGCAGTCGGAGCGCATTGCCGACCACCGATATCGAGCTGAGCGACATCGCCGCGGCGGCAATCATCGGCGACAACAGGACCCCGAAAAACGGGAACAGGGCGCCGGCCGCGACCGGAATGCCAAGCGTGTTGTAAATGAAGGCGAGGAACAGGTTGCCGCGAATGTTCTTCAGAGTGGCGCGCGACAACCGGCGCGCGCGCAGGATCGCGCGCAGGTCGCCCTTGACCAGCGTCACGTGCGCGGTTTCCATCGCGATATCCGTACCGGTGCCCATCGCGATGCCGACCTCGGCTGCCGCGAGGGCCGGCGCATCGTTGATGCCGTCGCCCGCCATTGCTACCCGCCGACCCTGGGCCTGCAATTGGCGCACGATGCCGGCCTTGCCTTCCGGCGACACGCCGGCGATGACCTCGTCGATGCCGAGCCCCGATGCGACCGCGCGCGCGGTGGTTTCGTTGTCGCCGCTCACCATCACGGTGCGAAGGCCGTCGGCACGCAGGCCGGCAAGCGCCTCCCGCGTCGTCGGCTTGATCGGGTCGGCAACCGCAAGCAAACCGGCGAGTGCACCGTCGGCGAAGGCGAACATGACGGTCGCGCCGCTGTTGCGCAGGCTCCCGGCGCGCGCGGCCGCGACACCGATATCGACGTTCAGGGCGGCCGCGAGCTTGTCGTTGCCGAGCCCGGCGCGACGCCCGCCGAGGGTGCCGACGACGCCTTGGCCGACCAGGGCTTCGAATTCCGTTGCGTCATCGTACGCGATGCCGCGTTCATGCGCCGCGCCGACAACGGCCGCGGCAAGTGGATGCTCGCTTGCGCGTTCAAGACCTGCCGCGAGGGCGAGCAGCGAGGCTTCCGTGAAACCGCCTGCCGGTTCGACTGCGGTGACACGCGGCCTGCCTTCCGTCAGCGTACCGGTCTTGTCGACCAGCAGCGTATCGACGCTGCGCAGCGTCTCGACGGCCGCCGCATCGCGGAACAGCACGCCCGCCTGCGCGCCCTTGCCCATCGCCACCATGATCGACATGGGCGTGGCGAGTCCGAGCGCGCAGGGGCAGGCGATGATCAACACGGCGATAGCGTTGACCAGCGCGTGGACAAACTGCGGCGCGGGGCCGAGGAACAGCCAGGCGACAAAGGTAACGATGGCAGCCACGACCACCGCCGGCACGAACCAGGCGGCAACGCGGTCCGCAAGCGACTGGATCGGCGCCCGCGTGCGCTGCGCGGCCGCGACCTGTGCGACGATGCGCGCGAGCAGTGTGTCGGCGCCGACACGCTCGGCACGCATGACAAGGCTGCCGCGGCCGTTCAACGTACCGCCGATCAACGCGTCGCCGACGGTCTTGGCGACCGGAAGCGATTCGCCGGTGACCATCGACTCGTCCACACTGCCGCCGCCGTCGGTGACGCGGCCGTCCACCGGAATCTTTTCGCCGGGCCGCACGCGCAGCCGATCGCCGGCGTGTACATCGTTCAGCGGCACGTCGGATTCGGCGCCGCCCGCGCCGATGCGATGCGCGACCGGCGGCGCGAGGTCAAGCAGCGCACGGATCGCTGCAGAGGTCGAACGCCGCGCGCGCAGTTGCAACACATCGCCGAGCAGCACCAGCACAACGATGACGCCGGCCGCCTCAAAATACACTGCCACGGTGGCGCCGTGCGCGCGGAATGTAGCCGGGAACGCGCCGGGGAAGAACAGCGCCGCCAAACTGTAAATGTAAGCGGCCCCGACGCCGAGCGCGATCAGGGTGTACATGTTGAGGTTGCGGGTGACGAGCGACTGCCACGCCCGCGCGAAGAACGACGCCCCGCACCAGACGACGATCGGCGTGGCCAGCGCAAACTCGACCCAGCTCCAGACGGCGCCGGCTATCGCGCCGGCCCACGGCCGCAGGAACAAGTCGCGCATCGCGATGACCACCAGCGGCAATGCCAATGCAACGCCCACCCACAGGCGCCGGCTCATGGCGGCCAGCTCCGGATCGGCAGCCTCGGCAGCTTCCGGCATCGTCGGTTCCAGCGCCATGCCGCAGATCGGGCAGGTGCCGGGCGCATCGCGTACGACTTCCGGATGCATCGGGCAGGTGTATTGCGCCCCGTGCGGCGCCGGCGTAGCCGACGGTCCGCCGAGAAAGGACGCCGGATCCGCGGCAAAGCGATCGCGGCAATGCTCGCTGCAGAAATGATAGGTGTGGTCGCAGTGGGCGAACTGCGGCGTCGCCTTGTCCGGAACGACGCTCATGCCGCAGACCGGATCCTTGACGGCGCCGGTACCCGCGGGGGTGTGACTACGATCGTGCATGAATTGTCCCGGTTGGCAAATGCCGCTCAGGCGCCGAAGCGCTCGAGGATTTCGTACAGCTCGTTGAGCTTGGCCTGCCGCTCGCCTGCGTCGCCGCCTTCGACGGCGCCGGCGACGCAGTGTTCGATATGGCCCTTGAGGATTTCCTGTTCCACGCGCCGCAGCGCGCCCTGCACGGCGCGCACCTGGGTAAGAATGTCGGCGCAGTAGCGGTCTTCCTCGACCATTTTGACGAGGCCCCCGGCCTGGCCGTGGATGCGGCGCAGGCGGCCGAGCTGTGATTTATGGCTGGCGTGTTTCATGCGGGTACCGTACCCCTGTATGGTACGAGGGTCAACCAGCCTTTACACCGGATGGTGCGACTACGCCGACTTCTTCTGACGCGACTGAACAAGCCCGTGTTTGCGCAGCAACGCCCGCAACTGGTGGTACGTGAGCCCGAGCAGCGGCGCCGCCTCGGTCTGGTTGTAGCGGGCCTCGGCCAGCGCGCGTTCGATCAGGTCGACTTCGAGCCGCGCGGTTTCCGCCTTGAGGTCGCATGGCAGCCCCACGGCCGGTTTCGACGCCGCGGGCGGAGACGGTTGCGGTTCGGCCGCCTCCGCGGTCGGCGGCCGATAGGCCGATGCGAACGGATCAAAAACGATGTCGTCGACAGGCTCGTCCCCTGCCGCGCGGTGCACCGAACGCTCGACCACGTTCTTCAGCTCGCGGACGTTGCCCGGCCAGTCGTAGTTGCGCAGCGCGTCGCGGGCGCGCGGCGTAAAGCCCGCAAACAGTTCGCGGCCCAGTTCGCGGCTGATGTTGACTGCGAAATGTTCGGCGAGGCGCAGAATGTCGTCCATGCGCACGCGCAGCGGCGGCACCGTGAGCACGTCGAAGGCGAGGCGGTCGAGCAGGTCGGCCCGGAACCGTCCGGCACGCACCGCCGCCGGCAGATCCTCGTTGGTCGCGCCGACGATACGCACGTTCACCGACAGCGTCTCGTTGCCGCCGACGCGTTCGAACTGGCCGTATTCGACCGCGCGCAGAATCTTTTCCTGCACGCGCAGCGACACGTTCGCAAGTTCGTCGAGGAACAAGGTGCCGCCGTCGGCCTGCTCGAAACGGCCGATATGGCGGCCGGCCGCGCCGGTGAACGCGCCGGCTTCGTGACCGAACAGCTCGGTTTCGAGCAGAGATTCGGTCAGGGTCGCACAGTTGAGCTTGACCAGCGGCTGGTCCCAGCGCGGCGACAGAAAGTGCAGCCGCGAAGCGATCAATTCCTTGCCGGTGCCTCGCTCGCCGATCACCAGCACCGGCTTGTCCACCGCCGCGACCCGCGATACGTGGTCGAGCAGGTTCAGGAACGCCGCAGACTCGCCCAGCATGCCGGTGGCTTCGGCGTCGAATGGTAAGAGGTTGGGCATGGCTGAATTATAGCGAAATTGACTATTGTTTGGTTATTTTAGACGAACAAAGCCAACGGTTCAGCCTATCCTGTAGACGATAAATCCGCAAAAACAATTACTTACGAACTATCACAAAACCTGGCACGATTTGTGCATCGGAACCAGGCGAGTTTGTTTTTATTTTCATGAGGTAGCCAGACATGGGCGTCTTTTCAAGAATGAGCGACATCGTCAACTCCAACATCAACTCGATGCTGGACAAGGCCGAAAACCCGGAAAAGGTGGTGCGGCTCATTATCCAGGAAATGGAGGATACGCTGGTCGAGGTGCGCTCGGCCGCGGCTCGCGCCATTGCCGACAAGAAGGAGCTGGAACGCCGCATTGCCAGCGGCACGCGCGACTGCGACGAATGGCAACGCAAGGCGGAGCTGGCGGTCAGCAAGGGCCGCGACGATCTCGCCAAGGCCGCGCTGGCGGAAAAGAAGCGTGTCAGCGGTGCGCTGGATGTGCTCAAGCAGCAGCAGTCGGAAGTCGAAATCGGGCTGGAAAAACTCAATGACGACATCGGCGCACTGCAGGGCAAGCTGGCTGACGCCAAGAACCGCCAGAAGTCGCTGGAAATGCGGCACAACACCGCGGCGCATCGCCTGCAGGTTCGCAGCCGTCTCCACGACGAGCGCATCAACGACGCGCTGGGACGTTTCGAATACTACGAGCGCAAGATGGAGTACATGGAAGGCAAGGTCGAAGCCTACGACCTGGGCCAGAAGCGGGGGCTTGATCGCGAGTTTGCGGATCTCGAAACCGACGATCACGTCGAGGAAGAACTGGCGGCATTGAAGCAGCGGATGGGTTCGGCCGAGCGCAGGACCGCGGGCGCCGGTAAAGAGTAGCGACATGCAAGACACGATCGTCCCCATTGTTGTCATCTTCTGTATCTTCGTCGCGCCGCTGTGGATCATCATGCACTACTCGACGAAGCGCCGACAGGCGGCAAGTCTGTCGCGCGAAGACGAAAAGATGTTGGAGGAGTTGTGGCAACTCGCGACACGGATGGAAAGCCGCGTCAACACGCTGGAAACCATCCTCGATTCACAAGTGCCGGATTGGAGGAAAAAGGTATGAGCATTTATCGCGATACGGAACGCGGCGTGATCCTGGGCGTATGCGCCGGTATCGCCGAGCTTTTCGACTGGCCGCTGTGGCTGACGCGCGTCGTGACGGTTGCGCTGGGCTGGTTTTTCGTCCTGCCGGTCGTCATCGCCTACATTGTCGCCGCTCTGCTGATGCCGGAACGGCCGCTGCGCTACTACGGTGACGGCGACGAATACGTCTTCTGGCGCCACAGCCACCGGAGCTGATACCGATGAGCCACGACTACCAGGGCCGGCGGGCACGTCGACGCGAGCGGCGCGCCGAACGCCGCGCCGGCATGTTCGACCACGAGAACTGGCACGCACAGAAGTTCTACCGCGACCGCGAGAACGGCAAGCTGATGGGCGTGTGCGCCGGGATCGCCGACTACTTCGGCTGGAACGTCACGTTCATCCGCATCCTCGCCATCATCGCGTTCTTCTGGTTCAACGGGCTGACACTGATCGTCTACTTCGTGCTCGGTTTCGTGCTGCCGGTCAAACCCGAGCGGCCTTACGACTGGGAGACCGGCGATGAGTTCTGGCGCAGCGTCCGGCGCTCAGCCAACGAGACGTTCCGCAACGTGCGCCAGCGCTTTCGCGAAATCGACGTGCGCCTGCAGCGGATGGAGGGTTACGTGACCTCGCACCGCTACGACCTCGATCGCAAGTTTCGCGACCTGGAAGACTAGAAAAAACAGCACCAGGTCCCGCCGTCGCGGGGCCTTCATTTCAGCCATCACATTTTTTTGCCGGCGCGGGCCGGACAGGAACCCTTTGCGCCGCGTCAGCCGATTGGAAATAACAAAATGCCGTCATTGCAACCAAAATCCCGCGTCGTGCATCTTACCCACATGCGCATGGCTCTCTTTCTGCTGGCGCTGGCCGCGGCACTGCCGGTGGCCGCGCAGAATCGCCTGGTCGCCAGGCAGGTGACCTCAACGGCAATCCACATCGACGGCCGTCTGACGGAAGCCGCGTGGCACACCGCCGAGACGATTCAGCTGACCCAAGCCGCCCCCGATCCCGGCCAGCCGACTCCGTTTACGACCACCGTCCGCGTGCTGCGAAACGGCCAGCATTTATACTTCGGCATCGTTTGCCACGATCCGCACCCGGCCGACGTCGCAATTCACACGCTGCAACGCGACGCCTACCTCGGCAATGACGACAACGTCGTGCTGACATTCGACACGTTCGGCAGCGGCCGGATCGGCTACTGGTTCCAGGTGAACGCCGGCGGCGCGCGCGCCGACGGGTTGATCTCGGCCGGTGGCAACACCGACAACAACTGGGACGGGATCTGGGACGCGGCCGTCCAGCGCACGACCGACGGCTGGACGGCGGAAATCGTCATCGCGACGCGCAGCCTGCAGTTCCGGTCGAGCCTCACGCACTGGGGCTTCAATGTCGAGCGTTACATTCCGCGCAAGCAGTTGACGCTGCGCTGGACCGGCATCAACCTGAACGCCAGCGTCTATGACCTGCACAGAAGCGGCGCGCTCGCCGGTGTGACCGGACTTGCCCAAGGGATGGGGCTCGATGTTGCGCCGTACGCGCTGGTGCGCCACGACAGCAACCCGGGTTCCGGGCGCAACGTCGAAGCAGGCGTCGACATCCGCTACAACTTCACGCCGCAGCTCGAAGGCCTGTTGACGGTCAATCCGGATTTCGCCGAAGCCGAGGCCGAGCACGCACAGATCAATCTCGGCCGCTTCTCGCTGTTCTTTCCGGAAAAGCGTGCGTTCTTCCTCGAAGGCTCGAACCAGTTCACCTTCTCGAACGACCTGCGCATAGGCGACGACGGCAACCTGAGCACGGGCTTCATCCCGTACTTCTCACGCCGCATCGGCCTGGTCAACGGCCACGTCGTGCCGATCAATGAAGGCGTGAAGCTGGTCGGTCACGCCGGGCGCTTCTCGGTCGGCGCGCTCGACGTTGAAACGCGCAACACGGCGTTCGCGCCGGCCAACAACCTGTTCGTCGGCCGCGTCGCCTACAACGCCACCGACCAGTTGCGCGTCGGCACGCTGGTCACCAGCGGCGATCCCACCGGGCAGACCGACAATACGTTCGCCGGATTCGATACCTACTGGCATACGTCGCGGCTCGGCGGCGACAAGAATCTCGACCTGTCCGCATGGTACGCCGAAACCCACGGTGACCTGCCTGCCGGGCAAAATTCCGGTTACGGCGTCGACGTGATGTACCCGAACGACCTGTGGGTCGCGGAGGCGCGTGTCAATGTGTATGGCGACTCGTTCCAGCCGAAGCTCGGCTTTCTGCCGCGTCCAGGCACGCGCCAGTACCTGACACTCGCGGTTTACTGCCCGCGCCCCAAGGGCGGCGCGTTCGGGTGGGTGCGCCAGTTCCAGTTGGGCGGCGAGTACATCCAGGTGGACGATCTGGAGGGCCGCCCGCAAAGCAAGGAATTGGCGATCATCCCACTGCGGTTCACCGCCGACTCCGGCTACTATTTCAGCGCCGTCACGGCGACCGAGTACGAACGCCTCGACCAACCGTTCGAGATCGTGCCGGGCGTGACCATTCCCGCCGACGAATACCGCTTCACGATGTACAACGTGCAAGCCAACACGCCGGACGCCTGGCCGTGGCAGCTGTTCGCCGGGGTGCAAAGCGGGGCTTTTTACGGCGGCAATCTGCGTTCCGAACATATCGAACTCGACTGGACGACGCTTGATGGCCGCCTGACGCTCACGGCTTACAACGAAAACGACTTCGGCGACCTGCCGGGCGGCACGTTTATCCAGCGACTCGACCAACTGGGCGCCTCGTACTCGTTCACGCCGAACCTGCTGATCTCAACGTTCGCGCAGTACAACACGGCTTTTCACAAAACGGGCATCAACGCACGGCTGGAGTGGATCATTCAGCCGGGCAAGCAACTGTTCGTCGTATTCAACCATGGCATCGAACCGCAGATCGCGAACGTCAACGCGAACGTCCCGCCGCCGGTCGGCAACGAAGTCATCGTCAAGCTGGTCTGGGATTTCCACTGGTAAAAGATAAGGAGAAGCCACCATGAAGCCACTCGATACTTTGATCGTTCTTGTTGCGCTGGCCATGTCGACGAATACTGCCTACGCAAATGCGCCAATCCTTTATCGTCACCATTGGTCCATCAGTGCGGACGTCCACGGCACCGTCAGGCTCGATCTCGACAGCCAGGACGTACGGATGCGCGTCGTGCCGGGAGATAAGGTCAACGTAACCTTCACGATTCGTAGCGATGCCGACAACAACAAGCAAGAGTTGATCAAGCGCTACAAGCCGACCGTCAAGCGCGAGGGTAACGATGTCGTCATCGCGTCTCCGCACCAGGATCACGAATGGCACTGGTTTTCATTCGACCATGAGACGAGCGCTCTGGTTGAGGTGGTGCTGCCGCCGGGCATGGCGGTTCACTTCAAGACCGATTCGGGCGATATCAGCTTCGACGGCCCGAACGACCAAGCATCGATCACCGGCCGCGCGGATTCCGGCGACGTCACGATTCGCGCCGCATCGCCGACGCTCAATGTTGCCGCCGACTCCGGCGACGTGCGCGTCATCCTGAGCCAGCCGGGCAAGCGCGTGACGCTGGCCGCGGATTCCGGGGACGTGCACTTTAAAGGCGGCGCGAAAGAGCTCAAGATCAGCGCCGATTCCGGCGACATCACCGCCCTCGGCCCGACCGGCAGCGCCCACCTTCAGGCCGACTCAGGCGACATCCGCATTAAGGGATTGAGTGGCTCCCTGCGAGCCGAAGCGGATTCGGGCGACGTCGAAGCGGAGTGGCGACAGCTCGCTAGCGACGCACAAATCACTGTCAGAGCCGATTCCGGCGACGTCACCCTCACGCTGCCGAGCGATGCGCAACTGCGCGGCGAAGCCGGAACTGAGAACGGCTCCCTCGACAGCGACTTCGCGGGCAGCTACGACAAGGACCGTGACCGGCTGACGCTCAGCGGTAGCGCCGGTGCTGTCCCGGTGCAGATCAAGACGGAAAGCGGGGACGTCGAACTGCGCAAAGGCCGCTGGCTGTGATCGCACCCTCTTATTCGGCCCGCTTGTACCGGACGTTCTCGAGCCGCTTCCTGTAGCGCTGCCAGTTCTGCTCGTAGTCGCGGCCCAGTTCGTACAGCGTCTGCCAGGAATACAGGCCGCTGTCGTGGCCATCGTCGAACACGAACTGGACGGCGTAATTCCCCACCGGCACGGTGCGTATGATCTGCACGTTTTCCTTGCCGATCGGCAGCAGCTCCTGGCCCGGGCCGTGGCCGCGGACTTCGGCCGAGGGCGAATACACGCGCAGATATTCAAACGGCAGCGAAAACGCAGCCCCGTCGTCGAAACGGATATCGACGCAGCGCGCTGCCTTGCGAACCTTGATTTCCGTCGGACGCATTAAAGGATGTAGCGGCTGAGATCCTCGTCCTGGACCAGCTCACCGATGTGCTCGTCGACATACGCCCTGTCGACGGCGACGCTCTGGCCGCTGCGCTCCGACGCTTCGAACGAAACCGTCTCCAGCAGCCGCTCCATCACCGTGTGCAGCCGCCGCGCGCCGATATTTTCGGTGCGCTCATTGACCTGGAAGGCGACCTCGGCAATGCGCTGAACGCCGTCCTCCGTAAAGCTCAGTTCGAGGCCCTCCGTCGCCATCAGCGCAATGTACTGGTCCGTCAGCGACGCATCCGGCTCGGTGAGAATGCGGACGAAGTCGTCGGCCTTGAGCGCGCTCAGCTCGACGCGAATCGGCAGACGCCCCTGCAGTTCCGGGATCAGGTCCGACGGGCGCGACACGTGGAACGCGCCCGACGCGATGAACAGAATGTGATCGGTGCGCACGATGCCGTACTTGGTGGTGACGGCGGTGCCTTCGACCAGCGGCAGCAGGTCGCGTTGGACGCCTTCGCGCGACACGTCGGCGCCGCCGCCGACTTCGCCCCGGCGCGCCACCTTGTCGATCTCGTCGATAAACACGATGCCGTTCTGCTCGACATTTCGGAGCGCATTCAACTTGATGTCTTCCTCGTTGACCATCTTGGCTGCTTCATCGTCCGTCAGCAGCTTCCTGGCATCGCGAATCTTGAGGCGCCGTTCCTGGGTGCGGTTGCCGCCGATGTTCTGGAACATACTCTGCAGCTGGCTGGTCATTTCCTCCATGCCCGGTGGCGCCATGATTTCGACCCCGACCGGCGTCGCGCGCACCTCGACGTCGATCTCGCGCTCGTCGAGTTCGCCGTCGCGCAGACGCTGACGCAATTTCCGCCGGGTATCGTTGTCGGTCGCGGGCGGCTGCGGCTCGTTGGCAAAGCCGACGGCCTGCGCACGCGGCAAGAGCGCATCGAGAATCCGCTCCTCGGCGGCCTCGCCGGCGCGGTGGCGCACCTTGTTCATCTCGATTTCGCGAGTCATCTTGACGGCGATGTCCGCCAGATCGCGAATGATGGAGTCGACTTCGCGGCCGACGTATCCGACTTCGGTGAATTTGGTCGCTTCAACCTTGATGAACGGCGCATGTGCGAGCCGCGCGAGCCGGCGCGCGATTTCGGTCTTGCCGACGCCGGTCGGGCCGATCATCAGGATGTTCTTGGGCGTGATTTCGTTGCGCAGCGCCTCGTTGACCTCCATCCGCCGCCAGCGGTCGCGCAATGCAATCGCCACCGAGCGCTTGGCCGACGACTGACCGATGATGTGCTTGTCCAGTTCCTGGACGATTTCCCGGGGAGTCATTTGCGACATTACAGTTCTTCAATAACCAGTTGATGATTCGTGTAAACGCAGATATCGGCCGCGATGTTGAGCGCTTTTTCGCAGATCGTGCGAGCATCCATGTCGGAGTTCTCCGCCAGTGCGCGCGCCGCGGCAAGCGCGAAGCTGCCGCCGGAGCCGATCGCCATGATGTCGTATTCGGGTTCAATCACGTCGCCGGTGCCGGAGATAACGAAACTGTCCCGGCTGTCGGCGACGCACAGCAACGCTTCGAGACGCCGCAGAATCTTGTCGCCGCGCCAATCTTTGGCGAGTTCGACCGCGGCGCGCGTCAGGTTGCCGCTGTGGGCGCGCAGCTTGTCTTCAAAACGTTCGGCAAGCGTGAATGCATCGGCGGTGCCGCCGGCAAAGCCCGCCAGCACCTTGCCGTCGAACAGTCGCCGCACCTTGCGGGCGTTGCCTTTCATGACGGTGTGCTGCATCGACACCTGGCCGTCGCCCGCCATGACGACCTGGTTGCCACGGCGGACGGAGAGGATGGTTGTTCCTTCGAACTGTTGCATTCGATGCTCCGGCAGAGAGTAGCCAGGACTAAGTCGCTAGGACTAAGTAGAAGAATGGAAGCTCCGTCGCATGTTCTTACTCTTCACTCAGTCCCAGCGACTCAGCACTAGCGACTTTTTTTCTTTGCGCGCGGGTGCGCTTGATCGTATATGCGGGCCAGATGCTGGAAATCAAGGTGAGTGTAAATTTGGGTGGTGCTGAGGTTGGCGTGGCCGAGCAGTTCCTGCACCGCGCGCAGGTCACCGCTGGATTCGAGGATGTGGCTCGCGCAGGAATGCCGGAACAGGTGAGGATGAATGCGTGCCGCGGCGCCCTGTCGGCGCGCCCAGCGCTTGACGCAAAGCTGCACCGCGCGCGGCGTGAGGCGTGTGCCGCGGCGGCTGATGAAGAGCGCTGGCTCGTCGGCGACCGCCCAGTCGCGGCGTACCGCCAGCCAGCCGGCAAGCGCGGTCCGCGCCCGGCTGCCAACCGGCACGACGCGCTCCTTGCTGCCCTTGCCGGTGACCCGCAGCGTGGCATCGCCGTCCATTGAATCGGCGTTCAGCGCGACGAGCTCGGCCAGGCGCAGGCCGGATGAGTAAAACAGTTCCATGATCGCCAGATCGCGGAGCGCAGCGACATCGTCCGGCGTCGCGTTCAGCAGTTGCGCCATCTGGTCGGCATCGAGCGTCGTCGGCAGGTGCCTGGGCAGTTTCGGCAGCGGTACGTCGGAAGCCGGATTGCGGAGCGCGTGGCGGTGCCGGATCAACCAGTTATAGAAGGTGCGCACCGCGGCAAGCCCCCGGTGCAGGCTGCGCGCTGCGGCGCCGCGGCGGTGGCGCTCGGCAGCGTAGGCGCGCAGGTGACTGCTGTCGAGCGTGTGCCAGTCGTCGAGGTCGTGCCTGTCGCACCAGGCGGCGAGTGCTTCAAGATCGCGGCGATAGGCGGCGACGGTGTGCTCGGACAGGCGGCGCTCGACCGCAAGAAACTTGAGGAATTCAGCCAGCCATTCGCGGGCGGCGGGGCTCATTCCGCGAAGAGAGGCCGTAGCGCGTGTTCGATCAGTTCGCCGATGCGGTTCAGGAAGACCGTGCCCAGCGTGGGGCTGAAGTGGTCGGCGTTGTCGCTGCCGAGCGAGAGCATTCCGTAGCGCGCGCGGCTGCCGATCGGCACCAGCGCCGCCGAAGCGACTTTCGGCGCCTGCGCCGCGAACAGGAATTCGAGCTGCGCGGGCCTGAGGCGCCCGCAGAACGCTTTGCCTTCGTCGAGGAAACGGCTGAACTTCGTCAGTTCGTTCCGCTCCGCGCGCGCAACATTATCGAGGCCCAGCACGCCGGGCTCGCCGGCGAACAGCAACAGCCGGATATGGTCCGCGCCGAAGCGGTTGCGCAGCTTGTCTTCCAGCACGCGCACCCGCTCGCCGGGGTCGTTCGCGCCAAGCAATGCGACCGACAGTTCATGCAGCCGCTCCAGCACCGAATCGTTGGAGCGCGCAACTTCGACCAGGTCCACCAGCCGCCGCTCCAGGGTTCGGTTCTGGTTGCGCAGCAACTCGACCTGGCGCTCGATCAGCGACACGGCTTCGCCCGCCGGGTGCACGACCTTGAGCTTCATCAGCAGGCCGGTGTGGCGCTCGAAGAAATCCGGATGTGCCAGCAGGTAATCCGAGACGCCGCTCTCGTCGATGTGCGCCGCCTCGTGTACCGGCTTGCGTTTCGCTTCGCTGTCGTTGCTCATTATTCCGCCCCTAAAGTCTGATCCGCCCTTCAAAGACGGAAGTTGCCGATCCCGTCAGCCACACCGGCTGGTCCGGTCCCGCCCATTCCACCACCAGATCGCCGCCGGCCAGGCTGACCGTGACGCGCGATCCGAGCCGCCCGCAGCGCCGCCCCCACACAGCCGCCGCAGCCGCGCCGGTGCCGCAGGCCGGTGTCTCGCCGACGCCGCGCTCGAATACCCGCAGCCGACAATGATCCGGCGCGACGATCTGGACAAAGCCGACGTTCGTGCGCCGCGGAAACCGCGGGTGGCTTTCGAGCAACGGCCCGAGCCGCGCCACCGGGGCGGTGCCGACGGCATCGACTTCGACCACGGCATGCGGATTGCCGACCGACAGCGCGCCGATCTCGACGCGGTCGCAATCGACATCGATCGTGTACGTACTTTGCTCGGCCGGCGCGTCGAACGGGACAGCCCTCGGCGCAAACCGCGGCACGCCGAGACTGATGCTGACGCTGTCGCCCTCGACGCGCGCCGCCACCGGCCCCGCCGCACTCAGCAGTTGTATCGCCGGCCCCGCAGCCAGATCGTGTTCGACCGCATAGCGGGCAAGACAACGCGCGCCGTTGCCGCACTGCTCGACTTCGCCGCCATCGGCATTGAACACGCGATAGCGCAGCGGCTCGGCGGCCGTTTCCAGTATCAGCAGTTGGTCACAGCCGATGCCCAGGCGGCGGTCGGCAAGGCGGCGGATCGTGGCGGCATCGAGCGGACGCGCGAGGTCGCAGACATTGAGCACGACGAAATCGTTGCCCAAGCCGTGCATTTTCGCGAAGGCGACTTCGCGTGCTTCGGGGGCGGACCGCACGGCCGGCTCAGCGGCCATGACAGGTTCCTGACGAGCGTATCTTCATAGCAATGACCCTATTATAAACACGTTCGGGCGCCAAACCGGGCGTTTCTTTCCACCGCCCGTTATACTCTTTGATACCGCTTTTCCTGGTCGCCACGGACGGCGCTTATGGCTATTGCTCTCAGGGTTCTCAAGTGGATCGGTGTCGCGCTCGGCGCGCTGATCGTCGTCATCGTCCTGGTGCTCGCATTTTTCCCGTGGAACTGGCTGCGCGGACCGATCAACGACCTCGTATCGGACCGGTTGCACCGCGAATTCGCGATCAAGGGCGATCTGCATGCGAATCTCCTGTCACTGACGCCCTACATCAGCATGGAAAATGTCGAGCTTGCCAACGCGCCATGGAGCCGGCCGCCGAAAAACATGCTGTCGATCCGCAAGGCGGAGTTTCGCATCAGCCTGCCCGCGCTGCTGCGCGGCAGGATCGTGATCCCGGAAATCGCGCTGTCGCACCCGGTCATCGACCTCGAAATAAACGCGCAGGGTGAACGCAACTGGGTGTTCAACCGCCACAAGGCGAAGCGCCCCCAGCCACCGCCAGTTCCCGAGATCCACCTGTTGACGGTCAACCAGGGCTCGATTCGCTTTCATGACGCCCCGCACAAGACGGACGTGACGCTGCACCTGTCGGCATACGCGCCCTCGTCGAAGCACAACGGCTACGGCATGAAGTTCGCCGCCAGCGGCACCTACAAAGGTGTCAGCTTCGAGGCCGACGGCCACGGCGGACCTGTTCTGTCGCTGCAGGACCCGGCGCACCCCTACCCGCTCGCGCTGACACTGAAGGCGGGCGAGACCCGGGGCACAGTCCACGGCACGATCGCCAACCTGACGAAGCCGCGCACGATGGACGTCAACTTCAAGCTCAACGTGCATGGCCAGGATTTGTCGGTGCTCTACCCGCTGCTGCACGTGACGCTGCCGCCGACGCCGCCGTACCGGGTGACCGGCCGTCTGCGACACCACGGCGACACCTGGACATTCACCGACTTTAAAGGCCACATCGGCTCGAGCGATGTTGAGGGTGGCGTTGCGTTTACCCGGGCGGGGCCGCGACCGATGCTGCGGGGCCATCTGAAATCGAAGCTGCTCGACCTCAAGGATCTGGGCGGCCTCGTGGGTGCGCAGCCGAATACCGCACCGGCGGAGAGTCATGGGCACGCGATGCAGCAGATGAAACGCAGGCAGCGCGCAAGCGGAGATAACGTGCTGCCGAATACGCCGTTCCACCTCTACCGGTTGCGCAGCATGAATGCGGACATCTGGTTCAACGGTCAGGAAATCCGCGGCCGGAAGTGGCCATTGAACGACCTCAAGCTGCACATTACCCTGCATAACGGCCTGCTCACGCTCGACCCGGTCAACTTCGGCATCGCGGGCGGCCAGGTGATCGCGACCGTCGTGCTCAACGCGCGTGGCCAGCCGATGCAGGCCCGTGCACAACTCGAACTCAAGCACCTGCAGCTCGCCACCATCGCGCCGTCGATCGCATTGATGAAAGGCAGCGAGGGCCTGTTCGGCGGACGCGCCCGCCTGTCCGGGAAAGGCAATTCGGTGGCGACGCTGCTTGGCACCATGAACGGCCATATCGCCTTCGTGCTGACCAACGGCCGGATCAACCAGGAACTGGTGGAGTTGGCAGGACTCGATGCCGGCGATTTCTTCGGGTTGCTGGTCAGCGGCGGCGACATCATCCCGATCCGCTGCGGCATCGGCGACTTCGCCGTCAAGGACGGCCTCATGAAGATCAGAGTACTGGACTTCGACACCACCGACACCAACATCCATGCCGGCGGCCTCATCAACTTCGCCAACGAAGCGCTGCGCGTCACGATCCACCCGATTCCCAAGGATGTTAGCGTCGGCAGCGCACGCGGGCCGATCACGATTTCCGGAACGCTGGGCAGCCCGTCCATCAGTCCCAGCAACGAAACCATCGGGCGCGTGGCCGCGGCCGCGCTACTGGGCGTCGCCGCCGGGCCGCTCGCGGCACTGATCCCGCTGATCGAAACCGGCCCCGGCCACAATTCCAATTGTCAGGCGCTGATCCAGGAAGCCCGGCGCGACGCGCACAAAGCGCCGTCGCAGCAGCCCTGATCCGGCAATGCGCGCCCGCCGGAGCGTGCCCGGCTGTACAATGCCGGCCCATGCAATACCAGGACCTGCGCGATTTCATCCGCCAGCTCGAGGCGGCCGGCGAGTTGAAACGTATCGATTTCGAGGTCGACCCGCATCTCGAAATGACCGAGATCTGCGATCGCATACTCAAGGGAGGCGGCCCGGCGCTGCTGTTCGAGCATCCCAAGGGATATTCAGTCCCGGTGCTCGGCAACCTGTTCGGCACGCCGCAACGGGTCGCGCGGGCGATGGGGCAGGACTCAGTCGCCGCGCTGCGCGATGTCGGCCGGCTGCTGGCGACGCTCAAGTCGCCCGAGCCGCCGGCGGGGCTGCGCGACGCGTGGAGCAAGCTGCCGCTGTTCAGGCAGGTGCTGGCGATGGCGCCGAAGGTGGTGCGCGACGCACCATGCCAGGCGCACCGGATCGAAGGCGACGCCGTCGACCTGGCCAACCTGCCTGTCCAGACCTGCTGGCCCGAAGATGCCGGGCCGCTGATCACCTGGGGACTCGTGACAACGCGTGGGCCGCACAAGCCGCGCCAGAACCTGGGCATTTATCGACAGCAAGTGATCGGCAGAAACAAGCTGATCATGCGCTGGCTGGCGCACCGCGGTGGCGCGCTCGACTTTTGCGACTGGCAGCAGGCCAATCCCGGCGAGCCGTTCCCGATCGCCGTGACGCTGGGTGCCGACCCGGCGACGATTCTCGCTGCGGTGACACCGGTGCCGGATACGCTGTCGGAATACGCGTTCGCCGGGCTGCTGCGCGGCGGACGCACCGAACTTGTCCGCTGCCTGGGCAGCGAGTTGGAAGTGCCGGCGAGCGGCGAAATCGTGCTCGAAGGCGTGATTCACCCGGGGGAAACTGCGCCGGAAGGACCGTTCGGCGACCACACCGGCTACTACAATGAAGTCGAACGCTTCCCGGTATTCACCGTCGAGCGCATCACCCATCGCGACAAGCCGATCTACCACAGCACCTACACCGGCCGTCCGCCCGACGAGCCGGCCGTGCTCGGCGTGGCGCTGAACGAAGTGTTCGTGCCGCTGTTGCAGCAGCAGTTTCCCGAGATCGTCGACTTTTACCTGCCGCCGGAAGGTTGCTCTTACCGAATGGCAGTGGTCAGCATGCATAAGGAGTACGCCGGCCACGCCAAGCGGGTAATGTTCGGCGTCTGGTCGTTCCTGCGCCAGTTCATGTACACGAAGTTCGTGATCGTCACCGACGACGACGTCGACGTGCGCAACTGGCAGGACGTGATCTGGGCTGTCACCACCCGCATGGACCCGGCGCGCGACTGCGTGATCGTCGACAACACGCCGATCGATTACCTCGATTTCGCCTCGCCGGTTTCGGGCCTCGGCTCCAAGATCGGCTTCGACGCGACCAACAAATGGCCGGGCGAGACAAGCCGCGAGTGGGGCCGGCCGATCCGGATGTGTGACGACGTCAGGAAACGCATCGACGAAATCTGGAGCGAACTGGGCATCGACTGACTCCTAGGGTCTATACTTAATCGCACCGGGGATACGGCAGTTAAGGAGCCATCATGCGCACGATCATGGTTATGAACCCCAAAGGCGGCTGCGGCAAGACGACGATCGCCACCAACCTCGCCAGCCACTATGCCAACCAGGGCCTCACCACCGGGCTGGCGGATTTCGATCCGCAGCGTTCCAGTCTCGACTGGCTGGCGATGCGCTCGGCGGACAAGCCCGCAATCCAGGGCATCCCGGCTTACGACGAGGGACTGAAGAGTGCCGGCCGCGGTCTGGACGTGCTGGTCATCGACGCGCCGGCGCGCGTGCATGGTCCCGAACTGACCGAACTGGTGCGCCGCGCGGAGACGATTCTCGTGCCGGTGCTGCCGTCACCGGTGGACATCTTCGCCGCGCAGCGCTTTACCGAGGAACTCCGCCATGTCGGCCGCGTCGAGCGCAAGCAGGTGCGCATAGGCCTGATCGCCAACCGCGTGCGCGACACGACGCTGATCGCCCATGACCTGGGGCTCTTCCTGAACAGGCTGAAGTTGCCGCTCGTGGGCCGCCTGCGCGATGCGCAGAACTACATCCGCGCCTTCGCCCGCGGCATGGGCGTAGAGGAACTGCCGCCATACCTGGCGTTGCCGGACATCAAGCAGTGGGAAGACCTGATGCAACGGGTGGACGGCGATCGCGTATCCGCCTAGCCGCTCTGGTCGTCCCCCGCGTGCAGCTCGATGCCGAGCGACCGCAGCTTGCGGTACAGATGCGTGCGCTCCATGCCGACGCGCTCGGCAAGCTTGCCGACCTTGCCTTCCGCCAGTTTCAGTTGCTGCTCCAGGTAGGCGCGCTCGAAGTGTTCGCGCGCCTCGCGCAACGGCAGGCTCAATAAGTCCTGCTTGACCAGCGGCTGCTCGTCGTCGGCCGCCGGCGCGAGCGCCGCCTCGACCTCGGCGAGCGTCACCTCGGGGCCGGTGCCAAGCGTCAGGAAACGGCGCACCAGGTTGCGCAGCTCGCGCAGGTTGCCTGGCCACGGGTAGTTGCGCAGCCGGTTCTGTGCCGCGAAACTCATCCGCCGGTAGCGCAAATGCTCCTGGTCGACCAGGAGATCGACGTAATAGCGTAATAGTTCCGGCACATCCTCGACGTAGTCGCGCAAGGCCGGCACCTTGATCGGCAACACCCCCACCAGGTCCACAAGATCGCGGCGCAGCCGCCCGGCCTCGACCGCCCGGCTGTAATCCGGTCGTGCCGACGCCAGCAGGCGGGCGTCGAGCCGCACGTCTCGCTCGCCGCCGGTCGGCCGGTAGCGGCCGCTTTCCAGCACACCGACGAGCAGGCGCTGCGCATCAACGTCGAGGTCCTCCAGTTCGTTGATGAACAGTACGCCGCCCTGCGCCTGGGCCAGCAGCCCCGGCTTTATGTCGGTGCCGCGGCCCTCCCCGGCCAGTGTCTCGACACCGGTCGTCGTACCCAGCGCTGCCGGCACGAAGCTCACGAACGGCGCCTTGGCGCGTTCGGACAGCGCGTGCAGGTAGCGCGCTGCGCTTTCCCGGCCGCTACCGGGCTCGCCGACGAACAGCACGGGGGCGTCGCGCTGCGCCGCGCGGCGGATCTGCTCGCGCAGCGTGTCGACCAGCGGGCTGCGCCCGAACGGCTCCAGCCGCTCCGCGATCAGCGCCCGGCCCGCCTTGCCGTCGGTCGCGCGACGTTTTGCCAGCGCCTGCTCGACCGTCTGCAACAGCTTGGCGAGCGACAGCGGCTTCTCGAGGAAGTCGGCGGCGCCGAGGCGGGTCGCCTCCATTGCGGTATCGACGGTGCCGTGGCCGGACAGCATCACCACCGGCGCATCCAGATCGCCTTCCTCCGACCATTCGCGCAGCAGCGTAATGCCGTCGGTATCCGGCATCCAGATGTCCAGCAGCACCAGGTCCGGCGGACGCGCCGCCCGTTTGTTGCGCGCCTCGGCAGCGTTGCCGGCAACCTCGACCGCGTAGCCCTCGTCGTCGAGAATGTCGTGGACCAGCGTGCGGATGTCCGCCTCGTCATCGACTACCAGGATGCGTTCACCGCTCATGGCTCACCCCTTCTTTTACCACCGTTTTATGCCGGCGCGCAGCGCGCAGCAGCGACCGCGCCAGCGCGCGCTCGTTGATCGGCAGGCGCACGCGCATCGACGCGCCGCCGTCGGCACGATTCTCGGCGCGAATCGTGCCGCCATGTTCCTCGACCAGCTTCTTGACGATGGCGAGCCCCAGGCCGGTGCCTTTGGGTTTGCTGGTCACGTAAGGTTCGAAGACGTGTTCAAGCAGTGCCGCATCGACGCCCGGGCCATTGTCGGCCACGGTAATTTCGGCGTCCTCGCTGACTTTGCCACGCAGCCGCCGCGTGCGAATGACGACTTCGCCGCCGCTTTGCCCTTCCAGCGCCTCGCCGGCGTTGCGGATCAGGTTGTGCAGCATCTGGCCAATGCGGCCGGCATCGACATTGACCGGCGGCAGCGTCGGGTCGAGTTCCAGCCGTAGCGCAAACGGCCGTTCGCCGCCGTGATACAACTCGGCGATCTCGGTGACCAGCCGGTTGAGGTCCATCGGCCGCAGTTCCAGTTGAGGCGTGCGCGCGTAGTCGCTGAAGGCGTTGACCATCGCCTTCATGTTGTCGACCTGTTGCACGATCGTGTGCGTGGCGCGCTCGAACACCTCGCGCTCCTTGCCGGTGAGCCCGTCGAGGTAGCGCAGCCGCAGCCGCTCGGCGGCGAGCTGGATCGGCGTCAGCGGATTCTTGATTTCGTGCGCGAGACGCCGGGCAACCTCGCCCCAGGCCGCATCGCGCTGCGCCTGGATCAGCGTTGTCAGATCGTCGAACACGACCACATAACCCGCGGCGTTGTCGCGCACGTTCGGCAGACTGGTGCAACTGCAGGTCAGGATGCGCCGCCCGCCCGCGCCGCCGATAACGATCTCCTCGCGCCAGTGCCGGTCGCCGGCATCGGCGTGTCGCTTGAACAGTTCCATGAACTGCGCGACGAACGGCTCGGCCGCGGCGTCGGCGATCGGCTTGTCGAGCCAGCGGCCGAGCTCCAGCCCGAGAATGTCGGTCGCGGCGGTATTGGCGGTACGCAGGTGCAGGTCCGAATCGAGCGCGATGACGCCCGACGACAGTCGCGCCAGCACCGCTTCGAGATACGCCCGCTCGCTTTCGACCTGCTGCTGGCTGCGCCGCGCGGTCTCACGCGCGTCGCCCAGGCGACTGGTCATTTCGTTGAATGACGACACCAGGAAGCCCACCTCGTCGCGCGCCGGCATCGGCAGGCGGCGGGTGAAGTCGCCGCGCGCCACCGCGCGGGTGCCTTCGGCCAGATCCTGGATCGGCGCGACCAGCCGGCGGGCTGCGTAGAACGCGCCCCATATTGCGGCCAGAAGGCCCAGCAGCAAGACCAGCGACAGGGTCAGAATCAGGCTGTACTTGAGCGGCTTGCGCAGGTAGGTCAGCTCTCGGTAGCGCGTGTAGGCCGCCTGCACGCTCTGCGCCACGTGGCCCTGGCGTCCCGCGACCGGAAACAGCGCCTGCAGGTAGCGTTGCGGCGTGCCGGGAATGTAGCTCGGCACCGGTACCACCGAACGGATGTGCAGGCCGAGATCGCCGATCGGGTCGAGGCTGACATACGGCAGGCCACGGCGCAGTTGCAGCATGATCTCGTCTGTCGGCTGGTTGGGCACGACCAGGGTCGGCCGGTTGGTGCTGGTGGCGAGTATACGGCCATTTTGGCCGAACAGCGTCAGCTCCGAGGCGCCGCTTTGCTGGCGCAGCGTTTCGATCGTCACCGGCAGCTGAGTGAAGGTTCCCACGGCCAGGCGCCGGGCCATGTTCTGGGTGCGCGCGAGCAGTTCCTTGGTGCGCGCATCGAGCGTACTGCGCGACAACGTCAGCGCATCATCGAGCGCCTGCTCGACGCGCACGTCGAACCAACTGTCGATGCCACGATCGAGGAACTGCACCGAAAAGTAATACACCAGCACGACCGGCAGCACCGCGAGCAGCACAAACATGCCGACGAGGCGCGCGGTCAGCCGCGAGCCCGGGGTCTGGCGCCGGTACTGCACGATCAGCCTGACCAGGTGCGCGACGATCAGGCCGAGGAGCACCAGCGCGGCAAGCGCGTTGAACAGCAGCAGCCACACATGCAGGCGCGCGAATGCCGCCGAATTCTGGGTGGTGCGCGCAAGCAGGTAGAGCCCCGCCAGCAGCAGCGCTGCGATGACGATCATCAGCAGTTTGGTGGCGCGGCTTTTCATCCGGTAAGCGGCCATTCGCGCCAGTCGCTGGCCTGGTCGGCGCCGGAAAACAACGAGGTCAGCAGGCCGAAGCCGGTCGGGATCACCTTGACATTCAGCACCGCGCGAATGCTGATGTCGTACTGGTCGTCCGGGTCCAGCAGCGCCGCGTCAATCACCGGCAGACTGTTGACGTAGCCGAGATGTTCGAACGCCGCCTCGTAGCTGCGGAAGCTCGCCTGCCGGCCGCTGTTCAGGCTGCGCACGACGTAGCGGCGGCTCAGCGCGTGATAAGTGATCCGGTAGGACTGCGTGAGATCGGCGACGGTCGGGTCCCACAGGAACGCGCGCCGGCGGGTGATCTCGATCTCGATCTTGAACACCAGCGGCACGCCGTTGTTCAGCGCCTCGACCGCGTTACGTGCGAGCGTCAGGCGCATGTCGGCGTCGAGGTAATAGACGCCGTGACTCAGCTGCGTGTACGCGTTACGGATGACGAACGCACCCGCGCCGGCGGCGGATGCGGACGGCGCGAATGCCGCGCTTACCGCAACCAGTGCCACGGCCCCCAGCCGCCATGCTCGCCACAGCTTTGTCATTCAGGCCAAGCCTTACTCTTTTTTGAGGCACGCATAGTAAAAGCCGTCCATGCCCTCATCGCCCGGCAATATCTGCCTGCCGACGCCGGTGGCGCGGCCGAAACCGGCCATTGCCACCGCGCACGCATCCGCCTGCCGCGCGAGGAACGCGGCGATCGTCGCTTCGTTCTCGGCACGCAGCACCGAGCAGGTTACATACACCAGCTTACCCCCGGCGGCCAGCAGGGGCCAGAGTGCGACGAGCAGTTGGGCCTGCACCGCGGTCAGGCGGTCGATATCGTCGGCCCGGCGCAGGCTCTTGATGTCGGGGTGCCGGCGGATCACGCCGCTGCCCGAGCACGGCGCATCGAGCAGGATGCGGTCGAAAGGGCGCCCGTCCCACCAGTCGTGCGGCCGGCGTGCATCCCCCGTCAAAACAGTGGCCGCGAGTGCCAGCCGGTCCAGGTTCTGACGGAGCCGGTCGAGGCGTACGGCCGAAACGTCCAGCGCGACACATTCGCCCAACTCCGGCGTGCGTTCGAGAATATGGCAGGTTTTGCCGCCCGGCGCGGCGCAGGCATCGAGCACGCGCTGACCGGGCGCGCAATCGAGTGCGACGGCCGCAAATTGCGCACCGGCATCCTGTACCGACAGCGCGCCGGCGGTAAAACCCGGCAAGCGTTCGACATCGACGGGCGTCACGAGCGTCAGCGCGTCGGCGGCCGGCGGCGCCGGCGTTGCGTCGATGCCGGCCGCAGCCAACTCGCGCTGCATCGTTTCCGGCGTCGTCAGCCGGCGGTTGACGCGCAGCGTCATCGGCGGCCGGACGTTATTGGCGGCGAGGATCGCCTGCCAGTCATCCGGCCAATCCGCCTTGAGCCGCTGGATCAGCCAGTCCGGATGGGCATAACGGCTAACCGGCGCAGCATCGGCGGCCGCCAGCAATGCGTCGCGACGGCGCAGAAAATTGCGTAGCGTCGCGTTGACGAGGCCGCGCGCCCAGCCCTTGCCGAGTGCGGCTGCCGCAGCAACGGTTTCGCCCACCGCGGCATGATCCGGCACACGCAGGGACACCAACTGGTACAGGCCCACCATCAGTAGCGCATGCACATCCGCATCGCGTGCCTTTAACGGACGCCTGACGAGAGCCGCGAGCGGCGCTTCGAGGCGAAAGCGCCAGCGCAATGTGCCGAAGCAAAGTTCTTTCAGCAGCCCGATGTCGGCCGGTGTGTCGAGTTGCGGCAGTGCGGCGGCGAGGGCTTCGTCGAGCGAGGTGCCGCGAGCGATCACCGCGGCGACGACTTGGGCGGCGAGGCTGCGGGGGGTTACAGGTTTCATATGAAAGAACGCTGTAGGAGCGAGCGCCGCTCGCGATGTCGATTAAATCGCGGCCAGCGGCCGCTCCTACAAAGCGCCGTCATTCAACCGAGCACCTTGCCGGCCAGCGCGGCGCCGCGGGCGAAGGCGGCGGCCTCGACCCGCTTGCCGCCGGCGCGCTGTACCGCGCGCAGCCTCAAGCGGCCGCTGCCGGCGGCGACATCGATGCCGGCGTCGCTGGTGGAGATGACGGTGCCGGGCGCGACACCGCCATTGTCCGGCAGCGCTTCCGCGTCCCAGATGCGGAGCTGCGCGCCGTCCAGGCGCGTTTCCGCGACCGGCCACGGCGTAAATGCCCGCACGCGGCGCGCCAGCGCGGCGGCCGGCTCATTCCAGTCGAGCCGCGCCTCGGCCTTGTCGAGCTTGGCGGCATAAACCGCCTCGCCGGTTTGTGCGCGAGCCTGCGCCGTGCCCGCCGCCAGTTCGTCGAGCGTGTCGAGCAGCGCCTTCGCACCCAGCGCCGCAAGCCGGTCGTGCAGCGACTCGGCGGTGTCGTCCGGTGCGATCGGCGTTCGCGTCTGCGCCAGCACCGGGCCCGTGTCGAGACCGGCTTCCATGCGCATGATCGACACGCCGGTGTCGCGGTCGCCCGCGAGTATCGCCCGCTGGATCGGCGCTGCACCGCGCCAGCGCGGCAGCAATGAAGCATGAATGTTGATGCAGCCGAGCCGCGGCACGGCAAGAATCGCGGCCGGCAGAATCAGGCCATAGGCAACGACAATCATCACATCGGGTTCGAGCGCTGCGAGCGTGGCCCGCTCCGCGTCGTCCTTCAGGTTGACCGGCTGACGGACTTCAATGCCGGCGTCGAGCGCGCGCTGCTTGACGGGCGACGCGGCGAGGCGCCGGCCGCGGCCGGCGGGCCGGTCGGGCTGAGTATAGGCCGCAACGACGGCATGAGGAGACTGGATGAGCGCGTCCAGCGCGGGGACGGCGAAGGCCGGCGTGCCGGCGAAGACGATTCGCAAACTAGACCAACGGAACGCTGTGCCGTCCCGGCATCGGCGCCTGCGTTTCGGCCTGCGCCTGACGCTGTTCCTTTTCGATGCGCTTGCGCAGTCGCTTGCGCTTCAGTTCCGACAGATAGTCGACGAACAGTTTGCCGTCGAGGTGGTCGATTTCGTGCTGCACGCAGATCGCGAGCAGCCCTTCCGCCTCAAATTCGAGCGGCTTGCCGTGCTCGTCCAGCGCACGCACCCGCGCCCACGTGTGGCGCGAGACTTCCTCGTACACACCGGGCACCGACAGGCAGCCTTCCTGGCTGCGCTCAATCTCGCCGCCGAGTTCGAGAATTTCCGGGTTGATCAGCACGCGCGGCTGGTCGGCTTCCTCGGATACGTCGATCACCACCACCCGGCGCAAGTCGTTTACCTGCGTCGCCGCGAGACCGATGCCCGGCGCAGCGTACATCGTCTCGAACATATCGGTGACGAACGCGCGCAGAGCGTCATCGATCGCTTCGGGCGCGACCGCCTCGGCGCGGCGGCGCAGCCGCGGATCGGGATATTGCAGAATATCGAGCTTTGCCATGGCGAAATAATAACACGCCCCGAACGGGCAACTTCATGTGCTATATAAGACAATTCGCCCGACCGCCGGTTCCTTTTTATGGCCTTACGGGCGGGTACCGCCGGCCGCATCGTTATAATGGGGCCAGCCGAATAAATCCAAGGGAGACAACGGCGCCATGCCTGCAAATCAGACCTTCCTTCGCGGCGTAGCGCGTCTGCTGCCGCCCGTGGCGTGCGCGGCCCTGCTCGCGGCCTGTGCGTCCGCGCCGCCGCCGGCGCCCGTGGCGCAGACACCGCCGCCGCAACCGGCGCCCGCACCGGTCTCCAAGCCCGTGCCCCAGCTCAAGCCGCACCACCCGATCCGCTACGTGGTCAAGAAGGGCGATACGCTCTGGGACATTTCCAAGCACTTCCTCAAGAGCCCGTGGCTGTGGCCGGACATCTGGTACGTCAATCCGCAGATCCGCAATCCGCACCTGATTTACCCGGGGGACGTGATCGAGCTGCGCTGGGTCAACGGCAAGCCGCAACTGACGCTCGCCGGCGCGGACACCGGGCTCAAGGTCGTCCATCTGCAGCCCGAGGTGCGCCGCACGCCGATTGCGCAGGCGATTCCGACCATTCCGATCGCGGTGATCCGGCCGTTTCTGACCCGCGCGCACGTCGTCACCGAGGATGAACTCGAACAGGCGCCGTACGTGCTCGCAACTTCAGATGGGCGGCTGCTCGCGGGGCCGCACGGCGAAGTCTTCGTGCGCGGCATCCACCAGGGCGACGGCGCCAGATGGTTGCTGGTGCGCAAGGACAAGGCGCTGCACGACCCGCAAACGGGCGACTTGCTCGGCTACCAGACCACCTTCATCGGCGCGGGCCGGATCACGCAATGGAGCAACCCGCCGGCGATGACCCTGGACGGCGCCGCCCGCGGCGTGCGCGCCGGCGATCGCCTGCTGCCGTACAACGACCGGGAACTGCCGGTGAACTTCTACCCGCACGCGCCGAAGCAGCCGGTGCACGGCCAGATCATCTCGGTCGTTGACGGCATGTCGCAGGTCGGTCAGTACGACATCGTCGTGCTGGATCGCGGCGCCAACGCCGGCATCGACCCGGGCACCGTACTCGCGATCTACCAGCGCGGCCGGGTCGTGGACGACCCGTACAACGGCGACGACGTCAAGCTGCCCAACCGCCGCGCCGGGCTGCTGATGGTGTTCCGGACGTTCGACAAGGTCAGTTACGGCCTGGTGATGGAGCTGAATAACGAAGTGCATGTGCTGGATGCGGTGCAGAATCCTTAGCTGAAGTGGTCTGTCATGGTTATATAGCGGGAACGCCTGTGCCTCCCAGGCGTTCTGAACAGGGCAATATCGCCTTGAAAGACCACTAGATGAAGACGTCGGAACGCCGCGCCTGGCTCACTTTGCTGCGTGCGCCCGCGAGCCGCGGAAGGCTGCGGGCGGCGCTCGACGCCTGCGGGTGCGCGGAAGCGGTGCTCGCGGAGAGCGACCGCGCGCTTGCGCGGCTTGGCTTTGACGATGAGGCGCGCCATTGGCTCGATGCGCCCGACACCGGACTGATCGACTCCGATCTGGGCTGGCTTGAACCGCCGGACCGCCATCTGCTGACGGCCCGTCATCCCGACTGGCCGCCGCTGCTGAGCGAAATTCCCGACCCGCCATTGGCGCTGTTCGTGCGCGGCGACCCGGCGCTGCTCGCCGAGCCGCAGCTCGCGATCGTCGGCAGCCGCAATCCGACGCCCGCCGGACGCGACACCGCTGCGGATTTCGCGCGCCACCTCGCGCGCGCCGGGCTGGTTATCACCAGCGGCCTGGCGATGGGCATCGATGGCGCCGGCCACAAAGGTGCGCTGGACGGCGGCGGTGCGACGATCGCCGTCTGCGGGACCGGCCTCGACCGCATCTATCCCGCGCGCCACGAGGCGCTGGCGCGCGAAATCGCTGCCCACGGCGCGCTGGTGTCCGAATATCCGCTCGGCACACGGCCGTTGCGGCACCATTTCCCGGAACGCAACCGGCTGGTCAGCGGTCTCAGTCTCGGTGTGCTGGTGGTCGAGGCGGCACAGCGCAGCGGTTCGCTGATCAGCGCCAGGCTTGCGAGCGAGCAGGGCCGCGACGTGTTTGCGATACCCGGCTCGATCCACAATCCGCTCGCCCACGGCTGCCATCGGCTGATTCGCGACGGCGCCAAGCTGGTGGAAACCGCCGCCGACGTGCTGGAGGAGCTGGCGCCGCTGCTGCGGCTTGCGACGGACCCCGCTGATGCCGGGGCCGCGGTATCGCCGGATGATCCGCGGGCGCAGCAGGTATTGAAATATGTCGATTTCGCCCCAACCTCTGTAGATCGTATCGTCGAACGCAGCGGATTGACGGCCGCTGCCATTTCCGCCATGCTGCTGTCATTGGAGCTTAAGGGCTTCATTGCCGCCGCGCCGGGGGGAGGTTATATGCGTACGTCGGAATGACTCATTCGCACACTCAGTCAACTGCTTGCCACCGCGCTGGAGGCCCTCGATGATGAGAGAAAACGTGCTCGACGTGCTGCTGTACCTGTTCGAGAATTACTTGGATGACGATGCCGAGACCTACGCCGACCGCGATGTGCTGACGGTCGAGCTGGAAGCCGCCGGTTTCCCGCGCTCCGAAGTGGGCAAGGCGTTCGACTGGCTGGAAGGACTGGCCATCGACGAGGACAAGGTGCCGACGCTCGCCGCCACCGGCGCGATGCGCGTTTTCAACGATCAGGAAATGGAGCGGCTTGATGTCCGCTGCCGCGGCTTCCTGCGGCATCTCGAAAACATCGGCATCCTGGACGCCGCGCAGCGCGAGGTCGTGATCGACCGCATTCTGGCGCTGGAGGCCGATACCGTCGACCTGGACGACGTCAAGTGGGTCATCCTGATGGTGCTGTTCAACCAGCCCGGCCAGGAAATGGCCTTTGCGCGTATGGAAGACCTGGTCTTCGAGGACCGCGGCTCGGCGCTGCATTAATTTATCGGCATTATTGCTGCTTAGTGACGGCCCCGGTTTCTTTTGACCGCCGGGCGCTGCTAGACTCTCCCGCGCATAACGCGGGGATTTCATCCCGAAATTTCTGTCCATCCGGCCGACGCGTGCTGCCACGGCCGATTATTGACGAAGACAATGGCTCGAAACCTGGTAATCGTGGAATCGCCCGCCAAGGCGAAGACCATCAACAAGTATCTCGGCAAGGACTTCGAGGTCATGGCCTCCTACGGCCATGTCCGCGATCTTGTGCCGAAGGAAGGCGCCGTCGATCCGGCGCACGGCTTTGCGATGAAGTACCAGGTGATCGAGCGCAACTCGAAGCACGTCGACAGCATCGTCAAAGCGCTGAAAAAAGCCGACGCGCTGTACCTCGCCACTGACCCGGACCGCGAAGGCGAGGCCATTTCGTGGCACCTGTACGCACTGCTCGACGAAAAGGGCGTGCTCGACGACAAGCAGGTCGGCCGCGTGGTGTTTCACGAAATCACCAAGCGTGCGGTGAACGATGCGATTGCCAATCCGCGCGAGTTGTCGACCGAGTTGGTGAATGCGCAGCAGGCGCGCCGCGCGCTGGACTACCTGGTCGGCTTCAACCTGTCGCCGCTGTTGTGGAAGAAGATTCGCCGCGGCCTGTCCGCCGGCCGCGTGCAAAGCCCGGCGCTGCGGATGATCGTCGAGCGCGAGCTGGAAATTGAGGCGTTCAAGGCGCAGGAATACTGGACGCTGGAAGCCGACGCCGCGAAGAACGGGCAGGCGTTCGTCGCGAAACTGGCCGAATTCGGCGGCAAGAAAGTCGAACAATTCACCTTTACCGACGACAAGGGCGCGCACGCCGCGCAGAAAGCGCTGGAGCAGGCCGCCAACGGCCAGCTCAACGTCCTCAACGTCGACACGAAGCAGCGCAAGCGCAACCCGGCTGCGCCATTCACGACCTCGACGCTGCAACAGGAAGCTTCGCGCAAGCTCGGCTTCACCGCCCAGCGCACGATGCGTACCGCGCAGCAGTTGTACGAAGGCATCGACACCGGTGAGGGCGCGATCGGCCTGATCACCTACATGCGTACCGACTCGGTCAACCTGGCCAACGAGGCGCTCGACGACATCCGCGAGCTGATCGCGACGCGCTACGGCAAAGACCAGTTGCCGAAGCAGCCGCGCCGCTACAAGACCAAGGCGAAAAACGCGCAGGAAGCGCATGAGGCGATTCGCCCGACCAGCGCCGGCCGCGAACCGGCCAGCCTGCGCGGCAAGCTGAGCAACGATCAATATCGGCTGTATGAACTGATCTGGAAGCGCACCGTCGCGTGCCAGATGATTCACGCGGTCTTCGACACCGTCGCGGTCGATCTCGGCTGCGGCGAGGGCAACCGCTTCCGCGCCACCGGCTCGGTGCTGGTCGAGCCCGGCTTCATCGCTGTCTACCAGGAAGGTCGCGACGACTCGACCGATAACGACGAAGACAAACTGCTGCCGGAGCTGGCCGAAGGCGACACCGTATCGCTCGAAGCCGTGCGTGCCGACCAGCATTTCACCGAGCCGCCGCCGCGCTACTCGGAAGCGAGCCTGGTCAAGGCGCTCGAAGAATACGGCATCGGTCGGCCGTCGACCTACGCCAGCATCATTCAGACGCTGCAGCAGCGCGAATACGTCGAGATGGACCGCAAGCGCTTCATCCCGACCGACGTCGGCCGCGTGGTCAACAAGTTCCTGACCGAGCATTTCACGCAGTACGTCGATTACGACTTCACCGCCCGGCTTGAGGACGAGCTCGACGAAGTCGCGCGCGGCGAGAAGGACTGGGTGCCGCTGCTGGACGAGTTCTGGAGCCCGTTCAAGTCGCTGGTGGACGAGAAGGAGGAAAGCGTCTCGCGCAAGGACGTGACGTCCGAAGAACTCGACGAAGCCTGCCCGAAGTGCGGCAAGCCGCTGTCGATCCGGTTGGGACGGCGCGGCCGCTTCATCGGCTGTACCGGCTACCCGGACTGCGACTACACCCGCAACCTCGACGAAAGCGCGGACGAAGC
>DASSTE010000018.1:0-3594 GCA_035708085.1 Gammaproteobacteria bacterium | reverse complement strand
ACGAGTATCTCATTGCGCCATCGATTCTGTCCGCCGATTTCGCCCGGCTGGGCGAGGAGGCGGCGGCCGTGCTGGAGGCCGGCGCCGACATGATTCATTTCGACGTGATGGACAACCATTACGTGCCCAACCTGACGGTCGGGCCGATGGTCTGCAAGGCGCTGCGCAACTTCGGCATCGAGGCGCCGATCGACGTGCACCTGATGGTCAAGCCGGTCGACCGGATCATCGGCGACTTCGCGGCAGCCGGCGCAACCTACATTACGATTCATCCGGAAGCGACCGAGCACGTCGACCGGTCGCTGCAACTGATCCGCGACGCCGGCTGCAAGGCCAGCCTATCCTTTAACCCGGCGACGCCGCTCGATCACCTGGACTGGGTGATCGACAAGGTGGATATGGTGCTGATCATGTCTGTCAATCCGGGCTTCGGCGGGCAGTCGTTCATACCCACCAGCCTCGATAAGATTCGTGCGGTGCGCGAGCGCATTAATCAAAGCGGCCGCGACATCCGCCTTGAGGTCGATGGCGGCATCAAGGCGGATAACATCCGCGCCGTCGCCGACGCTGGCGCCGATACATTTGTCGCGGGATCCGCCATTTTCAAGGGCGGCGATTACCGCAAGACGGTCGGTGCGCTGCGCGAGCAGTTGCCGATATGAATCGCGCACGTTTGATCGTGGGAGCGGCGACATTCGCCGCGACTGCTGCTCGTCCCCGTTTGATGAGTCGCGGCGTATGACGCCGCTCCCACAAAGCTCCCGCAATAGTCGCGCGGACTATACCCATACGCCGGTCGTGCGCGAGGTCGTGGCCGATCTCGACACCCCGCTGAGCGTTTTCCTCAAGCTCGCCAACGGCCCGCATACCTATCTGCTCGAATCGGTGCAGGGCGGCGAAGTCTGGGGCCGCTACTCCGTCATCGGGCTGCGCGCGCGCACGCGCCTGGTCGTCGACGGCGATACGATCCGCATTGAGCGCGACGGCGCCGCATCCGAAACGGTCACCGGCGTGTCGGACCCGCTGAACTGGCTGGAGCGCTACCGCAACCGCTATCGCGTTGAGCCGCATCCCGATCTGCCACGCTTCACCGGCGGCCTGGTCGGTTATTTCGGCTATGACATCGTGCGCTCGACCGAGCCGCGCCTCGCGGCCGGGCGCAAGGCGCCGGAAATCGACACGCCGGATTGCCTGCTGATGGTGTCGGACGAGCTGGCGGTGTTCGACAACCTGGCGGGCAAGTTGTACCTGATCGTGCACGCGCCCGTCGATGTCGCCGGCAGCGTGACCGATGCCGAAAAGCGGCTGGATGAACTGGCCGCCCGATTGCGGCAGCCGCTGACGTACAACGCGCCGGCAACCGGTGCCGCCGTCGATGAAGCGCGCTTTCAATCGGCGTTTCCGCAGCCGGCATTCGAGGCCGCGGTCGAGCGCGCGCGCGAGTACATTCTCGCCGGCGACGTGATGCAGGTCGTGTTGTCGCAGCGGATGTCGGCGCCGTTCGCTGGCGAGCCGCTCAACGTCTATCGCGCGCTGCGCTCGCTGAATCCGTCGCCGTACTTGTACTTCATGGACTTCGGCGATTTCCAGGTGGCGGGTTCGTCGCCGGAAGTGCTGGTGCGCGTCGAGGACGGCGAGGTGACGGTGCGCCCGATCGCCGGCACGCGCCGCCGCGGCGCGAGCGCCGCCGAAGATGCCGCGCTCGCCGAAGAACTGCTGGCCGACCCGAAAGAGCGCGCCGAGCATTTGATGCTGATCGACCTCGGCCGCAACGACGTCGGCCGCATCAGCGCGACCGGCAGCGTCCGCGTCACCGAGCAGATGGTGATCGAGCGTTATTCGCACGTGATGCACATTGTCTCCAATGTGGCCGGCCGATTGCGCGACGGCTTGAGCGCGATCGATGCGCTCCGCGCCTGCTTCCCGGCCGGCACCCTCTCCGGCGCGGCCAAGGTGCGGGCGATGGAAATCATCGACGAACTGGAGCCGGTGCGCCGCGAAGTCTATTCCGGCGCGGTCGGCTATCTCGGCTGGAGTGGCAACATGGACACCGCCATCGCGATCCGCACCGCCGTTATCCGCGATGGTCGGCTATATGTACAGGTCGGCGCGGGCATCGTGCACGATTCGGTGCCGGCGAAGGAATGGGAGGAGACCATGAACAAGGGCCGGGCAGTGTTTCGCGCGGTGGAATTGGCGGGGCAGATGTAATGCTGCTGATGATCGACAATTACGATTCGTTCACCTACAACCTCGTGCAGTACCTGGGCGAGCTGGGTGAAGATGTGGTTGTCCACCGCAATGACGACATCACGCTCGACGAAATCGAGGCGCTGGCGCCGGCGCGCATTGTCGTCTCCCCGGGGCCGTGCACACCCAGTGAAGCGGGCGTGTCGCTGGAACTGATCGGGCGCTTCGCCGGTAGCATCCCGGTCCTCGGCGTCTGTCTCGGCCACCAGGCGATCGGGCAAGCGTACGGAGGCCGCGTCGTGCGCGCGTCGCGCGTCATGCATGGGAAGACCTCGCTGATTCGCCACCACGGCACAGGCGTCTTTGCCGGCATCCCTGATCCGTTCGAAGCCACGCGCTACCATTCGCTCGTCATCGACCCGGATTCGCTGCCTGATTGCCTGGAAATGACTGCCTGGACCGAAGACGCGAACGGTGACTTCGAGGCCGTCATGGGCGTGCGGCATCGCGAGTTGCCGGTTGAGGGTGTGCAGTTCCATCCGGAATCCATTCTGACCCAACACGGGCACGCGTTGCTCGCAAACTTTTTGAGTAGCTAGGACTAACTAGGACTAAGTAGCTAGGACTCAGTTGGAAGGAACGTCTCTTCACTCAGCACTAGGGACTCAGCACTAGGGACTTTATTGTGGAAATAAAACAAGCCATCAGCCTGATCGTCGACCGCGAGGATTTGTCGCGCGCCGACATGACTTCCGTCATGCGCCAGATCATGACCGGCGGCGCGACCCCGATCCAGATCGGGGGCTTTCTGGCGGGACTGCGCGCCAAGGGCGAAACGGTCGATGAAATCACCGCCGCCGCACAGGTCATGCGCGAGCTGGCGACGCGCGTCGATGTCGATAAGCGGCACCTGGTCGACACCTGCGGCACCGGCGGCGACAACAAGAGCCTGTTCAATGTCTCGACGGCCGCCGCCTTCGTGGTCGCCGCCGCCGGCGGGCGGGTCGCCAAGCACGGCAACCGCGCGATGTCCGGTTCGTCAGGCAGCGCGGACGTGCTGGAAGCGATGGGCGTCAACCTCGACGTCGAGCCGGCCGATGTTGCCCGTTGCATCGACACCGTCGGCCTCGGCTTCATGTTTGCGCCGACGCATCATTCCGCCGCCCGCTATGCCGCCGCCCCGCGGCGCGAACTCGGCACCCGCACGCTGTTCAACCTGCTCGGGCCGCTCACCAACCCGGCCGGTGCGCCGAACCAGTTGCTCGGCGTGTTCGCCCCGCGCTGGGCCGAGCCGGTGGCCAAGGTGCTGCGCGCGCTCGGCAGCGAGCACGTGCTGGTGATCCACTCGCACGACGGCCTGGACGAAATCAGCATCGCCGCACCGACGCAGGTCACCGAACTGGC
>DASSTE010000017.1:0-3793 GCA_035708085.1 Gammaproteobacteria bacterium | reverse complement strand
ATCGCGGTCATGTACTGGATGCAGTGGTCGCGGTCGGCGGGGTTGGCGAGCGGGCCGGTCTTGTCGATGATTTCGCTGCCGGCGCGCTGGGTTTCGATGGTGATGCGCTCGATGTCGTCGAGGCGGTCCTTGACCTGCGGGTGCAGCGTCATTGCGGCTTCGACGGCGGTTTGCGCGTGGAACTCGGCCGGGAACGAGATTTTGATCAGGACGTTTTCCATCACGTAGCTGCCGAACTCGCGCGCGAGCGTCAGCGGCTTGCCGTCGAACAGCACGTCCTGAAAGCCCCAGCGCTTCGCGGTCAGCGCGGACGGGTAGCCCATTTCGCCGGTGAGGCTCATCAGTGCGAGCGTGACGGCGCGGCGGCAGGCGTCGCCGGCCGCCCAGCTTTTGCGCGAGCCGGTGTTGGGCGCGTGGCGGTAGGTGCGCAGCGCGCCGCCGTCGATCCAGGCATTGGAGACGGCGTTGATGATCTGTTCGCGGGTGCCGCCGAGCATGTGCGTGACGACGGCGGTGGAGGCGACGCGCACCAGCAGGACGTGGTCCAGACCGACGGCGTTGAAGCTGTTGTCGATCGCCAGCACGCCCTGGATTTCGTGGGCCTTGATCATGGCCGTCAGCACGTCGCGGACTGTGATCGTTTTGTTCTGGCAGCGGGCGAGGTAATCAGCCACGGCGAGGATTGCGCCGAGGTTGTCGGACGGGTGGCCCCATTCGGCGGCGAGCCAGGTGTCGTTGAAATCCAGCCAGCGGATCGTCGCGCCTATGTTGAACGCGGCCTGCGCCGGGTCGAGCTCATAGCTCGTGCCGGGGACGCGGGCGCCGCCCTTCATTTCTGCGCCGGGCACGACCGGGCCTAGCAGCTTGGTGCAGGCAGGGTAGTTGAGGGCGAGCAGGCCGCAGCCGAGCGTGTCGAGCAGGACGTAGTGGGCCGTCTGGTAGGCGAGGTCGCTGTCGATTTTGTAATTGCAGACGTAGTCGGCTATCGCGACTATGACTTTGTCCGGGTCGGGGCGTTGGGCGGATTTGATGTCGGTCTGGCTCATTCGATTTCCTGGAAATTTATCCCCTCACCCTCGCCCTGAGGGAGAGGGAACAAGAATGCCGGCTCCCTCTCCTTGCGGGAGAGGGTTGGGGTGAGGGGTGTTTATTACTTACGTTTTTCGATCGGCTGCCAGCGTTGTTTGCCGGGGCCGATGTAGTCCGCGCCGGGGCGGATCAGGCGGTTGTTGGCGCGCTGTTCCATGATGTGCGCCGACCAGCCGGTGATGCGCGAGCAGACGAAGATCGGCGTGAACAGCGGCGTCGGGATGCCCATGAAGTGGTATGCGGTGGCGCTGTAGAAGTCGAGGTTCGGGAACAGCTTTTTCTCGTCCCACATGACTTTTTCGATCGCTTCCGAAATCGCGTACAGCTTGGCGTCGTCTGCGCCTTGCGACAGCTTCTCGGACCAGGCCTTGATGACCTTGTTGCGCGGGTCATGGTCTTTGTAGACGCGATGCCCGAAGCCCATGATCTTGGCCTTCTGCGCGAGCATCTTCTGCAGGCCCTTTTCGGCCGCGGCCGGTGTGCGGAACTTCTCGACCAGCTCCATCGCCGCTTCGTTGGCGCCGCCGTGCAGCGGGCCGCGCAGCGCGCCGATCGCGCCGGTGACGGCGGAGTGGAAGTCGGCGAGCGTGGCGGTGATGACGCGCGCGGTAAACGTCGAGGCGTTGAACTCGTGCTCGGCGTAGAGCACCAGCGAGACGTTCATTGCCTTGACGTGCTCCGGCTTCGGTTTGCGGCCGGTCAGCATGCGCAGGAAGTGCGCCGCGTGGCTGTCTTCGTTGCTCGCGGTGCGGATGCGCTTGCCTTCGGTGTGCCAGCGCCACCAGTACAGGAGGATCGCGGGGAACGCGGCGAGCAGCCGGTCGGCGACGTTCTGCTGGTTCTTGAAGTCGCCTTCCGGTTCCAGGTTACCGAGGAAGGAGCAACCGGTGCGCATGACGTCCATCGGGTGCGTATCGGCCGGGATCTGTTCCAGCACGTCGCGCAGTTTTTTCGGCAGCGCGCGAGCGTCGTTCAGGCGGCGCTTGTACTGGCCCAGTTCGCGCTTGTTCGGCAGCTTGCCGCGCGTGAGGAGGTAGGCCACTTCCTCGAATTCGGCGTGTTCGGCCAGATCGTAAATGTCATAGCCGCGATAGGTGAGACCCGCGCCCTCCTTGCCGACGGTCGCAATGGCGGTTTCGCCCGCGGTGATACCGGCGAGCCCGGCGGTGTTAGTTGGTTTCGTCGCCATTGTTCTGCCTCCGTTTACTTTTCTTTACCGTACAATTCGTCGAGTTTGCGTTCGTACTCGTAATAGTTCAGGTGCTCGTAGAGCTCCTCGCGCGTTTGCATCCTGTCGATGACGTTCTTTTGAGTGCCTTCGCGGCGCGCGGTTTCATAGAAGTTGAGTGCCGCCTTGTTCATCGCGCGGTAAGCGCCGCAACAGAGCAACTGGATATCGACGCCGGCCTCGCCTAACTCGTCGCGCGTGAACAGCGGCGTTTTGCCGAACTCGGTGATGTTGGCGAGGATCGGCACCTTCACCGCCGCCTTGAATTCGCGATACTGGTCGAGCGCGGTCATCGCTTCCGGGAAAATCATGTCGGCGCCGGCTTCGACGCAGGCGACGGCGCGCTCGATCGCCGCGTCCATACCTTCGACCGCCAGCGCATCGGTGCGCGCCATGATGACGAACTTGTCGTCGGTGCGCGCGTCCACGGCGGCCTTGACGCGGTCGACCATTTCATCTTTTGACACGATCGCCTTGCCCGGCCGATGGCCGCAGCGCTTGTTGGCGACCTGGTCCTCGATGTGCAGGCCTGCCGCGCCGGACTTGATGAACGACTTGACCGTCCGCGCGATATTGAACGCGCCGCCCCAGCCGACGTCGGCATCGACCAGCAGCGGCAGATCCACCGCGTCGGTGATGCGGCGGATGTCGATGAGCACGTCTTCCATCGTGCTGACGCCGAGGTCCGGCATGCCCAGCGAATTCGCCGCCACGCCGCCGCCGGACAGGTACAGCGCGCGAAAGCCCGCGTCGCGCGCGAGCATTGCGGCGTAGGCGGTAATCGCGCCGACCACCTGCAGCGGCCGCTCGGCTTCGAGCGCCGCCCACAGGCGCGCGCCGGCGGAAGGCGATGTGGACATTGAAACCTCGTTGTTCAGTTGGAAAGGCCGCGAAAGTTGCGGCGAAAAGCGTTTAAGTTTAACCGATTGGCGGTTCGCACGTCATTATTGCGGAGGCAGGTGCCGTTACTGGATGCGGACGATCGTACGTCCCTTGGTCTTGTTGTCGATCATCGGCTGGAAGACGTTCGGCAAGTCCTTGAGCGCGATTTCGCTGGTGGCGATCTGGTCAAGATGACGGGGCTTGAGGTCGCTGCCGAGGCGTTCCCAGACGGCGCGCCGCAGCGGCATGGGCGTTGCCATCGAGTTGACGCCGAGCAGGTTGATACCGCGCAGGATGAATGGGAACACGGTGGTGTTGAGTTCCGGGCTCGCGGCGTTGCCGATCGAGGCGATGTTGCCCCACCAGCCGACGGTGCGCGTGAGCCAGGTGAGCGCTTCGCCACCGACGTTGTCGACCGCACCCGCCCAACGGGTCTTTTCCAGCGGACGCTTACCGTAATCGACGTCCTGGCGGAGCAGGATATCCTTCGCGCCGAGCTGCTTGAGGTAGTCGGCCTCGTCGGGTTTGCCGGTCAGCGCGACGACGTCGTAGCCGCGCCCGGCCAGCATGTCGATCGCAAAGCTGCCGACGCCG
>DASSTE010000016.1:0-5749 GCA_035708085.1 Gammaproteobacteria bacterium | reverse complement strand
CTGTCCACATCCGCCATGACGAAATCAATACTTCCGATCAGCGCGATCAAGTCCTGCACCATCAACCCGCGCGCAATCAACGGGATCATCTGCAGGTGTGGAAACGACGGTGTTCGAATGCGCACGCGGTACGGCATCGTGCTGCCGTCGCTGATCAGGTAATAGCTGTTGTTGCCCTTCGTCGCCTCGATGCCGATACTGCACTCGCCGGGGGGAATGACCGGGCCCCAGCTCACGTTCAGGAAGTGGGTGATCAGCGTTTCGATGTCGTGCAGCGTGCGCTCCTTAGGCGGCGGCGTGGTCAGCGGGTGATGCGCCTTGATCGGCCCCGGCGGCATGTTGTTCAGGCACTGCTCTATGATGCGCAGGCTCTGGCGCATCTCCTCAAATCGCACAATGATGCGGTCGTAGCAGTCGCCGTTGGTGCCGGTGGGGATGTCGAAGTCGAAGCGCTCGTAGCCGGAATACGGCCGGTCCTTGCGAAAGTCCCAGTGCAGGCCGCAGGCGCGCAAGCCGGGGCCGGTGACGCCCCAGTCGATCGCCTCGTCGAGCGTGTATCGCGCGATGTTTACGGTACGCTCGCGAATCAGGCCATTGTTCAGCATGATCTTTTCGTACTTCGCGAGCCGCACCGGGAAGTAATCGCAAAACTCGCGCACCAGCACTTCCCAGCCCTCGGGCAGATCGTCTACCAGTCCGCCGATCCGAAACCAGTTCGGGTGCATCCTCTCGCCCATGATGCCGGCCGTCACGTCATAGGCACGCTCGCGGTCCGCGAACATGTAGAACACCGGTGACATCTGGCCGAGGTCCTGCGCCATCGTGCCGAGGAACAGCAGGTGCGACATGATGCGAAAGAACTCGACCAGCATCACGCGAATTGTCTCGACGCGTTCGGACACTTCGATGCCCGCAAGCTTCTCCACCGTCAGCACGTACGGCAGGTTGTTCATCACTCCGCCCAGGTAGTCGACCCGGTCCGTGTACGGAATGAAGGTGTGCCACGATTGCCGTTCGCCCATCTTCTCGGCGCCGCGATGGTGATAGCCAATGTCCGGTACGCAATCAACGACCTCCTCGCCGTCGAGCTGCAACACGATGCGAAACACGCCGTGCACGCTTGGGTGGTTGGGGCCGAGGTTGAGGAACATGAAATCGGTATCTTCATCGCCGGGATGCATGCCCCACCACGACGGATCGAATTCCAGCGCGTCCTGTTCGATCTCCTCCTGCTGGTCAGGCAGCTTGAAAATGCCCATCTCGGTCGCGCGTGCCGGGTGATCCTTGCGCAGCGGATGACCCTCCCACGTCGGCGGCAGCAGAATCCGGCGCAGCGCCGGGTGGCCGTCGAAGACGATGCCGAACATGTCCCAGACTTCGCACTCGTACCAGTTCGCGCCCGGCCAGATGTCGGTGATCGACGGCAGCTTGAGGTCACTCTTGTCGAGCGCAACCTTGAGCCGAATGTCCGCATTACGCTCATAGGACAGGAGGTGATAGACGACGGTGAAATCGCTGTCCGGCTGACCGCGACGATGCTTGCGAATGCGCTCGTCGATCGCCGTCAGATCATAAAGGCATTTGTACGGCTGGGTGATCTCGTACTTCAGGTAACGCAGAATTCGGTGGGTATCGCCACGGCCGATCCACAGCGTCGGGATTTGGTCGGCGGTCGACTGTTCGACGAAGGCCGCTTCGCCGAAATGGTCGAACAACATCCTTGTTGTCGGGGTGCGGTCCAGCATTGCCTATCCGCGCTTGCCCAGCCTGTGGTCCAGGTAGCCCTCCAGCTTGTTCGGGTCGCGCAATTCGCGCGTACGCATGCGCTCGTCGCGTTTCTTGTCGCGCATGCTCGGCGCCGGCGGGCGCTCGACGCCGGCCGTGCCGATAGTCCACGACAGCGGCCGGCGCTCGGTGCCGATCGCTTCCTGCAGCATGATCAGCCCTTCAAGAAACGCGTCGGGCCGCGGCGGGCACCCCGGCACGTACACGTCCACCGGCATGAATGTGTCGACGCCCTGCACGACGCTGTAAATGTCGTACATGCCGCCGGAGTTGGCGCACGAGCCCATCGAGATCACGTAGCGCGGTTCCATCATCTGGTCGTAGAGCCGCCTGATCACCGGTGCCATCTTGCGAAACACCGTGCCGGAAATGACGATAACATCAGCCTGGCGCGGCGAGCCGCGCAGCACCTCGGCGCCGAAACGCGCGATGTCGTAGGGGCTGGTGAATGCCGTCGTCATTTCGACGTAGCAGCACGACAACCCGAAGTTGAACGGCCATAGCGAATTTTTTCGGCCCCACGAGACGAGATCCTCCAGCTTTGCCATGACCAGGTTGCGGCGGACCGCGTCGCTGAAGCGCTCGTCATCCGCCGGTCGCTTGTTCACTTTACTCAGCGACCACTCCATCAGCGCGAAGCCCTATGATGCTCGTGGTGGTGAAAACCACGGCGTTCGTCCCAGATGCCGCGCTGTCCGAATGGCTGCCGCCAGCGATAGGTGGCGAACTCAAGCGCGCCCGACTTCCACAGGTAAGCCAGGGCCGCGGCCAGGATGCCGATGAACACGACCATCTCGTAATAACTGCTCCAGCCCACGCGGCGCAGCGCAATCGCGCCGGCGTACAGGAACACCGATTCGAGGTCGAAGATCACGAAAAACATCGCGATCATATAGAACTTGACGGGAAACCGATAACGGGCGTCGCCGTACGATTTGACGCCGGATTCGAACGGCGTCTGGGTCGCCTGGTCGTTGTGCTGCGGTCCGATCAGCCACGACAGCAGGACGACGAGCGCAACCAGCAGCACCGCCGCCCCGAACAGGACGGCCAATGGCCAGAAAACATCGGTCGACGGCGAAACGCCGTTCATGGCGCGCAGACTCCTTTCCGCAATTTATTTTCCGCTTCTATACTACTCGCTGCGGATGAAGTTACAAGCGGAGGAGCGCGACGTCGCGGTAATCCCGACGGCTGTATTGCAGTTGATCAGCCGGTCGGAATTGTCAGGACGTCACCGGCCTGAATGGTGCTGTTGCTCAGGCCGTTGACGGCTTGCAGCGCCTGCAGGCTGACATCGAACCGGTCGGCGATGCCCGACAAGGTATCGCCGCGGTTGATCACGTAGCGGTGGCTGGGAAATTGACCATGATGCTCGGCCAGCAAAGTCCCGGGCGGCGGCTGATTTTCGAAATACGACATGACGCCGTTCAGCACCGCCGTCGCCATCTTCTCCTGGTAACGGGAGCTGGCAAGCAGGTGTTCCTGGTGCGGATTGCTGATGAAGGCCGTCTCGACCAGGATCGACGGAATATCCGGCGACTTCAGCACCACGAATGCGGCCTGCTCAACCTTGCTGCGATGCAACGGTTCGAGTTGGCCCATCTGCTTGAGCACGTCGCGCGCCACCTTGAGGCTGGCGCTGATCGTGGCGGTCTGCGACAGGTCAAGCAGGACGGACGCCAGCATCGGCGGCTTGTTGCTCAACGACACGCCGCCGAGCTTGTCGGCGTCGTTTTCGCGATTGGCCAGCCAGCGTGCCGCTTCGCTGGTCGCGCCATGCTGCGACAACGCGAACACCGCGCCGCCGTACGCGTCGTTGTCACGCGACGCGTTGCAATGAATCGAGACGAAAAGATCCGCGTGCGCTTTGCGCGCGATCTCGGTGCGCTGGCGTAATTTCAGGTAGCGGTCATCCTTGCGGGTCAGGATCGCATGCATACCGGGAACGGCGTTTATCAGCGCCGCCAGCTTCTTTGAAATCGCCAGCGTCACATCCTTTTCAAGCAGCCCGTCGGGACCGTGGGCGCCTGGATCGAAGCCGCCATGACCGGCATCGACCGCGATCACGATGTCACGCGGCTGCGCCGTCTGGCTGGGCATCGATATGGCAACCGGCGTCGGCGTGACCGGCTGCTTGCCGTACACATCGACTACGAGGCGCGCCGCCTGGCTGCCATGTGCCGGCAGAAAAAAACTGCGCGGGACGCCGCGCGCGGTCAGGTCGAATACGATACGCACGCCATGGCCGTGGCGACCGCTGCGGAGATCGGCAATAACGCCGGCGCCCGCCGGCAGCTTCGCATTCAGTTGTGCGTGGTCCACATCGAGCACCACGCGATTCGGATTCTTGAGGGTGAAAATCTTGTGATCGACCGGTCCGGACAGGTCGAATGTCACGCGCGTGTAGTCCTGGTGCGCTCCCACGTCGATCGACTCGATATGTGCCGTTCCGGCGAACGCAGCCACAGGCAGCCAGCACAGCAGCAGGATGAGTTTTTTCATTGCTCCCCGACCCCAATCCCCGGTTTTCCGGGGCTGGCCTTGCTTCTACAACCCAAATGATAGCGGAAATTTCAGAAATTTCCACTAAATTTCGATTGAATTTAACAAGATAGAAGAGAAAGCTCAACCTCCGCGCAAAGAATCAGCCCCAATGTCACGCATTCCGCCGACCGCAGACAGGCCACGCGGGGCCACCGGAAGCAGTTTTACTTCCCGCCCCCGCGGCTCCGCAACGGCAATCTCGACGGCCAGGTCGGCCGCCGGCAATAACTGCCCGCCCCTCTCCGGCCATTCGATAAAGATCAGATCGTTGACGGGGTCGAGGTCGCGCACGCCGAGGAATTCCAGCTCCTCGGGGTCGGCCACGCGGTACAGGTCGAGATGAAAGGCGCGCCGGCCGCCGATGTCGTAGGGCTCGACCAGCGTATAGGTCGGGCTGCGGACGTGGCCGGTGACGCCGAGCGTGCGCAGCATCGCGCGGACCAGCGTGGTTTTGCCCGCGCCGAGGTCCCCGCGCAACGTGATGACGAGGCCGGAATCGGGCAGCGCCGCCGCCAGCCGGCCGCCAAGCGTGATCATGTCCGATTCATCCGGAACGGTCAGCTTCATGCGTTGAGCACCGATCGCAGTTCGCTTACCAGGTCTAGTGCGGCCAGGCCGCGTTCACCGTCCGCCGCCGCACGATCGCCGGCGACGGCATGCGCAAACGCACCGACGCGCGCGGCATCGAAAGGCGATCCGGTTTGCGCCAGAACGGCAGCGATAATGCCGGTCAGGATATCGCCCATGCCGCCCGCGGCCATGCCCGGATTGCCGCGGTCGATCAGCGCCGGCGTTCTGTCTGACGCGGCGACGATCGTGCCGGCACCTTTGAGGACAACGACGGCGTTGTAGCGATCCGCCAGTTCGGACGCGGCGCCGAAGCGATCCGCCTGCACGTCGTCGGCGGAACTGCCGAGCAGCCGCCCCGCTTCGCCCGGGTGCGGCGTCAGTATCCAGTTGCCCCGTGCGGTCGGCTGCGCGGCGAGCAGATTGAGGCCATCCGCGTCGACTACCAGCGGCTTGTCCGAGGCCATCGCCCGCGCCAGCAATGCCCGGCCGAACGCTCCTTGCCCGAGGCCTGGCCCCACCGCGACGACTGTCGCCTTGTCGATCAATTCAGCCACGCCGGTAGCATCATCGCTGCCGTGGCACATCAGCTCGGGCCGCGTGCCGACCACGGCCGCAACATGCGCCGGTCGCGTATAAACACTGACGAGGCCCGCGCCGCTGCGCAGCGCCGCTTCCGCCGCCATGCGTACGGCGCCCGGCATACCGAGGTCACCGCCCGCGATCAGCACGTGGCCGAATTTGCCTTTGTGCGCATCCCGCGCGCGTGGCGGCAAGGCGGTGCGAAGGTCGGCTTCGGTCACGCGTCGGGCGGCAGATGCGAGGCCGTCACGCACACTGGCCGGCACGT
>DASSTE010000015.1:0-33792 GCA_035708085.1 Gammaproteobacteria bacterium | reverse complement strand
CACCACCACCACTTGGTTGGTGGAATGCAAATCAATCCCACAGTAAAGTGTCATCACAGCCTCCTGTCACGGTGTCGTTACCTGCCATCGTAGCGCCAAGCGCTGCGATGGCCAGGAGGCTGGCCTAGAGGATTATCAGGTTGAGCGACATGTTAGGTGATTTGCGCAATTGTTGTTGCAAACTCTAGATCCGCGGCCTTCCAACCTTCGAGCCGGCCCTTTGCCTGCTCGAGCAACTCGTTCAATCGATTAGCTATGCAACCTATTGGCTTTTCCTTGATAAGGAATTCCTTCTTCAGGTAGCGCTCACGGCCCCTATCTTGGGAGGCGCACAGCCATAAATTGAATGTCATTGCCTCCTCATCTGCAAGATAAATCTGGATGAGGCGATCTACTCCGTCACTCCAGGTAAGCGAACGCTCCGGCCAATTGTGATAATTTTTAGACAGGCCCAAGTCAAAGGTTTTTGCGAAGGCCTCTAATTCAGCGTCTAGAGTTAGCAAGGGCGCTTCCATACGATCCCACTGTTCATTTGGTCCATGAAACCCGTTCGGCATCTTCGAATTACCTAACGCCTAAGCTAACCTGCCGCCGGAGCGCGCAGCGCGGAGGGACTTTTAACCGCGCCAGCGGTTAAAACGGCCAGGTTGAGCGACCTGTTAGGTGCCATACGCTACGCTCCACCGTTGAAGCCAAGCAAAGACAAAGAGTAAAAAGATTGGCAGAGCTAGTCCCAAAGCCACGATGTTTGGCCACAACCTATTTTCCTTACGTGTCAGATTTGCCGCAGCTTTTGCTACCGCCGATAGGCTGAGTAAGCCAACTAGAGCAATTAAGATTCCAAAAAGCCACAAACCGATGTGAGACCAGAGGTCTATGCCCCTCCGGGCCGCGTCCAAAAATGGTGCGAGTGCAAACAGAATACCCGATAACAGCCACGCGATGGCCGCCATTCCGACCGCGGCATTACCAATGAGTGGGCCTATGACGGGTCTCATCTTAACTTGACCTAACGCCCGAGCTAACCTGACGCCGGAGCGCGAAGCGCGGAGGGAACCTTTAAGGCGCAAGCCTTAAAGGCGGTCAGGTTGAGCGCCTCGTTAGGAATGAACGACTCGGAGAGACAAATAGACATGGCAAATAAAAAACGCATTACAGACAAGCAGCGCATCGATGAGCTGGAGCGGCTAGTGAATACAAACCACGAACTCCGATTGCATGATGGCGCTGTTAATCGAAACTGCCTGGGGCTCGCCTTTGGCGGCAGATATAAACGGACGTTGCGCGATGCAATTGATCAATCGATTCAGATGCCATGTTAATGGCTCCTAACGCCCAAGCTAACCTGCCGCCGGAGCGCGCAGCGCGGAGGGAATTTTAACCGCGGCAGCGGTTAAAACGGTCAGGTTGAGCGACATGTTAGGCTGGCGCACCATTACATCGGATGCTCGGAATAGCCGCAGTAGAAGCGCCAACGAAGCCGGCCACTGCCATTGCTACTACGTAATTCCAAATGGTTGCCTCCGCTCCCTGCCAAATTTGAAGAGTTGCGATAAAAAGCCCGACGACAACAGCCCCCCAGCCGAAGGAGTACAGGAGGATTTTACCACTAGCCTTTGTGAGCAGTCGCACTCCGCATCTTGCTCGAACGACAGAAGATGCGAGCGGTGCCGAAAAGAAGAGAAGCGTAAAGAAGCACGAGACAGGCACGGCCACTAACTCCGTGTTGCCATACAAGAAATAAAGAACAATGCAGGCTAGACCGATGAGGACTACCAAAAGTATGAACCTTAATAGGAGAGCGACCGTTTCACCGACGAGGACATTGAAAGGAATGCTGTGCTGTGACATTTACTTGCCTAACTTAAATTAGACGACTTGTAATGTAGGGCAAAATGTCGCCTAAACGCAAAGATTCGTCATCAAGTACTACAGTTCGCTCGCTGCAGCAGTCTTAGTACATCCTAAAATAATTCGGATGAAGCATAACGTGCACGGCGTACAGAGTCGGTTCCACGACCTCTGTCGGCAGCAGAAATCAAGCTTGCGCAGATCGCCCAATCCACCGGTAAAGCAGAACAAGGCTCACCACAAAGACAACCCCGCCGATCGCCATCGATGCTGTCGCGAATCCCGATCCCATCAGTGCCGCCGGCGCGGCATTACCGGAGAAAGCGACGAAGGCGGCGAAGATGACGCCGAGCAAGCTTTCGCCGACGATGAGGCCGGACGCGAGCAGCACGCCGAGTTGCTTCGTCGCTTCCGTATTGGCTTTGCGTTCGGCGCGGCGGTTGTAGTACCAGCCGGCTATGGCGCCGATGACGACCATCAGTGTCGTTGAGGTTGGCAGGTAAATGCCGAGGCCTACGCCTAGCGGCGGCAGGCGCACCGACTTGGCTTTGCGGGCGAGGATTTCGTCGAGGATGATGCTGGCGGCGCCGATGGCGCCACCGATGCCGATCAGGCTCCAGTCGATGTTGCTCTGGATGACGCCTTCGGCGAGCGCGGAGATCAGGCCGGCCTGCGGCGCGGGCAGGGCGCGCGTCGGATCAGCGCCGGGGGCGCCAAGGAAGCCGTAGGCCTGCTGCAATAGATCCAGCGTCGGCGGGATGATCAGCGCGCCGGCGATGACGCCGATGACCAGCGCCACCTGCTGTTTCCACGGCGTCGCGTCGACCAGTTGGCCCGTCTTCAGGTCCTGCAGGTTGTTGTTGGCGATCGATGCGACTGCGAACACGATCGACGTCAGGAACAGCGCGAAGGCGACAAGTTCCTTGCCGACGTCGCCGGGGTACATGGATCTGACCGCGCCGGCGAGAATGACGGCGGCGATGACCACGACCAGAATGCCGACGCCCGATAACGGGCTGTTCGACGAGCCGATCAGGCCGGCCATGTAACCGCACACCGCGGATACCAGGAAGCCGATGATGACGGTGAAGATCGCGCCGCCGATCACCAGCGGCCAGATGTGTGCGCCGAGGCCGATCAGGTTGCCGAAGTACCACAGCAGGAAGGCGGCCGGAATCAGGCAGGCAAGGCTGACGATCGCGACGGTGCCGATCGGCATGTCCTGCTCGGTGCGCGCGAGCGTGTGCGCCTGTCCGGCCTTGCGCACGCGCGCGGCCGCCATCGCGCCGGCGAGACCGACGACCACCGGCTTGACGAGCTTGACCAGCGTCCAGATGGCAGCGACGCCGATGGTGCCGGCGCCGACGAAGCGCACGTAGTGGCTCCAGGTATCCTGTGCGACGGCTAACGCGTTGCCGGTCGCAGGATGGATCGCGCTGAAATACGGTACGGCCCAGCCCCAGCCGATGAACGCGCCCACCAGCATTGAGATGCCGACCCACAGGCCGACCAAATGGCCGATCGCGAACAGCGCGAACGACAGGCTGAAGTCGAAGCCGGTCGCGCCGCTTTTTGCGCCGCCGAAGTGGAAGTACTGGGAGATCGACGCGGCGAAAATGCGCGTTTGCACGATGACGTAGAACACCGCCGAAACCAGCCCGCCGATGACGATCGCGCGCACGCCCATTGCGCCGGTATCGACCGCGTCGACCTCCTCGCTCTTCGCGGTCCCGGAGCCGACCTTGAGCACTTCCGCGCAGGCCACGCCTTCCGGATACGGCAGGTCCGAATCCGTCACCAGCGCCCGGCGCAGCGGGATCGTGAACATCACGCCGAGGATGCCGCCGGTCGCGCAGATGCCGAACGTCATCCAGAACGGGAAGCCGTTCCACCAGCCGATGATCACCAGGCCCGGCAGGACAAAGATAATCGCCGACAGCGTGCCGGCTGACGAGGCCACCGTCTGGACGATGTTGTTCTCCTGCATCGTCCCGCCGCGCAAAGCGCGCAGTGCCGCCATCGAGATGACGGCCGCGGGAATCGAAGTCGAGAACGTCAGCCCCGCCTTTAGGCCGAAGTAGACGTTCGCCGCGGTGAACACGATGGTAATCAGAATGCCAATGATGATGCCGCGGACGGTGAGTTCGCTGGCGTTCATGGGTTCCACGGGCCGCGGCGGGCGCGGCTGATTGAGTGCGGAATTCATTCGATGTCCTCGCCGATAAGATATTTTTGCAGCGGCCTGGCCGCGACCATGAACAGGATGCCCACGCCCACCAGCACCGCGGCCAGCTCGAAGTATATGCGCGGCATGTCGGAGATGTCCTTGGCGCTGAACTGGCCGGCGATCAGTCCGGCGAGCAGTTCGCCGAGGGCCGTCGCGACGAACCACATGCCCATCATGCGTCCGCCGAAGCGACGCGGCGCGAGCTTGGTGGTCGCGGACAGACCGATCGGGCTCAGCGACAATTCGCCGACGGTGTGCAGGAAATAGGTCAGGATCAGCCAGGTCGGCAACACGCTGCTGCCGGCGACGACAATCTGCGCGGCGCCGTACATGACGAAGAAACCCAGGCCGAGAAATACCAGCCCCAGCGCAAACTTCGCCGGAATCGACGGGTTGAGGTTGCGGCGCGCCAGCCAGATCCACATCGAGGCGAAAAACGGCGCGAGGATGATGATGTATACCGAGTTCAGGCTCTGGAACCAGCTCGCTGGCGCTGTCCAGCCGAAAATGTTGCGATCCGTGTAGCGCTGCGCGAACAGGTTGAAGTTCGAGCCGGCCTGTTCGTAACCGGCCCAGAACAGCACCGAGCCCGCGAACAGTATCGCCAGCACCGCGAGGTGGCGCTTTTCGCGGGCGTCAAGACCGCCGAAGAACGCGAGCCACAGCATGAAGCCCGCTCCCAGAACGATAATCACGACACCAGCGTACTTGGACAGCGCGACGGGGTTGATGACCAGCGCACCGCCCATCGCGAGCAGCACGACCACGCCCAGTCCGGCCAGGCAGGCGATGGTCCAGCCCCACGCGCGGCGCGTAAAGCCGGTCGAGGCCGGCTCCGGATACTTGCCGTGTTCGCCGAGGTGCTTCTGCGTCAGCCGATACTGAATCAGCCCCAGCACCATGCCGACACCGGCGGCGGCGAAGCCGTAGTGCCAGTTGACCTTCTGGCCGAGGTAGCCGCATACCAGCGGGCCGATTGCGCCGCCCAGGTTGATGCCGACGTAATAAATGGAAAAGCCGGCGTCGCGGCGCGCACCGCCTTCCGGATACAGGTCGCCGACGATGGTGGAGGCGTTGGGCTTGAGGAGTCCCGTGCCGAGCGAGACGAACACGAGCCCGAGAAAAAACGTTTCCGGCGACGGAATGGCGAGCGTGAAATGGCCGATCGCGATGATGACGCCGCCCCAGAACACCGCGCGCTGCTGGCCGATCAGCCGGTCCGCAATCCAGCCGCCGGGGAGATTGGTGACGTAGACGGCCGCCGTATAGAGGCCGTAAATCGCGGTCGCCGTCTTGTCCGTCAGGCCCAGCCCATCGTTCTTGATCGCAGCCACCATGAACAGGACCAGCAGCGCGCGCATGCCGTAATAGCTGAAACGCTCCCACATTTCGGTGAAGAAGAGCGTGTAGAGGCCGCGCGGGTGGTGCATGGCGCCGCTGGACGTCGACATAGGGCGTTCCTGTAGCTTTTCGAGCGCCCCAGAATTCCTGTTTTTGGCGGCGGCGTCAAATTTTTGCCTGCGTTATATTGGCCACAGAGGAAATGGAGTTGTCATGAATCGCCCGATCTTCGATCTGCCCCACACCGAACACGAACTCGCCAACGGCCTTAAAGTCATCGCCATCCGCGCCGGCGCTCCCGATGTTGTCAACCTGCAAATTCCCGTGCATACCGGTTCGCGCAACGAAGTTGAGGCGGGCAAGTCCGGCTTCGCGCATTTTTTTGAGCACATGATGTTTCGCGGCACGCGCGAGTATCCGCCGGAGCGTTACCAGGCAGTGATGACGCGCGCGGGCGCCGACCAGAACGCCTACACGACCGACGATTTCACCAACTACCACGTCACCTTCACCAGGCCCGACCTCGACACGATGCTCGCGCTGGAGGCGGATCGCTTCCAGCACCTGCATCTTGAGGAGCAGGGTTTTCGCACCGAGGCGCTGGCGGTCAAGGGCGAATACCTGAAGAACTACTCCGACCCGACCGAAAAAATGGAGGAAGTGCTGCGCGAGCTAAGTTTCAACGTGCATCCGTACAAACACACCACGATGGGCTTTTTCGCCGACATCGAGGCGATGCCGGAGCAGATCGACTACGCGCGCGAGTTCTTTGCGCGCTGGTACCGGCCGGAAAACGCGACGATGCTGCTGACGGGTGATATCGATCCCGAGGCCGCGATCGCGCGCGTCGAGCATCATTGGAGCGGCTGGCAAGCGGGCGACTATACGGTGGATATTCCGACCGAACCCGCGCCGTCGGGGCCGTATTACCGCCACATCCATTGGGAGACGCCGACGCAGCCGTGGGTGATGGTCGCGTTTCGCGGTCCGGCATTTTCGGTCGAAGACAAGGCGATGGGCTGCATGGATTTCATCCGCGAGCTGTACTTCTCGCCGCAGTCGGATTTGTACGAACGCGTGGTGGTCGAGCGCCAGCAGGCCGACGAGCTGTTCACCGATTTTTCCGATCACGAAGATCCGTACCTGCTGGTGGTCGCCGCGCGGCTGACCGACGAGCAGCACGCGCAAGCGGTGACCGAGGCGATCCTCGAAGCCTGTTCGCGCGCAGCCTCCGAGCGCATCGAGGCGCCGCGGCTCGATGCCGTGCGCGACCGGATGCGCTACGGCTTCGCGCACTCGCTGTCGGAAGCCGAGGCCATCGGTGATGTGCTGGCCGGCTTCATGCGCTTCGAGCGCAGTCCGAATGTCCTCAACAGACTGTTCGCGCTCTACGACAGCCTCACGCCGGACGATCTACGCGAGGCCGCAGAGCGACACTTCGTTTCCGCCGGCCGCACGATCGTCAGCCTTGCGAATCAGGCCGATCTCGGTCTTGGCGTCATGGCCGCCGAAGTCACGATGCCGACGCCGCCCGGCCCGACGCCTTCTGCCATGCAGACGGTGCTGGTGCCGAGTGAGACGCCGATAGTGGACTTCGACTTGGTGTTCAACGCAGGCGCGGCCAATGACCCGCCCGGCAAGCGGGGCGTGGCGGCGTTGACCGCCGCGCTTATCGCCGATGGAGGCTCGGAAGCGCGGCCGCGGCGCGCGATTCAGGAGGCGCTGTATCCGCTCGCGGCGCATGTCGGCGCCGAGGTCGACAAGGAAATGACGTCGTTCTCGGGCGAGGTGCATCGCGACAGGCTCGACACCTACTACGCGACGCTGCGCGAACTGCTGCTCACGCCCGGCTGGCGCAAGAGCGATATTGAGCGCATCAAGACCCGGCTGATCAACGCGATTCGCACCGATTTACGTGCGGACAATGACGAAGAATTGGGCAAGGAAGCGTTGTACGAATGGATATACGGCGGCCTCGGTTATCCTGTCATGCCAGCTTCGCCGGGACGACATCCTTATGCGCATCTGACTCTCGGCGCGGTCGGCGATCTGCAAAAGCTGACGCTCGACGACTGCCGCGCGTTTTACAAGCAGCATTACACCGCCGGCAATCTGATGGTTGGTCTCGGTGGTGGCTATCCAGACGCCTTTGTTGAGCGCATCAAACGCGATTTCGGCGCGCTCGAAAGAGAAACCAAACCGCCCGTGACACTGCCAGACCCGCCCCCGATCCGGCGCCGCGAAGCACTCATCATCGCCAAGGAGACGCCGGCGGTGGCGGTCTCATTCGGGCAGCCGATCGATGTGAAGCGCGGCGATCCGGACTGGGTCGCGCTGTGGCTCGCACGCGCCTGGCTGGGTGAGCATCGGTCCAGCGTCAGTCACCTCTATCAGCGTATTCGCGAGCTGCGCGGCATGAACTACGGCGACTACGCTTACATCGAATATTTCCCCGAGGGCATGTTCCGGTTGCAACCGGCGCCGAACCTGGCGCGACGCCAGCAGATCTTCCAGGTCTGGTTGCGGCCGCTGCGCGACAACGCCGACGCGGTGTTCGCGCTACGCCTCGCGTTGTACGAACTCGACAAGCTCATCAACGGCGGCCTTGCGCCCGACGCGTTCGAAACGACGCGCGACTACCTGCACAAGTTTGTCGCGCTGATGGTCAAGTCGCCTGCGAGGCGGCTCGGGTACGCCGTGGACAGCGCGTATTACGGCACGCCGGAGTTCGTGGACTACGTGCGTGAAGGGCTCGCCGTGCTGAACGCGGCGACCGTCAATGCGGCGCTCAAGCGCCACCTGGACCCATCGCGCATGAAGTTCGTTTTCGTGGCGGAGAATGCCGAGGATTTGAAGACACGGCTCGTCAACGACAGGCCTTCGCGCATGACGTACAACGTCCAAAAGCCGGCCGAGGTGCTGGGCGAGGACGAGCGGGTCGGCAAGCTGCCTTTGAACTTCAAGGCGGACGCGGTGCGGGTCGTGAAGGCGGACGATCTGTTCGAATGAGAGCGACGCTGTTACTGCTCGCGGCGACTATGTTGGCCGCCCCCGCCTTCGCTGACGTCGAACTGCATTACGCGCCGTCGAATGCAGATTACCCCGTAACGCAGATCGTTATCCATGACGGCCGCGTCCGTATTACCAATTCGGCGCAAGTCCATTCCGTCGTTCTTTACGAATCGTCGAAGCACCGTTTTCTGATTCTGGACACGCGCGAAAAGACGTTTCGCGTCGTCGATCAACAGGCGGTGACGGATCTGCGGCAAGACATCGCGCGGGTGAAGCGCCTGGCGCAGGCGCTGCCGCAATCGATGCGCGGCCTCATCCATGAGCACGCGCCGGAGGTGAGCGCATTGCTGGAACACCCGCTTCCGACAGCGACCCTGGCCGCGACCGACACGATCGTCCACGTCGGCCGGTATGACTGTCGAACAGCCACCGTCAGCATTAATGGCGGCATCGGCTACGGCTTGTGTGTCACCTCGACGAAGGCGTTGGGTATCCCGAAAGATGACGCGCAAACGCTCGCTGCCATGGCCGCCGACTTGCGCCGGTTCGGCGGCAGGAATCTGGTGTTGAAACCGGGCGCCGACGCGTTGTTGCTGAAACAGGTGGGCGTGCCGATCAAGTACGTCGACTTTGGTAGGGGACAGACGTGGCTGTTGAAAAGCATCGGCCAGGGCAAGGTGCCAAACGCGTCGATGCGTGTACCGCCGGATTACGAGCAGCAACCGCTGCTCGATATTTTCGGCTGATCACCCGAAGCTGATCTTCGCTTCGAGATTGGCCCGCGAGTCGGCGTGGCTCAGCGCTTCGTCGAGGCTGATCTTGCCCTGTTGATAAAGCTGGTGCAGCGCGGTATCGAACGACTGCATGCCGGTTTCGCCGCCGTTGTTGAGCGCCTGCTTGATGCCGTCGACATCGCCCTTCACGATCAGCTCGGCGACGTATGGCGTATTGAGCATGACCTCGACCGCCGCCACGCGTCGCTCGTCCTTGGCGAGCACCAGCCGCTGCGAGACGATCGCCCGCAGGTTGACGCTCAAATCCATCAGCAGTTTGTGCTGCTGCTGGTCGGGGAACAGGTTGAGGATGCGCTCGAGCGCCTGCGATGCATTGTTGGCGTGCAGCGTCGAGATCGTCAGATGGCCGGTGCCGGCGAGCTGAATCGCCGATTCGAGTGTATCGCGGTCACGAATCTCGCCGATCAGAATCACGTCCGGGGTCTCGCGCACGGCGCTGCGCAGCGCGTTCATGTACGAGTGCGTGTCCTGGCCGATTTCGCGCTGGTTGATGATCGAGCGCGCGTTCGGATGCGAAAACTCGATCGGATCCTCAATCGTGAGGATATGGCCGGTGCGCAGGTGGGAGCGATAGCGGATCAGTGACGCGAGCGTGGTGGTCTTGCCGCTGCCGGTCGGGCCGACCATCAGCAGCAGGCCGCGGCGGTGCATGATCAGTTCCTTGAGCACGTCCGGCAGCGCCAGCGTTTCGAAACGCGGCACGTCGGTCGGGATGTAGCGCATCGCCATCGCCGGCGTGCCACGCTGCGAGAACACGTTGATGCGAAACCGGCCGACGCCGTCGGGTTCGATCGCGAAGTCGCATTCGAGGTTGGACGCGTAGAATTCGCGCTGGTCTTCCGTCATCAGCGCGTCGGCCGCCGCCTGTACCGCTTCCGGCGTCAGCTCCTGCTTGCCGACCGACAGCACCTTGCCTTCGTGGCGAATCTTGATCGGCGCGTGCGCGGTCAGGTACAGGTCGGACGCCTTGCGCTCCGCGACGAGCTTCAGGTACGGCAACAGATCCATAACTAGATGAACGAGCTGCCGTCGTCGGCGCCCTGCAGCGACAGCTTGTCGATGCCCGACTCAACCGGCCGCTGTGCGCGCTTGCTTTCGAGCTTGATCTTGAGCCGCAGCTCGTTCTGGGAGTCGGCGTTGCGAAGCGCGTCCTCGTACGTAATGTCGCCGTTCTCGAACAGGTTGAACAGCGCCTGGTCGAAGGTCTGCATGCCGAGCCGGTTCGACTTTGCCATGATCTCCTTCATTTCGGAGACGTCGCCCTTGAAGATCAGGTCGGCCATCAGCGGCGAGTTGGTCATGATCTCCATTGCAGCGATGCGACCCTTGCCGTCGGCCTTGCGAATCAGCCGCTGCGAAATAATGCCCCGCAGGTTGAGCGACAGGTCCATCAACAACTGCGCGCGGCTTTCCTCGGGGAACAGCGCGATGATGCGGTCGAGCGCCTGGTTCGCACTGTTCGCATGCAGCGTCGACAGGCACAGGTGGCCGGTTTCGGCGAACTGCACGGCGTATTCCATCGTGTCGCGGTCGCGGATCTCGCCGATCTGAATCACGTCCGGCGCCTGGCGCAGCGTGTTCTTTAGCGCGATATGCCACGACTCGGTATCGACGCCCACCTCGCGCTGCATGACGATGCAGCCCGCGTGCGGGTGCACGTACTCGATCGGGTCCTCGATCGTAATGATGTGGCCGCGCGAATTCTGGTTGCGGTGGTTCATCATCGCGGCGAGTGTAGTCGACTTGCCGGAACCGGTTGCGCCGACGCAAATCACCAGCCCGCGCTTGTGCATCACCAGGCTGCGCAAAATTGGCGGCGAGTCGAGCTGTTCCAGTGTCGGGATATCGGTATTGATCTTGCGCAGCACCGCGCCGGCACGCCCCTGCTGCACGAATGCGTTCACGCGGAAGCGGCCGATCTGCGCCGGGCTGATCGCAAAGTTGCATTCATGCGTCGCGTCGAATTCCTTGGCCTGCTTGTCGTTCATGATGGCTCGTACCATCAGCGAACTTTGCTCCTCGCTGAGCGGCCGCTCCGTCATCGGCGTCAGTTCACCGTCGACCTTCATTGCCGGCGGAAAGCCGGCGGTAATGAACAGGTCAGAACCGTTCTTCGCGACCATGGCGCGAAGCAGGTCCTGCATGATTTTGATGGCTTGATCGCGATCCATTAAAACGCTTCCTTATTGGCTGCCTTGGCGCGCGCCTGTTCCGGCTCGATCAGCTTGCGCTGGAGCAGTTCTTTGAGGTTCTGGTCGAGCGTCTGCATGCCGGAGGCCTGGCCCGTCTGGATCGCCGAGTACATTTGCGCGATCTTGCCTTCGCGAATCAGGTTGCGGATCGCCGGTGTACCGATCATGATTTCGTGCGCGGCGATACGCCCGCCGCCGACCTTCTTCAGCAGTGTCTGCGAAATGACCGCGCGGAGCGATTCGGACAGCATCGAGCGCACCATGTCCTTTTCCGCCGCCGGGAACACGTCGACGATACGGTCAATGGTCTTGGCCGCCGACGAGGTGTGCAGCGTGCCGAACACCAGGTGGCCGGTTTCGGCGGCGGTCAGCGCGAGGCGAATGGTCTCGAGGTCGCGCAACTCGCCGACCAGGATGTAGTCGGGGTCTTCGCGCAACGCCGAGCGCAGCGCCTCATTGAAGCCGTGCGTGTCGCGATGCACCTCGCGCTGATTGATCAGGCACTTCTTGCTCTGGTGGACAAATTCGATCGGATCCTCGACCGTCAGCACGTGGCCGAACTCATTTTCGTTGATGTGGTTGATCATCGCGGCGAGCGTAGTTGACTTGCCCGAACCGGTCGGCCCGGTGACCAGCACGATGCCACGCGAGTTGTTGCAGATGTCGGCGAAAATCTGTGGTGCATGGATGTCCTGCAGCGACAGGATTTCCGACGGAATCGTCCGGAACACGGCGCCGGCGCCACGACTGTGATTGAACGCGTTGACACGGAAGCGCGCGACGTTGGGAATTTCGAACGAAAAGTCGCACTCGAGAAATTCTTCGAAGTTCTTGCGCTGCTTGTCGTTCATGATGTCGTAGATCATGTCGTAGACATCTTTATGTTCGAGCACCGGCACGTTGATACGGCGGATGTCACCATCGACGCGAATCATCGGCGGCACGCCGGCCGACAAGTGCAGGTCCGACGCCTTGTTCTTGGTGCTGAACGCAAGCAGTTGCGAGATATCGACTGGCATCTGGATTAACCCCGATCTCTTTTATGTGGCTGTTATGATAGCCAAATTATGCCGCTGAAAGCCGACATCATCGCCACCAGCCTCGAAAACGTCCGACGAACGGTTGCGGAAAGCGCCGAGCGGCACGGCCGCGATCCGGCCGCGGTCACGGTGCTCGCGGTCGGTAAAACACAGCCGGCGGAAACCATTCGCGCCGCTGCCGCTGCAGGGCAACGCGACTTCGGCGCTAACTACCTCCAGGAAGCGCTGGCGAAAATGGATGCGCTGGCCGACCTCGCGCTCGTGTGGCATTTCATCGGCGCAATTCAGTCGAACAAGACGCGCGCGATTGCCGAGCGCTTTGCCTGGGTGCATACCGTCGACCGTATCAAGATCGCGCACCGGTTGAGCGCGCAGCGTCCTTCCGATCTGCCGCCGCTTAATATCTGCCTGGAAGTGAACGTTAGCGACGAACCGCAAAAAGCCGGGGTGGCCCTGGACGAACTCGATGCGCTCGCCGCCGCGGTCGCCGAATTGCCGCACCTCAAGCTGCGCGGCCTGATGGCGCTGCCGGCACCGAGCGAAATATTCGAGACGCAGCGCGAACCATTCCGGCGGCTGGCGTCCGCGCTCGAACGTCTGCGCGTCGCCGGTCACGATGTCGACACGCTGTCGATGGGAATGTCCGGCGATTTCGAAGCGGCGATTGCCGAGGGCGCGACTATCGTGCGCATCGGCACGGCGATTTTTGGAGAGAGGGTAAGAAGTAAGAGGTAAGCGGTTGGAGGTCTTTCGAGCCGCGTACCTTTAACCTCTCAACACGGACCCCTTTCATGTATCCTGTACAGCCGTTTCCAAACAGGAATCATTTCTTGTCCCTCGACAACAAAACCATCGCGTTCATCGGTGGCGGCAACATGGCGAGCGCGCTGATCGGCGGCCTGATCGCGAGCGGCGTCGCGCCGCGGCAGATTCATGTCGGCGACCCAGACGCGGAGCGCCGTTATGCCCTCGAACAAGGGTGCGGCGTACATACCGCCGCCGACAATGCACAGGTCATTGAAAGCGCCGACGTCGTCGTGTTCGCCGTCAAGCCGCAGGCGCTGCAGGCGGTGGCAGAGGCTTCGGCCGCCGCAATCGCGGCACGCGGACCGCTGGTCATCTCGATCGCCGCCGGCGTCACCACGACGACGCTCGCCGGCTGGCTCGGTAGCGATGCTGCAATCGTGCGCGCAATGCCCAACACGCCGGCGCTGATCGGTCGGGGTGCCGCCGGTCTTTACGCCAACGCGTCGGTGTCGGCGGAAGAACGCGACACCGCGGCGGCGATCATGGGCGCGGCCGGCGAGGCGCTGTGGATTGACGACGAAGCACTGATGGACGCTGTCACCGCCGTGTCCGGCAGTGGACCGGCCTATTTTTTCCTGATCATCGAAGCGATGCAAGCGGCGGGTGTCGAATTGGGACTCGCCCCGGCCGATGCGCGCCGGCTGGTGTTGCAAACCGCGCTCGGGGCGGCAACCATGGCCAAAAACGGCGATACCGACGCCGCCGAACTTCGTCGCCGCGTCACCTCGCCGGGCGGTACCACCGCAGCGGCACTCGCAGTGCTGGAAGACGGCGGCCTGCGCGAACTGGTCAAGCACGCGCTGACCGCCGCCCGCGACCGCGGTCGCGAACTGTCCGGCTAAACCACTGGAACCGAGAGCTATGGGCGCTAACATTCACCAGGTCGGCGTGTTCCTGATCAACATTCTGATCTTTCTCTATGTGCTGTGCTTCATGCTGCGGTTCCTGCTGCAGCTCGTGCGCGCCGACTTCTACAACCCGTTGTCGCAGGCGCTGGTCAAGATCACCAACCCGGTGCTCAAGCCGTTCAGGCGCGTGATACCCGGGTACTTCGGTGTCGACGTCGCCGCGCTGGTGATCATGTTTCTGCTGGAGGTCTTCAAGGTTGTCGTCATTTTCGGCGTGCTCGGCGGTTATGCACTGAGCGCCGGCCCCGTCGTCCTGTTCAGCCTGCGGGCGCTGTTCGTGATGGCGATCGAAATCTACTTCTGGTCGATCCTGCTGCAGGCCGTACTGAGCTGGGTCAATTCCGGCAGCTACAATCCGTTCACCAGCATTCTCTACAGTCTCAACGAACCAATCCTGCGACCGGCGCGACGCATTCTGCCGCCGATGGGCGGCATCGACTTTTCGCCTATCCTGGTGATGATTGTTCTGCAGGTGATAAGGATCCTCATTTCATGAGGAGGTTAAAGGTCAAGGGTCAAAGGTTAAAGGACGCGGGTCTGTCGCAACGGCGCCCTTAACCTTTGCTTTAACCGTTTACCCGTTTTTTGTGCTAGATTGCAGGCGCTTCAGCGTTTTTGACCAACCTACAGGAGAACTACATGGCCGCGAAAAAAGCTGCCGCGAAGAAAACGTCGGCTGCAAACCCCAAGCCGATGACCAAGTCGGAAATCTATTCGCACCTCGCCGCCGAGACCGACCTCACCAAGCGCGAGATCGGCAACGTGTTCGACGCCCTGAACGGCCTGATCAAGAAAAACGTCGGCCGCCGCGGTCCCGGCGTGTTCGCGCTGCCGGGCCTGATGAAAATCAAAGTGGTGAAAAAGCCCGCGACCAAGGCGCGCAAAGGCACCAACCCGTTCACCGGCGAACCGACCGTTTTCAAGGCCAAGCCGGCCCGCAAGGCGGTGAAAGTGCAGCCGCTGAAAGGCTTGAAGGATATGCTCTGAAAAGTAGCTAGTCGCTAGTGCCTAGGACTCAGTATAGAAGATGCTTCGTTCTTCCGACTCAGTCCTAGGCACTTAGTCCTAGCGACTCAATTCTTCGATAACCCGGTTTTTCGTCGCCATCAATTCCCCGTGCGGCACATAGATCAAATCCGCGATCTTGTGCATCAGTGAATCCTCGTACTTGTCCAGCGTCCGGTCGGCGAGCGCGACGCGCCACAGCATCTCGATGATATGCCGCTTTTCCGCCGCATCCAGATGTTCGTGAACCGCGTGCGTGAAGCGGTACAGCGACGCCGACTGGTCGGATGCATTCCTGGCTGCGTCCATCAAATCACGCGTCTCGTCCTCGCTCAAATTGAACTGCTCGCTCAACAATCGCTCGATCGTTTCCATCTCCGGACCGCTGCGGTCGAAATCCGCTCCCGCCACCTCCATCAGCAACGCCGCCGTCGCCGTCTTCAGCGCGACCTCACGCTGGCCCGTATCGTTCCGGTCAGCCAGTGCCGAATCGAGAAAATGAGCGAGTTTGCTAAACATCGAAGTATCTCTTTCGTTCTTGTCATTCCAGCGAAGGCTGGAATCCGGTCAAAATGAGTGCGGCCGCAGGCCGCGACAATCGAGATCGCGCGGAATTATAACGTCATCGGCTTGTTACGTCGTGACGACAAACTGGTTACGCCGCCCGAGGCGCAGATAAATCCAGCCCATGAACACGCCGCGCGCGGCGAGAAACAGCAGGAAAGACAGCCACAACCCGGCGTTGCCGAATGGCTGCGTCGCGTACCAGGTCGCAAGGTAACAGGCGAGCGCGAACAGCATCGCATTGCGCATCTCGCGCGCCCGCGTTGCGCCGACGAACACCCCGTCGAACTCGAACGCCCACACCGACACCAGCGGCGATGCGATCATCCACGGCAGGTAGGTCAGCGCCGTCGCGCGCACGTCCGGCAGGCTCGTCATCAGCGCGATGATTCGACCGCCGGCCGCTGCAAACAGCAACGCGAACAACGCCGCGGCGCCCACCGACCAGCCGAGCGTCAGGCGCACGGCGCGGCTGAACAGGGCGGAGTCGCCGCGGCCCGCCGCGCGGCCGGTGAACGTCTCGGCGGCATGGGCGAAACCATCGAGCGCGTACGACAGCAGGCTCTGCAGATTGAGCAGAATTGCATTCGCCGCCAGCACAATCGTGCCGAGACGCGCGCCCATTGCCGTAAAGAATCCGAACGTAAACATCAGGCAGAGCGTGCGCACGAACAGGTTGCCGTTGACGCCGGCCAGTTTCGCCAGCGCGCCACGATCGAAAATGCGCGCCCGGCGCCATGGTGCCGGATGACTTTGCAGCACCCGGCGCATGAGCATCAGGCCGACGGCGAGCCCGCAATATTGGGCGATCACCGACGCCAGCGCGACGCCGGCGACGTTCATGCCGAAGCCGGCGACCAACAGAATGTCCAACGCCGCATTGACGACATTGACCGTCACCACCAGCGCGAGCGGCGCGCGGGCATTCCCCAGCCCCAGGAACCAGCCGACCAGCGCGTAGTCCGCGAGTACCGCGGGCGCCGTCCAGATGCGGATGTCGAAGTAGGTCTGCGCGTACGGCAGCACTGCCGGCGCCGGCGCGATCAGCGTCAGGCCGATGTGGCGCAGCGGCCATTGCAACGCCAGCAGCAGCGCCGCCAGCACGCCGCTCAATAGCAGCGCCTGCGCTAGCGCCGCGCGCACGGCCTCGGTATCGTCGCGGCCGGCCGCCTGCGCCGTGACGCCGGTGGTGCCCATGCGCAGAAAGTTCAGGCCCAGGTAGAGGAAGTCGAACAGCGTCGCGCCGACCGCGACGGCGCCCAGGTACGCCGGCCGGTCGAGATGCCCGACCACCGCCGTATCGACCAGCCCCAGCAGCGGCACGGACAGGTTCGACAGCATCATCGGCCCTGCGATCCGCCAGATCGCGCGATGGGTGAGTTCGGTGTTCATGGAACGCGGGAGCATAGCAGCCTGTCCGGCTTCCCGCTTTTGATTTTCGCCCCGCCAGCGCATAAAGTGAAAGCGGTAACCTAACTTCAAAAATAACCGGCTGGAGACAAGGACATGTTGACCGCCACCAAAAGCGATCAGACTACCGACTCGCCCGACACCACGGCGGCGCCGCGGCGGGCCCGCAACCACCGGCGCATTTTGTGCGTCTTCCCGCACTACGCGCATTCCTTCGGCACCTTCGAGCACGCGTTTTCGATGCTCTCGGTGCGCGCCTTCCTGCCGCCGCAGGGCATTCTGCTGATTACAGCCTATCTGCCCGACGAATGGGAGGTGCGCTTCGTCGATGAAAACATCGCGCTCGCGAAGGACAGCGATTTTCAGTGGGCGGACGCGGTCTTCATCACCGGCATGCACGTGCAGTCGGCATCGATCCACAAGATCAACGAGCGCGCCCACCAGTTCGGCAAGCTGACGGCCGCGGGCGGTCCCTCGGTTTCCGGCTGCCCGGACTGGTATCCGGACGTCGATATGCTGCACATCGGCGAGATCGGCGATGCGACGGACAAGCTGATCGCCCGAATCGACGCCGATGTGGCGCGCCCCGACAAGCAGGAGCGTTACGTCACCGTCGAGCGCCTGCCGATGACCGAGTTTCCGACGCCGGCGTACGAGCAACTCAACCTGAACGATTATTTTCTCGCCAGCGTGCAGTATTCCAGCGGCTGCCCGTTCCGCTGCGAATTCTGCGACATTCCGGCGCTCTACGGGCGCAATCCGCGCCTCAAGACGCCGCAGCAGGTCACGGCCGAACTCGACGCGATGCTCGCGCGCGGTAATCCCGGCTGCGTCTATTTCGTCGACGACAACTTTATCGGCAACCCGAAAGCGACAGTGCCGCTGCTGGAAGAACTGGTGCGCTGGCAGAAGGAGCGCGGCTACCCGGTGCAGTTCGCCTGCGAGGCGTCGCTCAACATGACGCGCAAGCCGCAGATCCTCGAATTGATGCGCGAGGCCTACTTCACGACGTGCTTTTGCGGCATCGAGACGCCCGAGGACGAGGCGCTCAAGGCGATGGGCAAGGTGCAGAACATGCGCAGCCCGGTGCTCGATACGGTCAAGACGCTGAACGATTACGGCATGGAAGTCGTCTCCGGCATCATCGTGGGACTGGATACCGACACGCCGGAGACGTATTCGCACATCATCAAGTTCATCGAGGCATCGCACATCCCGATGCTGACGATCAACGTCATCCAGGCGCTGCCGCGCACCCAGTTATGGGCGCGGCTGGAGCGCGAAGGCCGACTGATCGAAAATCCGGGCGAGCGCGAGTCCAACGTCGATTTTCTGCTGCCGTACGAAACCGTCCTCAACGGCTGGCGCGAGTGCATCGAGCGCGCCTATACGCCCGAGGCAATCTACAGGCGCTTCGCCTGGCAGATGGAACATACCTACCCGAATCGCAAGACATTGCCGGCCACCAAGGCGCGCGTCAACGCGCGCAACATTGCCCACGGGCTGAAGATTCTCGCGCAGGTCATCTGGCACGTCGGCGTGCGCTCCGATCATCGCGGCACGTTCTGGCGCATGGCGTGGCCCGCGCTCAAGCAGGGCAAGATCGAGGATGTGATCCACGTCGGCGCCGTCAGCTACCACATGATCCGGTTCGGCAAGGAGTGCGTCGAGGGCAAGGCGGAGAAATCGTTCTACAGCCCGGTCGGGCGCCAAGTGCTTGAAGCCTCTTGATCGATGGCATAATCGGTGTTATATATAACCACAACACCAACTGGCACCGAGAGGTGGCGATCATGAACAAACCGATAATGCTCGCATGCCTGCTGCTGGCGGCGCTGTTTTGCGCGTCGGCCCAGGCCGGCATAACGATCAACGGCGACAGCAACCTGTTCAGTGACGGCAATCATGGCGTGCAGCTGAACGACGACGGCGCGGTCTTTCATCTCGACGGCAAGCCGGACGCGCACGCCGCCAATGACGGCAGCGTGCGGATCGGCGGCAAGACGCTCGCGCTATCCGACGCCCAGCGCAGCGAAGTCAGCGACTACGTCGCCCACCTGCGCCTGCTGCGCGACCAGGCGCTCGACGTCGGCCTGAACGCGGCGCACTTCGCGCTTAATACGGTCTGGGATGCGACTATCGGGATGCTGCTGCATGGCAAGGATGCCGAGGACAAGATCGAGCATCGCGCCGATCGCTTCGCGAAGAAGGTCGCCGCCAAAGTCTGCAAGCCGATCGGGGTGCTGCACGACGAGGGCCTGCAGCTAGCGCAGGATATCGCGAAGCTGAAGCCGTACCTGCCGTCGCTGGACACCGAGGCGCAGTGCCTCAAGGACGCCAGCGACCACGGCAACGACAACCGCGTAAGCGCCTGAGCGGTGCGGCCTGCGGCCGCGCCCGATCAGACTGGATTCCTGCTTTCGCAGGAACGACGGCAACTGCGATATTGAGGTCCGAAAACGGCTAATCGTCGCGCGCCGCTGGTGTAATCTGTCGGCGTGGAACTCGACTTCAACATTTGCGAAAGCGCGCGCCTGTCACGCGATCCCCGCTTCGACGGCCGCTTCTTTACCGCCGTGACGAGTACCGGGATCTATTGCCGGCCGGTCTGCCCGGCGCCGTCACCGAAGCGCGCCAATGTCCGCTATTACCCCACCGCGGCGGCCGCGGCGGAAGGCGGCTTTCGCCCCTGTTTGCGCTGCCGCCCGGAAGCCGCGCCCGGCACCCCGGCGTGGCTGGGAACCTCCGCGACGGTCAACCGCGGCCTGCGGCTGATCGCCGAAGGTGCGCTCGACGACGGCAATGTCGACGCGCTCGCGGAACGCCTCGGCGTCGGGCCGCGCCATCTGCACCGCCTGTTCGTGCGCCACCTCGGCGCGTCCCCGCTGGCCGTCGCGCAGACGCGGCGGCTGCATTTCGCCAAGAAACTGCTCGACGAAACCGATCTGCCGATGGCACAGGTCGCGCTGGCTGCCGGCTTCGGCAGCGTCCGGCGTTTCAACGACCAAGTCCGCAAGATCTATGCGCGCACGCCATCGCAACTGCGCCGGCTGCGCCAAGCTGCGACTGCGTCCCGACCCGGGCGATACGTTTTTCAACTCGCCTACCGGCCGCCTTACGACTGGGCCTCGATCCTCGACTTCCTGGCGCGGCGCGCGATTCCCGGTGTCGAAGCGGTCGTCGACGGGCGCTATCGTCGCAGCATCGCGCTCGGCGGCCGGCACGGCGTGATCGAGGTCGGCCATGCGGCCGAGGCGCGCGCGCTGACGTTGCAGATCCGTTTCCCGGAGCCGGCGGCCCTGTTGCGGATCGTCGCGCGGGTGCGGCGCGTATTCGATCTGGAGGCTGATCCGGCCGCGATCGCGCGGCATTTTCAGGATGATGCGCTGCTGGGTCTGTCGGTGCGGCGTCGCCCGGGACTGCGCATTCCCGGCGCATGGGATGGATTTGAGCTGGCGGTGCGCGCGATTCTGGGCCAGCAGGTCACGGTGGCCGCCGCCAGCCAGCGCGCCGGCCTGCTGGCGCATCGACTGGGCGAGCCGCTGGCGCTCGATGACGATGTCCTCGACCGCATCTTTCCGGAACCGGCGCGCCTGGCGTCAGTGCAACTGGACGGCATGCCCGCGACCCGCGCTCGGGCCATCCAGGCGCTCGCCCAGGGCGTAACGAGGGGCGAGCTGCGCCTTGAGCCGGACGTGGCACCGGAACCATTGCTGCAACGCCTGAAGACAATTCGTGGCATCGGCGACTGGACCGCGCAATACATCGCCCTGCGCGCGCTGGGCGAACCGGACGCGTTGCCGGCCGCCGATCTGGTGCTGCTGAGAGCAGCCGGCAACGGCAAGCCGCTCAAGCCGAAACAACTGCTGGCGCAAGCCGAAGCGTGGCGCCCGTGGAGGGCTTACGCCGCAATGCATTTGTGGCACTTGGCAACGGAGAAAAAATGTATTTCTGCTACATGAACAGCCCGGTCGGCCGACTGCTGCTGGCCACCGATGACGATGAATTGAAGCTGATCAGTTTCGAAACGGGCCGGCACGTGCGCCGGCCGGGCGCCGACTGGCGGAAGGACGAGGCGCCGCTGCGTGAAACGGTGCGGCAACTCGACGAATATTTCGCGGGAGAGCGGCGCGATTTCGATTTGCCGCTGAAGCCCGAGGGCACCGCGTTCCAGCAAAGCGTTTGGCGCGCGCTGCGCGATATTCCCTACGGCGGCACCGAATCCTACGGTGCGCTTGCGAAGCGTATCGGCAAGCCCAAGGCGGTGCGCGCCGTGGGCGCGTCCAATGGCCTCAATCCGCTGCCGATCGTGATCCCGTGCCACCGCGTCATCGGAGCGAACGGCAGCCTGACCGGCTACGGCGGTGGCCTGCCGGTCAAGCAGCAACTGCTGGCGCTGGAGCGGCGCGAAGCCGCGTTGCTATGAAGATCGGATAATTCCGTTCGGGTTGAGCCCGTCGAAGTACGGACGGAATTCCCTCAACGTAGTCGCTGCGTTGAAGATGCCCTTCGACAGAGTTCAGGGCGAACGGTCGTGCGAATTCTGGTGGGCGGCTATGGCGCGCATGAATTCGGTGCCATACGCTTCGAGTTTCTTCTGCCCCACGCCGCTCAGCGCCAGAAATTCGTCCTGGGTCGCCGGCCGATGCGCGACCATTTCACGCAGTGTCGCGTCGTGAAAAATCACAAAACCCGGCACGCCCTGTTGATCGGCGAGCTCCCGGCGCAGTGTTCGCAGCGCCTCCCACAATCCCTCGTCTTCGGGCGCGATGTCGATCGGCGTCTTTGCCACGCCCCGTGATGACTTCTGCTTTTCCGGCTTGCGGTCGCGGCGCAGGTGCAGTGTTTCTTCGCCGCGCAGCAGCGGCCGCGCGCGCTCGCCGAGCTTGAGACCGCCGTAGCCTTCAATATCGGCTTCAAGATAGCCGCGCGCGGTCAGTTGCCGAATCACCGAGCGCCACTGTTTCGCGGTGAGATCCTCGCCAATGCCGAAGGTGGAGAGATTCGTATGGCCGAAGCGTTCGGCACGTTCGTCGGCATCGCCGCGCAGGTGACCGACCAGGTACTGCGCGCCGAAGCGCTGGCCGGTGCGATAAACGGCCGATAACAGTTTGCGTGCCGATTCCGTCGCGTCCCAGGTTTCCGGCGGCGTGAGGCAGGTATCGCAGTTGCGGCAATCGCTGTCCGGTTGCTCGCCGAAATAGCGCAGCAGGTGGATGCGGCGACAGCTGGACAGCTCGCAGTAGGCCAGCATCGCGTCGAGCTTGGCGCGCTCGACGCGTTTGCGCGCCTCGGGCGAATCCGACTGCTCGATCATCCTCCGGCGCTGGACCACGTCGCTCAAGCCGTACAACATCCACGCGTCGGCGTGCAGGCCGTCGCGCCCGGCGCGGCCGGTCTCCTGGTAGTACGCCTCAATGCTCGACGGCAGGTCGAGGTGCGCGACGAAGCGCACGTCCGGTTTGTCGATGCCCATGCCGAATGCGACCGTCGCGACGATAATGACGCCGTCCTCGCGCACGAAGCGCCGTTGGTGCGTGTCGCGCGTCGCGTGATCGAGGCCGGCGTGATAGGGCAGTGCGGTAAAGCCTTCTTCGCTAAGCCATGCGGCCGTCTGCTCGACCTTGTTGCGCGACAGGCAGTAAACGATGCCGGCGTCGCCATCGTGCTCGCCGCGGATAAAACGCAGCAACTGCGCCTTGCCGCCGCCGCGTTCGGCGACGCGGTAGCGGATGTTGGGCCGGTCGAAACTGTGAATGAATTGCCCGGCGCCACCGAGCTGAAGCCGCTCGACAATCTCGCGCCGGGTCGCCGGATCGGCGGTCGCGGTGAGCGCAATCCGCGGCACGGCCGGAAAACGTTCGGCCAGCGCGGCGAGTTCCATGTACTCCGGGCGAAAGTCGTGGCCCCACTGCGAGACGCAGTGCGCTTCGTCAATCGCGAACAGCGCGATGTCGCAGGCGTCGAGCAGTTCGAGCGAGCGCGGCTGCATCAGCCGCTCGGGCGCAATGTACACAAGGTCAAGCGTGCCGGCGCGCATTTGCGCCTCGATTGCGCGCTGCTCGCCCGGAGCGAGGCTGGAATTGAGAAATGCCGCGGCGACGCCGGCCTGGCGCAGCGCGGCAACCTGGTCCGCCATCAGCGCGATCAGCGGCGAGACGACGATGCCGACGCCCGGTCGCAGCAGCGCCGGAATCTGGTAGCACAGCGACTTACCGCCGCCGGTCGGCATCAGCACCAGCGCGTCGCGGCCGTGCACGAGCGATTCGACGATGTCGGCCTGGCGGCCGCGGAAGGCGTCGAAACCAAAGGTGGTTTTGAGGACGGATTCGGGCGTCATGCGCCGGCAAGGGTAGCATTCCTGCGAGTCGATTTCCTGCCGCGCTGCTTGACAGTCGCCGTGCCGACACAGAAACTGCCCGCTCCGCAGCCACAGGACGCCAGCGCAATGCCGCTTGCTACGCCCGCCGAGCAGCTCATGTCCGTCAATACCGCTCCCGAACCCCCATCTTCAGCCGAGGCGTCGCAGGGCAGGCTGGGTCTCGCCACCACCACGTCGATCGTCATCGGCAACATGGTGGGCTCCGGCATTTTCCTGTTGCCCGCATCGCTCGCGGTTTACGGCGCGTACAGCCTGTGGGGCTGGGGTTTCAGCACCGTCGGTGCGCTGCTGCTGGCCTGGGTATTCAGCAGCCTGTCGCGGCGGCTGCCCAGAGCCGGCGGACCCTATGCGTATCCGCGCGAAGCGTTCGGCGATTTCGTCGGCTTTCTGGTGGCGTGGGTTTACTGGCTGAGCATCCTCGGCACCAACGCCGCGATCGCTGTGGCATTTGCCAGCTACCTGTCGGTTTTCGTGCCGGTACTGGCAAGCCAGCCACTGCTTGGCGGGCTGGCGGCGGTCGCCGCGGTGTGGGTGCTGACCGGCATCAACATCTGGGGCGTGCGCGCGGCCGGCAACCTGCAGCTCGTCACGGTGATTCTTAAAATTACCCCCGTGCTCGCACTCGCCCTATTCGGTATCTTCTATTTCGATCCGGACTTCCTGACCACCAGCCACGTTACCGGCACAGCGTTGTCATCGATCAACACGACGGCCGCGTTCACGATGTGGGCCTTCCTGGGGCTGGAATGCGCGACTGTGCCGGCCGGCCACGTCAAAGATCCGGAAAAGACGATTCCCCGCGCGACGCTGCTTGGCACGGCGATTGCCGCCGCCTTCTACATTCTTGCCACTACCGTTGTGATGGGTATCATTCCGGCGGCGTCGCTGGCGCATTCCAATGCCCCGTTCGCCGATGCTGCGAAAGCGCTGTGGGGGACGTGGGGCGGCTACGTGATTGCCGTGGCGGCGATTATCTCGTGCTTCGGCGCGCTCAATGGCTGGCTGCTGATGCAGGGCCAGTTTCCCCAAGCGGTCGCGAAGGACGGGCTGTTTCCCAAACTGTTCGCCGCCAACTCGCGGCGCGGCACGCCGGTGCTCGGCATGGTGTTTTCCAGCGTGCTGGCGTCGCTCCTGATTCTGGCGAACTACAGCCACGGCCTGGTGGCAATGTTCAACATCATCATTCTGCTGACGACGTTCTTCGTGCTGGTGCCGTACATGTTTTGCGCGATGGCGGAGATCGTCCTTGGCCGCGGCGGTGCACGCGTCAAGGGCATCGTCTTCAGCTGTATCGCGTTCGCCTTCGCGCTCTGGGCGTCGGCCGGCACCGGCGAAGATTCGCTCTACTGGGGTACGCTGCTGATGCTGGTCGGACTGCCGATTTACGTGTGGCAGAAACGCCGCCAAGGTTAAAGGTTGAGGGTCAAGGGTCAAGGGTCAAGGGTCAAGGGTCAAGGGTAAGGAAGAAAAGTAGCCCCTCTTCCCTTTAACCTTTTACCCTTGACCATTTACCCGTTCTGACGCAGTCAGAAAGGCTTGACGAACGCCAGGATCACGATGCCGATCAGCAACAGGCTCGGCGCCTCGTTGAACCAGCGGTAGAACTTCGCGCTTTTCACGTTGCGCCCGGCGGCGAAGTCGCGCATCAACTTGCCGCAATAATGGTGGTAGCCGATCAGGACCACGACCAGCGCCAGCTTCGCTTCCAGCCAGTGCGGTATCGGCAGCCACCACCCCACCAGCAGCCAGACGCCGAAGCCGATCGTCGCGATCATGCCGATCGTCATCAGCACGAACAGGCGCCGCTCCATAACCATGAACCGCTCCCGGCTGACCGCGTCCGTCGCGTCCGCGTGATACACGAACAGGCGGGGGAGGTAAAAAAGACCCGCGAACCAGGTGACCATGAAGATGACGTGAAAGGCTTTGATCCAGAGCATGCGCTGATTTTTGTTCAATTAGCAGGGCCAGGCGCGGATTTTAACACCCTTGTCCCGCCGCAAATGCCGTCCGTCAGCTTTCGCTTCAATTCGCCGAATTGAGCGCATTACCATGAACTTTTGAACATTAATCGCCCGATCGATGCGCGCAATAAAATTTCAAAGCAAGCCGCTCGCCGTGAAACCGCACAACCCGCGCGGCCGTTCCATCGTATTTGCGCTGGGCGGTCTGGCGGTTATCACTGCCATCGCCGGCGCGTATGTTTACGGTGAATATCGCGGCGGCTACCAGCGCTGGATCGTCGAGGCGCGTCATCACCGGCTGGTGCAGGAACGCGACGCATTGGCGAATACCAACGCCGGCCTGCGCCAGCAAATGGTGTTCCTGAAGCGCTCGCGCGACATTGATCGCAAGGCGCAGCAGCAGGTACAGAAAGACAATTCGGCGCTGCAGGCGAAAGTCGTCGAACTCAAGAAGCAGTTGAGTTTCTACCAGGATATCGTCGCGCCCGGCAAGGTGCATTCGGGCGTGCGGGTACCGGCGCTGGAAGTGATCGCGGGCCAAAAGCCGCGGCGCTATCATTACAGCCTGGTCCTGATGCAGGGGCCGCATCATCCGGAAATCGCCGGGACGGTCAAGCTGACCGTGGTCGGTAAGCGCGGCGAAAAGCCGGTAGCGCTTAATCCGCGTCGGTTCAAATTTCGCTATTTCGAGAATCTGCGCGGCGATTTGCAGCTGCCGGCGGGCTTTACCCCGGAACGAATCGATGTGACGGTCACGCAAAACGGCCGCCATTCGGGCGATCGGTTCAAGCGCAGTTTCGATTGGCAAGTAACGAGTTAGGAGAGAGAGTATGTTTTCCGGCAACAACAGCAACAGGCGCGCACGGGTGACGATCGACACGCTGGTCGGGCAAAATACGCGCATCGAGGGCGACGTGCATTTCAGCGGCGGGTTGCACGTTGACGGTTGCGTCAAAGGCAACCTCGACGGCGATCGCGACGCGCCGTCGCAGCTCAGCCTCAGCGAGCACGGCCGGATCGAGGGCGAGGTGTGGGTGACGGACATCGAGCTGGACGGGACCGTAATCGGCGATGTACACGCGGCCGGGCGTCTTGAGCTCGGTACCCATGCGCGCATCGACGGCAGCGTCTATTACAACGTGCTGCAAATGGCGGGCGGGGCTGCCGTCAATGGCAAGCTGGTGCATCAGCCGGCGGCCGAGCAATCGGTACGCCCGGCGCTACTCGGGCACGCGGAAGAGTCGCTGGAAAGCGCTTGAGCATTGCGCGGGTGCCTGCAAAATGTTAGCTTATTCAGGTAGTTAAGCTCCCATGGAGATATCATGAACGACGTTGCCGAAAGCCTGGACGCGCCGGCTTCGCTGGTCTTCACCGAGGCGGCCGCACGCAAGGTCAAATCGCTGATCGAGGAAGAGGAAAATCCCGGCCTCAAGCTGCGAGTGTATGTTACCGGTGGCGGCTGCTCGGGCTTCCAGTACGGCTTCACGTTCGACGAAAAGGTCGAGGACGGCGACACTGCGGTCGAGAACTGCGGCGTCACGCTGCTGGTCGACCCGATGAGCTACCAGTATCTGAGCGGCGCGGAGATCGATTACACCGAGGGATTGCAGGGCGAACAGTTCGTGATTCGCAATCCGAACGCGCAGACCACCTGCGGGTGCGGCTCGTCGTTCGCAGTCTGAGCGGCGTCGCGCGGAATACTCATTGAATAAAGCGGCCTCCGAGCCGCTTTTTTTGTGCCATTTGTTTATGATGGCGCGCAGTGGACAGGGGATTAAAAGGAATTCAATGGATCAGGTTACATTTCAGCCGGCGCCGCAGTGGACGGCGCCCGGGCCGGAGCCGGTCGTCGCGGCGGTCGATCTCGGCACCAACAGTTTCCATTTGCTGATTGCGCGCGCGAAGCGCGGTCGTCTCGAAATCGACGAACATCTCAAGGAGGCGGTGCGCCTCGGCGCCGAGGTCGATGCCGATGGCGCCATCAGCGATGCCGCCATTGCGCGGGGCCTTGCTTGTCTTGATCGCTTCGGCCGGCGGCTGCGCCAGGCCTGCCCCACTGCCGTGCGTGCGGTCGGTACCAATGCGCTGCGCATCGCGACCAATGCCGATGCCTTTCTGGCCGCGGCGGAGGCGCGGCTCGGCTGCCGCGTCGAGACCATTTCGGGTATCGAGGAAGCGCGGCTCATTTATCTCGGCGTTTGCGGGGACCTGAACGGCGACACGCGCCGGCTGGTCGCCGACATTGGCGGCGGCAGCACCGAATTGATCGTCGGTGAGGGCCTGACGCCGCTGCGGCTGGAAAGCCTGCCGGTCGGCTGCGTCAGTCTGACCCAGCAGTTTTTCCCCGGCGGCAAGCTGGATGCGGACGCGCTGCAGCGTGCGGAAGTCGCGGCGCGGCGCGAATTGGAACCGACCGCGCGCGGCTACCGCGAAGTCGGCTGGAGCGAAGCCGCCGGCGCATCCGGCACGGTTCACAGCATCGCCGCGATCGCGCGCAGCGCAGGCTGGTCCGATGGCGTCATCACCCCTTTGGTGCTTGACCGGCTGACGGCGGCCATCACCGCCGCGGGCGATCTCGCGCGGCTGCACCTGGCCGGGCTGACGGAAGACCAGCGGCCGGTGCTGGCGGGCGGCGTCGCGATCATGCGGGCGCTGTTCGCCGGGCTCGGCATCCAGCGCATGCGCCTGATCGGCGGCGCGTTGCGCGAAGGTCTGCTCTACGAAAGCTTTGGCCGACTGAACGGCAGCGACGTCCGTCCGACCAGCATCCGCGATCTGGCCGAACGCTACCGGGTCGACATAAAGCATGCCGAGCGGGTCGAAGCCACCGCACAATCGTTGCTCAGCCAGGTTGCCGCAGACTGGTCGCTGGAGGACCCGGACTACGCGAACTGGTTGTGCTGGGCGGCCCGGCTGCATGAAAGCGGACGTGCCGTCGCCTGCAGCGGCTATCATCGCCATGGCGCCTACATCGTCGAGCATGCGGACCTGCCCGGCTGCAGCCGGCAGGATCAGCGCAACGTCGCGACGCTGATTCATGCGCATCGACGCGTGTTGCCGGTAGCCATTTTCGAACGTTACCCGCAACCGTTGCGCGAGAAACTCTTGCGGCTCACGCTGCTGTTGCGCCTTGCCGTGCTGCTGTGCCGCTCGCGCGCCGATCTCGGCCATGCCAATATTCGGGCTACGGCCGGCGATCGTTCGCTAACGCTGCAATTTCCCGCCGGCTGGCTGGCGGTGCGGCCGCTGACGGCCGCCGATCTGGAGGAAGAGGCCGCGCACTGGCAGGCGGCGGGCTGGACCTTGCAATATGGATAACTGCCGTCGTTCCTGCGCAGGCAGGCATGACGGCTCCATTGATATCCGCCTAATGGCTCAGCTTCCCGGGCAGATAACCCCGAGCACTGCCGGTTCCCGCGCACCGGTGACGGCCGGAAGATTTCCCGGCTGGCTTTCCAGCGTCCGGTGTGCGAGCCACGCGAACGCCATCGCTTCGACGTAATCGGGATCAACGCCCAGTTGGGCAGTGGAGGCGATGGCGACATCCGGCAGCGCCTGTTGTAGCGCATCCATCACGGCGGGGTTGTGAACGCCGCCGCCGCAGACATACAGGCGCCTGATGCGATGAGCCTGTGCCCGCAGACCGTGCGCAATAGTCGTGGCAGTCAGCGCCACCAAAGTCGCCTGTATGTCGGCCGGGGTCGGTGATTCTTTGAGTCCCGCGAGAGCGGCATCCAGCCATTGCAGATTAAAATGCTCAGGCCCCGAGCTCTTGGGCGGGGGGCGCTGAAAATAGTCGTCTTCGAGCAACGTTTCCAGTAGCAGCGAGTGCAGTCTGCCCGCACGTGCCAGCGCGCCATCTCTGTCGATCGGACCTGCACCGTGCCGTGTCGCCCACGCATCCAGCAACGTATTCGCGGGGCCGCAGTCAAAGCCGCGCACGTCACGGCCCGGTTCCAGCAGCGTCAGGTTGGCGATGCCGCCCAGATTCAGTACGGCGCGCGCTTCATCGGGGGCAGCGAATACCGCTTGGTGAAATGCCGGTGCGAGCGGTGCGCCTTCGCCGCCCAGAGCGACATCGCGGCGGCGAAAATCGGCGACTGTTGTGATGCCGGTACGTGCTGCGATCGTGTTCGGATCACCGATTTGCAGCGTGAACGGCGCCGGTCCGTCCGGACGATGACGGATCGTCTGGCCATGGCTGCCGATGGCGCGCACCTCGCGTACATCGGCGCCGGCTTCCGCGATGACCTGCAGGACGGTTTCGGCGAATACTTCCCCGAGGCGCACATCGAGCGCACCCAGCGACTCGATGGGATCATCGTCAACATAGGTTCCGTGCGCGAGCGCGTGGATGTCGCCATGCAGCCCGGCTGAAAAGGCCTGGTAGCAGGCGTGGCGAAGCCGGGCGCGGCCGGCTTCGATCGCGACCAGCGCGGCCTCGACGCCGTCTGCGCTGGTGCCGGACATCAAACCTACATAAAGCTCAGTCACCCGCGGCGGCCAGCGCGACTTGCGACGAGCCATCGGCAAACTTGAGCTGTGCGATCAGCGAGGCGGCGTAGGCCTCGTAGGCCTTGCGATATTTCCTGGCGATCGGGTCGGCCGCCGGCAGCTTGACCTTGAGCGGTGCGACGTGGCGGCCGTTGATGCGGAATTCGTAGTGGACGTGCGGACCGGTGGCGATGCCGGTGTGGCCGACATAGCCGATCACCTGCCCCTGGCGCACATGGCTGCCGACGTGCTCGCCGCGCGCGAAGCGCGACATGTGGCCATAGAGCGTGCTGTAGCGCCCGAAATGCTTGACGACCACGGCATTGCCGTAGCCGCCCTTGCGGCCGCGAAAGATGATCGTACCGTCGGCTGTTACATGGATCGGCGTGCCTTCCGGCGCGGCCAGGTCCACGCCTTCGTGCGGGCGGACGTAATGCAGCACCGGGTTCATGCGGTGCATGCTGAAGCGCGAGCTGACCCGCGTGTACTTGACCGGGCTGCGCAGGAAGGCCTTGCGCACATTGTGGCCGTCGGCCGTGTAGTAGCCGGTGTGCCCGTCGGCGTCGGTGTAGCGGATCGCGGTATAGACGCGGCCGTTGGCGTGGAATTCGGCGGCGAGGATGGCGCCGTCGCCGGAGCCGTCGCGGGCGCTGTAAGTGTGCTGGTAGAGCACCGTGAAGCTGTCGCCGGGGCGTACTTCGTTGGCGAAGTCGATGTCCCAGCCGAACAGGTGGATCAGCTGCATCGTCATGTTGTCGGAGAGACCGGCCTTTGTGGCCGCGCCGAACAGCGAGCTTTCGATGACGCCGTGCGCCCAGGTGACGCTTTCCAGCACGGGCAGCGGCTTACTATCCGCGACGAAGCCGGTGGCGCCGCGGCTGACCGTGAGCAGCGCATTGTCGGGGAGCACGAGCTTGAGCTTGGCGAGTGACCCGTCCGGGTCGCGGACAAACTGCAACTGGTCGCCGGGGTAAATGCGGCGTAGCGGCCGGGTGGCATCGCCGACCGCCATGATGGCCGCGAGATCGGCGGCAGAGAAGCCTTCGCGCGCGAAAATCGAGGCCAGCGTATCGCCGCCTTTGACTGTGACGATGTCGACCTGCTCGGGCGGCTGCGCGACGGCGTCCGTGGTCTTACTCTGCGGGAGCGGCAGAGACCTCGAGACTGCGCCGGCCGCCAGTCGTTCCGCGAGACTCTGCGCCGCGCCCCCGCCAGTCACAATGGCCAGTATGATAATAAGAAGCACGCCGCCGCCGCCGGTAACCAGATGCACCGGCCGCGCCCGCTGACCATATGCCAACAGCGCCTTGTACCAGATCACCGCTTCCCTGCGCTGAAGGAGTCCGGCCACTTTCCTGATCGCCGGGTTGATCGCGCGCAACGGCGCCTGATTCAGCATTATTTAGCCACCCCACCTCCGTAAACCGCTACACTAGCGGGTCTGCATATATATGGTCAACGGCCATTCGTCGGAATTTATGGCCAATTTCAACATGATAGCGTGACATTTTGGAGGATTGGATGAGCGCGAGCGCGCTGGAGGAACTGTATCGCGGCACGGAAGATGTCTTGCCGCAAGACGAGCTGGAAAAGCGGCTGGCCAAGGGCCGCCCGTTGCGGGTAAAGCTCGGCGCCGACCCGTCCGCGCCAGATATCCACCTCGGCCATACGGTCGTGCTCAACAAGTTGCGCCAGTTCCAGCGCCAAGGCCACGAGGCTATTTTTCTGATAGGCGACTTCACCGGCATGATCGGCGATCCATCCGGCAAGAACGCGACCCGCCCGTCGCTGAGCGCGGAGGAAATCGCCGGGAACGCCAGGACGTACCGCGAGCAGATATTCAAGATCCTCGACCCCGACAAGACAATCATCGAATTCAACTCGCGCTGGATGAACGCGATGAGCGCCGCCGACGTGGTCAAGCTGGCCGCGCACCATACCGTCGCCCGAATGCTCGAGCGCGATGACTTCAGCAAGCGCTACCGCGACGGCCGGCCGATTGCGATCCACGAGTTCCTGTACCCGCTGGTGCAGGGCTACGACTCGGTTGCCCTCAAGGCCGACGTCGAACTGGGTGGCACCGATCAAAAGTTCAACCTGCTGGTCGGCCGGCAGCTTCAGGAAGCTTATGGCCAGCCGCCGCAGATCGTCATGACGGTGCCGATTCTCGAGGGGCTCGACGGCGTGCAGAAGATGTCGAAGTCGCTCGGCAACTACATCGGCATCACCGAGCCGCCGGACGAGATGTTTGGCAAGCTGATGTCGATCTCAGATGATCTGATGTGGCGCTACTTCGAGCTGCTAAGCTTCCGGCCGATCAACGAAATCGAAACCCTGCGCCGCCAAGTCGCGGAAGGTGCGAACCCGCGTGACGTCAAGTTCCTGCTCGGCATTGAAATTGTCGACCGCTTCCATGGCACGGGCGCGGGCGAGAAAGCGCGCGACGCGTTCGTGGCGCGCTTCCAGCAGGGCGCCTTGCCCGACGAGGTGCCGGAGGTCGAACTGGCCGCCGGCGCGGCCGGCCTAGCCATCGCCCAGGTATTGAAGCAGGCCGGCCTTACTCCCAGCACATCGGAAGCCATGCGGATGCTGAAACAGGGCGCGGTGCGCCTTGACGGCGAGCGCGTGGAAAACCGCCAGCTGACGCTACCGGGCGGAACAACCTGCCTGATACAGGTGGGCAAGCGCCGGCTTGCACGGGTCGTATTGCGCGACAATTGAAAAATATTGCAATCGCCCTTGACCTTCCAAATCCGGCCTTTATAATGCCCCTCCCGGTCAGGAGAAACTGCCCGGTGCGGGACTGAAAAAAGTCCCGGCTGAACGCAAAAATTTGTGCTTCAGCTATTGACGGATCGGCAAATGCCCGTATAATTGTCCGTCTGCCTCGGGGCCACCGGGGCCAGCTCTTTAACAGTTTGAATCAAGTAACTTGTGTGGGCGCTCACGTCGCAAGTTTGTGTACGCAAACGATGATATGAGTGCCACGAATTTTGAGACAGTAGTTTCTGATTCTGGCTCAACTCGATGTTTAGCTTTATTAGCTATAAACTGAAGAGTTTGATCCTGGCTCAGATTGAACGCTGGCGGCATGCCTAACACATGCAAGTCGAACGGCAGCGCGGGTAGCTTGCTACCTGGCGGCGAGTGGCGGACGGGTGAGTAACACATGGGAATCTGCCCAGTAGCGGGGGATAGCTCGGGGAAACTCGAATTAATACCGCATACGCCCTACGGGGGAAAGCGGGGGATCTTCGGACCTCGCACTATTGGATGAGCCCATGTCTGATTAGCTTGTTGGTAGGGTAACGGCCTACCAAGGCGACGATCAGTAGCTGGTCTGAGAGGACGATCAGCCACACTGGGACTGAGACACGGCCCAGACTCCTACGGGAGGCAGCAGTGGGGAATATTGGACAATGGGGGCAACCCTGATCCAGCAATGCCGCGTGTGTGAAGAAGGCCTGCGGGTTGTAAAGCACTTTCAGTAGAGAAGAAAAGGGTGGGGTGAATAATCCCGCCTCTTGACGTTATCTACAGAAGAAGCACCGGCTAACTCCGTGCCAGCAGCCGCGGTAATACGGAGGGTGCAAGCGTTAATCGGAATTACTGGGCGTAAAGCGCACGTAGGTGGCAAGGTAAGTTGGATGTGAAAGCCCCGGGCTTAACCTGGGAATTGCATTCAAAACTGCCTCGCTAGAGTTCGGGAGAGGGAAGTGGAATTCCAGGTGTAGCGGTGAAATGCGTAGATATCTGGAGGAACACCAGTGGCGAAGGCGGCTTCCTGGCCTGAAACTGACA
>DASSTE010000014.1:0-7722 GCA_035708085.1 Gammaproteobacteria bacterium | reverse complement strand
AGGCAAGGCAGTTGCCCAGCTTGCGGCTGAGGATGATGTCGCGGCCGGTTTCGGGCGCATCGGGCTTTGCTGCTGCCGCCAGCGTCGGGAACAGCATGACCGCAAGCAGTGCCAGCGGCACGATCCGAACCAGTTTAGCCCCCATTTGTTTTCCTCTCATTTGGCGCGACTGACAAAAGGCCCCGCATGTCGGTGCCGTCCCTTCCCTCATCCTCATTCCTTCTCCCGGAGGGAGAAGGAGGCGTCACGCACCCTCTCCCTTCGGGAGAGGGTTGGGATGAGGGGAAAGTCCTCTGTCAGTCGCTCTTGTATACGAACACATGTTGCCGTAAGCCGTGAATAACCGCGGCCCGATCAGTGCACCATCGGATAATGGGTCTGCGCGATGCCGAGCTTTGCCATTTCGCTGGCCTTTTTCGAGAATTTCACCACCGCTCCGCTGTCGCCGGCGGCGGCCGCCTTCTCCGCATCTTTCAGCGCTGCCTGAGCTGGCGTCCACAACGCGTCATGCGCCTTTGCATCCTTGACGTCCGCCTGCGCCTGCTTCAGCGCCTGCTGTGCGGGTTCCGAAAGCGCGGCGGCGTAAAGTGGCGCGCTGCCGCAGCACAATGCGATTCCTGTTGCCGCGATGGCGAGCCACGGCTTGCGACTCCGGCGCTCCATCATTTTCTCCACACCGACGCCTGCAGCGGCAGCCCGTTGCTCATGTACGAATGGAAATATTCGAGGTCGTTGTATTCTTCGCTGCCGATCTTGAACGGCACCGCGCGCACGTTCTTCTGGCACTCCTGATAGCGCCGCTGCAGCGTGGTCAGCTTACCGGTGCCGCGGAACACCGGCCAGTGCGTCGCCTGGCCGATCGTCGGCGACAGCAGTTCGACGCGCACGCGCTTGCCGGCATTGTCGACGTGGCAGGTCGCACACGCGAAATTCAACTGCCCGCGCCGGCTATAGAACAGGTCGCGTCCCTTGTTGTACGCGGCGAGCGCGCCGGGTCCGTCGACCTTGATGTTCATTTTCATGCCGTCCGACAGTGTGCGCGCGTAGGCTTCGAGCGTACCCATCGTCTTCACGTCGGAGAGGTCATAAGGCGCCTCCCCGTTTTGTTCGCGGCACAGGTTGAGCGCCATGTCGAACGTGACGACCTTCTTCAGCTTCTTGTCGTACTGCGGGTAATCGCCGGCGACGTCCTTGCCGCCGTTCGGAAAGCAGTCAGCGTAGGTCTTGCCGTTCTTGAACGGCGTTTCCCACAGCTTCTTGCCCTTGTCGAGCACGTCCAGCCAGGGCGGCATTTCCATGATGCTCTGATACTGTTCCAGCGCGTCCTTGTTCAGCGCCAGCGCCCCATGTACGTAATCGTCGAACTTCACGTTCGGCAATTCTTTCTTGTAAACCTCGATCAGGTGCTGACGGTCCTGCTCCGGAGACGCCGCGGCAACCACGCTGCAGGCGAGCATGCCGGCCAGCGCCAGCAGCATCACGTATTTCATACGCTCCTCCATGCTTGCCCGGGCCACCGCGATGCGCGGCCGGCGCACGGAAAATCAGGCTTTCTCGACTGTGGCATCGATGCTGCCCTTCATTCCCTCATTGTCGACCCAGCTTACGTTGACCTTGTCGCCCGGCTTGCCGCCCTTGACCTTGAATCCGAGAAACGGATTTTTCGAGATCGCCTGGCTCCATTGCGCGTTGAGCACGGTCTTGCCGTTGCAGGTAGCGACGACGTTCTGAATGAAATGGATCGGCACCAGCTTGCCATTGGCGTCCTTGCGCAGGCCGGTTTCCATCGGGTGCTCGATCAGCACCTTGATGTCGGCGACGCCGTCCTTGGCCCTGGCGCGGATTCGCATCGGATATGAAGCCATTTTCCCGTTTCCTTTCTCTGATTCCGGATCGGCCGAATGTCAGCCGCCGCAGCCGCCGATGGTCACTTTCACGTCGCGCGACGCGACGTAATACTTGCCGCCGGCCTTGACATAGGCTTTCACCGGCGCGCTCTTGCCCATCTTGATGCGTGTCGAGACGTAGCCTTCGGTGCCGTTTTCGAACGTGAAGATGGCGGTCAGCGGATAGGGGTTGTGCTCGGCGACGATGGCGATGCTTTCGGTGTTCGGGATATTGCTGGTGACCTCAACCGGAACCACCGCGCCGTTCTCGGCGATTTCGGGCGCCTTGATGTGGATGTCCTTGCTTTCGACGGCACTGGCCGCACCGATCTGGTCCACCGCCGCCTTCGCCGATTTCTGGCCGAACGCGGCCTTGTCCCACGCGGCGACTGCCTCGCCGATCCGGACCAGCCCGGTGGCCATCGCCACCGCAAGGCCGCCGGCCGCACCGGCCATTTTCAGGAAAGTTCGCCGAACCGAATCCATGCTTGTCCCTCGCTGCCTGAATTTGAACAATAGTCTGGTGTTTCACGCCGCCAACGCTGGGCAGCAGTTTCGAAGCCGGGTCACGAATGCCGGCACCGTATTTCGGGATTGCATCCTAGCCAAGATCACACGGGCTGTAAACTTGTAACTGCAGCAGGGACTTCGAGGCGGCCGCCCGCGTCAGTGTATTCAGGCGCTTTTCGCAACCCAGTGCCCGGATTTTCCGCCTTTCTTTTCCAGCAGCCTGACCGATTCGATGCGCATGCCGCGGTCGGCCGCCTTGCACATATCGTAGATCGTGAGCAGCGCGACGCTGGCCGCCGTCAGCGCCTCCATTTCGACGCCGGTGCGGGCGACGGTTTCAGCGGTCACGATGCATTCGACCGCCGCTTGAGCGGAATCAATCACGAATTCGACGCCGATGCGGGTCAGCGGCAGCGGATGCGCGAGCGGAATCAGCTCCGCGGTGCGCTTCGAGGCCTGGATCGCCGCAATGCGGGCGACCCCGAGGACGTCGCCTTTTTTCGCACTGCCGGCGACGATCATCTCCAGCGTTTGCGGCGCCATCACGATGCGGCCCGTGGCGCGCGCGACGCGATGCGTTTCGGCTTTCGCCGCCACGTCGACCATGTGGGCCCGGCCGTCGGCGTCGAAGTGGGTGAGCTGGGCCATATGGGGCGGGATTAGTGAGTAGGGATTGGGCATTAGGGGTCAGGACCGGTTTCCGGCGCTGCATGCCGCGAGTGGTTTCCAAATCCCCAATCTCAAATCCCCGATGTACTAGGAACCAACGCAAGAGCCGAATTATCATAGCACTCATGAGGCTTTTGAGTGTAATCATGCTGTTGCTGCTGGCCGTCGCGCTGCGCACGTACGCGGCGGATCTTCCGGATCTCGGAGACGTGTCCGAGGCGACGCTGTCGCCGCAGGAGGAGCAGGAAATTGGCCGCCAGGCCATGCACGACATCCGTGCCGGTTCCGAGTACTACGACGATACCGAAGCGACCGATTATCTCAACGATCTGGGCTACCGGCTGGTGTCGAACAGCCCGGTTGATACCAAGAATTTCCATTTCTTTTTGATGCGCGACGACCAGATAAACGCGTTCGCGCTGCCCGGCGCCTATATCGGCGTCAACACCGGCACCATATTGGCGGCGCAGAGCGAATCGGAGCTCGCCAGCGTGATTGCACACGAAATCGGCCACATCTCGCAGCATCACATGTCGCGCCGGCTGGCGCACCAGAAACAGACGATGATGATGTCGCTGGCAGCGCTGGCGCTCGGCATACTTGCGGCGCGCTCCAATTCCGATCTTTCGGAAGCGGCAATTGCCGGCTCGCAGGCGGGCGCGATCCAGAGCGAGCTCAAGTTCTCGCGCAGCAACGAGCGCGAAGCCGACCAGGTCGGCGTGCAGATTCTGGAGAAGGCGGGATTCGATCCGCGTGCGATGGTGGCGTTTTTCAAGCGCCTGGAACGGGCGAGTCGCTTTTCGGAGGCCAGCGCCGCGCCGTCATATCTGCAGGACCACCCGCTGACCTACGAACGTATCGCCTACCTCGAGGACCGGGTGCAGAATCTGCCGTACAAGCAGGTTCCGGACAGCCTCGCGTTCGATCTGATCCGTGCGCGGCTGCGGGCGCTGCTCGACAGCTCGCAGCAGGCGCTGACGTTTTTCCAGGGCAGTGTTTCGCAGAAACGATATTCGAATGAGGCGGCGGCACGCTATGGGCTGGTGATCGCGCTGATGCGCAATCGGGATTACAAGCGCGCTGAAACCGAGTTCGCCACGCTGCGCAAACTGGCGCCTTCGAGCCCGATCGTCGAGGCGCTGGGCGCGGAACTGAAGATGAACGCGGGCGACACGGCGGGTGCGGTGCAAGCCTATCGCACGGCGCTGACATCATTTCCGAACTACCGCGCGCTGATCTATGGCTATGCCGGCGCGCTGCTGCGCGTGCACAAAACGAAGGCCGCGCTCGATTTCGTCACCGGCAAGCTGCAGGACGCGCCGGACGACAAGCTCTACCGGCTGCAGGCGCAGGCCTATTCCGACCTCAATAAGCCGTTTCAGGCGCACAGCGCAATGGCGGAAGCGTACGCGCAGATCGGCAGCCTGCCGGCGGCGATCGAGCAGCTGCAGATCGCGCTCAAGACGCCGGGCGCCAACTTCTATGAGAAATCGAGCGCCGAAGCGCGGCTGCGCGATTTCAAGCACCTCGATCAGCAGCAGCGCAAGGAAGCCGCATCCAGCACTTTCTGACCACGGCCGGGCCGTTCGTGCGGGCGGATTGCGACTCGCCGGCCGGCAGCATTCCGCGCCGGAAGCGCTGGTGTTGCGCCGCAATCACGCCGCGCTTGCGGGCGCGCAATTTATCGCTGAAAGCGGTAAAAATTCACGCCGCCCCAGAGGGGAATATGATAGCATCTTACGAGTACCGGAATGGCTCAGTCGGCCGCCCCGGGGGGGTCCATCATCACAACGTCATAAGAAGTGGAGGGTAGTGCCATGCAGACCGTCAAAACTGCTATCAGCCGTGCCGTTTCCCGCGTCAAGTCCCGTCAGTCCGGTCAGGGCATGACCGAATACATCATCATCGTCGCGCTGATCGCGATTGCCGCGATCGGCGTCTACAGCTACTTCGGCAAGACCGTGCGCAGCCAGACCGCCGGCATGGCGAATGAGCTTGCGGGCAAGAACGCTCAGTCGAACATCAGTAATGCGCAGACCGCGGCCCAGCAGGCGACGAGCGAGTCCACCGAAGACAAAACGATGGGCAAGTACAACAACGACGTTCAGAAGTAATCCGGCTGCAGGTTGACGGTTTACGGAGTGGCCTGGCGGCCGCTCCGCATCCGGCGTGAGGGAGGGTCATGCCGCGCAAGCCTTTGGCATCGCGCAAACAACGGGGTCAGGCGCTCATCTTCATTACGGTGATGCTGGCCGTTGTGTTGCTGTCGCTGGTCACGATGTACAGCGTCGGTCAGCTCGCCACCTCCAAGATGAAGCTGCAGAACACCGCCGACGCCGCGGCCTACAGTGGCGCGCTGACCGAGGCGCGCGACTACAACTTCTCCGCTTACGCCAACCGCGCGATGGTCGCGAACCAGGTCGCGGTGTCGCAGATCGTCGGCCTCACTTCCTGGGCGCGCAACTACAACAACAGTTTCAACGGTGAGTTCTCGGCCATTCCGCGGATATTCGCGAAGCTGTCACCGCTGGGTGCGATGTGGAGCGTGCCGTTCAAGGTACTCGGCAAGGTCGCAAAGAGTTTTCAGAACGTGATGGACAAGGTGGCGCCCTTGATGGTCAAGGGGCTGGATTACCTGATCGACGCATTGTCCGACGGCTCGTATGCATATCACCTGGCGACCGTGGTGAATCTGGTGCAGACGGTCAACGACGTCGTCAAGGCCAACGATCCGGACGCCGAAGTCAGCCTGTCGCCGGCCGAAGTCGCATTCGCGGCGCTGCATGCGGCCGACTGGTACAAGTTCACGAAACGCTTCGATCCGACGCTGACCGGCACCACCGGCAGTGCCGATAGTGCGCAGGGCGGTTCCAGTGACCGTTTCGCGAATGTCACCCAGTTCGCGTCGAACGACGAGTTCGCGAAGTTCCGCAGCTATCCGTGGATAACGCCGTCGCTTCTCGATCCGACCCGGCTGATACCGTACAACGAAGGCACGATGCTGATGCTCGCCTATCACAGCGGCGGCACCGAATTGAAGACCGGCGGCAACCTGAACAAGAAGGCGTGGACCGCGCTGGACGCAACCGGTCTGTTCGTCATAGTAATGATCTGGATTCCGGTTTTCGGCGTGCCGGTTCCGATTCCGATTCCGCTCATCCTGCCGATGGGCCACGGCGCCGCGCAGGCCTACAGTGGTTCGTCGGCGAATCTTCAACCGCAGAATAATTTCAACCATAACGCCGCCGAGGCCTACGGCGGTGCTTATGTGAATCCGTTTACCGCAGTCCCGGCGGCGATCCAGTTGGCCGAAGGTCCGGGCAAGGGGCTCGATACCAACGCCGGGCTTAAGAAGTACATGGATGTCAGCGATCGCAAGAGCGGTTCCGGCCATGAAGATTTTGATGCGCCGGGTCTCGTGATCGAAGTGAAGAAGGATTCGAGCAAGATCCCGACCAGTAATCAGGCGCCGCTCAACGTTGGAACGGGCGGCGGTGATCTTTATCTGCCGGACGACGCAGAGCAGAACCAGCTCCGGGCGCTGTCGAAGGCCGGAGCCTATTTCTCGCGGCCGACGGATCTGTGGGGCCGTTCCGACGGCAAGACCGAATACGGCAGCCTCTACAACCCGTACTGGCAAGTACATCTGCTGCCCAACAACGTGATCGAGCAGGCCTCGTCGATTCTCGGAGAGCAACTGTGGTAGCGCGCCGCGGAACGCGCCGTTTGCCGCGCGGCCAGGCGATGACCGAGTTCGTGATCGGCGCCGCGCTGTTCCTGATTCCGGTGTTTCTGCTGATCCCGATACTCGGCAAGTTCATCGACATGAAGGCGGCGACGGTCCAGGGCGCACGCTATGCGGCATGGGAGCGCACGGTGTGGTACGGCGGCGACGATTCCAGCGTGGACTGGGAGTCGAACGTCAGGACCACCGAGACGATTCAGCAGCAGATGCAGGACAAGTTCACCGACCCTGTGCTGTGGAAGGACCGCGTCGGCAACTCGATGCTGCAGAGCTGGAATGGCGATATCAGCAACGGCAAATCGCCTGGTACCGCAAACGATCTGCTCGGCTTTGCGGTCGACGTGCTCGACGCGATCGGACCGTTCACGCTCGAAATGGACGGGCTTTACAGCGGCACCGCGACGCTGTCGGCAGTCAACGTCAAGGGTTTTGGTGCACCGCTGGGTGATACCAGCAATCTGCAGACCTTCGACAATTTCGGCCTTACGTTCACGGACAAGGACGTGATCCTGGCGAACGCCTGGAATGCAAACGGTCCGGAAATGGTGAAAAAGCAGGTGCAGGGTCTGCTGCCGACGTCGATTCTGGATAACGTCGCGGTCAAGGCGCTGCTCGACGTGATGGCCGTCGTCGCGCCGGAGCTGGCGACGATCGAATTCGGCAAGATCGAGCCCGATATCGTGCCGCCCGATCGGCTGGGGGGCTCATGACGAGCGGCCACGATTTTCCGTCGCGAATCATCGCACCGGCAATCGCATGGCGGCGCCACGCGTCCGTCGGCGTGCGATGGGCGGCGATGCTGTTGCTGGCGACGCTGCCGGCGGCGGTACCGGCGTGGGCGGGCGACAGCGGCATGACCTGTCCGCCGTTTCAACTGCCGCTGCGCGGGAAAGCCGAATGGGTCGCGCCCGA
>DASSTE010000013.1:0-6590 GCA_035708085.1 Gammaproteobacteria bacterium | reverse complement strand
TTTCATGTGTTCGTACGTGACGCGCTCGTGCGCCGCGTGCATGTCAATCAGCACCAGTCCGTCGCTGCGCTGCGCAAGGATGTAGATGCCGCGGTACTGGCCGATCGCGATGCCGAGCGGCGGCTCGTCATCTGGTTCGGGCGATTCGTGCGCCACCGCGGGTTCAGGCGCTGCTTCTGCGAGACGCGCGTAAGTCGCCAGGCTTTCCGCCACGCTACCCGTCCGCTCCGGCATCGCGAAGCGCGCCTGTTGCGGCGGCGGGCGTTCCGGCAAAGCCTCGGCGTGACCCGCGTGTGCCGCCGGCCCGAGACTCGGCCGCTCCGCCTTTGGCCGGGTCGTCGCCAGCGCTTCGTGCAACACGTGGAAGATCTGGTCGTGCACCCGGCGGCCGTCGCGGAAGCGCACCTCGTGCTTGGCCGGATGCGCGTTCACATCGACCAGCGCCGGGTCGATCTCGAGATACAGCACGAAGCTCGGATGGCGACCGTGAAACAGCACGTCGTCGTACGCCTGGCGCACCGCGTGCGCGATCAGCTTGTCGCGCACCATGCGGCCATTGACGTAAAAGTACTGTCGGTCGGTGCGTGCGCGCGCCGCAGTCGGCAGGCCGATCCACCCGCGCAGGCCGACGCCGCCGCGCTCATGCTCGATGTACAGCGTGTGGTCAATGAAATCGCCGCCGCACAACGCCGCGATACGCGACTCGCTCGCCGCGCGATCGTCGCACAGCGGCAGCCGCCAGACCTCGCGGCCGTTGTGCGTTAGCCGCCAGCGTACGTCGTAGTGGCTCAGCGCCAGGCGCCGGAGCACCGTTTCCAGGTGGCCGAACTCCGTCGCCTCGGTGCGCAAAAACTTGCGCCGCGCCGGGACGCTGAAAAACAGCTCGCGCACCTCGACCGTGGTGCCGTCGGCATGCGCGGCCGGTGCCGGTTCGCTGAGGCCGCCGCGCCCGTCCGTGCGAATGTGCCAGGCGTCTGCCGCGCCGCGCGCCCGCGACGTCAGGCTCATTTCCGCCACCGAGCCGATACTCGGCAGCGCCTCGCCGCGAAAGCCGAGCGTGCCGACGCGCTCGAGGTCGGCGAGTGCCGCGATCTTGCTGGTCGCGTGCCGCGCCAGCGCCAGCGCCAACTCGGTCTTGCCGATGCCGCAGCCGTCATCGCGCACCAGCATCCGGCTGATGCCGCCCCGGTCGGCCTCAACTTCGATCGATCGCGCGCCGGCGTCGATACTGTTCTCAACCAGCTCCTTGACCACCGACGCCGGCCGCTCGATGACCTCGCCGGCGGCGATCTGGTTGATCAATTGCTCAGGAAGAACCCGGATAGACATGCGGCGCAAGCTTACCAGCTTTTAGGTGAGGAGACCCCGCCGCCGCTCGACCGGCGCAAGCGTGACGGCGTCCCGGATTGCGGCCTTGTGGTGGAGTTATAAAGGAGAAAACACCGGGCGCTACCGGAATGGATTTGCCGCCTCAATTTAAGGAAGAACCAACACCATGGACGTGATCCGCATCATTCTGTCGATCATCATCCCGCCGCTCGGCGTGTTCCTGCAGGTCGGCCTCGGCGCGCAGTTCTGGATCAACATTCTGCTGACGATCCTCGGTTACATTCCCGGCGTCATTCATGCGATCTACATCATCGTCACGCGCGACTGAAGCCACTGGTTTTTCAGGCCACTACTCCTCCCCGAGCACGTGCGGCGTATCGTTGAGGATATCTTCGATGTAGAGCACCTGGACGATGATGGTGATCGTCACCGCGAGCGGCGCGGCGAGGATAATGCCGATGATGCCCGCCATCAGCCCGCCGAGAAGCTGCACGCCGATCAGAAAGGCCGGGGCGAGATGCACGACCCGCCGCTGAATGAGCGGCGAGATGACGTAGCCCTCGAGCGTGTGTGCAGCGAGATATAACAGGCCGACGTAGAGCGCCGTCGTCGGGCCCTGCAGCAGCCCGATCAGGATCGCGGGTACCGCCGAGATGATCGCGCCGAGATACGGAATGAACGTCAGAGCGGCGGCGATCATGCCGAGCAGCACCGCAAGCGGAACGTTCAGGAACGACAGGCCGACCGTGGTGAGAATGCCGGTGAAGATCATCGACAGGAAGCGGCCGAGCAGCCAGCGTCTGAGCGCGTGGCCGAGCGTTTCGAACAGCTCGTGGAATCGCTTTCGCTTGCCGATCGGTACCAGCCGCAATGCACTGCGGATGTAATAGTCCGGCGCGGAACCCAGATATATCCCCACGATCAGCACAATGAAGATGTCGGTGATCGCGCCGATCGTGATCGCGATCAGACCGCGCACATGCTGCACAATCGTCGCGCCGAATGACAGCGTGTTGCTTGTCGGCGGCGTCTGCGCCCCTTGCGCACTGTTCCCCTGCGGCTGCACCGACTCCAGCGCCTTGCGCCCCAGCTCGCTGCGCCGCAACTGCGAATGAAGCTGGTCGAGTGACTTGCTGACCTGGCGGCTGAGCTTGGGCGCCTGCTGCGCCACGCGCATTCCGCCGACGCTGCCGGCCAGCGCAACCAGCAGCGCAATGCCGACAACGACAATGCCGAACGCCCACCCGGGCGGCACCGGCGTGTTCAGAAACAGCAGTCGCGCCAGGCCGTGCAGCAGCACCGCAAAAAGCGCGCCGGCGAACAGCACCAGCAACCCATAGCTGACGACGTTCAGGAAATAAATGATGACGAACGCGAGAATGACGAGCCCGACGGCCACGATCACCTTGCGCGCAAACGGCGACAATGCCATCAAGTCATCCATTTGACTGGTCCACGGCCTGGGCGATTGGTTTGAAACCACTCTCCGCCTCGATGAACACGCGCTTCACGTGCGGGAACCGGGCCTTGATGTCCCGATCCAGCCGCGCGGCCGCATCGGCCACCTCGCGCGCACTAATTTCGTTCTTGAACGCAACGCTGATGTTGACGAGGATGAACTCCGGCCCGACGTGCATCGTCAGCGTTTCGTGAATCGCGTCGATCTCCGGAAATGACAACGCCAGTTCGCGAATGCCGCGCACGACCGGCCGATTGGCGCTCTCGCCGATTAATAACCCTTTGACTTCCCGCCCGAGAAGCGCCGCCGTCACACCCAGAATCACGCCAATCAGAATCGAGGCGATGCCGTCGAACCATTCGTTGCCGGTGTACGCGGTGAGAAACACGCCGAGGAAGGCGACCGCGATGCCGAGAATCGCCGCCGTGTCCTCGAACAGCACCATGAACATCGTCGGGTCCTTGCCGCGTCGGATCGCCTCGAAGTAGGTGCGTCCGCCCTTCTCACGGGAAAAGTTGTACAGCGCAAAAGCCCAGCTCGAGCCTTCGAACACCAGCGCAAGGCCCAGCACGATATAGCTGGCGCGCGCGTCCTCGAGCGCCGACCCGCTGATAATGTGCTGCACTCCGTCGTACACGGAGAACACGGCGCCGATGCCGAACAGCTGGACCGCCACGACGAAGCTCCAGAAATAGACCTCCTTGCCATAGCCAAAGGGAAAATCCTCGTCGGCCGGCCGCTTCGCGCGGTGCATGCCGTACAGCAGCAGGGCCTGGTTGGCCGTATCAACGGTCGAGTGAATGCCTTCGGAAAACATGCCGGCGCTGCCGCTCAAAAATGCCGCGACGAACTTGATCACCGCGATCACCGCGTTGCCGCTAAGCGCGGCCAGTACCACCAGCCTTGATGAGCCTTCCATGCGGGACTTTGTACCTTAGGTGGCAAGGCGGCGCAATCGAAACCGGTTCGGGCGCCGGCAGTAGGGCAACCCCCGGTGTGGCAGCCGGGCCGCAACGGCTATCATTTTTCGCATGAAGGTCGGCGGGCACAGCTTCGAAATTTCGCATCGGGACAAGCTACTGTTTCCGGACGCGGGGCTGACCAAGGGCGACCTCGTGGATTATTACGCGCGCATCGCCGACGTGATGCTGCCGCACGTCGCCGGTCGGCCGCTGACGTTGTACCGCTTTCCGGAAGGCGTCGGCGAGAGCGGCTTCTTTCAGAAGAACGCGTCGGATTACTTTCCCGGCTGGATCGAGCGCGTGCGCCTCGGCAAGGAGGACGTGGCGAATTACTGCGTCTGCCGCAGTCCAGCGGACCTGATCTATCTCGCGAGCCAGGTGAGCACGTTTCACATCTGGCTGTCGCGCGTCGACCGGCCCGACCATCCGGATCGGCTCATCTTCGATCTCGACCCGGGGCCCGATACTACGTTCGACATCGTGCGCACAGCGGCGAAGATGCTGTCGGAACTGCTGCTCGACCTCGGCCTGGTCGGCTTTCTGATGACCACCGGCTCGCGCGGATTGCACGTCGTCGCACCGCTCGACCGCCGCGCGGACTTTGCAGCAGCCCGGGGGTTCGCTCACGGCGTCGCCGAACTGCTCGCCGCCCGCGCGCCCGAGCATCTCACGACCGAGCAGCGCAAAAGCAAGCGCGGCGGCCGCCTGTTTATCGACACCTATCGCAACGCCTACGGCCAGACCGCGATCGCTCCGTACGCCGTGCGAGCCAAACCCGGCGCGCCGATCGCGACGCCGCTCGAATGGGATGCGCTCGACGACGCCAAACTACGTTCCGATCGCTATGGCATTAAAAACATCTTCCGGCGTCTCGGCCAGAAACAGGATCCGTGGCAGGACATCGACCACCACGCCGCGAACCTCAAAGTTCCGCGCCAGCGGCTCGACCGGCTGCAACGTCGCGATGCGCGCCGCCGCGCGTAATCAACTACGGGGAACTCACGCCAAGGAGAGACATATGGCCGAAGCAGCCGATTACGGCGAAATGGAAAATGCGCTCCGCCAGCAACGCGCGGAACTGCGCGGCGCGATCGAGCAGCAACTGCTTGAATCGGAGGAGGACCAATTCCGCGACATTGCGCATCGCGTGCGCGACGCGGGCGAAGCGTCCGTCTACGACCTGGTCAAGAGCCTGGAATTTGACAGTATCGAGCGCGAATCGCGCGAACTGGAATCGGTCGAGCACGCGCTGACCAAGTTCGACAACAGTCAATACGGCCTGTGCGAAAACTGCGGCGCGCATATCGAACGAGAGCGGCTGCGCGCAGAGCCCGCCGCACGGTTCTGCCTGGCTTGCCAGGAAAAACGCGAAATCGACTTTGAGTCGCGCCGAAGGCCGTCGCTGTAATAAGATTGGCGGCGCCATGACTGACGCCGACCTGAAAACAACAATCGACGCCGCCTTCGAGCAGCGCGCCGAACTCAGTCCGACGCAATGCGATGCCACCGTCCGCAGCGCGGTCGAAACCGTCATCGACCGGCTCGACCGCGGCACATTGCGCGTGGCCGAACCGACACCCGCTGGCTGGATCTGTCACGAGTGGATCAAGAAAGCCGTCCTGCTGCTGTACCGCATCGTCCCGAACGGGGTAATGCAACAGGGGGACGGGCGCTACTTCGACAAGGTCCCGCTCAAGTACAGCCACCACGACACCGCCGCGTTTGAACGCGAAGGCGTGCGTGTCGTGCCGCCGGCCACGGTGCGGCGGGGCGCGTTCATCGAGCCGGGCGCGGTGCTGATGCCCAGCTACATCAACATCGGTTCCCGCATCGGCGCCAGCTCGATGATCGACACATGGGCGACGGTCGGCTCGTGCGCGCAAATCGGCGCGAATGTTCACATTGCCGGCGGCGTCGGCATCGGCGGCGTGCTCGAACCACTGCAGGCCACGCCGACCATCATTGAAGACGACTGCTTCATCGGCGCACGCTCGGAAGTCGTCGAAGGTGTCATCGTCGAACGTGGCGCGGTGCTGTCGATGGGCGTCTACGTCGGCCAAAGCACTCGCATCTACGACCGCGAAAGCGGCGAAATCAGCTACGGTCGCATACCGGCCGGGGCCGTGGTCGTGCCCGGCAATCTGCCGGCGAGCGACGGTCGCTACAGCCTGTACGCCGCGATCATCGTCAAGCGTGTGGACGCGAAGACGCGCGCGAAAGTCGGTTTGAATGCGCTGCTTCGCAGCGCGGGTGAAGGGTAAGGGGTCAAGGGTAAAAGGTGCTGCGCGATCCGGTAGAGTTGGCGGAGAGTTTGGTCGCGCGGCGATCTGTGACACCGGATGATGCCGGGTGCCAGGCAATGATCGCCGCGCGCCTGGCGAAAGCTGGATTCGCGATCGAGCACCTCCCTTTCGGATCAGTTTCGAACCTCTGGGCCCGGTTGGGCAACCACGCTCCGCTGGTCGTTTTCGCCGGCCACACCGACGTCGTGCCGCCCGGCCCCGAAAGCGCTTGGGCGACACCGCCATTTACCCCGGCCATTCGCGAGGGACATCTTTATGGCCGCGGCGCCGCGGACATGAAAGGCGCCCTGGCCGCCATGATCGTCGCGGCAGAAGACTTCGTCGCCGGCGGCGAACCCCAAGGCTCACTTGCATTCCTGATCACCAGCGATGAAGAAGGCATGGCCGTGGACGGCACCGCCCGCGTCGTCGAAACGCTCGCGGGACGCGGCATCAGGATTGATCACTGCATCGTCGGCGAAGCCTCCAGCCGCGATCGCGTCGGCGACATGATCCGCCACGGCCGGCGCGGCTCCCTGCATGGCCGCCTGACCGTCC
>DASSTE010000012.1:0-40013 GCA_035708085.1 Gammaproteobacteria bacterium | reverse complement strand
GCCCGCATAGCGCAACCGAAGCAAAAACCGCGAAATATTTTGTGAACCGACGATGAGTGCCAAACCAAGCAAGAGCTTTAGTGCGCTTGCGACGAGCCACCATGCTGCAAACGTGCCAGGGGGACCGAAAGCACGACCAATGTTGACAACGAGACCAGGTAAGGCAAGGAGAAAAATTACGATACCTGCTATCGTCAGCGCAATGTTTGAAATGGTGTTAACGTCCACGCGGGTTATTGGCTCTGGGTCAATTCCACGCGTCGCAAGCCGCGAAAGGTAAGGTGCCGCAATCCAAATGGCTAAAGCCGCGATCGACGGGGCAACAAGCCAAGCGCCGGCGAGTGCCGAAAGCGGTGGCCCGGACCGATTCTCCGGAGGAACGGCTAAAAATGTTGCAGCTTCCGCTAGATATACAAACGCTTGCGAGGCGACAAAGACCGCCAAGACACGAAGAGCAACCGTAGTCAAATCTTTCGGCTTCATTTTACCTCTAGCGCCCTAGCTCAGCCGCCGCCGGAGCGGGCGAAGCCCGCGGAGGGGACATTAACCGCGCCAGCGGTTAATGCGGTCGGCTGCAGCGCGATGTTATGCATTTTGGCCGTTTGCCAGCGGAAACAGACGAAAAATCCAACCAGCTTCCTCCCACTGCGGATCTTGTTTCATCTGATACTCCCAATGACGCTTATGATGACCGGATTCAATCAGTGCCTGCAGGGCAGTATGCGTGATCTCTGGATCGTGGACATAGTAATGGAGTTCACGAAGTTCGTTCCATGTGCTCCGAGCTAGGAACAATGCATTCTTTGCTCCAGAGTTTGTACGACCAGCCAGTACGACCTCGTCAACTCGATCTCCAACCTCGAAGAGAAGCTGACTCTCATCGCGAGTTGGCATGCCGTTCTCCGCTAGCTCTTTCGCATCCAGCCGCACGCGAAGATGCCAAGGGAAGACATCCATGCGCTGAAACGCTAGCAAAGCATCGTTCACTACGATGATCTCGGGCAGGCCGTCACGGGTGGCGTCGAACAGCGTGAAGTGATCTTTCGGCAGATCGATTATTATTGCGCTACTGCTCATGCTTATGCATAACTCTATTTAGACGACTTGCAATATAGCTCTGTAAGTCGCCTAAGAGCAAATACCGACACAGAAACGCCGTATTTGCATTGACCGCTGAATTTAGTACGTCCTAAAATAAATCGGATGGAGTACGCAGCGCAGACTTACAGGAAGCCGAGGTTGCTCGACCAATTACGGCAGAAAATTCGCGCCAGGCACTATAGCATCCGGACCGAGGAGGCTTACGTGGACTGGACTCGGCGCTTCATCCTTTTTCATCACAAGCGTCATCCGAAAGATATGCGCGTTCCGGAGGTGGAGGCGTTTCTGACTTACCTGGCGGTTGAGAGAAATGTTTCTGCGTCGACGCAGAACCAGGCACGCGCCGCGCTCCTCTTTTTGTACAAGGAGGTGCTTGGCGTCAAGTTGCGCTGGCTCGACGGTGTGACGCCTGCAAAAACAGCCAAACGCTTGCCGGTTGTCCTGACGCAGCGTGAGGCGCGGGCCCTGCTGGATGAGCTTTCCGGGACGATGTGGCTCATTGTGAGTTTGCTGTACGGCTCCGGGCTTCGCGTGCTTGAAGGGCTCCGGCTGCGTGTCAAGGATGTTGAATTCGAGCGGCGAGAGATTCTGGTCCGTGCCGGGAAGGGCAACAAGGACCGGGTGACAGTGCTGCCGGAGAACGTTCTCCTGCCTCTACGGGACCATCTCGACCGGATCAAGGTGCTACACGATCGGGACTTGGCCGAGGGTTATGGGGCTGTGCATTTACCGGATGCGCTTGCTCGAAAGTATCCGAACGCGGACAAGGCTTGGGGCTGGCAGTTCGTATTTCCATCGCGTGGCCGTTCTACCGATCCGCGGTCCGGCGCAGTGCGCCGCCATCACATCCAGGCGGAGAGCGTCCAGCGCGCGGTAAAGACGGCAGCGCTGCGTGCCAATATTGCCAAGCCGACGACGCCGCACACGTTGCGACACTCCTTCGCAACTCACCTGTTGCAGAGTGGCTACGACATTCGGACGGTGCAGGAACTGCTCGGACATAAGAACGTGCAGACGACGATGATTTACACTCACGTTTTGAATCGCGGCGGCCGCGGCGTACGCAGCCCGCTCGATATTTAAGCTGCAAACGCGTCGCGCGTCAGGTTCTCCGGCTCGCCGTCGGTGACGACGACGTTGTCTTCTATGCGAATGCCGCCGTAGCGGCGGAACGCGTCGACTTTCTCCCAGTTGATGTCGCGACTGTGCTCACCGCGCTTGAGTTTGTCGAGCAGCGGCGCGATGAAGTACAGGCCCGGCTCGATGGTCAGCACTTCGCGCGGCTCGAGCGTGCGCGTCAGGCGCAGGAACGGGTGACCTTCCGGTTTCGGAATCGTTGCGCCGCTGCGGTCTTTCTGGAAGCCGCCGACGTCGTGCACCTGGATGCCGAGGAAGTGGCCGAGGCCGTGCGGCAGGAAGGTGCTGGAGATGCCGGTTTCGACTATGGCGTCGGGTTCCATGCGGACGAAGTCGAATTGCTTGAGCAGCCGGGCGATGCGGTGGTGCGCTTGCCGGTGCAGGTCGCGGTAGTCGATGCCGGCGCGCACTTCGCGGCCGAGCGCCTGCTGGTCCTCGTCCAGCGCGGCGATCAGTTCGGCGAATTCGTCGTCTGCCGCCGAGTAGGTGCGCGTGATGTCGGATGCGTAGCCGTTGACGCTTGCGCCGGAGTCGATCAGGAACGAGTGGCGCGGCTCGGGACGCTGATGCTCGAAGAGCTGGTAGTGCAGCGTCGCCGCATGGTCGTTGAGCGCGATGATCGCGCTGTACGGCAGCTCTTCCTGGGTGTGGTCAGTCGCCTTCAGAAATTCCAGCAGGATGTCGAATTCGCTCGCGCCATCGCGGAATGCCGCTGCGGCGGCGAGATGACCGCGGACGCCGCGACGGTTGGCGGCGCGCTGGCAGGCCAGTTCGTAATCCGTCTTGTAGGCCCGGTCGTAATGCAGGTAGTGGAGCAGGTCGGCCGGGTTCGCCTCTCCCACCTTCCAGTCGGCAAAGCGTGCTTCCCCTTCGCCGATGAAGGCCGGACGCCGCGGCGTCGCGGACAGATGTTGCCGGATGTCGTCGGGCTGCGTGATGAAGCGGATATCGAAGTACTGCGTCCAGTAGGCATCCGGCGCTTCCGGCGGCTTGTGCCAGAAATCTTCCGGCCGGTAGAACAGCAGAATCGGCGTCTGGCCGGCCTCGTAAATAATGTAGCAGTACGGATTGTCGGTGACCGGCAACCAGGCGTTGAAGTGCGGGTTGACCTTGAACCGCACCTCGCTGTCGTCAAGGAAATGTTCGCGCAGGCCGCCCGAGTAAATGATGACGCGGTCGTAACCGGTGTCGGCGAGTGCGGCGTCGAAGCGCCGGCGGATCGTGTCGATGTGCGCGGGGTAGGTGGTGGCGAAGTCGGCGGTCATGGGATACCTTTGAGGCGGCAATCGAAAAGAGGGTCCTGGAATGAAAATTATCTTAACATGTTGCCTGGCGCTACTATCGGTGCCGGTGTTCGCGCAGGGGATGCCTGCCAAGCCGCACATCACGGTGTCGGGGCAGGGGCGCGTGCAGGTCGTACCCGATGTGTTCGACATTCATCTGTCGGTCGAGAAGCGCGACAAGGATATCGAAGCGGCGCAGCGCTATGTCGATCGGCATACGGCCCAGGCCGTGGCGGTCGCGAAGCGCTTCGGCATTGCCGAGGCCGACATCGCCTCGACCCGTGTTTCGATCTCGCCCCAATATGATTACCAGTCGAAGCCGCCGCGGCTGCTTGGCTATGACGTGCGCCGCGAAGTCTCGCTGACCCTGCGCGACATCGGCAAGTACGACCAACTGCTGAGCGCGCTGGTCCAGGCGGGCGTCAACCGCATCAGCGGCGTGTCGGCGCGTTACAGCAAGCCCGCGGCACTGCGCGACGAGGCGTTCGCGCGCGCGGTGGCGGACGCCAAAGCCAAGGCCGGAAAGCTCGCGCAGGCGTTTGGCGCGGAACTCGGCAAGGTGTATTCGGTGACGGAGCAGTCCGCGCCGTCGCCGCGGCCGTTGCAGATGCGAGCGGCGAGCTTTGCGGCGAAAAGCCCGAGCCCGACGGAGCCGGGGACGATCGAGGTCGAAGCGAGCCTGCAGGCGACATTTTTGCTGAAACCGTAGCCGCCATCAGTCATGGACGACGCCAAGCCTGCCTCGAACAACGTGGAAACGGACCCGCGTACCGACGCGGAAAAGCGCGAAAGCGAAGCGCAAACGGGCGAGCGCGACGGCGGCAAGCGCCGGATTCGCCCGCCGGTTCTGCTGGCAGTGCTCGGCGTGGTCTACGGCGACATCGGCACCAGCCCGATTTACGCGCTGCGCGCCTGCTTCGACCCCAGCCGCGGCATTGCGTCGAGCCCGGCGAACATCTACGGCGTCGTCTCGATCATTTTCTGGGCGCTGATCCTGATCGCGTCCTTGAAGTATGTGATCTTCGTGTTGCGCGCCGACAACCACGGCGAGGGCGGCATCTTCGCGCTGTTCGCGCTGCTGAAGCCGTGGCACGACCTCGGCCGGCCGCGCCGGCGCGCGCTGATCCTGCTGGGGCTGGCGGGCGCCGCGGTCTTGTACGGCGACATCATGATCACGCCGGCCATCTCGATTCTGAGCGCGATCGAGGGCGTGACCGTCGCCGACCCGCATTTCGAGCGCTACGTCGTGCCGCTGACGCTCATCATTCTGGTGGGGCTGTTCGCGTTGCAAACGCGCGGCACCGCGCGCATCGGTGCGATCTTCGGGCCGGTGATGCTGGTGTGGTTTCTGCTGATCGCGGCGCTGGGCCTGACCAACATTATCGGCGAGCCGCGGATTTTCGCCGCGGTCAACCCGGTGTTGGCGGTCGATTTTTTCATCCGCAACCGCGTCGCCGGTTATCTCGTGCTGGCGGCAGCCTTCCTCGCGGTCACCGGCTCCGAAGCGCTCTACGCCGATCTAGGCCATTTCGGCCGGCCGCCGATCCGGCGCGCGTGGTTCGGCTTTATTCTGCCGGCGCTGGTGCTCAACTATTTCGGCCAGGGCGCGCTGTTGCTTTCCGGAGTGCCGGCGGCGCAGCCGTTTTTCAAACTGGCGCCGAGCTGGTTCTTGTATCCGCTCACCGCGATTGCGGCCGCGGCGACGATCATCGCCTCGCAGGCTGCGATCAGCGGCGCGTTTTCGCTTACGCGCCAAGCGGTGCAACTGGGCCAGATGCCGCGTGTGCGGGTGGAACAGACGTCGGCGGAAACGCGCGGCCAGATCTACGTGCCGATCGTCAACTGGATATTGCTCGCCGGGGCGATATTCCTGGTGCTGGCGTTTCGCTCGTCGAGCCGGCTGTCGAACGTCTACGGTGTGGCGGTCAACGCGACGATGGCGGTCACAACAGTACTCGCGTTTAACATCGCACTCGAGCGCGGCGGCTGGAGCAGGATCGGCGCGCTGGCCGGGCTGATCGGGTTCCTGACGATCGACCTCGCGTTCTGGGGCGCGAACTTGACCAAGGTGCCGACGGGCGGGTGGTTTTCGCTCGGCATCGGCGGGCTGTTTTTCATCGTTATGCTGACCTGGCGGCGCGGCAGCCTGCAATTGCGCGCGGAGCTGGCAGACGACACGATGCCGATGGGCGAACTGCTGCAGAAGATCGACGAGAGACAGCCGGCGCGCGTGCCGGGCACGGCCGTGTTCGTGACCGGTCATATCGAGGAATCCCCGCCGGTGCTGCGCCATCACCTGCTGCGTACGAAGACGCTGCATCGGCAGGTGGTTCTGCTGACGGTGCTGGTGGAGAGCGTGCCGAAGGTTAAAAAAGACGGCCGGGTCGAGATTCAGGCGTACCGCGACGCCGGCATCTGGCGGCTGATCCTGCACTACGGCTTCATGCAGCACGCCAACGTGCCATCCGAGCTCAAGACGCTCGACGTGCCGGGCCTGGAGATCGATCTCGACGACACGACGTACTACATCGGCCGCCAGAACCTGCTGCCGCCGCCACCCGGCGGCGGCTTCAACTGGCGCAGGCTGCTGCGCTGGCGGGACCGGCTGTTTGCGTTTATGAAGCGCAACGCCGTCGACGAATCCGTCTTCTACCACATCCCCGCTGGCAGCGTGGTCGAGATCGGCCTGCAGGTAAGATTATGAAAGCGCGTTACTTGGCCGTTTGCGCCTTGATCTGAATTTCGTTTTTCACGAATTCAGCGGTGGGCGCGAATTTTTGCAGCGCTTCATTATAAATACGCACGTGCGATGGCGCTTGGCTGCGGTGGAACAGGACTTGCTTCGGCTGCGCATTCTTGCCGTAGAGTTTGTTCATCGCAGGCTTGTCGATGCTGATGCGCGTGCCTTTGACTTCCGCGCCGGCGAAGCCGCCGGACGAATTGATTTCGTAGGCCACCATTGGTGCGGGCGCGGTCTTGGCGCGCGCGTGCAGGCCGATTGGCCCGGCCGCGACGTTGGCCTTGGCGCCGAAATCGACATTACCGTCCATCAGCTGCTGCGCCGCCTGCTTGTTCATGAACAGCACGATCAGGTCGCTGACCTTGGCTCCGGCCTGCAGACCCACGCTACCGCCGGACAAGTCGAAAAAGACCGGGGCCTGCCAGTCGCCCGCCACATTGCGACAGCTCACGATGCCGTCACCGTGCGAACCGGCCACAATCAGGCCTTCCTTGAAAACAGTGGGAAACACCGCGATGCAACGCGCATGGTTGACCAGGGTTTGCGGTATTTGTTTGTCCGCTGAGCGCTGCATCAGGCCATGCAGAATGCCCGCTGCGCTGTAGGCCGTTTCAGTCAGTTCGGCCGGGGTAATGCTGTAACTGCTGTTGCCGTTGGCGCTGGCGTTGTTGGAAGCGTTCTGGCCGTTATCCTGTTGCGCCGAGGCGACGCCGAACGATGCTGCCAGCACAGCCGCCGACGCGATGGCGCAGAGTTTGCGAAATTGCATGGAAAACCTCCTTGTTTGATGGATTCCTTTGAATTCCATCATAGTCGCCGAAAGCGATTTTGCAAGGAACCAGCCCTGTGCGTGCGCAAATCACCGTGGCGGCGTGTAGGGAATGGTCTTGATACCGGCCTGTTGCGGGCTTCCTGCCGTCTGCGGGGCGCGGTTGGTCGCGACGTCGCCGCACCGGTAGATGCCGAAAACCTGGTGTCCATGATCGCGCGGACCCAGCGGCGCGACGGCGTTGCCATCCAGCTTTACGGCGTTATTTCGCGCCAGGTTGACGAGATCCGCGTTGATGGCTTGCGGATTGCGCGGGAAAAAGCCGGCGTGGTTCAGCACCGACGTGCTGGTCTTGCCGAGATACTGGCAGTTCGTCGCCTGCGCCGGATCGAGCACGGCCACGTCGCGTGCCTGCGGCTTCACTTCGACCCAGTTGCCGCAGCCTGCGAGCGCGGCTGCGACGAAGACCGTTACGAGGAACGCGGCGTACCGCATGAGGGTAATCTCCATAGTTGAATCCGGCCCGACTTTATACTTCTTCCTATAGTCGACGCAACGGCGCTATGCTAGAGTGTAAATGCGTGTTTCGACGCAGGAAGCGTGACTCAAGGAAGCAGAACCAACGAAAATGGAGGTAGCCAATGGCTGACCACGAGAAGGATATCAACGCCATCAAAGGCGATGTCGAATCGCTGCGATCCGAACTCAAATCCCTTACCGATACGATCAAGCGCGAGGCCGAGCACCAGGCTCGCGCCGGCTACGAGAAAGTTCGCGAATATGGCGAGAAGGCGCGTCATCAGGCGAAGCAGGGCGCGGCGATGGTCGAAGACCAGATCGAGGAGCGCCCGCTGATCAGTGTGCTGACGGCCTTCGGCGTCGGTTTCGTGATCGGCAAACTCCTCGACCGAAAATAAGCCGCCGCGGTCGTGGCTAATAAGAAGAAGCCTCTGCCACTGCTCATCGGGATTGCGATCAGCGGAACGTCGATCCTGATCGCGATGGGCGGCGTCGCGTTTTTGACATACGGTCTGTATCGCGGCCTGATGGCGGCCTTCGGCCTGGCGCCGTGGGCATCGGGCCTCGCGACCGGCGGCGGCGCGTTCATCGCCGCCGGCCTGTTCGTGATGCTGGCCGGCGCATACACTCGCTGGAGGCATGGCCTGCGCCACCAGGCCGAGCGCTTCAAGGACCCGCAAACCTACGTCGACCGGATCGAAACCGAGATCGACACGCGGCTGGATTCCGATGTCAGCCGGGCGATATTCGCGAATCCGAAGGGCGCCGTGGTGCTGGGTCTTGCAGTGGGCATTGCTGCCGGCGCCAGCAAGGACTTGCGCCGTTTCCTGATGCAGGTCGGCCAGCAGCTCCGCAGCTAGCGGCAGTTCGATGGCGGATGAATCCGAACGCGCGGAACTGGCGGAACTTCCGGGCGTAAAAGGCTGGCTCGGCCGGCGATTAGGCGGTCCGGGACTGGCTTTTTATGCGTTCTTCGGCTGCCTTGCGGCGCTTGCCATTCTCGGTGAAATTGCCGAGGTCATGCGCTGGCCGCTATTGTTCGCGAGCCTCGGGCCGACCGTGATGCTGTTTTTCGAGCGCAGCTCGCGCAAGGCCGCGCAGCCGCGCAACACGTTGATCGGCCACGCGGTCGGGATTATCTGCGGCTGGATTGCGCTGGTGCTGTTCGGTCTGAACAACGCGCCCTCTGTCATGCATGTCGGCGTGACACCCGAGCGGCTCGCCGCGGCGGCGCTGTCGGTCGCGCTGACCGCATTCTTCAAACACCTCCTCAAGGCTCCGCATCCGCCTGCCGGTTCGACTGCGCTGCTGGTCAGCCTGGGTTTTTTTACCACCTGGTTCCAACTCGGCGCGCTGATGTTCGGCATCGTGCTGCTGACAATCATCGGCTGGTTGATCAACCGCCTGCTCGGCGTGCGTGGGCCGCTGTGGGGCAAACCCTCCTCGCAGAGTTAGCGCTGCGACAGCGTGACGCAATCCGCAGATATACCGCCTGCAACGCGCTAGGTTGGAACTTACTCAATCACGAGTGCGCGTCGAGCATTGGCTTGCGCGCGGTTTCGGCAAGGGAATGCATCCATCCATGTTGCGTAAAAAGACGGGAAGCGAAGTTCCCGGCGCTCATCCCCGCGATATTTCCGGCGCGGGCTGGCGGGCGGCGGGCAGGCGGACTATGGCCGAGGTCGGTGAACACAACCTGCCGCTGATCGCCGCCGGGGTGGCGTTCTACGGCATGCTGGCGATCTTCCCCGCACTGACCGCGCTGATTTCCGTATACGGTCTGATTGCCGATCCCGCCGACGTGCAGCAACTGTTGAGCACCGGCATGCTGCCGTCCGGGGTGGCCGATTTGCTGCGGGGGCACGCGCACGGTCTTGCCGGCTCGGCCGGCGGCGCACTCAGCATCAGCGTGATCATCGGCTTTCTGCTGACGCTGTGGAGTTCGCGCCAGGGGGCGAACGCGATCATCCGCGCGCTCAACGTCGTATACGGCGAGCGCGAAACCCGCAGTCTGTTCCGGCGGATCGGCCTGAGCCTGGTGCTGACCGCCGCGTCGATCGTGTTCGCCGTGCTCGCGCTGATCGCGGTCATTATCGTGCCCTCGGCACTCAGCGGGCTCAAGCTCGGGCCGACGTGGCAGATGGGCATCTCCGCAGTGCGCTGGCCGATTCTCGCCATCCTGATCGGCGGCGGCCTGGCCGCGCTGTACCGCTACGCGCCCAACCGTCGCAAGCCCGCGTGGCGCTGGGTGGGCGTCGGCGCGGCGACGGCGACAGTCCTGTGGCTGATCGGCTCGGCGCTGTTTTCGCTCTACGTCGGCCACTTCGCCAACTACAACCAGACGTACGGCTCAGTCGGCACGATCGTCGTGCTGCTGTTGTGGCTGTTCATCTCGGCATTGATCGTGCTGCTGGGGGCGGAGTTGAACTCGGCGATCGAGCAGCAGGTCGCGATCGAAGCGGATATCGTCGAAGACAAACGAAAATAGGAATCTCTTGTCCCCTCTTCCGGTGGAGAGGGGCTTTGCACCGTTCCGCGTGCTCGGTTAGTCTTGCCTGCATTCCAGCAGGAGAAACCTAATGAGAACGTCCCCCTGCAGTTGGAAGCTCGCCGCGTTCGCGGCGGTCGCGCTGACTGCTTATGGTTTTGCCGCCCACGCCGACAACCGCTTCTACACCATCGCCGACATCTTCGCCGAGCCGGGCATGACCGGCTTCGCGCCACGCGACGTCGAGTGGAGCCCCGACGGCACAAAGCTCACTTTCCTGCTGCAGCACAAGGTGGACGGGCTTGCCGACCTGTACGTCATCGACACCGCTACCGGCAAGCGCTCGGTGCTGATTTCCGGCAAGACGCTCGCCGGCGCGGCAGCGTCGCCGAACAACATCAAGAACGAGCGCAAGAAGGAACGCGTTACCCGCTACGGGGTGAACAGCTATCACTGGTCGCCGAAAGGCGACGCGATCTATTTCCTCAGCAACGACCAGGTGTACCTGTACGATCTCGCCAGCGGCAAGACGCGCCAGATCACGCACGAGCCGGGCGACAAGCGCGACCCGAAGCTGTCGCCCGACGAGCAGTGGGTAAGCTACGTTACCAACGGCGATCTGCATTACACCTCGATCAACGGTGGCCAGGTGTACAGCGTCGCGCGGCACCAGAAAGGCATTCTAAATGGCGGTATGGACTGGGTGTACCCGGAAGAGCTCGCGCTGCGCAGCGGTTACGAATGGTCGCCGGACAGCCGGTACATCGCGTTCATGCAGTTCGACGAGCGGCCGGTGGAAGGCTTTCCGCTGGTCAATTACGTCCAGCAGAATCCGACGGTCTATAACGAGAAGTATCCGCTCGCGGGCGCCGCGAATCCGATCGTGCGGCTCGGCATTCAATCCATTGCGAGCCACCGGACACGGTGGATCGATGGCGTTGCCGGCACCGACAACACCTATCTCGCCCGCATCGGCTGGCTGCCGAAGGGGAGCGAAACGGCCTACGCGCAGGTGCTCAACCGGCCGCAGACCAAGCTCGACATCATCACTGTCAATCCGCAGAGCGGCGCGACGCACACGCTGTTCAGCGAGACCGATCCGTACTGGGTGGACGTGACCGACAGTCTGCACTTTCTGAAGCACGGCGGGTTCATCTTCGAAACCTACCAGGATGGCTGGCAGCACGTCTGGCTGTTTGATGCCCGGGGCAAGGCGGTGCGCAACCTGACGCCGGGCGATTTCAACGTGCAGTCGCTCGACGGCGTGGACGAAAAGAACGGCTATGTTTATTACACGGCGTCGTTAAAAGGTCCGCTCGACACGGACCTGTTCCGCGCGCCGTTCAGCGGCGCAACGCCGACGCAGCTCACCAACGGCCACGGCACGCATTACATCAACATGGGTCCGAAGGCGCGGGTCTACCTCGACTATTATTCGGACGTGACGACGCCGACGGCGATTGCGCTGCGCTCGGTGACGGCGGGGCCGGTCGCGCTGGTACAGTCGGCCGCGAATCTGCCGTACCACTTCCAGCGGCCGCGACTGTTCACGATCAAGGCTGCCGACGGCAAGACGGATTTGTATGCGAGCATGATTGTGCCGCCGGACTTCGACCCACACCAGAAGTATCCGGTGATCATGTACCAGTACGGCGGCCCGCACGCGTTCTCGGTGGTGCGCGACGCGTGGGGCGGCACCGACTTCCTGTACGACCAGATTCTCGCGCGTGACGGCTTCATCCTGTTCGCTGTCGACAATCGCGCCGCCGGCTATTTCAGCCACACGGCGCAGGCGCAGGTTCAGTACAAGCTGGGCCCGCTGGAACTGGCCGACCAGCGGGCGGCGGTCAACTGGCTGCAATCGCAGCCGTACGTCGACGATGACCACATCGGGATCTGGGGCTGGAGCTACGGCGGCTACATGACGACCTACGAGCTGACGCACGCGCCCGGCGTCTGGGCTGCCGGCATCGCCGTCGCGCCGGTCACGCGCTGGCAGGATTACGACTCGATTTACACCGAACGCTACATGGGCATGCCGCAGAAGAACAAGGATGGCTACAAGGCCAGTTCGTCGGTGGCGGCCGCCGGCAACTTGAGCGACCCGCTGTTGTTGGTCGCCGGCACCGGCGACGACAACGTCCACTGGCAAAACACCATCCAGTTCGTCCAGGCGTTGATCGAACACCGCCGCCCGTACCAGTTACTGATTTATCCCAACAAGACCCACGGCATTTCAGGTCCGGATGCGCGCACGCACCTGTTTACGGCCATGAAAAAATTCTGGGAGCAACATCTGAAGACGCAGTAGCAAGGAGCAAGGAATATGATTGATCTTTATTCATGGACGACACCCAACGGCTATAAGGTCCACATCATGCTGGAGGAGACGGCGCTTGCTTATGAGGCCCATCCGGTGGATATCGGCGAGGGCGACCAGTTCAAGCCCGAGTTTTTGAAGATCAGCCCGAACAACAAGATTCCGGCGATCGTCGACCAGGATGGGCCGGGCAAGCAGCCGATCGCGATCTTCGAGTCGGGCGCGATTTTGATGTATCTCGCCGAGAAAACCGGTCGTTTCATGCCGCCCGATCCGCGGACGCGCATCGAAATGCTGTCGTGGCTCTGCTTCCAGGTCGGCCACGTTGGGCCGATGATCGGGCAACTACATCATTTTCGCGACTATGCCGCGGAGAAAATACCGTCTGCGATTGAACGTTACACCAACGAGGCCAATCGACTATATGGCGTAATGAACAAGCGGCTGTCGCAGGTGCCGTACTTCGCCGGCGATGAATACTCCATTGCCGACATGGCAATCTGGCCGTGGTTGCGCAATTACAAAAAGGAGGGCATCGAGATGGACGACTACCCGCACGTCAAGGGATGGTTCGACAAGATCGCGGAGCGCCCGGCGGTGAAACGCGGTCTCGAAGTCTTACAGGAATACAAGCGGGACGGCGGTATGAGCGATCGCGCCAAGGAAGTCATGTTCGGCACAATGCAATATCAGAAACGATAGCCAATGACCCACTTCGCCGACGACCAGCGCGCCGCATTCCGCGAGTGCGCCCGCGCCTTCACCGGAATCGATGAACCGGCCTATTTAAAGTGCGAGCGCGATCCGCTGGAGCCGGTGATTGGCCTCGGCGATCCAGACGCGCGTATCTGCTTCTTCGGCCGCGACCCGGGCGCCGACGAAGTGCGCCACGCCATGCCTTTCATTGGCGCCGGCGGACAAAAGGTGCGCGCCACGCTGTATCGTTGTTTGTATGGCAACGAGATGCCGGATTTCGACGCTTCCGTGACTGTAGGCAATTTTTTCTTTTGGGCCAACACCGTGCCGTACAAGCCGATTGGCAACAAGGCCTGGTCGATGAAGGTCAAGCGGAGTTGTCATCATCTGATGGTCGACGTGCTGCTGAAGAGCTGGCGCGGCTCGGACATCATCGTGCTGGGCCGTGAAGCGTTCTTCTGGTTCGGTATAGGCAAGACACGCGAAGAGCGCGCGGCATTGGAAGAATTCTGGCAGCGCGACGACAGGTATTCGGCAATCATGGAAGTGCAATTGTCGTCGCACGGCTTGTCGCGTATTTTCAGGCTTTACCCGCTACCACACCCATCGCCGCTTAATGCTACGTGGTACAAGCAATTTCCGGAGTTGTTGACGCAAAGACTGAAGCAACTCGACGTGCGTTTGGATAACGTCAAGCTGTAGCGAATCTCGATTCCAGCCTTTGCTGGATGACAAAGAAAAGAAAACGCCTGCCAAGGATAGATGGTAACGCTATGCCCGTGCCACATTACCAGGTTCGCAAACATAAGTGCCTTCGGCGGGGCAGGCCAGAATCCTGAATCCCGCGGTTCGCAGCAGCGCTTCGATCGCCGCCTTGTTCGGTATCCACCAGTTGCTCGTGTCACCCGCGAAGTCATGTTCGACGAACGCCATGCGCGGCCACTCGGGTGCCGCGAGATCGTCGATCTCGAGATAGCCTTTCCCGCACACATCCGTCGCTACCGCATCCCCCGGCAGCGACAGGCTTTGGAACAGCAGCCGACGGCGGATCTTGTCGGCGATACGGTCGAGCGCCAGCAACGGATAGCGCAAGTGATAGAACACGCCCAGAAACAGCACCAGGTCGAACGTCTCCTGCATCTTCGCCAGCTGGTAGACCCCCATCTGCTTGAACCGCACTTGGCCGCCGAGATTGAGGCGCCGCCGCGCCCAGCGCGCCTGCTTCAGGTAATGCGGGTCCTCGTCGATACCCAATACATCGGCGCCGCGCCGGGCCAGTTCGAAACTGTAGAAACCGGCATTGCAGCCGATGTCGAGCACGCGCCAGCCGGTCAAGTCAGCCGGCAGGTGCGGTGCGAGTTGTTCCCACTTGAAGGCAGGAAAATCGCCCAGCGGATGATCGGGCGCCGTCTGCGTGCCGTCCGGCAGGTGGAGGTTGTGAAACCACGGCCCCAGCCGCTGCACCTGGTCCGCCAGCGGACCGGCCGCCGATCCCGGCGACTGCAATGTTGCCAGCCCGTCGTTCATTGCATGCTCGCGCTGGCGATCCGGCGGCGCGGCAGGCTCGCGTGCAGATGCTCAACCAGCTCGCGCGCCCGATGCGAGGCGGTGTGTGCGGCCATCACCCGCCGGCGGGCGCGCCGGCCGATTGCCGCGCGCGCGGATTCCGACAGGCCATCGAGGTAGCCGAGCACCGTGTCGGCATCGTCCGCGATCAGGATTTCGCGTTCCGGCTCGAACAGCGTTTCGAGGCCGTCCCAGCGGTCGGAAATCACCGGCACGCCGCAGGCGGCGGCTTCGAACAGCCGTACGCTCGGTGCATAGCCGGTCGCAATCATCGCGTCGCGGGTGACGTTCAGCGTGAAGCGCTGCGCGTTGTAAAACGCGCAATGGCCCGAGGGGGCGACATGCTCGACGTATTCGACATTGGCCGGCCAGGCAAAGCCGGCCGGAAACTGGGCGCCGGCCACCACGAAGCGCCGCGCGGGCGCCCGCCGCGCCGGCTGCAACAGCAGCCGTTCCAGCCGCGGCTGCCGGTCGGGGCTGTAGGTGCCGAGGTAGCCGAGGTCCCAGTGCGCAACCTGCGGCTTCGGGTAATGGATTTCGGGGTCGACAGAGCAATACAGCGGTCGCGCCCGGCGCGCGCCGAACTGCTCTTCCAGGCGCGTGAGCAGCGGACCGCCGGTAAACGACAGGTACAGGTTGAAGCGCGGGATCAAGTCGGGCTCGAGATATTCATAGTCGCCGGCGGCGAGCTTGGCGAGTGTGACCGGCGTGTCGATGTCGTAAAACGCGACGCTGCCGTGCGCTTCGTCCAGCACCCAGTCGGCTACCGCGACGCCTTCCGGGATATACGATCCGACTATGACGGCGTCCGCCGCTTGGATGGCATCGGCGAACTCGCGCTTCAGAACGTCGACGGAATCGTACAGCCGCGTTTCGCCGAAAGGCGGCTCGGGCAGGTCGCGTTGCGCCGCGTACCACGGCGTGTCGCGTTCGAGGAACAGCACCTGGTGGCCCTGGCGCGTCAGTTCGCGGACCAGGCCGCGGTAGGTGGTGGCGTGGCCGTTGCCCCAGGAAGATGTTATCGATAGGCCTAGAATGACGATGTTCATTTGCGTTTTTATCCCCTCACCCTGACCCTCGCCCTGAGAGAGAGGGAATTGGAGTCGCCGAGTTTTTCTGCACTTGTTGTCGATTGAAGCAGCGTGTCAACTTCCGCGGCGCGGCTGGCGTAAGTGTGGTCGGCGCGGACGCGCGCTAACGCTGCCTCACCGATGCGACGCGCTTCCTCCGCGGTCAAGTCCTGAAGAATCGATGCCACCGCGGCACCGTTTTCCGCCACCAGGATTTCCTTGCCTGGCTCAAAGAATTCTTCGATGCCGGTCCATGCGTCGGTAATCAAACAGGCGCCCGCGCCGGCGGCTTCGAACACGCGCGTCGCCGGCGAATAACCGAAGCGCGCCATGCTTGCGCGGCTGATGTTGAGCACGGCACGCGCGCTTGCGTTGATTGCGTTGTGGTCGCGCGTGTAGACGTGGCCGAGCAGGCGGACATTGGCGGGCGCCGCGCGATCCGCCCAGCCGTTGCCGCCGAGCAGAAATTGTTTGTGCGGGCAATGCTCGGCCGCGGCGAAGAAAAACTCATCGACGCGTGCCTCGCGGTCCGGAAGCCGATTGCCGACGAACACCAGGTCGGCGACGAAGCGCGCTTCCGGCGCGACCGGGAAGTGCGTCGTCTGGTCAAGGGCGTTGTAAATCGGCACACAGCGCCGGGCGCCGAAGCCTTCGTACGCGGCGACGACCGGCGGACCGCCGCCGTAGGTCAGTACCATGTCATACTCCGGCACCAGTGCACGGAACGGATCGTCCGCATCGTTCGCCAGGCGCTCCAGCGTCGCGGGCGCATCGACATCCCAGAAGACGATGCGCTTGCCGGGCCGTTTCAGGCTGAGCACTTCGCGTTCCAGCAGTTCGTCGTTGGCGCCGACGCCGCTGGCTTTGACGACCACGTCCGCATCTGCGGCCTGGCGCAGCATCGCCTGTACGTCGTCGGCCGGGTAAATGACGATGCGTGTCCAGTCCGGATCGTCGATGTCGCGATGCTGGTGGCGCTCATAGATTTCCGGTTCGTAAAACGTGATGTCGTGGCCGAGCGCCGCCAGTTCGCGCAGCAGGCCGCGGTAATAGGTCGCTGCGCCATTCCACCAGGCGGACACGACGCTCGAGCCGAAAAACGCGATCTTCATACTGCCGCCGTTCTGGTCGGACGCGACTGGAGCGAGGATGCGAGCGACAGCAACTCGTCGACGCGGTGCGCGCAGGTGTGGCGGGCGAGTATCGTGCGGCGCCCGTGTTCGGCGATCGCTGCCGCGTGGTCCGGTTCGTTCAACAGCGTGCGCAAGTGAGCCCGCATCGCATTGCCATCTTGCGCCGTCAGGTAGTCCTCGCCGGGCTCGAACAGGTGTTCGCAGTCGCGCCACGGCGCCGAGATCAGCGGGATGCCGCAGGCGAGCGCCTCGAACATGCGAATGGTCGGAATGCCGGGCAGGGCGGATGCATACGGCCGACGCGGCACGTGCACCGTCACGCGGTGGCGCGCGTAGGCGACCGGGGCTTCGAAGTTCGCGAGCCAGCCGCGATAGTCGAAGCCCGCATGGGCGAGCCTGCGCAGCACCGCGCGCGGGTAGCGCACGCCGTAGATCGTCGCGCGCAGCCTCAGCGCGGCGACCGGCTCGAGCAGGAATTCGTTCAGTTCGCGATCGCGCTCGCCGTCGCCCCAGTTGCCGATCCAGACGAGGTCGCCCTGGCGCGGCTCTTCCGGCAGCGGCCGGAATACGCGCGTGTCGGCGGCTTCGTGCCAGGTCCAGACGTGCCGGGACCAGCCGGCGTCGAGGTAACGCTGGCGGATCGCCTCGCCGAACGCGAGCACGCCGTCGTAGTCGTCGAGCTTGCAGCGGGCGATGCCGTCGGCGTCGGACACCGAGCGGTGGTGGGTGTCGTGAAACAGCAGCCGGTAGCGGTGGCGCATGCGGTGCTTGCCGATGCGCGCGATCAGTTCGGGGTCGTTCCATTCGTGCACCAGCACGAGATCGGCGTGATCGAGTGCGCGGTCGAGCTCGAGTCGGCGCGGATCGTAGAAGCGGCTCCTGAGGCGCGGGTAACGCGCGGCGAATGCGGCAATCGCCTGTTCTCCCTGCTCGTGCTGCAGGTTTGCGAGACTCCAGCCGTCGGCCGGTTCGTACACGCGCACGTCGTGGCCGCGGGCGAGCAACTCGGTCGTGATGCCACGCAGAAAGTGCGCATTGCCGTGATTCCAGTCTGAGACCAGCGAATGATAGAAAAAGACGATTTTCATTGATGGTCCACTACCCGTGCGTCCCCATTCGCGGCGTCGAACGGCGCGCGTCGATCAGTTCGCCGTACGCCTGCAGGTAGGCCTTGGTCATGCGCGCTGCGCTGTAGCGGCGGGCGCGGTGGCGAGCCCGGACCCCCCATGACTGGCGCTCGATGCCGTTGGCGATGAGGCCGTTCAGTGTCTTCGCCAACTGGTGGTCGTCGTCCGGCCGCACGTACAGCGCCGCCTTGCCCCAGATTTCGCGCAGGCTGGGGATGTCGCCGAGCACCAGCGTGCAGCCGGCGAGTGCGGCTTCAAGGATGCTCAAGCCGAATGGCTCATAGCGCGCCGGCAGTGCGTAAATGGATGCGGACGCGTATTCGCGCGCGACGCGGTGGCTGCCGGTCGGCCCGAGCCATTCGACGTTGTCGAACCGAATCTCGCGGCCGTCCGGATGATGCGCATCGCCGATCAGCCGTACCGGCCAGCTCAGTTGCGGTGCGACCCGGGCGAGCGCCAGCACGTTCTTGCCTTCGTCCCACAACCGGCCTGCGGCGAGGATGCGCGCGCGCTTGTTGCGCGGCCGGAACTCCGCGCTGCGGCGGCCGTTGGCGATCACGCGGGTGTTGCGGCCCGCGCCGTAGAACTTGTCGACGGAGGCGAGCATCGCGGCGCTCGGCGCGACCACCATGTCCGCACCCTTGAGGCCGGCATCCACCGCCTGGCGATAGCGCTGCCAGCCGCGGTCGGGCAATGTGCCGTGCACCGCCTCGAACCACGAGTACACGCAGGAGTGCGCCACCATCAGCACCGGGGCGGGCCACGTCAGCGCGCCGTGATAATAATTGTTGAGGTGCACCACGTCCGGCTTGAATTCCGCTGCGAGGTCCAGCAGCCACTCGCCCGCGCGCTCGAGTTCCGCCCACGGGTCGGGCATCCATTCGAGCGGATACTGGCTCGGGTGCAATGTCAGATTGGGAATTGCCGCGGCGGCTTGCTGCTGCTCGTCGTTGGGCATGTCGCCGAGCGTCGCGAGCGCCACTTCGGCGCCGTGCTCGCTCAGCCCGTGCGCCAGTTCCAGCGCGTAATGCCAGATGCCGCCGACCGTGTCCGTCGTCATCAGGACCTTCATGTGACCGCCTGCCGTGCCGGCCTCCGCGAGCGGGCGTCGGCCTGTCTGCCATGCAGCCAGGCGTGCAGGCGGGCGATGCCGTCGCGGTAGCCGACGCGCGGCCGCCAGCCGGTCGCGGCGCTGAAACGCGCGGTATCGGAAACGTAATAAGGCTGATCGCCCGTGCGCCAGCCGGCGAAGCTGAGTTTCGGCTTGCCGCCATCCAGTTCGCCGATCAGGTCGAGCAGTTCCAGCAGGCTGATCGCGTTGCGCACGCCGCCGCCGATGTTGAACGCGCTGCCGGCGAGGTCGTGAATGCGGGCCTCGGCGAACAGGAACGCGGCGACCAGATCGTCCACGAACAACACGTCGCGCACCTGCTTGCCGTCGCCGTAGATCGTGATCGGTTGCCCGTCGCGCGCGCGGATCAGGAAATGCGCGACCCAGCCCTGGTCCTCGGTGCCGAACTGGTGCGGACCGTAGATGCAGCTCATCCGGAACACCACCGCCGGCAGGCCATAACAGCGCGCATAGTCGAGCACGTATTGATCGGCGCCGCCTTTCGAGCAGCCGTAGGGGCTGTGGAAATCGAGCGGGCGGGTTTCGTCGACGCCGGCCTTGCGGATGTGCGCGCCGCGCGGCGCGTAGCGGGTCGCGCCTTCGTTGAGGCTGATGTCGGCGAGGTCGCCGTAGACCTTGTTGGTCGAGGTGAACACCAGCCCGGGTGGTGTCGGCTGGCGGCGCGCGGCTTCGAGCACGTTGAGCGTGCCGCGGAGGTTGGCGTCAAAGTCGGCGCGCGGATCGTCGAGACTGGTGGTGACGGCGACCTGGGCGGCGAGGTGAAAGATCTGTTCACAACCCCTGACGGCGTCGTCGACGACCCGCTCGTTGCGCACGTCGCCGGGAATGAATTCCACGCCTGAGCCGCAGCGCTCGCGCAGCCATTCGAGGTTCTTTTCGACGCCCGGCCGCGACAGGTTGTCGAGCACGCGCACCGTCCGGCCCTCGGCCGCGAGGCGCGCCGTCAGATTGGTGCCGATGAAGCCGGCGCCGCCAGTCACCAGCACCGGCGGGCGCGCAGGCGTCGGCCCGTTCGACTTCGCCGCGACGGCCGGCCATTTGGCCATCGCCCGAACGCCGTCGAGGCCCCGCTCGGCCCAGCAGCGCGCCAGCAGCTTGTCCTGCCCCTTCGCGGTCCGGATGCCGAAGTGGTAGTCGCGTTCGTCGGTGTGAAAGCCGGCGTCGGACGAGCGCTCCGGCGGCAGGTCGGTGAGGCCGTACCAGTAGACACGTTCCACCGGCAGCGCGAGCACATCGGCGAAGGCCTCGAGCTGGCAGAACTCGTCGTGACGCCAAGTCGGGTAGCCGGTTTCGGTGACCCAGACGCGCGAGGCGAGCCCGTAATGCGCAAGCTGATCGCGAACGCGGCGCAGGTGACTGGTCCACGGCCGGTGGACGATGTCGTAGCTGTCGGGAAAGCCGTGCAGGCCAACCACGTCGATATGTTCCAGCACACCGCGCTCGTACATCGTGTTGAGCCAGTTGGGATCGATCGGCGACATGCCGCCGAGCACGGTGCGCTTGCCGCGTTGCTTCGCCCAGTAGGCGGCGCCGCCGACCGTCGCCGCGAACTTGCGCCAACTCGGGTCGAGCTCGTAGTCCCACTCGCGCAGGTTGTTGGGCTCGTTCCACAGCTCGACGGTGTCGAAATAGCGGCCGTAGCGGTCGATGCACAGGTCGATGAAGTCGGCGTAATCCTTCGGGTTGCGCGGCGGCGAGCGCGTGGCCGGCGCCTCGCCAAGCGACGGCGGCGTATAGACGAAGCAGGGCAGCAGCTCGGCTTCCTTGGCGAGCTTCGGCAGCAGCCAGTCGAACCAGGCCGGGCCGTCGTCGGTCAGGTAATCGGCCCACGACAGCCCGGTTCGCAGGTGGCGGATGCCGAGCCGGCGGATATCCGCGATCGCTGCATCGACGCGGTCGCGGTCGTTGAGCCAGAACCACTCCAGCACGCCGATTTCGGGGCCGCCCGCGTCTGCAAATGCATTCATAGCGTCAGCCCCCGCGCATCCAGTTCGGCGCTGGCTTCGGCGGCCCGGTCGACCGCCTGGGTGGTGGCGAGCCAGGCGGCGATTTCCGCCAGGCCCTGGTCGAGCGTGATCTCGGGTGCGTAGCGCAAAATGCTGCGGGCGCGGCTGATGTCCGCGAAGCAGTGGCGGATGTCGCCAACCCGGTAGCGGCCGGTGATTTCCGGCTCGAGGTGGGGTTTGCCGGCCGCCGCGGCGACCTTTTGCGCGATCTCGCGAATGGTGAATGCCTGGCCGCTGCCGATGTTGAAGACGCGTCCGGCGGCGGCGCCGCTTTCATAGGCGAGTCGCGCGGCACGCGCGACGTCGTGCACGCTGACGAAGTCGCGGCGCTGCTCGCCGTCCTCGAAGATCAGCGGCGGCCGGTCGTTGAGGCAGCGCGATGCGAAGATTGCGAGCACCCCGGTGTAGGGGTTGGACAGCGCCTGGTGCGGCCCGTAGACGTTGAAGAAGCGCAGCGCGGTCGCCGGAATGTCGTAGGCTTCGCCGACCATCAGGCACAGGCGTTCCTGATCGAACTTCGACAGTGCATACACTGAACTCAGGTCCGCCGGCTTGGTTTCCGGCGTCGGCGCCGGTTCGAGCGTCTGTCCGTTCGGCCCGTACGGCTCCCACTCGCGTCGCGCAAGCTGTTCGCGGCTGCGGCGCGCGGCGGCAGGTCTGCCATGGACATCGTGGTACAGGCCTTCGCCGTACAGGCTCATACTCGAGGCGACGACCAGCTTCTCGACCGGCTGTCGCGCCAGCGCCTCGAGCAGCACCGCGGTGCCGACGTTGTTGATCGACGTGTAGTGCGCCAGCTCGTACATGCTCTGGCCGACACCCACTGCGGCGGCGAAATGGAACACGCCGTCGATACCGCCGAGTGCTTCTTCGACCGCGGCGGCATCGCGCACGTCGCCGATCTGCAGCTCGACGTTGTCGTCCAGGTAGCTGGGCCGGCGCCGCGATTCGCCATGGACCTGTGGATCCAGGTTGTCGAGAACGCGAACACGATAGCCGTGACGGAGCAATTCGGCGGCCACGTGCGAGCCGATAAAGCCCGCGCCGCCCGTGATCAGGATATTTTTCATTTGGACGTTCCCTGTCGCATTTGTTCCGGAACCGATCCCTGATTCCGCAGCTTCAGTGTCAATTAAATGCGTTCATGATGCAAGTGGCCTTTCGCCGGCTCGGAGATACCCTGATGGGAGCCGCCCCAGCAGGTTAAGGCGCCGGTAGATGCTATATTTGATCCAGCCGCGACTACGAAGAATTTCCGCGGTGCCACGCACAGCTCAAGGAAGATGCCGATGAGAGTCGTATCATCGAAGGCCAAGGATGGCCCTTCAGCCGATGCGCGTCCGCTTACCGTCCTGGTCGCCGGCGCTGCCGGGTTTATAGGCAGCCACCTGGTCGATCGCCTGCTGGACGACGGCCACCGCGTTATCGGCATCGACAATTTCATCACCGGCCGGCCGACCAATCTCAGCCACCTGAGCGGCGAGCCGCGCTTTCGGTTCGTCGAGCAGGACATCACCAAACCGCTCAGGATCAAGACGAAGCTCGACTGGGTGATGCACTTCGCCTCGCCGGCATCGCCGCCCAAGTACCTGCGCTGGCCGCTCGAAACCCTGCTCGCCAACAGCCTCGGCACCCATCACCTGCTGGAACTCGCGCGGCGCAACGGTGCGCAGTTCCTGCTCGCCAGCACCAGCGAGGTGTACGGCGACGCGCTCGAACATCCGCAGACCGAGCTGTACTGGGGCAACGTCAATCCCATCGGACCGCGCAGCGTCTACGACGAGGGCAAGCGCTACGCTGAAGCTATGACGATGAGCTACCACCGTGAGCATCATCTGCCGGTGCGCGTCGTGCGTATCTTCAATACATATGGTGCACGAATGGATCCGTACGACGGCCGGGTGGTGACGAACTTCGTGCGGCAGGCGCTGACCAATGAGCCGCTGACGGTGTACGGCGACGGCAGCCAGACGCGTAGCCTGCAGCACGTCTCCGACCTGGTCGAGGCGGTCGTGCGGCTGATGCGGATCGATTACCCGCATCCGCTCAACATCGGCAATCCCAAGGAATACAGCGTGCTCGAGATCGCACGCATGGTGCTCAAGCAGTTCAAAAGCGACTCCCCGATCATGTTCGAGCCGCTGCCGACGGACGATCCGACCCGCCGCCGGCCCGACATCAGCAAGGCGATCGAACTGCTTGGCTGGGAGCCGCGCGTTCAGGCGGCGGATGGTCTCGCCGACGTAGCGGCCAGCCTCACGAGCGCCCTTTCCGCCCGCCAGCGGAAGGGCGGGGCGACCGCCGGCCTGCGCGGCGCGCGCGCACCTTCGCGGTCGTGAGCTGTCAAAGATAAAGATTGACGCGGAGCGCGCGGTCTTTTACAGTCCGAACTGTCAGATGGGCTGCTATGCGCCACCGTGGCGGCTGATGGACCCGCGCCGAAGCCGGAATTTTTGGCCAATGCCTTGAATTTCAGGCACTTGGCGACTTGAAATGTCGCGCAAGTGCCCCCATGTTTTAGTCGTTAACCAACCCCGAGGTTCATCCTTTGCATTTCATTTTCGGCCTCCTGAACCTACCCGTTTGGGCCTATATCGTCGTCGCCATCGCGATGATGCACTTCACCGTCATGGGCGTCACGCTGTACCTGCACCGCGACCAGACCCACCGCGGCCTCGATCTGCATCCGGCAGTGCAGCATGTATTTCGCTTCTGGTTGTGGTTCACCACCGCCATGGTGACCCGCCAGTGGGTCGCCGTGCATCGCAAGCATCATGCCCGCTGCGAAACCGAGGAGGACCCGCACAGTCCGCAGATTATGGGTCTGCGCAAGGTTCTGTTCGAGGGCGCGGAGCTGTACCGCGCCGAGGCGCGCAACCCCGAAACCATTGAAAAATACGGCCGCGGCGCACCTGACGACTGGATCGAACGGCACCTGTACAGCCGTTACCCGCTGCTCGGTGTGACCATACTGGCCGTGATCGACGTAGTACTGATGGGCGCGCCGGGCTTGAGCATCTGGGGCGCGCAGATGATGACGATTCCGCTGCTGGCCGCCGGCGTCATCAACGGTATCGGCCACTACTGGGGCTACCGCAACTTCGAGTGCAAGGATGCCGCGACGAACGTGATACCGCTGGGCCTGATCATGGGCGGCGAGGAGTTGCACAACAATCACCACGCTTTTCCGAGTTCCGCCCGGTTCTCGATTCGGCCGTGGGAATTCGACATCGGCTGGATGTACATTTGCGTCCTGCGCGCTTTCGGGCTCGCCAAGGTGCGGCGCGTGGCGCCGAGGCCGGTGATTGCCGAGCGCGACAAGCGTGCCGATCTGGACACGGTGCGGGCGGTACTGCTCAATCGGCTGCACGTGCTGCGCCACTACAGCCACCAGGTGATTCAGCCGGTGCTGGAGGCGGAAAGCCGTCGTGAGCCGATGCTGGCGAAGGCGCGCAAGGTGCTGGTGCGCGACGCGAGCCTGCTCGACGAACAAGGCAAAAAGCGCCTCAGCACGACGCTCAACACCAGCCGGTCGCTGCGCACGGTGTACGAGTACCGGCAGCAGCTGCAGGAGCTGTGGGAAGGCCGCGCGCACAACAACGAGCGCCTGCTGCAGCAGTTCCGCGACTGGTGCATGCGTGCCGAAGCCAGCGGCATTCAGGCGCTACAGGAGTTTGCGCGCCAGCTCGAGGCCTACCGGATGCAGCAGCCCGCCTGAGTGCTCTGCTGATTCCGAAACAAAAAACCCGCCGATGGCGGGTTTTTTGTTGGTTAAAGCTGAAAGCTCTGTTACTTGATCTTGGCTTCCTTGTACGGCACGTGCTTGCGCACGACCGGGTCGAATTTCTTCACTTCCATCTTGTCCGGGTGCAGGCGCTTGTTCTTTGTGGTGGTGTAATAGTGCCCGGTGCCGGCGCTGGAAACGAGCTTGATTTTGTCTCGCATGGCTGGACCTCGTTAAACCTTCTCGCCGCGGGCGCGCAGGTCGGCGACGACCTGTTCGATGCCGAGCTTGTCGATGGTACGCAGGCCCTTGTGCGATACCCGCAGCCGGACGAAGCGCTTTTCGCTCTCCAGCCAGAAGCGATGGGCATGCAGATTGGGCAGAAAACGGCGCCGCGTCTTGTTGTTCGCGTGCGAGACGTTGTTGCCGCTCATCGGGCGTTTGCCGGTAACCTGGCAGACTCTCGACATGGTCGTGTCCTCGGACGAAGAAAAGCCGGTATTTATACCAATCAGACGGCCAAATAGCAAGTGGATCGGGGCGACTTGGGGCTTTTCCTGGGGGCGATGGGGTAGCTCCTTCCGAAAGACGCCGTGAACCCATCCATGGGGGCTTCCCTCGGACATCCCTGTCCTCAGAGACTTTCGGAAGGAGCTACCCCACCGCCTCGAGACGCTTTTGTAGGTTTGGCGACTCTTGCTCCTTCTCCCCCCAGGGAGAAGGCTGGGATGAGGGGGAGTCGATAAACACCCCTCACCCTACCCCCTCCCTGAGGGAAAGGGTCCAGACTCTGCAACAACATGCCGGGGCGGGGGTGCGGTGACTTCTCCCGCTCTACAACAACCCCCGCTCAGCAAACGACACTGCTTCTCCGTCACCAATCACAATATGATCGAGCACCCGAATTTCCACCAGCGCCAGCGCGTCGCGCAGGCGGCGGGTGATGCGTTCGTCCGCGCCGCTGGGTTCGGCGACACCGGATGGATGGTTATGGGCGAAGATGACGGCGGCGGCATTGTGACCGAGCGCCTGTTTGACCACTTCGCGCGGATGGACGCTGGCACCGTCGAGCGTGCCGCGGAAGAGTTCCTCGTAGGTGAGGATGCGGTTGCGGGTGTCGAGGAACAGGCAGGCGAAAACCTCGTGGTCGAGGTCGCGCAGCCGGGCGGCCAGGAATTGGCGGGTGGCGGCCGGGCTGGTCAGCGCGTCGCCGCGCTCGAGGGTCTCCTGCAGGTGGCGGCGCCCCATTTCGAGCACCGCCTGAAGTTGCGCGTACTTCGCATCGCCGAGGCCGAGCCGGGCGCAGAAGTCGCGGCGGCCCGCCTTGAGCAGTGGCCGCAGACCGCCGAAGTCGCTCAGCAGTTCGCGTGCCAGGTCGACGGCGCTGCGCCCCGATACGCCGGTGCGCAGAAAGATCGCCATCAGTTCGGCGTCGGAGAGTGCGCCTGCGCCGCGCGCAAGTAATTTTTCCCGCGGCCGCTCTTCGGCCGGCCAATCGCGAATGGTCATTGATTCCCCCTTGGTGGCCTTGCAATGCCACTGTCACTTTTTATTTTTACATGGAGAGGGCGGGGCGCGGCAAGGCCTTGGTATACTTCCCTTCGTAAATCAAGGCGTTTGCCTATGCTGCTGCGCGTTCCAATTTTATTGCTGCTGACGCTCGCTTCCTCGGCGCTGGCAGATAACGTTTCGCTCGAAGTGGCGGCGCGGCTGACCGCGAACGATGCGGTCGAATCGCTGTCGTTCGGATCGCGCGTGGCGCTCGACGGCGATATCGTCGTCATCGGCGCGGCGGGTTCGCTCGCAAGCGGCACGCGCGCGCCGGCGACGTATGTGTTCTACCGCGATTCGATGGGCAACTGGGTTCAGCACCAGGAGTTACCGAAGGGCGGCGCGTTCAGTCTGCAAAATGATGTGCTCCTGATCGGCGACACCGTTTTCGTCCGCAACGGGGCGGGCGACTTCGTTGAGCAGGCACGGCTGCGGCCGGCTGACGGTGGCGATGACAGCTTCGGGGAGGCGGTAGCTTTGTTCGGGAACGGCAGGCGTGCCGCCGTGGCCGCGCCTTTTGCTACCGTTGCCGGACGGCAGCTCGCCGGCGCAGTTTACATTTTCGACCGCGGCAGCGACGGCCGCTGGACACAGACAGCAAAGCTGAGTGCGCCGCCGTCGGCGACGGCCGAGAATTTCGGCATGGCGCTGGCGGGCGACGGACATACATTGGTGATTGGCGCGCCGATCGCGCAGCAGTCCGATGCTACGGCGGCAGCCTATATATTTTTCGACGGTGGCAACGGCTGGACGCTGCAGCGGACAGTGTCAGGAGCCGGCGGGACGGGGTGGTCGGTGGCCTTGGGAGGCGATACGGCCTTGATCGGCACGGACGGCGGGCCGGTTTACGTTTACGTTCGCGACAACACGGGCCTCTGGAAGCGGCAGGCGACGCTCGCTCCGCCGCAGGGCGCATCCGGCGAATTCGGTTACGCCGTCGCGCTGAACGGCAATCAGGCACTGATCGGTTTTCCGCCGCCCCAGGCCACGTTCGATACGTTCGGCAGTAGCAATGCGGCCCCGCCCAATCCGGGCAGTGTCTTGCTTTATACTCGCAACGCCGGCGGCGCCTGGTCGGAAACCGCCACGGCTGGTCCCTTCGAGGAAAGCCAGAATCTAGGCACCACCGTGGCGCTGGAAAATGGCGTGGTGCTGATCGCAGACGCGCAGGCTGAGGCAAAGGGTTACGACGCCGCGGGCGTCGCATACGTTCTTTACACGCCGGAAAAGGCGGCGACGGTGCCGGCGCTGAACGACAGCGGCGGCAGCGGCACATTCGGGCTCGGCGCCATCCTGCTGGCATTGCCGGCATTGCTGTTTCGCAAAGGGAGATCGATTCGCTCATGAGTCTTGACGGCAAACACGTCCTCGTGGGCGTGACGGGCGGCATTGCGGCCTACAAAAGCCCGCACCTGGTGCGCCGGCTGCGCGATGCCGGCGCCGACGTACGCGTCGTGCTGACGGCGTCGGCCGAGCGCTTCGTAACGGCGCTGACATTCCAGACGGTATCCGCCCATCCGGTACCGACCGGGCTGTGGGACCCGGCTGCGGAAACCGGTATGGCGCACATCGAACTCGCGCGCTGGGCGGACTTGATCCTGATCGCCCCCGCCACTGCGGAAGCGATGGCGAAGCTTGCGATCGGGGCTGCCGACGATCTGCTGAGTACGCTCTGCCTTGCCAGCGAAGCGCCGCTGGTGCTCGCGCCGGCGATGAACCGGATTATGTGGGCGCACCCCGCGACGCAGGCCAACCGTGCCACGCTTGAAAGCCGCGGCGTGCGGTTCCTGGGCCCCGGCATCGGCACGCTCGCCGAGGCGGAAAGCGGGCCGGGACGCATGCTGGAGCCGCTGGAGATCGTCGCCGCGCTGGCCGAACCCGGCCCCTTGGCAGGCGTGAGCGTGCTGGTGACGGCCGGCCCGACGCGCGAGCCGGTGGACGCGGTGCGCTACGTGAGCAATCGCAGTTCCGGCCGGATGGGCTATGCCGTTGCGGCGGCCGCCGCACGCGCGGGTGCCGCGGTCACGCTGGTCAGCGGGCCGGTGGCCCTTGCCGCGCCGGCCGGCGTCGAGCGGGTCGACGTCGAAACAGCGGCCGAAATGCATGTAGCGACCATGGCGAAAGCCGCCGATGCCGATATTTTCATCGCCACCGCGGCGGTTGCCGATTACGCGCCGGCGGATCCCGCGGCTTCCAAGATCAAGAAAAGCGATGCGGCGCTCGATATCAAGCTCGAGCCGACGGTGGATATTCTGGCAGCGGTCGCGGCGTTGGCGGACGGTCCGTTTACGGTCGGCTTCGCCGCCGAGACAGACGACGTTGAAGCCAATGCGCGCGCGAAGCTGGAAAAGAAGGGACTCGACATGATTGCCGCCAACCGCGTCGGCGCCGGGCAGGGCTTCGAAACGGACGATAACGCGCTGACGGTGCTGTGGTCGGACGGCCGGAAGGATCTGGCCCGAGCGCCGAAGCCGGCCTTGGCTATGCAGCTCGTCGACCTGATCGCCCGCCGCTATGCGAACCGGAACCGCTGATGAAAAAGATTAAGCTGAAAATCATCGATCAGCGCCTGGGCCGCGAATTCCCGCTACCGGATTACGCCAGCGAAGGCGCTGCAGGCGTCGATTTGCGCGCCTGTCTCGATGTGCCCCTTGAGCTTGCGCCGGGCGAGACGCATCTGATTCCGACCGGCATCGCGATCCACATCGGCGACCCGTCGCTCGCGGCCGTCCTGCTGCCACGCTCCGGGCTCGGCCACAAGCACGGCATCGTGCTCGGCAACCTGACCGGGCTGATCGATTCGGATTACCAGGGCGAAGTGTTCGTTTCGACCTGGAATCGCGGTGGTTCTACCTACACGATCGAACCCGGCGAGCGCATCGCACAAATGGTGTTCGTACCGGTGGTGCAGGCGGCGTTCGAAATCGTCGACGACTTTACCGCGAGCGTGCGCGGCGCGGGCGGCTTCGGCCATTCGGGGCGCCATTAGCCGTTGTTTTTCGACCCCGACGTCAGCGTCTTGAAGCGGTCGATATCGGCTGCGAACTGCTGTTCGGTCTCGGCCTTTTTCGCCTTCTGGGCCACCAGAGACTGCTGATTCGCGAGGATCTGCGCTTCGATTGAAGCGATTTCCTTCTCCAGCTTCGGCGCGTCCTTCGCCTGCTTTTTCGCCCGCTTTTGCAGCGTCTGAAGCTGCTCCTTGAGCGAATCCAGCGCGCTTCGCGTGATCGCGATGCGTGCCGTGATCGCATCAACCTGGCTGTCGCGTGCGTTTTTGATGTCGTCGACCGATCGATACGAGTTGAGCAACATGTGGTCGCGTCGCGCGCGCTGTTGTTGCGCGGCCGCCGCCTCCTGCTTCGCCTGTTCGGCGGACAGTTCTTTCCGGGTCTTCTGCGCCGGCAGGACGTCGATGACCATGCCCTGCTGATTGATCACCTCGCGGCGCTGCTGCGCGTATTGCGGCGGCACCTGGTCGCCGTAATGCACGACGCCGTTCTTGTCGACCCACTTGTAGACGCCGTGCGAAGGTGGCGGGGTCGCGGCGGCGGCCGGCAAGGCTGCCAGTGTCGAAAGGCAGATTATGCAGACACTCAGTCGCATGATTCCCTGATTGTAGCTTTATTTGGCCGGGCGCCTGCCGCGTAGCGCCCGGATTTCGGTATCAGCGGTTGAATTCAGGAGACGGGCCGGGCGCCGTAGCGGTCGCGATATTCTTCCAGCGCCGCCAGTTCCGGGCCGTGCTCGCCCGCGGCGTCCAGATATTCGACCAGTTGCGTCAGCGTCACGATGCTGACGACCTGCATGCCGTGGTCCCGTGCGACTTCGGCGGTCGCCGACAGTTCGCTCGCGCCGCGCTCCTCTCGGTCCAGCGCAATCGCGACCGCGGCGGGTGTCGCGCCCGCGTCGCGAATGATAGCGACTGATTCGCCCACCGCGGTGCCGGCGGTGATCACGTCATCGACGATCAACACACGTCCGGCAAGCGGCGCGCCGACGGTCTGGCCGCCTTCGCCATGATCCTTGGCTTCCTTGCGATTGAACGCATAGGGCAGATCGATGCCGTGGTACTCGGCAAGCGCGGCGGCGGTGACCGCGGCGAGCGGGATGCCCTTGTAGGCGGGGCCGAAGATCATGTCGATTTCGAGGCCGGCGTCGAGAATCGCCTGCGCATAGAAGTGGCCCAGGCGCGCCAGCGCCGCGCCGTGGTTGAACAGGCCCGCGTTGAAGAAATACGGGCTCACGCGGCCCGATTTCAGCCGAAATTCCCCGAAGCGCAGCACATCGCTCGCAAGCGCAAACTCGATGAATTGCTGTTGGTAATCTTTCATGCCCGATATGATACACAAGACTTGGTAGAATCCCCTCGTTTCCGCGACGACGAGGTTCCCTTGCGCATCATCACGCTCAATGCCAACGGCATCCGCTCCGCCGCCCGCAAGGGCTTTTTCGACTGGCTGCACAAGCAGAACGCCGACATCGTCTGCCTGCAGGAAACCAAGGCGCAGGAAGATCAACTCGTCGATCCGATGTTCCGGCCCGACGGCCACCACTGTTTTTATCACGACGCGCGTTGCAAGAAAGGCTACAGTGGCGTCGCGCTGTACGCGCGGCGCGAGCCGGATTCGGTGCGCAACACGCTCGGTCGCGAGGATTTCGACTGCGAGGGCCGCTATGTCGAAGCGCGCTTCGGCAACCTGAGCGTTGTGTCGCTGTATATGCCGTCGGGCTCGTCGGGCGATATCCGCCAGCAGTACAAGTTCCGCATCATGGACTGGTTCGCGCCGATCATGGACGAGTGGCTCGCAAGCGGGCGCGAATATGTTCTCTGCGGCGACTGGAACATCGTGCGCACCGAGATGGACATCAAGAACTGGAAGTCCAACCAGAAAAATTCGGGCTGCCTGCCCGAGGAGCGCGCCTGGCTTAACGATCTGATCGACCGGCGCGGCTGGGTGGATGGTTTCCGTGCGCTTAAACCCGACGCCGTCGAATACACCTGGTGGTCGAATCGCGGCCGCGCGCGCGAGAACAACGTCGGCTGGCGGATCGACTACCAGATCGTCACACCGGGCCTGCGACCGCATCTCGCCGACTGCTCTATTTACAGCGCCGAGAAATTCTCCGATCACGCGCCGCTGACGCTCGATTACGAGTACGAGCTTTAATGTGGTCTGAGTTTTCGAACTATCTGAGGCTGTTCGCCAACCGGCGGACGACCGCGATGCTGTTTCTCGGCTTTGCGTCCGGCCTGCCCCTCGCACTGACGAACAAGACACTGCAGGCGTGGTTCACCAAGGCGGGCATCAGCGTCGAGGCAATCGGCTTCCTGACGCTGGTGTCGATGCCGTACGCGTGGAAGTTCCTGTGGGCGCCGCTGATGGACCGCTACGTGCCGCCGCTGCTCGGCCGACGCCGCGGCTGGATGCTGCTGACGCAGGTGAGCCTGCTGATCGCAATTGGGGCGATGGCATTTTTGAATCCGGCCTCGACGCCGGTCGCCATCGCCGGTCTCGCCTTCGGCGTCGCATTCCTGTCCGCTTCGCAGGACATTTCGTTCAACGCCTACATGGTGGATACGCTCGAGCCGGCCGAACGCGGCATGGGCGCGGCGCTGCAGGTGTGGGGCTATCGAGCGGCGATGCTGGTTTCCGGGGGCGGTGCGCTGATTATCGCCGACTACTACGGCTGGCGCGCGAGCTTCCTGGTCATGGCCGCGCTGATGGGCGTCGGGATTTGCACAACGCTCCTCAGCCCGCAGCCGAAAATCGAGCGCGCACCGGCCAAACTGCGCGATGCCGTGGTCAAGCCGTTCGCCGAATTCATGTCGCGGCGCGGCGCGGTCGCGCTGCTGGCGCTCGTCGTGCTCTACAAAATGGGCGACGCCTTCGGCGGCGCCCTCAATTACACGTTCCTGTTGCGCGGCGTCGGCTTCTCGTTGACCGACGTCGGCGGCATTTACAAGGTCGTCGGTACCATCGGTACCATCGCGGGCATTTTCTTCGGCGGCGCGCTGCTGGCGAAGCTCGGGCTGTTTCGCTCGCTGCTCATCTTCGGGATTTTGCAGGCGGTCTCGATGCTCGCCTTCATGGTCCTGGCGCTGGTCGGCAAGAACTACGCCATCATGATCGCGGCGATCGCGATTGAGAATACCGCCTGGGGCATGGGCACTGCCGCGTTCCTCGCGTTCATCATGGCACTGTGCGATCACCGTTACGCGGCGACGCAATTTGCGCTGCTGAGTGCGCTCGATTCGGTCGGCCGTACGTATGCCGGGCCGGCTGCCGGTTACATCCAGGTGAATGTCGGCTGGGCCGGGTACTTTGCGGTGTCTGTGCTCGTGGCGGTGCCGGGGCTGGTGCTGCTGTGCCTGCTACGCCGGCGGGTCGACGATGCGGAGCGCGGTCTGTCGGTCGCGCCTGAAGCCGCTACCTTGCCGCCGCCCGCGCGTCCAGGCTTGAGCGTCAGCAAATAGGTGGGTCAGGCGCCGTCCAGGTACTGGCGCGGGTCGCGAAAATCGCTCGCCGCATCACCCGCGTCGACGCCATAATCCTCGCGGCTGATATCGAGCGAGCCGGACCAGTCCTCCGGCGGCGACGCCGGACCCTGAACGTTCTCGTACCAAGATTCGGTATCCAGTTCGGCCACCGTACCGTCAAAGTACTGCACTTCGATGGTGTCTTCGCTCTCATCGGCGGCGACTACTTCCAGCAGCTCACCGGTCATCGTCTGATACCAGTCGCCGACTGCGACGGGCGGAAATTCCAGTTCGTCCATTCGGCCTCCCGTGCCTCGATTGCCGATCCCATCCTTTTTTGATTGCTGTTGACGCCAGTTATAGGCCTCTTAACGGCGTTGCGCAACCGCGATTCAGCGGCGTTGAAAGACGAGATCGTGGACCCGGTGGCCGAGGTTCGTGCCGCGTCTTTCGAAGCGCGTTTCCGGGCGGTAGCCGGGTCGTGGCACGTACCCGGCGCCTGCGGCGAGACTGACGAAATCCTCCGCCGCGTTCAGCGTCTCCAGCATCCCGACGGCATAGTCCTCCCAGTCGGTCGCCAGCTCCAGGCGGCCGCCGGGCTTCACAATGCGCGCGAGCTTGTCGACGAATGCCGGCTGGATCAGGCGGCGCTTGTGGTGGCGCTTTTTCGGCCACGGGTCGGGAAAGTAAATCAGCACCTGGTCCACGGCGGCCGCCGGCAGCATTGCATCGACAACCTCGACCGCGTCGTGGCTGACGACGCGCACGTTGTCGAGGCCGTGCGTGTCGAGCGCGTTCAGCAGCCGGCCGACGCCGGGGCGGTGAACCTCGATGCCGATAAAGTTGCGCTCGGGTTGTTGGGCGGCGAGCGCCGTGAGCGCTTCGCCGTTGCCGAAGCCGATTTCCAGCGTCAGCGGCGCACGGCGGCCAAAAACCTGCTCGGGATCAATCGGCTGCGGGCCGAAGTCGAGTCCGAAGCGCGGCCACAGCCGGTCGAGCGCGCGCGCCTGCGCGGGCGTAAGGCGGCCTTCGCGGCGGACGAAGCTGCGAATGTGAGGGGTGACGGGAGACATGGCGGCTTTATACCGCAAGGCCGCCATGCTTGCCACTTTCGGAGCCGGCTGTCGCGATCCTGTTATCATTGCCGCGCGTTATCGGGAGTCCTGAGCATGCCAAACAAAACCAAAGCGCTTATTGCCACACTTCTTGTCTCGGTGCTGGCGATACCCGCGGCTTTCGCCGCGCAAAACAATCCGCCGCCGCACCGATTGTTCCGCGTGACGCTGAACGGTGCATCCAGCAAGATCGTCTCCGGGCGCCTGTTGCTGTTCGCGACGCCGGTCGCGGTCGCCAAAAAGCACGCGAAGAACGGCAAGGTCACGAGCATCGATATCAGCCCGTTCCGACCGACCGAGGTGGCCGTCGCCGCGATGCCGGTCGCAAGCCTCGCGCCGGGCGATTCGGTCTATATTGACGCCGACGCGCTGGCGTTTCCCAAAGGTTTTTCGAAGCTCAAGCCGGGCCGCTACGACGTGCAGGCGCTGCTCGACGTTAACCACAACTACAACTACAGCGGCCGCGGTGCGGGTGACCTCGTCAGCGCCGTGCATGAAATCACGTTCGGCACCGGCACTGCTATCCCGACGCTCGACCTGACGCGCAAGCTGACGGAAGAGGCCAAACCGTGGACGATTTCCAAACGCGTACAGCCCAAGGCGCGGCGCGACGCATTGGTCAAGGCGGCCAAGGCGGCGCAGGCGCACAGCAACAAGCTCGATTTCGTCAGCCCGGCGCTGTCCGCGTTCTGGGGCCGGCCTATTCACATGCGCGGCTGGGTGATGACGCCGCCGGACTACGCGCAGCACGCCGACCGCCATTATCCGACCGTGTACTTCACCCACGGATTCGGCGGCAACATGGTTTTTCTCACCTACTGGGCGAGCAATATCTGGCACCTGACCGCGAGCGGCGCGATCCCACCGATGATCTGGGTGTTCCTCGACGAATCCAGCCCCACCGGTACGCATGAATTCGCCGATTCCGTCAACAACGGCCCGTGGGGCACGGCGCTGACGACCGAGCTGATTCCGTATCTGGAAGCGCACTACAGAATGGATGCGAAACCCAGCGGCCGCTTTCTGACCGGCCATTCGTCCGGCGGCTGGGCGACGCTGTGGCTGCAGGTGCGCTACCCGAAAATCTTTGGCGGCACCTGGTCGATCTCGCCCGATCCCAGCGACTTCCACGACTTCACCGGGCCGAATATTTACGCGCCGAACGCCAACGTCTACTACAAACCGAACGGCAAGCCGTGGCCGCTGGTGCGCGCCCACGGCAAGGTGCTCGCGACGTTCAAGCAGTTCGCGCAACTCGAGCGCGTGCTGGGGCCGTACGGCGGCCAGATGGCTTCGTTCGACTGGGTGTTTTCGCCGCGCGGCCCGGACGGGCGGCCGGAGCAGATGTTCAATCGCGACACCGGTGCCGTGAACCCCAAGGTCGCCGACTACTGGCGCAAGCACTACGACATCGCCTACCGGCTGAAAACGCACTGGCAGCAGCTCAAGCCGGATCTGAACGGCAAGATTCACCTGGTGGTCGGCACCGCCGACACGTTCTACCTCGACGGTGCGGCGCACAAGCTCGACGCGGTGCTCAAGGGCCTGCACGCCAAGGCACAGATCGTATTCCTGCCCGGCAAGACGCACTCCAGCGTGTTCAAGATCGACGGCGATCCGAACGGCCTGATGAAGCGGGTCGCGTGGGCGATGTATCACGTCGCCCGGCCGGACGCCGCGATACCGGAGGATATGCGCAAGATCGCGCCGTGACCCTTGTACTCTTGCCTTCTCCCTGAGGGAGAAGGGGCAGATGGCTGCGGGAGTTACACGAACATCCCCTCGATCGGCGACGAAGCGCTGGCGTAGCGTCGCCGCGGCATGCGCCCGGCGAGAAACGCCTCGCGGCCCGCGGCGATGGCCTTCTGCATCGCAGACGCCATCAGCACCGGGTTGCGGGCCTTGGCGATCGCCGTGTTCATCAGCACGCCGTCGCAGCCCAGCTCCATCGCGATCGCGGCATCCGACGCGGTGCCGACGCCGGCATCGACCAGCACCGGCACGCTCGCATTCTCGATGATCGCCAGGATGTTGTAAGGGTTGCGGATGCCCAGGCCCGAGCCGATCGGCGCGGCGAGCGGCATCACCGCGACGCAGCCCAACTCCTCCAGACGCCTGGCGAGAATCGGATCGTCGGTCGTATAAACCATCACATCGAAGCCGTCCTTCACCAGCGCCTCCGCGGCGGCCAGCGTCTGCACCATGTCCGGAAACAGCGTCTTCGGATCGCCCAGCACCTCCAGCTTGACCAGCTTATGGCCGTCGAGCAGCTCGCGCGCCATCCGGCAGGTCCGCAGCGCATCGTCGGCGGTGTAGCAGCCGGCGGTATTCGGCAGAATCGTGTAGCGCTCCGGCGGCAGCACGTCGAGCAGGTTCGGCTCGTCGGCGTTCTGGCCGATGTTGCTGCGGCGAATCGCCACCGTCACGATTTCCGCGCCGCTCGCTTCGATTGCCCGGCCGGTTTCTTCGAGATCCTTGTACTTGCCGGTCCCGACCAGCAGCCGCGATTGATAGCGTTTGCCGGCAAGCTCGAAGCTGTCGTCAGTGAAATCCGTTTGCATTGCGGGCTGGGTGTTCATGGTGTCCTCGTCTTTAAGTCGCTAGTCGCTAGTCGCTAGTAGCTAGTAGCTAGGACTAAGCAAGAACGAAGCGATCTTTCACTCAGCCCTGGCGACTCAGTCCTAGCGACTTATCTCTAGCCGCCCCCGATCGCGTGAACGATCTCGATGCGATCGTCGGGCCGAAACGTGTGTTGCGAATACTGGCTGCGCGGCACGATCTCGCCGTTCACTTCCATGGCGATCCGGCGGCCGGTCAGTTCCAGTCGCTCGACCAGTTGTGTCGCTGTCAGACCGTCGGGAAGCTCGGTGCCGTCGCCGTTCAGGAAAACATGCATGGCGCCATTTTAACACCTCGGGCCTTTCCGCCGTCGCCGCGCCCGGCTACAATGAGCCGGCCCGGGCGGGTGTAGTTCAATGGTAGAACCTCAGCTTCCCAAGCTGATGACGTGGGTTCGATTCCCATCACCCGCTCCATTTTGTCCTTTTGCGCAATTCCCCGTAATGTAGCTCTATCGGCAAGCGCTGCCGCAGGAGCGTATCGAATGTTAAGAGCACTAAAAATACTAGGCATCGTGATCGGCGCGATCATCGCCGTGATTATCGTCGCGGCCGTGATCCTCTGGCTGGTCATTAATCCGAACGACTATCGCGACGATATCGAGGCCGCGGTCGCGCGCAACACCGACCGCACGCTGACGATCAACGGCGACATCAACCTGTCGCTGTTCCCGTGGCTCGGCGTGACCGTCGGCCAGGCGACGCTCAGCAATGCCCCCGGCTTCGGCCCGGAACCGTTCGCGACCATTGATGACATGCAGGTGCGCGTGCGCCTGTTGTCGCTGATCGGCAGCCACCCGGAGGTCGGGACGCTCGAGCTGAAGGGTCTGAAGCTCAACCTCGAACGCAACGCGAGCGGCAAAACCAACTGGCAGGACCTGATCGGCGGCGGCAACAAATCGAAGAGCAGCGGCGGCACGTCCGGCAACACCCTCGGCAACATCACCATCGACTCGGTCGTAATGCGCGATGCAACCATCGACTGGGCTGACGCCAAATCCAATTCCCATTACCACCTGCGTGGCGTCAACCTGACGGTCGGCAAGGTTCAGCCGAACCAGCCGTTTCCCGTGAAAATGAACTTCGGTTTCGACAGCATGCGCCCTGTGATACATGCTCAAATCGGTCTGCGCGCGACAGCGACCGTCTACCCCGACAGCAAACAATACAAGCTGACCGACGGCTTGGTCGAAGTCGAGGCGCGCGGCGCCGGCCTGCCGGCGGAGCCGACGCACGTCAAGGCAAACTGGCAGAGTCTGCAACTCGACCGGCCGGCGGGCACATTCAACCTGCAGGCGCTCAAGCTGCACACGCTGGGCATTGAGGCCGATGCGGTGCTGCAGGGCACGGGCCTCAACAGCCAGCCAAAAATCACCGGCGTGCTGACGGTTCCGGACTTCGCGCCGCGGGAAGTACTCGCGAAGATGGGGCGCAAGCTGCAGCCCGAGGACAAGACCGTGCTGCAACACGCGTCGCTGCTCGGAGATATCGTCGCGACCCGCGATTCACTGGCGTTAAAGAATGTGCAGGCAACGCTTGATGATTCCCACTTCACCGGCGAATTCGCGATCACCGACTTCAAGACGCACGCGCTATCGTTCGCGCTGGCCGCGGATACGTTCGATGCCGACCGCTACCTGCCGGCGGGGCGGGAGAAGCAAGCAAAAGAGGTGCCGCTCGGCGCGATCGACGCAATTCGTCTCCCGGGCAGCCGGCTGCAAGGTCTGAACTTGCACGGTCACCTGACCATCGGCACGTTCAAGTTGCTGAACATGACGGCCAATGATCTCACTTTCGGCATTAACGCGGCCAACGGCGCGATGACGCTCAAGCCGCTGACCGCGAAGCTGTACGGCGGTACGTATAACGGCACTATCCAGGCGGCCGCGGCCGGCCAGGGTCTCAAGCTGACGACCGACCAGAAGTTGTCGGCGATCCATTTCGGTGCACTGCTGCAGGATCTGCTGGGCAAGCAGCTGATGAGTGGCACCGCCAGCCTCAATATCGCGTTCAGCGGGCACGGCGACACCGTCGGCGCGCTCAAGCAGACGCTCGACGGCAAGGTCGGCTTCAAGGTGCAGCACGGCGCCCTGGAGGGCATTGACCTGTGGAGCGCGATCCGCCGCGCCTACACGATCGTCAAGGAGCACAAGGTGCCGCCGAAGACGAGCGGCGGCAAGACCGAGTTCGTCGCGATGAGCGGCAGCGGCGTGATTGATAAAGGCGTGCTCAAGAACAAGGACTTCAAGGCCGACCTGCCGTTCATGCATCTGACCGGTCACGGCAGCATCAATCTTGTTCAGCGCGACGTCGACTACGACCTCGACGCGAAGATCATCGGCATTCCGAAGATCGAGGGCCGCGCCGATCTCGCCAAGCTCAAGGGCTACACGATCCCGATTCACGTCGAAGGCGACTTCAGCTCGCTGACTGCGTTCCCGGAACTGCCCGACGCGGTCAAGAAACGCCTCAAGAACGAGGTCAAAAGCCGCCTCGACCAGAAGAAACAGAAGCTCAAGAGCAAGGTGGACGGCAAAAAGCATTCGCTCGAAGACAGGCTCAAGAACAAACTGAAGAATCTGCTGAACCACGGCGACGACGGCGATAATGGCGGCTGACGCGCGGCAGATGTCGGCAGCCGTCGAACACGACTTCGCGCCGCGCCTGCTCGCCTGGTTCGCGAGTCATGGCCGCCACGCTCTTCCGTGGCAGCGCGAGCCGACGCCGTATCGCGTCTGGGTGTCCGAGATCATGCTGCAGCAGACGCAGGTGGCGACGGTCATCCCGTATTTCAAGCGCTTCATGGCGCGCTTTCCAGACCTTGCCACGCTGGCGGCGGCGCCGCTCGACGACGTGCTCGCGCTCTGGTCCGGCCTCGGCTACTACGCGCGAGCGCGCAACCTGCATCGGGCGGCGCAATCGGCAGTTGCGGAATATGGCGGCGAACTGCCGGCGTCGCTGGATGAACTGATGGCGTTCCCGGGCATCGGTCGCTCAACGGCAGGCGCGATACTGTCGCTCAGCCGCGGCCAGCGCCACCCGATTCTCGACGGCAACGTCAAGCGCGTGCTGGCCCGTTTCCACGCCATCGCCGGCTGGCCCGGCGACAAGCGGGTCGCTGACCGGCTGTGGGAGTTTGCGGAGTCGCATACGCCCGTCGCCGACTGCGCGGCGTACACCCAGGCGATCATGGATTTTGGCGCAACCGTCTGCACCCGCCGCAATCCCGCCTGCGATATCTGCCCGATGAGTGCGAATTGCGAGGCATACGCGCTTGGGCGGCAGCACGATTTTCCGGCGCCGCGCGCGCGGCGAGGTTACCCGGAACGCAACGTGCGCGTGCTGGTAATCGAAGCGGAGGGCGCGGTGCTGCTCGAAAAGCGGCCGCCGACCGGCATCTGGGGCGGCTTGTGGAGCCTGCCGGAGCTGCCCGAGGGCGC
>DASSTE010000011.1:0-15479 GCA_035708085.1 Gammaproteobacteria bacterium | reverse complement strand
TAATGATGAGGGACGACGGTAAAGCCATATTCATCGAACGAAGTTTCGATCCTGCGGGTGTTGCGCTTGAGACGCGCAAGTTTGTCTTTTTCGTGCCGCTGCAGGCGGCATCCCGATGGATGCCGGCCACGACGGCCGGCTCTTAACCCGGGATACCGGCACCAATTCACCCGCCGCCGAAGGCGGCTCAAAACCAGTGCAACGCGTATGTCAAAAACAACCCCTTTTGGTAGCTGGCAATCGCCAATCACTCCCGATCTAATCTGCGAGCGCGGCGACCGCGTCGCGGAGCCGCGCTTCGCCGACGGCGTACTCTACTGGATTGAAGGCCGCCCGGCCGAAGGCGGCCGCTCCGTTTTGGTGCGCCGCAACAGCGACGGAGCGGCGGTGGACCTGACGCCAGCGCCTTTCAGCGTCCGCAGCCGCGTCCACGAATATGGCGGCGGCGCCGTTACCATTGGCAAGGGCGTCATCTACTTCGTCAACGATGCCGACCAGCGCATCTATCTTCAGGTGGCAGACGAAGCGCCGCAGCCGCTGACAGCTGCCGGCGCGTGTCGCTATGCAGATTTGCAATACGATGCTACGCGCCATCGACTGCTGGCGGTCCTGGAAGACCACCAGGCGGACGGCGAACAGCCGCCGGAGAACCGGCTGGTCGCCGTCGACTGCGCCACCGGCAGTGTCGCCACGCTCGCCTCGGGGGCCGATTTTTACAGCACTCCACGCATCAGCCCGGACGGAGACCGGCTTGCGTGGCTGTCCTGGGACCATCCCAATATGCCGTGGAACGGCTCCGAACTATGGCTGGCCGACATTGATGATGATGGTTTGCCGAGCACGCCGCGCCGGGCCGCCGGCGGCGAGGATGAATCAATATTCCAGCCGGAGTTCTCGCCGCGCGGCGTGCTGCATTTCGTCTCCGACCGCACCGGCTGGTGGAACCTGTACCGGCTCGACGGCGAGACTGCCACGCCGCTCGCGCCGAAGGACGCCGAGTTCGGCCGGCCGCAGTGGCAGTTCAACATGCGCACCTACGGCTTCAGCGATGCCGATACGGTCATCGCCTGCTACACCCAGGACGGCGTCTGGCATGTTGCCGACATCGACGCCGACCGCCGGTTCCGGGTGCTGAAATTGCCGTACACGACCATCGATCACCTCGACGCCGCCGACGGCCGCGCGGTGCTGCTGGCGGCGTCGCCGCGTGCAGCGGCAACCGTGGTGACGCTCGACTGCCTGACCGGCATCGCGACGCCGGCGCGCGCCGCCTCGAAATCGATCAGCCTCGACAAGTGGCTGTCGGTCGCGCGCCCATTGAGCTATGCGACTCGCGACGGCGCGACCGCGCATGCCCTTTACTACCCGCCGCACAACCCCGACCACGCGGCGCCGCGCGACGAGCGCCCGCCGCTGTTGGTCAAGTGCCACGGCGGCCCGACCGCGGCGGCCGATTCCAGCCTCGATCTCGGTATCCAGTACTGGACCAGCCGCGGCTTCGCGGTGCTCGACGTCAACTATCGGGGCAGCACCGGCTATGGTCGTCCCTACCGGCGACAACTCGAAGGTCAATGGGGTATCGTGGATGTGACCGACTGCCTTGACGGCGCGCGTCACCTGGTGGACACCGGCTGCGCCGATCCGGCGCGCCTCGCCATCCGCGGCTCGAGCGCCGGCGGCTACACCGTGCTCGCCGCGCTGACGTTTCACGACCTGTTTACAGCCGGCGCCAGCTACTACGGCATCAGCGATCTGGAAACCGCGATGACGGACACGCACAAATTCGAGTCGCGCTACGGCGACCGGCTGATCGGTCCGTGGCCGGACGCGCTGGATACCTATCACCGCCGCTCGCCCGCGCGTCATGCCGCGCGGGTCAACTGTCCGGTGATTTTTTTCCAGGGCCTGAAGGATCGCGTCGTGCCACCCAGCCAGATGGAGCGCATGGCCGAATCGCTCGACAAGCGCGGCGTCCCGGTCGCGGCAATTACGTTCGCAGACGAGTCGCACGGTTTTCGCGCCGCCACGTCCATTCGCACGACGCTCGAAGCCGAGCTGTATTTTTACGGGCGCGTGTTTGGCTTTGCGCCGGCCGATACGCTGCCCGATGTGGAGATTCGCAACGCGGATAAACTAATCCGCTAGAACATGACGGCACGGAAGCCTTACATCGTCGTCGCGCTGCTCGGCGCCCTGCTGCTGGCACCATCCGTCGCGCGGGCAGCCGAGGGCGTCAACGTCACGATCACCGGCCTTAACGACCGGCTGACGGACAACGTCCAGGCGCTGCTCAGCCTGATGAAGGATTACCAGCACAAGCAGCCGCCGGATGCAGCCGTGCGCCGCCTGTACGCGCGTGCGCCGGACGAAATCAGGACCGCGCTACAGCCGTTCGGCTACTACGACCCGATCATCCAGTCGAGCCTGACCAAGACCGGCGACAAATGGCAGGCGACGTTTCACGTCGACCCCGGTCCGCCGACGATCGTGCGCAAGCTCACGCTGCGGCTGATCGGGCCTGGCAAGCGTAACAAGGACGTTCAGCAGGCGCTGTCGACGTCCAAGCTTGCCGTTGACCAGCGGCTGATCCAGCCGCAGTACGAAGACCTCAAGAAGGCATTGCTCAACGCGGCGCAGTCGGCCGGCTATCTCGACGCGAACTACGTCGTCCATAAAATCGTCGTGCGCCCGGCGAAGCGTTCGGCCGACATCGATCTGGTGTTCGCGACCGGGCCGCGCTACTACTTCGGCCCGATCAAAATCCGGCAGGACATCCTCGCGCCGGACTTCGTGCAGCGCTTCAACCCCATCAAGCCGGGCGATGTGTTTTCCACCGACCGGCTGCTGCAGCTGGAACTGGATCTGCGCGACAGTGAGTATTTCAGCCGCGTCACCGCCGATGTGCGCAAGAAGGACGCGGTCAATCACCGCATTTCGGTCATTCTGCATGCCAGCCCGTCGCCATGGGCGCGCTACATGGCGAGCGTCGGCTACGGCACCGACACCGGCCCGCGCATCGGCGTCGGCGTGCTGTTCCGCCACCTCAACCGCCAAGGCCATCAGTTCAGCGCCAACGGCCGGCTGTCGGCAATCAAGTCGACCCTGAGCGCGCAGTACAAGATTCCGATCGGCGACGTGCGCACCGAGTTTCTGGCGACCAACGCGACCGCCGAGAACATCGACATCAACGATGCGCACACCAGGCGTCAGGATCTAGGCGTGGAACTCGACCAGAATTGGTTCGGCGGCCGACGGCGGCTGTACATCGACTACGACCACGAGCATTTCTATTTCGGCAAGGAGCCGCACCACACGACGACGCTGCTGATCCCCGGCATCACCTGGACGCGCAAAGTCGCCGACAACCCGCTGTTCCCGCGCCACGGTTACCGGCTGTCGCTGGACGCACACGGTGCGGCCGGCCCGCTACTGTCCGATACGTCGTACCTGTCGCTGGACGCGAACGTGCGCCTCGCCTATCCGCTCGGCCAGAGCACGCGCCTGCTGCTCTACGGCGAACTGGGCGCGATCAAGGCAACCGATTTCCGCGTGCTGCCGCCCGACCAGCGGTTCTTCACCGGCGGTGCGCGCACCGTGCGCGGCTACGGCTATGAAGAACTCGGCCCGCGCGATGCCGCCGGCAACATCGTCGGCGGGCGCTATCTCGCCGTCGGCAGCGTTGAGATCGACCACTTGTTTATCGGCAATTTCGGCGGCGCCGTGTTCGTCGATGCCGGCAACGCCGCCAATCATTTTCTGCCGGAACTCCGCCGCGACGTCGGCATCGGCTTTCGCTACCGCACACCGATCGGCATGGTGCGCCTCGACGTCGCGCGCACGCTGAACGATCCGACCGGTAACCATTGGCATCTGCAACTGAGCATCGGACCGTATTTCTAGCATGCGAAGACGCATTACAACGAGCCTGATCATCGCGACGCTGGCCCTCGCCGGCCTGTCGCTGGCCGGCTCTGCCGACGCCTCGGTCACGTCGTTCGTCCTCAAGCACGCGATTCCGAAAAACATGACCGTGCAGAAGATCGAGGGCTCGCTGCTTGGGCCGCTGACGCTGAAGGGCGTCACGATCCATACTTCGCGCGCCAAGATCCACGTCGATCAACTCACCGCCGACTGGTCTGCCGGGGCGCTGTTCCATGCGACCATCGATGTCACCAGCCTCAAGCTGGTCGGCGTCGACGTCTACCTGCAACCGAAAACTGCCGCCGCGCCGGGCGCGCAGAAAACCGGTCCGCCCAAACTCAAGCCGCCGCTGTCGGTCAACCTCGAACACGTCATCGTGCAGAACGTGGTCGTACACAGCGCGGCCGGCAAAAAGCCGTTCGTGATCAAGACGGCCGAGCTGTCCGGCAAGCTCACCAAGAAGAAACTGGCGATAAACCATATCGAGGCCCACGGGCCACTGTTCGACGTGACGGGCCACGCGAGCATCGTACCGAAAAACGATTACCCAACCGCCGGCCAGCTGGATTTCAAGCTGCATCTGCCAGGCTACGTACCGGCCAGCGGCACGACGATCATCGCCGGCAGTCTGCGCAACCTGCGCGTCACACTGGCGGTCGCGCCGCCGTACCACATGCAGGCCGCGCTGATCGCCGACGCACTCGCCAAGCCGATCACGATGCAGGCGCAGGTCACACTGGCAGATATGCCGCTGCACGAGGTTCACGCGGCGTGGCCGAAGATCGCCCTCAATGCAACGGCGAAGGCGCACGGCGCGCCGAAGAATCTGCATTACCAACTCACGAGCCGGCTTGACGGCACCAAAATCGGCAAGCTCGACATCGCGCTCGACGGCGGCTACGCCAACAAGATCGCGACGATCAAGAACCTCGCCATCACCCGGCCCGACAGCCGCATGCGGCTGCACGCGGCGGGCAAGGTCGACACCGCCGGCAAAGCACCGGTGCTTGCGCTGCACCTCGACTGGCACGCGCTCGGCTATCCGTTCGCGGGTCCGCCGAAGATCACGCTGCCGAGCGGCCGGGCGACCGTCAACGGCAACTTCAACCAGTTGCAGGCGGCCTGGCAGACGGCGTTCGGCAAGCAGGGCCACCTGCAGGGCACCGCGCGCCGCAACGGCATGCAATTCGCGGTCAACGCCAAGTGGCGGCAACTGCGCTGGCCGGGCGGCGGCGGCCGCGTGTCGAGCCCCAGCGGCACGCTGACCTTCGGCGGCACGCTGTCGAAATACCAACTGAAGGTCGATGCACGCATGAGTGCGCCGGGACAGACGCAGGGCCACCTGATCGTGCGCGGTACGGGCGACAAAAACTCGATCCAGATCAGCGAGATCAACTTGAAGGCACTGCAAGGCGAACTGGTCGGCGTCGCGCAGGCGCAATGGAAGCCGACGCTCGACGGTCAGGTCCACCTGCGCGGCCAGGGCATCAACCCGGGCCTGCTGGTCAGCGGCTGGCCGGGCAGCCTGAGCCTCAAACTCGACGCGCAGGCGGCGCGCCACGCCGGCACGCTGAGCGCCAGCGTCAAGACGCTCAGCGTGGACGGCAAGCTGCGGGGCTACCCCGTCGCGCTCAACGCGCAGGCGAACTATGGCGACAAGGTGCTGCGCCTCAAGCAGTTCGCAGTCACGTCCGGCCCCAGCCATCTGAGCGCGCAGGGCAGTATCGGGCAGACGCTGGATCTGCAATGGCGGCTCGACAGCCCGAACCTCGCCTCGCTCTATCCTGGCGCGCAAGGTGCGCTGACCGGCCACGGCCGCGTCGAGGGCCCGCGTAAAAAGCCGCACGTGATCGCAGTACTGAACGGCTCGCAAATCGAACTCGCGCTGCGCGGCAAGGCGTATGCCTTCAGGAAGCTGGCGGTCAACGCCAACGTCGATCTGCGCGGCAAGCAGCGCTCGCACCTGCAGGTTGCGGTCGCCAACGGCAGCGCAGCCAATATAGCGATCAAGTCGATCCGCCTCACCGGCCAGGGCACGCCGGCTGAGCACCACCTGACGCTGATCGCCGATACCAGCCGCGGCTCGGCGCAACTGGCACTCGCCGGCAGCCTCAAGAACCGGCGCTGGGATTTCACGCTGAACCGGGCGACGCTCGCCTACCCGCAGCTTGCGCCGTGGCAGCTCGTGCAGCCGAGCAGCGGCTACCTCAGCCGCAACGCTTTCGCGCTGTCGACAACCTGCTGGCAGACCACCGGTAACGCGAAGGCCTGCGTACACGCAACGCGCACCGGCACGAAAGTCGCGGGCGGCTTCAACCTGAACGATCTGGCGTTCGCCTACTTCGCCCCGCTGACGCCACCGACCGTCGGCGAGACCGGCAGCCTGAGCGCACAGGGCACTTTCGCGCGCAACGGCGGGAGGGGACTGCCGACGGTGCATGCCACCGCCAGCACGACGAAAACCGTCCTGCTCGCCCAGGTGCCGCCATCGCCGGGCGCCCCACCGAATACGGCCGCGCCGCCGCAGCGCGTGGTCGCGTTCGCCCCCAGCACGCTTAAGCTCGACCTTGATCAATCCGGCCTGCGGCTCGACGCGGCGCTGAAACTGCTGCAACAAAACGGCGGCCTGTTCTTCACCGCGCGCATTCCCGGCGGCAAAGCCAAGCCGCTGCTCAAGCGCCCGCTCACGGCGAAACTCACCACCGACATCCCCGACATCAGTTTCGTGTCGCGCTTCAAGCCGGGCGCGGGCCAGGTCAGCGGCCGGCTCGCCGGCACGATGCACGTTCGCGGCAGCCTCAGCGCGCCGGAATTGCAGGGCCGCATCGTGTTGCAAGACGGCGGCGCACAGTTGCCGCAGGTTGGCCTCAAGCTGACCGACGTCGGTCTCGTCCTGGCCGGCCTGCCCGGCGGCGGAATTTCGATCAACGGCAACGCGAAATCCGGCGGCGGCGCGATCGCGATCGACGGCACTGCCGACCTGGTCGCCCAGCCGCGCCACGCCGACATCACGATTCGCGGCGACCAATTCCAGGCGCTCGGCAACACGCTCGGCAACGTGTTCATCTCGCCGGATCTGACGCTGACGCTGCGCGGCAAGGCGATGAAGCTGACCGGCACGGTCAAGGTGCCGAAAGCGCGGCTGACGCCGGAGGAAATCCCGCAATCGGCGGTCAAGGTATCGCGCGACCAGATCATCGTCCAGCCGGGCAAGAAGGCGCCGTCGAGTTTCGCGCACAACTTCAACGCCGACATTCACCTCGTGCTCGGCGACAATGTGCACTTCAAAGGTTTCGGCCTGAAAAGCCGGATCAAGGGCGCGCTCGAAATCTTCGAACAGGGCGACAAGCCGACGCGCGCAAGCGGCGAGCTGAGCCTGGTCAACGGCGAATATCGCGCCTACGGGCAGGGGCTGGTGATCGAACAGGGCGCGCTGCTGTTCGCCGGGCCGATTACGGAACCGGCCGTCGATATGCGCGCAGTGCGCCATCCGGCCAAAGACATTACCGTCGGCGTGTCGATCAGCGGCACGCTCAAGCAACCGAACTTCGAGCTGTTCTCCGACCCGCCGATGACGCAGGCGGAAACGCTGTCGTGGCTGGTGCTCGGCCGCCCGCTCGAAGGCACGTCCGATCAGCAGGGGTCGGCGCTCAGCCGTCTCGCGCTGGGCCTCGGCATCACGCAAAGCAACAAAGTCGCGAAGAACCTGGGCAAGAGCCTGGGGCTCGACACGTTCAGCATCCAGACCGGTTCTAGCGAAGCGGGTTCGGCGCAGAACGTCTACCAGGCGGCGCTGGTGATCGGCAAATACCTGTCGCCCCGGCTGTACGTCAGCTACGGCATCGGCCTGTTCGAACCGGTCAACACCGTGCGTCTCGAATACACGCTCAGCAGCAAGTGGAAGCTCGCGACCGAATCGAGCAGCCTCGCCAGCGGCGGGGACTTGATTTACACGCTGGAGACGCGATAAGCAGTAGCTAGTGCTGAGTCGCTAGGACTAAGTGGAAGAGGAAGAATCCCATTCTTGACTCAGGCCTAGCGCCTTAGCACTAGTGACTCATCGCTTCCAGCACGGCGCACCACGCCGCCGCAATATTCGGCCGGTGATACCCGCCGCCGCCCATCGCCACCAACCGCCCGTCGCACCATTCCTCGGCCAGCGCGCGCAATCGTCGCGCGGCGTGCGCATGCGCGGCCGGCGTGTAACGCATATGGGTAATCGGGTCGCCGGCGAGACTGTCGGCGCCGCATTGCAGCAGAATGAACTCCGGCCGATGCTGCGCGAGATGCGCCTCAACCCGGGGCCATGCCTGCATGAATGCGTCGTCATCGGCGCCGGCCGGCATCGGAATGTTGAGCTTCGTGCCGGCTGCGTCGCCTTTACCAGTCTCCTCAGCGCTGCCGGTGCCGGGATAGAGCGTGCTGCCATCCTCGTGGAGGTCGATGAAGATCAGATCCGGATCGTCCTCGTAGCCATAAAAGACGCCGTCGCCGTGGTGCGCGTCGATATCGACGTAGGCGATGCAGCGAATGCCATGCTCGGCGCGCAGCGCCTCGATTGCGATGCCGATATCGCTCAGGGCGCAAAAGCCGGCGGCGTGTTCGCGGCCGGCGTGATGCAGTCCGCCAATGGGTACGAACGCCCGCCGACAGTGGCCGTCGGCGACATCGGCGCAGGCACGGATACTTGCGCCGGCGACTTGGCAGGCGGCTTCGAATACGCCTGGCTCGGCGGGCGTATCGCCGTCGTCGAGAAAGCCGCTGCCGGCGCGGCAGCGCTCGGCAACAAAATCGAGAAACGCCGGCGTGTGAAACCGCTCCAGTTCAGCACGCGTCGCCGCCCGCAGCTCGCCACCCATAACCTGCGCATCCAGCCCGCGGCGCACCGCTTCGCTCCAGAAGGCGTCATGCCGATCGCGCCCGAACGGGTGCGGATCGCTGAAGCCGTACGCGGCAACCGGTGCGCCGACATAAACTCGAACGTCTTCGGCACTCACCGCAGCACCTCCAGCAGCCAGCCGCGCAGGTCGGCAATTTCCTCCGCACACACCGCGTGCTGCATCGGGTACTCGTGCCAGTCCACTTTAAAACCGGCATCGATCAGTGCGTCGCGGCTGTCGTGACCGAGATCGGGCGCGACCACCGGATCGAGCGTCCCGTGCGCCATGAACACCGGCAGATCGCGATTCGACGACGCCGCTTCGGCCGCCAGCGCCGCACCGGTCAGACTGAACGTCGACAGCGCCACCAGCGCCGCCAGTCGCTCCGGATAACGCGGTGCCGTGTGCAGCGCCACCGCCCCGCCCTGGGAAAAGCCCGCCAGCACAATCCGCTCCGTCGGCACGCCGCGGGCGTTCTCGCGCCGGATCAACTCGTGCACCCGCCGCTCCGACTCGCGCAGGGCGTCGAGATCGATTCGCGTCGTGCGATCGAGCGCCGTCAAGTCGAACCACGCCCGCATCGGCATCCCGCCGTTCAACGTGACCGGCCGCACCGGCGCGTGCGGAAACACGAACCGCACCGCGAAGTCCTCGGGCAGCCGCAGCTCCGGCACCAGCGGTTCGAAATCATGCCCGTCCGCGCCCAGACCGTGCAGCCAGATTATGGTATGACGAGCCTCGTCAGCCGGGTTGATTTCGACTGCGTTCAGATCAGTTACGTTGGTATTCATCCGCGAAGTTTATCAATAGTGAATGTAGGCCCGCATAAGGCCAGAGGCCGTTGGGGGCAATCTGCCGGGTGCCTCGCTCGGTTACAATAATTCCATCCGCCACAAAACGCCGACAACGCCGCCGCGCGGCTTATGCCGGCCTACATGGAAGCGCGCAGAGTCCTATGAAATTCACCGGCCAACACATCCTCGTCACCGGCGCATCGCGCGGCATCGGCCGAGCCATTGCGACGGCGTTTGCCGCCGAAGGCGCACGGGTGGCGGTGCATTATCGCGCCAATGCGAAAGCCGCGGACGACACGCTCGCGGCGCTGCCCGGCGGCGGGCACATCGACCTTGCGGCCGACGTGTCCGATCCGGCGGCGTGCGAGCGGCTGGTGCGCGAGACGACCGAGCGGCTCGGCGGGCTCGATGTGCTGGTCAACAATGCCGGCATTTACGAGACGCGCCCGGTGCTCGAGCACACTTACGCGGAGTGGCGGGCGTCCTGGCGCAGGACGCTGGCGGCCAATCTCGACGGGCCGGCGAACCTGTGCTTCCTCGCCGCGCACTACATGGCCGCACACGGCGGCGGGCGGATCGTCAACATTTCCTCGCGCGGCGCGTTTCGCGGCGAGCCGGTCGCGCCCGCTTACGGGGCGAGCAAGGCCGGGCTGAACGCGCTCAGCCAGTCGCTCGCGGTGGCGCTCGCGCCGCACAACGTTTTTGTCGGCGTGGTCGCGCCGGGGTTTGTCGAGACCGACATGACCGCATCGCATTTGCGCGGCCCGCAGGGCGACTCGATTCGCGCGCAGAGCCCGCTGAACCGCGTAGCCGGTGTGGACGAAATCGCCAAGGCCGTACTGTTTCTGGCCGACCGGGAACTGCCGTCGGTCACCGGCGCAATCATCGACGTGAACGGTGCGTCGTATTTGCGCTCCTGATACGAAGCGTCGGCCTGTTGCGGAACGGCAGCGGGCTGGCTACGGTAGGCATGATTCCAACAAAAAGGAGCGGGCGATGCGCCTCTTTGGTCGGGTCGCTACTGGACTGATTCTGTTTGCGACGTTGACGGCGCTCGCGCAGGCGGCGCCCGGGCAGAGCGGTTCGCCATCCACGGCGGCCCAGCCGCCGCTGATCGTCGGTATCAAGGTCGCGCCGCCGTTCGTCATCAAGAACGCCGACGGCACTTACAGCGGCATCAGCGTCGAGCTGTGGAAGCGCGTCGCCAAAAACCTCGGCTGGCAGTACCAGTTCAGGCAGACTGATCTCGACGGTTTGCTCCAGGGCACCGAGGGCGGCCGCTATGTTGTCGGTGTCGGCGCGGTCACCGTGACCGCCGAACGCGAACAGCACCTGGATTTCTCGCACCCGTTCTTCACCTCCGGACTCGGCATTGCCGTGACGCAGCATCACGGCATGGGTTGGCTTAACGTGCTGCAGAACTTCTTTTCGCTGGCGTTCCTGTCGGTCATCGGCATCCTCGCGCTGCTGCTCCTGATCGCCGGCTTTCTGGTCTGGCTGTTCGAGCGCAAGCGCAACCCGGAGATGTTCGGCGGCCGCGCGCACGAAGGCATCGGCACGAGCTTCTGGTGGGCGGCGGTGACGATGACGACGGTGGGCTACGGCGATGTCGCGCCGCGCACCCTCGGCGGGCGCATCGTCGGGCTGATCTGGATGTTCACCGGCGTGATCGTGATTTCGAGCTTCACGGCGTCGATCGCAACCTCGCTGACGGTGGGCCACTTGTCCGGCTCGATTCAGGGGCCGCAGGATTTGCGCTCGCACACGGTCGCCGTAGTGCCCGATTCGACCGCGGCGGCTTATCTCAAGGCAAACCGGATCGACACACAAGGCTTTGCCGACGTGCCGAAGGCGCTTGCGGCGGTTGCCGCCGGCCGCGTCGATGCCGCCGTGTACGACGCGCCGATTTTGAGCTATTACGTGCATCGCAAGTTTCCCGACCAGTTGAACGTGCTGCCGCACACGTTCGAGCGCCAGGATTATGCGTTCATCATGCCGCTCGGCAGCCAGCTGCGAAAACCGATCAACGAGCAATTGGTCAAGGTCATCCAGAGCCCCGAATGGCAGAACGTGCTTGACGATTATCTCGGCAGCCAGCACTCCCCATGACGCCGCTGATCCTCTCCTGGAGCGGCGGCAAGGACAGCATGCTGGCGCTCGATACACTGCTGGCGGAAGGCGACTACGAAGTCGCCGGGCTGCTGACGACGCTCAACCGCGCCCACGGGCGCATCAGCATGCACGGCGTGCGCGAGGCGCTGCTCGACGCGCAGGCCGACGCGCTCGGTCTGCCGCTGCGCAAGGTGTACCTGCCCGAAAAGGCGAACAACGATGACTATGCTGCGGCAATGGGCGCCGCGCTCGCTTCGATTCGCAGCGATGGCATCGACTGCGTCGCCTTCGGCGATATCTTTCTCGCCGACATTCGCGCCTATCGCGAAGCGCAGATGGCGACGGTCGACATGCGCGCGCTGTTTCCGCTATGGGGCCGGTCGACGGCGGCGCTGGCGCAGACGTTCATCGCGCGCGGCTTTCGCGCAGTTCTCACCTGCGTCGATACCGACGCCATCAGCAGCGACTTCGCCGGCCGCGCCTACGACCGGCAACTGCTCGACGACCTGCCGTCCGGCTGCGACCCGTGCGGCGAGAACGGCGAGTTCCACACGTTCGTCTACGACGGACCGCTGTTGCGTGCGCCGCTTGCCGTCGCGACCGGCGAACGTGTGCTGCGCGATGCGCGCTTCAACTTCTGCGATCTGACGACATTCCCGGCGAATCGCTAAGTGGCATGCAGCGCTAACGCCCGCCGGCCAGCAGCTCCGGCACCGTCACACATTCAAACCCCCGTTCCCGCAATCCGCGCGCGATCAGGCGCACGGCCTCGGCGCAGTGTGGTCGGCGCCGGCCAGGCAGGTCGTGGCCGTCGTGCAGCAGGATGATGTCGCCGCCGCGCACGCGCGAGAGCACCCGCCGGGCAATGCTTTCCGGATCGGCCAGGCGCGTGTCGCGGCTGTGCAGCGACCAGGCGACGATCTTCACGTTGCGCCGCCAGGCGGCACGCGCGAGACCGCCACTTTTCAACCCCACCGGCGGGCGATAGAGAATCGGCTGCCCCGCACCTGCGACCGCACAAACCGCCTTCTGGCAGCGATCGATTTCGTCCAGGTGCGACTGCGCGCCGCGAAAATTCTGCCAGCGCGAATGCCGCCACGAATGATTGCCGAGCGCATGGCCGGCGGCGGCTATCCGCTGCGCCAGTTCGGGCTGCGCGGCCAGCGCCTTGCCGATAACAAAAAATGTCGCCTTGGCCCGTGTCTCGGCGAGCGCATCCAGCACCGCGGGCGTCGTGGCCGGATCGGGGCCGTCGTCAAAGGTGAGCGCGACGCGCCGGCCGCCGCGCGGGCCGTGGCGGACCGTCGGGTAGAACAGGCTGGAGCCCGGCCGGGCGATGCCGTCGGCGACCAGCGCCGTCAGCGCCAGAGCAACCGCGCCCAGCGCGACCGGCGGCCAGGCGAACGCCGCGATGCCGAATGCGGCAACGACAATGTACGCCAGGCTGAGGTGGTGCAGGTTGCAACGGCACGTGGCCCCCCACACCTTCGGCTGTATAATCATCGGGATGCGCTCTTCTTCCTGCCAACAGGATCATATCGCATCGGCCGCCGGGAGGTTCGGGTGACGCCGAAAACGGTCAAACTTATCGTCGCCGGCGTGCTGCTGGTGTATCCGCTCGCGATCTGGTTCGCCGACGGCCATTTGAGCCCCAGCGAACTGCTGGCCGGGCTGATGCTGCTGCTGGCGGCGCGCTCGCTGGCGGCGGCGTGGATTCGCCAAGGCCGCCGATCCGCGTACATCAGTGCGGCGGCCGTGCTGATCGCCGGCGCGGCGCTGGTGCTGGTGTGGCTGCCCGGTTTGCGCATCGAATGGCTGCGCTTCTATCCGATGCTGTTCAGCCTCACCGCGTTCGCGGTGTTTTTTCGCTCGCTGTTTACCGGCATGCCGCTGGTCGAGCGCTTCGCGCGCGTGTTCCACCCCGACCTGCCGGCCGAGGGCGTGCGCTACGTGCGCCGCGTCACGTGGTTCTGGAGCGGGGTGCTGCTGGCGAACGCGCTGATTTCCTTCTACACCGCAGTGGCGCTGCCGCTTGCCGCGTGGTCGCTGTATAACGGCGCGATCGTATACGTCGCATTCGGCGGCGTGTTCGTCGGCGAATACCTCGTCCGCACGCACCTGCGGCGCAAGTGGATGGCCACGGCATGACCTTCAATCCCTGCGCCGTCATTCCGGTTTTCAACCATCACGCCTGCCTCGGACGCATCGCGGCGGCAATGGCGGCCCACGCGCTGCCGGTCATTTTCGTCGATGACGGCAGCGACGCGACGACCAAGCGGGTGCTGGCGGAACTCGCCGCAACCGATCCGAACGTCGAATACCTGACGCTGCCGCACAACCAGGGCAAAGGCGCGGCCTGCCTCGCGGGCATGGCGCACGCCGCCGAGCGCGGCTTTACCCACGCGCTGCAAGTCGATGCGGACGGCCAGCACGACCTCGCCGACGTGGCGAAACTGCTTGCCTTTGCCGCCGCGCATCCGGATTACCTGATCTCCGGCGAACCGCGCTACGACGAGTCGGTGCCGCCGGTGCGGTTTTACTGCCGCTACCTGACGCACGGCTTCATCTGGCTCGCGACGCTGTCGTTCCGGCTGCACGACTCGATGTGCGGTTTCCGCGTCTATCCGCTCGCGGCCAGCCTCGCGCTCGCGCGCCGCGTGCGCATCGGCCGCTACATGGATTTCGACACCGACATCATGGCGCGCCTGTACTGGGCCGGCACGGAAACGCTATTCATTCCGACGCGGGTGCGTTACCCGGCCGACGGTATTTCGCATTACCGGATGTTCGCCGACAACGTGCGCATGACGTGGCTGATCATTCGTCTGCTGTTCGGCCTGCCGCTACGCGCGCCGAAGCTGCTGTATCGCAACCTGACGCGCGCGCGCCACTGGGCGCGCATCGCCGAGGGCGGCACGCTGACGGGTCTGCGCCTGGTCGCCCTGCTCGACCGCATGCTGGGCGACGCGGTTGTGCAGGTCCTCCTGTACCCGATCACCGCGTGGTACTTCGCCACCAGCGGCCGCGCACGGCGGGCGTCGCGCCAGTTTCTCGCCGCCGCCGGCGTGGCGCCGACGCTGGCCAACCGGTTTCGGCATTTCATGCACTACTCGCGCGCGATCCGCGACAAGTTTTGCGCCTGGTACGCGCCGAGCCGCATCACCATCGACGCGAGCGAATGCGGCCCGCTGCTTGACGCTGCCGCCGAGGGTCGCGGACTGCTGCTCCTGACCGCGCACATGGGAAACGCCGAAGTGGCGCGCGCACTGGCCGGCCGCGTGCCCGGTTTGCGCATCAACGCGCTGGTGCACACTCGTAACGCGCGCAAGATCGACGCGCTGCTGACCGAAGCCAGCGACGATTATCCGCTCGACCTGCTGGAAGTCACCGACTTCGGTCCCGACACCGTCCTGCTGCTGCGCGAGAAAATCGCCCGCGGCGAAACCGTGGTGATCGTCGGCGACCGCACCCCGGTCGGTGGCGACGGCGCCGTCGCTCAGGTGGATTTCCTCGGCCGGCCGGCGCCGTTCGCGATCGGCCCCTACGTGCTCGCGCACGTGCTGGAATGCCCGGTTTACCTGTTCCTGTGTCTGCGCGAAGGTCGCGGTTACAAGGTCCACCTGGAGCCGTTCGCCGAACGCATCCGCCTGCCGCGCGACGGCCGCGGCGCCGGCGCCGCCGGCTGGGCGGAACGCTACGCGCGGCGGCTGGCCGATTACGCGCGGCGCTACCCGCTGCAGTGGTACAACTTCCATGACATCTGGCGTGACGG
>DASSTE010000010.1:0-25850 GCA_035708085.1 Gammaproteobacteria bacterium | reverse complement strand
AACGACTGCGAACCCATCTTGACGGTCGCAGTGCCTTCCACCTTGTGCGGGGAACCCACGGCCGTATCGCCGCCCTCATTTTCAAAGCGACGCGTGTCTTCCCGCTTTGTAGTGCGTTCCCGGACGAAGGTTTCCGTGTGGCGGGCGATGATCGCCTTCGCGTTCTTGAGCGGAATGCGATCCTGCGGGCGCTTCGGCCCCGCGATGCTGGGCTCGATGCTGCCAAGGTCGATTTCCAGCACGTCGGTGTAATTCGGCGCCTCGGCACCGTCTTCGCGCCACAGGCCTTGCGCCTTGGCGTAGGCTTCGACCAGCGCAATCTGTTCCGCGTCGCGGCCCGACAGCGCCAGGTAGCGCAGCGTCTCGTCGTCGACGGGGAAGATCGCGCAGGTGCTGCCGAACTCCGGCGACATGTTGCCGAGCGTTGCGCGGTCGGCCAGCGGCAGGTTGGCGAGGCCGTCGCCGAAGAACTCGACGAACTTGCCGACCACGTCGCGCTCGCGCAGCGCCTCGGTGACCGTCAGCACCAGGTCGGTCGCGGTCGCACCTTCCGGCAGCTTGCCGGTCAGCTTCACGCCGATGACCTGCGGAATCAGCATCGTGATCGCCTGGCCGAGCATCGCGGCCTCGGCCTCGATTCCGCCGACGCCCCAGCCAAGCACGCCGAGGCCGTTGACCATCGTCGTGTGCGAGTCGGTGCCGACCAGCGTGTCGGGGTAGGCCCGCAGCACATTGTCCTGCTCGCTCGCGAATACGACGCGCGCCAGGTATTCAAGATTGACCTGGTGGACGATACCGGTGTCCGGCGGCACGACCTTGAAGTTCTCGAACGCGGTCTGGCCCCAGCGCAGGAACGAGTAGCGCTCCCGATTGCGCTCGAACTCGATCTCGGCATTGCGGGCGAAGGCGTTCGGCGCGCCGTACACATCGACCTGCACCGAGTGATCGATCACCAGCTCGGCCGGCGACAGCGGGTTGATTGCGTCAGCCTTGCCGCCGAGCTTGACCACCGCATCGCGCATCGCCGCCAGATCGACGACCGCGGGCACGCCGGTAAAGTCCTGCAGGATGACGCGGCTGGGCGTGAAGGCGATCTCACGCTCCGGCTCCTCGTGCGGGTTCCAAGTCGCGAGCGCTTCGATGTCGGACGCCGTGACGTTCTCGCCATCCTCGTGGCGCAGCAGGTTTTCCAGAAGAATTTTCAGCGAATAAGGCAGCTTGTTGACAGGATAACGGCGGGCGAGGGCGTCGAGGCTGCAGATTTCATAGGTCTTGTTGCCGACGGTGAGGTTCTGCCGGGCGCTGAAGCTGTTCTTCATGGATTTCCTGTCCGATCGAAAGTGTGGGAAAGCCGCCTATTATAAAGCACTCACGGCCCGGGCTCTAATGGCTGTCGAGCGCCTTGATAGCTGCAGCGACCTCCCTCAGATCGTTATTAAGCTGGTGATCCCGCCCGGGCAAGCGATGGATGCGGGATTGCGGAACCGCACGCGCATAGAGTTCAGCATGCGAAGGCGGTGCGGTCTCATCCTCCGATCCGTGAAAGATATGGACGGGGAGCCCTCGGGGAAGCCTCTCCCCGAGATCGTGCGGGAGCTTCAGTTCATCACTTGGCCAGCCGCCGTCGCCGACAAAAGGCGCAGCAATCAAGAAGAGCGCGCCGAACGCTCTCCCGGTCGGCTGCTCAGCAAGCGTGTTGACGAGAATTGTTCCGCCAACCGAGTGCCCCACAAGAATCGCGCGGTCGTCCAACGCCGCAAGTTCCTGCTCGAGCGTTGGCTTCCAGCCGGCGTAGCTCGGGTCATCTTCGTTCGGCATTCGCGGATAGCGGATCTCGTAATCCGACCCAAGCTCGCGCCTGAGGCTTTCGACGAGCTTGTCATCCCATTCGTCATGGGCGCCCGTGCCACCTCCCTGGATAAAGAGCAGTTGACGTTTCACTGACTGAACGGGGCGTGGCTCAAGCGGCCCAGCTTAAATGTTTCGCCAGCGCGTAGACGCTGGAGGGCCGGAGCTGACGCAACGCCTCCAGCAATTCCCAGCGCCGCGCGGTCAGCACGCTCGTAAAGCCGGCCGTGGACTCGAAAGTCAAGGAGAAATCCGCCACGTCCTCGCCGTGCTCGGCAGCGTGCCAGGCGCGGACGAACGCCGCGCCGTCATCATCGGCGCCGCCCACTCGAATCACCAGTTTCCTAGCCATGTTGCACCTCCTCGACATCCTGCAGAAAATCCTTTGTCAACTGCTCGACCGATTCAAAATCGTACGCCCCTTCCGTGCCGCGGAATGGCGGTGATCTCCCTTGCCGCGCTCATTGTCATAATTTCCCCAGCCAATCTCAGCCCGAGATTGCGGCTTTGGACGGCGGGCGAGACTTGTGTGGAAGCATTTTGCTTTCGATAACACCGCCGCCCAAGCAGATTTCGTCGTCGTAAAACACGCAATACTGTCCCGGCGTCACCGCACGCTGCGATCGGTTGAACGATACTCGAGCTGCATCACGTTTCAACTCTACCGAGCAATTCTGATCCTGCTGCCGATAGCGGATTTTTGCCGTGCAGGTGAAACTTGCCGCTGGCTTGCTCCCGAGCCAATGCAACCGGCGCGCCGTGAGGCCGTCTGAAAACAGCAGCGGATGATCGTGGCCTTGCGCAACCACGAGCCGGTTGCGCTCGAGATCCTTCGCCACCACGTACCAGGGTGCATCCGGCGCGCCCTGAACACCGCCGATTCCCAGGCCCTGGCGCTGGCCCAGCGTGTAGAACGCAAGGCCGGTGTGGCGGCCGATGATGTGGCCCTCGGGCGTCACCATGTCGCCCGGCTCGGTTGGCAGGAATCGCTGCAGGAACTCGCGGAAGCGGCGCTCGCCGATGAAGCAGATGCCGGTGCTGTCCTTTTTGTCGAAGTTGTCGAAGCCCGCCGCGCGCGCTTTGGCGCGCACTTCACTTTTCTGCAGTTCCCCGACCGGAAACAGGGCCTTGGCCAGCGCGGCCGGGTCGACCGCGTGCAGGAAATAGCTTTGGTCCTTGCCGGCATCGAGGCCGCGCAGTAATTCCACACCATGATCGGTGCGACGCACGCGCGCGTAATGGCCGGTCGCGATGCGGTCTGCGCCGAGTCGCTCGGCATAATCGAGAAAAGCCTTGAACTTGATTTCGCTGTTGCACAGCACGTCCGGGTTGGGCGTCAGGCCGGACCGATACGCGTCCAGGAAATGGCTGAAGACGCGCTCGCGATATTCTGCCGCGAAATCTGCCTTGTGCAGCGGGATGCCGAGCTGTTCCGCCACCTGGCGCGCGTCCTGGAAGTCCTCGGCGGCGGTGCAGTAGCCGTCGTCGTCATCCCAGTTGTCCATGAACAGGCCTTCGACACGATAGCCCTGTTCGACGAGGAGTAGGGCGGCTACGGCGGAATCTACGCCGCCGGAGAGGCCTACGATGACGCGGGTTGAGGCATTGCCATTCATAACTGAAGGCGCATGTGCCGATGCGGGATGTTCGCGTCGAGGAACTCATCGCCTTCGGCTGCGAAGCCGTGGCGATGATAGAAGTCCATTGCGCGGATCTGCGCGTCGAGGCGGCACTCGGTGCAGCCCTGGCGGTGCGCCACGTCGATCAGGAAACGCAGCAGGGCGCTGCCGACACCGCGGTCGCGCCACTCGGGCAAGACGGCCATGCGGCCGATTTTGCCGCCGTCCAGCAGCCGGCCGCAGCCGATCGCGTTGCCGGCGGCGTCGATCGCCAGCGCGTGCAGGCACTTAGCGTCGGTCTCGTCCCATTCCAGCTCGGGCGGAACGTTTTGCTCCTCGACGAAGACCCGCTGGCGGATGGCGCGTAGCGCCTCTGAATCTTCTGCCCAGGTGGCTTCGCGGATGGTGAAAGTCGGATTATTCATTGTCGAAATAATACTTGCCGCGGTTGTAAAAATCAGTGAGCAGCGACGCGAACGCATCATTGGCGAGCGCGTTCCCCAATTCGGACGCCGTCAACCGGCGTTGCCACGCCAGCAGAGGTGCAACCGGGGAGACGGCCTCATCAAGATCGAAAGCTTCACCGTCGCAGAACAACAATGCACCGCCGGCCTTCGCAATGAAATGAATCCGGGAGTAGGACGAGCGGTGAAGTGTGCGGCCGGCGCGTAAAGCTGCGATTAGTTCAGCCGGCTCGACTGGTTGCTCGGCTGGAGACGTTACCAGCCACGGTTTCGGCTCGGTGATGAAGCAGCCAAACCAGCGATCCATTTCCGCGTCATCGATCTGCATATAGCTGCGAAGCGTGGTGCGTATCGTATCGCGGGCGTGGCTGGATATTTGGCCGCCTTCGGCTTCGTCAAGTGCCAGACACGGATCCTCGTAGCGCGCGTCGGGATCCGCCTTTGCAGCGAGCCAGCCGGCGAAGTCGGCCAGCATCTCCGCGTGGGAGGGCGCGCGAAAACCGACCGACAACGTCATGCAATCGTTTTGCGCGACGCCGTGGTGCGCCACGCCCGGCGGCAGGTAGAGCATGTCGCCTGGTGACAGAATGTAATCCTCTTTCGAGGTAAAATTATCCAGTAATTTCAAATCGATATCAGCAACTTCTGCGGTTGATTCTGGAAGTGGATCAAGTTGCCAGTGACGTTCGCCGAGGCCCTGAAGCAGGAATACGTCGTATGCATCGATGTGGGGACCGACTGAACCGGATGGGGCGGCGTAGCTGATCATCAGGTCGTCGATGCGCCAGTCGGGGAGGAAGCGGAAATGGTCGAGCAAATCCGCGCATTCCGGGACGTGCTTGTCGACGTCCTGCACCAGCAGTGTCCAGTGGGTTGGGGGTAGCGCGGCGAAGTCTTTGGCTGTGAATGGGCCTTGGCGGACCGTCCATTCCGGAGATACGTCGGGGTGTTGGATTACCAGGCGTGATTCGACTTCTTCCTCGCAGGCCAGGCCTGCCAGCTCGTCCGGGTCGAGTGGGGGCGTGAAGTTTTCGAACGCCTGGCGGATTAGCAACAGCTTTTTTTGCCAGTGTTCGTCGAGGAATTTTTGTGGGGTGAGGTTGGCTAGGTTCATAGACGGAATTTTGAGTCGTCCCGTCATGCCAGCGAAGAGCTGGTATCCAGATCCGGATCAGTGCGGCCGCTGGCCGCAGCCATTCAAAAACTGGATTCCAGCTTTCGCCGGAATGACAAGAGAAAGAGCGCTATCGCGAGCCTTGTTGCGTCGCCCAGTTCCGGGCAAATTCGGCTGCATTGCCGATGTACAATGCAGGCGTCAAAGACAACAGCCTTTGCTTTGCCTCATCCGGAATCTCCAAGCCACGCACGAATTCATGCAGCGATTCGCGGTCTATCTGCCGACCGCGCGTCAGTTCCTTGAGCTTCTCGTACGGCTCCGGTACGCCATAGCGGCGCATCACCGTCTGCACCGGCTCGGCCAGTACTTCCCAGTGATTGTCGAGATCGGCCGCGAGCTTGTCGGCATTCGCTTCCAGTTTGCCGAGCCCCTTGAGCAGCGCGCGGTACGCAATTACGCCGTAACCGAGCGCCGAGCCAATGTTGCGCAACACCGTTGAATCAGTCAGATCGCGCTGCCAGCGCGAGATCGGCAGCTTGCCCGCCATGTGCGTCAACAACGCGTTGGCAACGCCCAGGTTGCCTTCCGCATTCTCGAAGTCGATCGGGTTGATCTTGTGCGGCATCGTCGACGAGCCGATTTCGCCGGCGACGGGCTTCTGCTTGAAGTAGTCGAGCGAGACGTAGCCCCAGATATCGCGGCTGAGATCGATCAGGATCGTGTTGATGCGGGCGAGGGCGTGAAAGTATTCCGCCACGCAATCGTGCGGCTCGATCTGCGTGGTGTAGGGGTTCCAGGTCAGCCCGAGGCCGGTTACGAATCGCTCTGCCATCGCCGGCCAATCCACGTCGGGATACGCGACCAGGTGTGCATTGAAGTTGCCGACCGCGCCGTTGATCTTGCCGAGCAGCGCCACGTTGGCAAATTCGTCGCGCTGGCGCGCCAGGCGATAGCCGACATTGGCGATTTCCTTGCCCAGCGTTGTCGGGCTGGCCGACTGGCCGTGGGTGCGCGACAGCATCGGCACGTCCGCGTGGCGCTCGGCAAGCGCCGCGAGAGCGGCCAGTACTTCGTCCAGCAGCGGCAGCAGGCAGTCGTCGCGTGCCGCTTTCAGAATCAGCGCGTACGACAGGTTGTTGATGTCTTCCGAGGTACAGGCGAAGTGCAGAAACTCAAGTAAAACATCAAGTTCCGGTTCATCCTTGAGAGTCTGCTTCAAGTAGTACTCGACCGCCTTGACGTCATGATTCGTCGTCGCCTCGATCGCCTTGACCGCCTGGGCCTGGGTGACGGTGAAGGTGTCGATGACCGCTTCGAGGCGCGCCCGGACCCGATCGGAGAAGGGCGGCACTTCGCGGATTTCCGGCGTGTCGCCCAGCGCCAGCAGCCAGCGAATTTCGACCAGCACGCGCCGGCGGATCAGGCCGTACTCGCTGCACAGCGAGCGCAGCGGGGCGACTTTGTCGGCATAGCGGCCGTCCAGCGGCGACAGGGCTTCGAGTGCGTCCATAACCATCGGAAGTTAGTGGTCTTTCAAGGTGATATTGCCCTGTTCAGAACGCCTACGCGCTTCAAGCACAAGGCGCGCGACCGCGGCATAGCCGCCCTATGGCAAGGGAGGGCAACGCGGTGATTGGAGCGCATAGACGTTCCCATTATATATCCATGGCATTGTTGGGCGAGGCTGCCCGCGCCCGTGGACTGCGTTGCGCCGCTTGACAAGGAAACCACCCTTGCCTGCGCACTGCGCCTTGCCACCAACGCGGGCAGTCTCGCTGAACAGGGCAATATCACCTTGAAAGACCACAGTGGAAAGCCGCGTAGTTTACCGCAATCTGTATAATTCCGTTCATGCCGCCTGTGTCGACATTCCGTTAATGCCGCGCGCCGACCGCGCGCTCGTGCGTGTCTGGCGGTCCATCTGGCCGCAACTGCCGCTGGCGCTGGTGCTGATCGCGGCCGGCCTGATCAACGTGCTGATCGGCTTCCAGGCGGGCAGCTTCGGCGGCATCGAGAGGCTGGGCCAGCAGGTGTCGTTCGGCGCGCTCGGCAGCGCGGCCCAGATCATTCTCGGCGCGGGGCTGGTTTTCAGCGGCATCGGGCTGTTATGGCGTGTGCGGGTTGCATGGAGTTTTTCGATCCTGCTGCTGCTGATCACGATCGGCGTCAACGTCGCGCAAAATCGTTTCGGCGGCGCGCTGATCGTCCCGGTCGTGGTGCTGGCGCTGTTGATCGCGTTGCAGCGCCATTTCTGGCGGCGCACGCTGCTCGGCAACAGCCTCGTGTCGGTGGTGAGCGTGGTCGCAGTGGCGGCCTACGGCACGTTCGGCATTTACCTGCTCGGCAACCAATTTGACCCGCCGATCAGGAGCCTGCTGACGGCGCTGTATTTCCTGGTCGAGACGCTGTCGACCACCGGTTACGGCGATTACCACCCGGTTACGCCACTGGCACAGGGTTTTATGATCACGGTGTGGCTGATCGGCCTGAGCGTGTTCGCCACCGCAGTGGTGTCGGTGGCGGGCCCGGCGCTCACCAATCGCCTGAGCCGGATATTCACGCCTGGAGGAGAGCGGCGCATGCACAAGGACCACGTCATATTGGTGGGCGACGGCGTTATCGCCAGCAATACCGCACATGAACTGGTCGGTCGCGGCATCGAATTTGTGCAACTGGTGGCGGAGGGCGAAACGCCCCCGCTGCCGGATCAGCCGGTGGTGTACGGCGATGCGAGCGATGATAAATGCCTGAACAATGCCGGTATCGGCAAGGCGCGCATGTTGATTGCGGCGGAAGAGGACGATGGCGAAAACGCGTTCATTTCGCTGGCGGCCAAGGACATCAAGCCGGAATTGAAAGTGCTGGTGGTTGCCAGTTCACGGCGGGCGATCCGGCGGCTGAAGCTGGCGCGCGCCGACATGGTGTTCGCGCCCACCGAAGTGGGCAGCCGGCTGCTTGCGAACCTCATCGAGGGGCAGAACCTGCCGGACGAATTCAACGATCTTTTAACGCGCGGCGAAGCATGACGAAGAACCCTCTCCCTCAGGGTGAGAGTATCCCTGAGGGAGAAGGAGCAACAGCTAGCCGCCGTACTGTTTTTGCATCAATATGGAGCGATTAATGGCAGACCAAGAATACCGCACGGAACACGACAGTATGGGCGAACTGAAAGTCCCGGCCGATGCACTGTGGGGTGCGCAGACGCAGCGTGCGGTCGAGAATTTTCCGGTCAGCGACCTGCGCGCGCCGCGCGCCCAGATTCGCGCGCTGGGCTTGATCAAATCCACCGCGGCGACCGTCAATCTGGAACTGGGCCTGCTCGACGAGCCGCGCGCGAAGGCGATCCGGAAAGCCGCCGAAGCGGTCGCCGCCGGCGAATACGACCATCACTTCCCGATCGACATCTTCCAGACCGGCTCCGGCACCAGCACCAACATGAATGCCAACGAGGTAATCGCGCACCTCGCGAACCGCGACGGCAATGTGCAGGTACATCCGAACGATCACGTCAACATGTCGCAAAGCAGCAATGACGTGATTCCGACATCGATTCATTTGAGCGCATCGCTGGAGATTCACGAGGCGCTGAAGCCGGCGCTGGCACATCTCGCGCAGACGATGGAGTCGCGCTCGGAAGAACTGAAGGATGTCGTCAAGACCGGTCGCACGCACTTGATGGACGCGATGCCGGTGACGTTCGGCCAGGAAATCAGCGGCTGGACGAAACAGATTCGCAACGGCATTGCACGGCTCGACGCCTGTGCGCCGCGTCTGCACGCGTTGCCGCTGGGCGGCACCGCCGTCGGCACCGGCATTAATGCGCATCCCGACTTCGGGCCGCGGTTCGCGGCGAAGCTTGCCGAGCGTACCGGTATCGATTTCAAGACCAGCGACAATTATTTCGAGTCGCTCAGTTCACAGGACGCGGCGGTGGAGGTGTCGGGCCAGCTGAAGGTGCTTGCCGTCAGCCTGATGAAAATCGCCAACGACTTGCGCTGGATGAACTCCGGGCCGCTCGCCGGCATCGCTGAAATCGCGCTGCCGGAACTGCAACCGGGCAGTAGCATCATGCCGGGCAAGGTCAACCCGGTGATCGGCGAATCGGTCGCGATGCTTGCCGCGCAGGTCATCGGCAACGACACGACCATCACCATTTCCGGGCAGGCCGGCAACTTCCAGCTCAACGTCATGCTGCCGGTGGTCGCGCACAACCTGCTGCAGAGCATTCACATTCTCGCCAACGGCTCGCGCATGCTGGCCGACAAGGCGATCGAGGGCTTTACCGTCAACCGCGAGCGGATCAACGCGGCGCTGGAGAAAAACCCGATCCTGGTCACGGCACTGAATCCCGTGATCGGCTATGAACTGGGCGCGAAGATCGCCAAGCGCGCGGCGAAGGAAGGGCGGCCGGTACGCGAGGTGGCGGCCGAAATGACCGATCTCGGCGAGGATGAATTGAGCCGCTTGCTCGATCCGCTGGACCTGACGCGGGGCGGGATCAAGGGCTAATCAGACTCCGTCGCCCCAGCGAAGGCAGGGGCCGGGGTCCAGAATGGCCTTCTCTGGTGACGAGATTTAACCTTAACGGATGAATGCAAGCCACTGATATCAATACGGAAGCTGGCGGGAAACAAGACTTCATTGAGAAGCTGCGTGCGCGCCTGAAGGACACTCGTCCGCCGCCGGATCCGACGATCGTCGGTTACGGCGGCGCCTACCGCGATCTGCCGCCCGAGTTTGAATCGGCGGGCGCAGGCGAGCCTCGCATCGCCGCCGTGCTCGTCCCGCTGGTGCGCCGGGAACCGGTGCCGACTGTCCTGCTGACGCGCAGGACGGAGCACCTGCCGGACCATCCGGGCCAGGTAAGCTTTCCGGGCGGCAGTGCCGAGCCGGAAGATGCGGACGCGGTCGCCACCGCGTTGCGCGAGTCGAACGAGGAGTTGGGAATACCTGCCGAACGGATCGAACCGATCGGCTTCCTGGCCCCATACCGCACAATCACCGACTTCGTCATTACACCGGTCGTGGGGCTGGTCGAGCCCGGCCCGCTCAGGCCGGACCCGCACGAAGTTGCCGCCGCCTTCGAAGTGCCGCTCGATTACCTGCTGCGTTCGTCGACGTTCGAGCGACGGGAAAAGGATTTGAACGGCCACCGCGTTGCCTATTACGTTGTCAGCTACGAAGGCGAGGTGATCTGGGGCGCCACCGCGGCCATACTGCAGAAATTCTGCGGATTGCTGGCGTGACGGATCTGCAGAAACTGCTCGACATCATGGCCGCGCTGCGCGACCCCGAAACCGGCTGCCCGTGGGATCGGGAACAAACTTTCCGGACTATCGCGCCGTATACCGTCGAGGAAGCCTACGAAGTCGCGGAGGCTGCCGAGCAGAATGATCCGGCGGCGCTCAGGGACGAACTGGGCGATCTGCTGTTGCAAGTCGTTTTTCACGCGCGCATGGCGGAAGAGGCCGGGCTGTTTGATTTCGATGCGGTCGCGGCCGGGCTGTGTGACAAGTTGATCCAACGGCATCCACACGTGTTCGGCGATGACAGCGTCGAGAGCGCCGAAGCGCAGACGCGCGCCTGGGAAGATCGGAAGGCTGCCGAGCGCGGCGCTGCAGGCGCCCTGGCAGGTGTGGCGGCGACGCTGCCGGCATTGACACGCGCCGTGAAGTTGCAAAAGCGCGCGTCGCGCGTCGGCTTTGACTGGAATGCGATCGAGCCGGTGCTGGCAAAGATTCACGAGGAGCTGGACGAAGTCAAAGCGGAAATTGAGCAGGACGCGGCGAAGGCGCGGATTGAGGATGAATTGGGCGACGTGTTGTTCGCGGTCGCCAATCTTGCGCGGCATCTGGATGTCGATCCCGAACAGGCGTTGCGCGGCACCAATCGCAAATTCATCCGGCGATTTGAGGCGATTGAAGCCGGGCTTGCGGCGCGTGGGGAGCGGCCCGAAGACGTGGGTCTTGAGGCGATGGATGCGCTTTGGGTGGAAGCGAAGAGGCGAGAATAGGATCAATGTAGGCCGGCATAAGGCCGCAGGCCGTTGCCGGCAACGCTGCGCTTATGCCGGCCTACATTTATTTATCGCAGGTCTACATCGCCGCTGAGGCTTTCCGCACGCACATGTGCGCTGCCGCTGCCGCTGGTGAAATGCAACTCGTATCCCGGGCCATACTCGCTGGTGCGCTGCGCTTGCGGACCGAAGTCGTTGCGGATTTCGCCGCTGAAGGAGCTGATGTCGAATTCCGCATCGGGCTTCGTTGGAAGGTCCAGCGTGATGTTGCCGCTGGTGACGTGGAATTCATAGACGCCGCCTTTTTCCAACGAGCCGCTGTACGTCAGGTCGCCGGAAGTCGAACCCATCTCCGCGCGCTGCAGGCGGCTGTGTGTCGCGCTCACGTTGCCGCTGACGCTCTTGCCGCGCAACTCGCCGTCGACATCGGTCACGCGGATGTCGCCGCTGACGCCGCTGGCCTCCACGTGGGCATGCGGCGCGGAGCCCGTTACCTCAACGCGGCCGCTGACGCTTTCGGCGCTGATTTCCGGCGATTTCGATTGCAGCGTGATGTCACCGCTCACACTTTTCAGGTGCTGTGATCCGACTACGTCTCTGACGATCAGCGGCGCGCTGACAGTACTCGCCTCGACCGCGCTTGCACGCGGCAGATGCACGACCAGCACGGCGCCGCCGTTGATGTTGCCATGTTGCGGATACTGGACGTGGATGTCGATGTCATCCTTGTCGCCCGTCACCTTCAGATGCCGGTCCGGGGAACCGAGATCGCCGGTGACGTGCACGCTGTTCTTGTCCCAGCCGACGATCGTCACCTTGCCGGCGATGTTGTCGATGTGCACCGACGCTTTCGGCGTCGCAGCACGCGTGACATCTACCGATGTCGCGGCAAAAGCCGGTGCCACGGCGATGGCCAGCAGTGCAAGGCCGATAAAAATGCGTTTCATGATGTGTAACTCCTGGTTAATTCAAGTTCCGTCTGCTGAATCGTCAGCCGGTTCTTTTCGGAATAGGCTTGCAGCAGCAGATCCTGCAGGGCCGGGCTCGTCGGGTCGCGCTGCAACGCATCGCGAACCTGTGCAATGGCCTGATCCACTACTTGGATGTTCTTGGCGAGCACAGCGTTTGAATGAGCAGTAGTCGCGGCTGTGAAGCCGCCCGAGGGTCGTCCGTTCAGGCCGAAGATAACGCCGAGTGCACAGGCAGCGACCAGCACGGCGGCGGCCAGGCCGGCCAGCGGTGTCCGCTCGCGCTGCGATTGCCCGAGCCGTGCTTCAATGCCCGGCCACAGATCGTGGCCGGGCTCGATGCGCCGCGGCAGCGCATCCACCATTTGTTGCAGTCTTTCGTCGTTCATCTCGTCAACCTCGCACGCAACAGCTTGCGCGCCCTATGCAGTTGCGCCTTGGAAGTGCCGTCGGAAATGCCCACCAGGGACGCGATTTCGTCGTGCTTGTAACCTTCGACGTCGTGCAGGACGAAGACCTCGCGCGCGCCGTCGGGCAGTTGCGCGATAGCGCCTTCCAGATCCAGCATCGTTCCCGGCTCTTCGTCCGGCGCCTCGTCTTCGACGGGCGTCGGCACATCCACGTACTTCGCATTGCGGCGAAAATGCGCCAGCGTCGTATTGACCGCGATGCGGTGCAGCCAGGTCCCGAAGCCGCTGTCGCCGCGGAACGCGGCCAGTGACTGCCACGCCTTGACGAAAGCGTCCTGGGTGAACTCCTCGGCATGGGCCCGGTTACCCGACAGCCGCAGGCAGACGGCATAAACCCGCCCGGCGTGGCGGCGGTAGAGCTGCTCGAAGGCGCGCGCGTCGCCTTTGCGGGCGCGCGCCACCAGGCCCGCTTCGAGGGGAATGACACTATGGTCAGCGGGTTGGGCCGTCGTCACGAGTTCCATGCCAATTGGATGCGGCTCGAGGCGAAAAGGTTTAGAGAGTGCCTTTATCCCTTCTCCCTCAGGGAGAAGGTCAGGATGAGGGGGAGTTAATCAGGTTCCCCTCACCCCAGCTCTCTCCCTGAGGGAGAGGGTGCCAGAAATGGCGCCGGCAGCTTTTCATTTTCTGACCGGCATCGGCGCGATGATTTCGCTCAGGTAATCCGGCTGGCCCTTATTCCGCTCCAGGTGCGGGTAGCGCAGGCCATCGTGGTAATCCACGTCGTAGGTGACGAACCAGTTCTGGTTTTTGACCAGCAGCTTGATCGGCGCGTCATCCTCCTGCCTGGCCACGACGATGGCGCGCTTCAGCACCTCCGGCGTGAACTGCATGCCGTTGACGGCGGCGATGGTCATGCCGGCGCCGAGCCCCGCCTTGAATGCCGGGCCGTTCCACAGCACGTCGCTGACCTTGCCGTCGCCGTCCAGCTTGAGGCCGATCGAGAACATCATGTTGAGCGTCTGCTGCTTGCCGCGGTTGTGGATCGCCTTGGCATAATCTGACGGCGTGTCGGTGTAGGTCAGCTTCCAGCCGCTGCGGGTCACGCCGTCGAGCGGCGCACCGCGGCCGGTGCGGTCGAGGAGATGGTGCAGGAAGCCCGCCCAATCGTAGGGTTGCACCTTGTTGAGCGCGGCGACAAGGTCGTCGAAGGTGTACGGGATCGTCTGCCAGCTACCGTTATCGATACCGTAAAACAGCCTGCAAAAGTCGTTCAGCGAGTGCTTGTCGTGGCTCAGCTCGCGGATCTTGGTGTCGACGTCCAACCAGACCAGCACGCCTTCCGTGTAGAAGTCTATGCCGGAGATGCGCTTGTAGTTCGCCCAGCCGCGCGGCGTCACGAAACGCAGCGGCCCCGCGACGGCGGTGTCTTCAAGATTGCGCCAGGTGCGTCCGGTGCGATGATCCATTACGGCCGCGATGTGAGCCAGCTGCTGGCGGAACTCGTCGGGCGTCCGCAAGCCGATACGCGCCGCCATCACATCGCCGATATATTGCGTCAGGCCCTCGTAGACCCACAGCAGCTTGTCCTGCATCGGCTGCTGGTAGTCGCGTGTGGCGAGACCCTTCGGGCGCAGGAACTTGCCGTTCCACGAGTGCGTATATTCGTGCGTCAGCAGGTCGGCGCCGGCGAGGAAGCGCTGCGAGTTGGAGAAGTATTGTGCGCCGCCGCCGTCTTCGCTCGATTGATGATGCTCAAGGCCGTTGCCGACGTTGTCGCTGATCGCCATCAGGAAATCGTAATGATCGTAATGATGGCTACCGAACAACGCGTACATCTGCTCGGGCAGCTTCTTGTAGGCCGCGATCTGCTTGCCGCTGAGCGTATTCAGCAGCGCCCTGGTGTCGGCGAACAGGTCTAGCGTTACACGCGGCGCAGTGTCGAGGCGGATGCGTCGGTAATACATGCCGGCCATGACCGGCGAATCGACCAGCGTGTTCAGCGGCACCGCCGCGAAATGCACGATGTTGTCGTCGTTGCCGGTGGGGGCGAGGGCGGTGGCGAACTTCCAGCCGGTGGGCAGCTTGAGGTTCGCCTGGTAGCTCAAATCAGCGATCGGCTTGCCTGCCGGGTAGAGCAGCACGCTGTTCCATGCCATGTCCGCGAGGTACGGATCGACGTTGTGCATGCCGACCATGTCCATCGACACATCCAGCGTATTAATGCCTTTCGGCACCGTCAGATGAAACGCGTACATCTTGACGGGGTCGCGATGCCAGTCGAGCTGCTTGCCGTTCGCCTCAAAGACGAGGCCGGCCATGTGCGGCAGCGGCCCGGTAGGCGCGTGATCGCCCGGAATCCATTTCGGATAGACCAGCGTCAGCGGCCCGGGCGCGACCGGAATCGTCATCTTGACGTGGTAAATCGCGCGGACTGCGTCGGTCAGATCGACCGTCAGTTTGACCGGAGGCGGGGCGGTCGGCGCCGCTTGAGCAACGGGCGCCGCAAGGGCCGCCGCAAGCACAACGGCAAGCGTGATAATTTGCTTGTACATTATTATTTAACCCCTTGAAATTTAAATATCTTTAGTCTTTAGTTTTTCCAGCAACGGCTCGATCAGATCCATCGGCAATGGGAACACGATAACAGAACTGTTGTCGTGCGCGATTTCAACCAGCGTCTGCAGATAGCGCAACTGAATAGCCTGTGGCTGCTGCACCAGTGTCTGCGCCGCCTCCATCAACTGCTTCGATGCCTGCAGTTCGCCCTTCGCGTTAATGACTTTGGCGCGCCGCGAACGCTCGGCCTCCGCCTGGCGCGCAATCGCGCGCACCATGTTTTCGTCCAGGTCGACCTGCTTGATCTCGACGTTGGTGACTTTCACGCCCCATGGATCGGTGTGTTCATCGAGGATCGTCTGGATGTCGACGTTAAGCTTGTCGCGCTCGGCGAGCATGTCGTCGAGATCGTGCTGGCCAAGCACCGAGCGCAGCGTGGTCTGCGCCAGCTGGCTGGTCGCCTCGTAATAATTGGCAATCTGGATGACAGCGCGTTCGGGGTCTACCACGCGGAAATAAATCACCGCATTGACCTTCACCGAGACGTTGTCGCGCGAGATGACATCCTGCGGCGGCACGTCGAAGACGACAGTGCGCAGATCGACCCGCACCAGTTGCTGAATGACCGGAACCACGATGATGATGCCCGGGCCCTTGACGCCGTAGAACCGGCCCAGAAAGAACACGACCCCGCGCTCGTATTCGCGCAGGATGTTGATCGCGCTGAACAGCAACAGCAGAAACAGCGCAACCGCGACGGCAATTCCAACCCACATGGCGGACCTCCTGATTGATAACCCTCTCCCTGAGGGAGAGGGCAGGCTGAGGGGATCGGATCAACTCTCCCTCATCCCAACCTTCTCCCTGAGGGAGAAGGGGCAAGAAATTTATCCCTTCAGCTCATCGACGGGCTCAACGTCGAGCGTCAAGCCATTCATCGCGACCACCTTCACTTGCTGATCTTTACCGACACGGCTGGTCGAGCGCGCCCGCCAGATTTCACCATGCACGCGGACCTGTCCGGTGCCGCTAAATGCTTTCACCGGCAGCGCGATCGCACCGATCATTTCCTCGGCACCGGTTACCACTTTGCGCCGGTGCGCCCGCACTGCGAATGTTATCAGCAACAACAGGCAGATGCTGACCGCAGCGGCGACGCCGACGATTACCGACAGCCGGATGGTGAAGCCGGGTGCGTGCGTATTCATCAACAGCACCGAGCCGATCACGAAGGCGGCGACGCCGCCTACCCCGAGGCTGCCGAAGCTGGTGACGAAGGCTTCGGCGGCCATCAGCCCGACGCCGAGGACGATCAGCGCGAGGCCGGCATAGTTGACGGGCAAAATCTGGAAAGCGAACAGCCCGATCAGCAGGCAGATCGCGCCCACCACGCCGGGAAAGATCAACCCGGGGTGCGTCGCTTCGATGATGATGCCGAGAATGCCGCCGAGAAACAGCAGGTAGGCCAGCGTCGGGTTGGTAATCACACTGAGGAACTGGGTGCGCCAGTTCGGCTCAATCGGGCGAATCGCGAGGTTGCGGGTATGCAGCACGACGGTCCGGCCGTCAGTTGTGACGCGGCGCCCGTCGATCGCCACGAGCAGGGCGCCGATCGATGGCGCGACCAGGTCGACGACGTGCTTCTTGAGCGCGGCTTCAGCGGGCAGACTGGCGGCTTCGCGCACCGCCTTTTCCGCCCAGTCTGCGTTGCGGCCGCGCTTTTGCGCCAGCGCGCGAATGTAGGCGATCGAATCGTTGAGCACCTTGCGCTGCTCGGCTGTGAGATTTTGCGACGGCGCCTTTTCGCTGCCCATCAGCGGCACCGGCGTCGCCGCGCCGAGATTGGTGGTCGGCGCCATCGCCGCAATGTCGGTCGCATAAAGAATGTAGGTGCCGGCGCTCGCCGCCCGCGCGCCTTCGGGCGCGACATAGCCGACGACCGGCACCGGCGAGGCGAGAATGTGCTGAATGATGTCGCGCATGGCGGTAGCGAGGCCGCCAGGCGTATCGAGCGTGAGAATGACGACGTGCGCATGCCGTGCAGCGGCCTGCTTGAGCGCGCTGTCAACGTAGTCGCTGGTGGCGGGGCCGATCGGGCCGTCGATCGTGATCACCGCGGCTTCGCCGCCGGTTCGTGGTGCTGGACCATAAGCAACGGCAGCGGTAGCCAGGATGATGGTCGCTAAGAGGACAAATAGCCGCATGTCCACGCCTGTGAACTCTTCGCCTGCATGTAAGCAGAAACCCCGGGAATGTGCAATCGGTCACCCGCCTTTGCGGCGGATTCGCTAAGATAGGGATTCCGCTAGATTTACAAAGAAAGGGACTGTTTTGCGCCGCGCGGCTTTATGCATTTGCCTCTTTGCCAGCTTGTGGACCGCCGCCGGCGGCGCAGCGGCCGCGACCGCCGGACAGCGGCCCAGGATCTGCCTGGTGCTAAGCGGCGGCGGTGCGCGCGGGGCGGCGCACGTCGGCGTGCTGGAAGTCCTCGAACAACTGCATATTCCGATCGACTGCATCGTCGGCACCAGCATGGGCGCCATAATCGGCGGACTCTACGCCTCGGGCATGCCGCCGAAGTTTCTCGATCATGTGCTGAGCGACCGCCAAGTGCAGGCGGCGATGGCCGAGAACCGGCCGCGCGACTTGCAGGCCTACCGGACCAAGGAGCGCCAGGCGAACTACCTGTTCAGCCTGGAATTCGGTTACGAGAAAGGCCGTTTCTATTTTCCCCGTGGCCTCGTGCGCGGCCACAGCGCACGCGAGTTGCTGAACTCGCTGACGCTGTGGACGCGCCCGGCGCACAATTTCGACAAGCTGCCGATTCCGTTTCGTGCCGTCGCGACCGATATCGAAACAGGCCAGATGGTGGTGCTCGACCACGGCGACCTCGCGGAGGTGATGCGTGCCAGCATGGCCGTGCCCGGGTTTTACTCGCCGGTGCTGCTGCAGGGGCATCTGCTTGTCGACGGCGGACTGGTGCGCAACCTGCCGGTCGGCGTTGCGCAGAAGATGGGTGCCGACATCATCATCGCCGTGGATGTCTCCACGCCGCTCGCGAGCGCCGATACGCTCAACAACGTGCTCGGCCTGACGGTGCAGGTCGTCAACCTGCTGACGCGCGAGAATGTCACCGCCTCGATCACCAAGCTGGGGCCGCGCGACGTCATCATTCAACCGAACCTCGATGGCATCGGCGCGGTCGACTTCGACAGAATGGCGCAGGCGATCGATGCCGGCCGCGTGGCGGCAGAGCGCGTAGCCAAGGCGCTCAAGCCGCTCGCGGTGTCGAAAAGTGCCTGGCAAGCCTATCTGAAGCACCAACGCCACATGGTGCCGCTGCCGGCAAAGATCGACTTCATCCGCATCGAGGGCAACAAGACCGTGCCGACGGCGCTGATTCGCAGCCAGATTCGCACGCGCGTCGGCAGGCCGTTCCGTCTCGGCGTATTGAAGCGCGACGTGCGCCGGCTCTACGAACTCGGCGAATTCGAGCGCGTGGATTCGCAAATCGTGCGCCGCGACGGCCGCGTGGGCATCGTCTTCCGCGTCAAGGAGAAAGGCTGGAAGCCAAACTACTTCGAGTTCGGCATGAACATCATCGACGACTTCGAAGGCGACAGTTTCTACAACCTGCGCTTTGGTTTCCGCAAGCCCGCAGTCAACCGGCTGGGTGGCGAGTGGGACAGCGAGTTGCAGGTCGGCCGCACGCGCCGTGCGTTCACCGGTCTTTACCAGCCACTGGCGTACGGCAGCCCGTATTTCGTCGAGCCGTCGGCGGAATACCAGAACCACACCTTCTACACGTTCAGGGGCGCGACGCGCAATGCGGAATTCAGCACGCGCATGTTCCGATTGAGCATCGATGGCGGACGCGAACTCGGCGACGTCGGCCAGGTGCGGGTCGGGATGACGGCCGGTAAAATCGACGTCACACCGCATGTCGGCGGCGACGGTTTGCCGCAAGCGCATCGGGATTTCGTCGGCTACGAATTCAACCTGGGGCTGGACACGCTCGACAACTACAATTTCCCCTCGGCCGGCTTTTATCTCAATTTGCACGGCTTCACGCCGCGTCCCGGGCTGGGCGGCGATCTGAGCTACGACAAGGTCATCCTGACGGCCGGTAAAGCGTTCCACTTCGGCGCCAACAACTTCCTGATCAACACGACGATGGCGACGTCGTTCGGTACGCAGATTCCGTTCTACAACCAGTTCACGCTGGGTGGTTTTCTGTCGCTGTCCGGTCTGCGCCAGGACGAGTTGCGCGGCAACCAGGCGTTCGCCGCGCGGGTGATCTATTACAATCGCGTCAGCCATCTGCCGGGCGTGCTCGGCGGCGGCGTTTACATCGGCGGCAGCCTTGAAGCCGGCAATGTATGGCAGGACCAGGGGCACAGCTACTTCAGCGGGTTGCGCTACGGCGCATCACTGTTCGTTGGCGCTGACACGGCGATCGGGGCGCTCTATCTGGGGGCCGGCCTGTCGCAGCACAATCAGGCAGCTTTTTATCTCTACCTGGGGCGACCTTTTTGATGAAACTCGATATCTTCACCACCGGCGGCACGATCGACAAAACCTACTTTGACGCCAAGAGCGACTACAAGGTCGGCGAGTCGCAAGTCGACGCGATCCTGCACGAAGCGGCGGTGACGTTCGATTTTGAGGTGCACGCGCTGTGCCGCAAGGACAGCCTGGAACTGACGGATGAAGATCGGACCATGATCCACGACGCCGTCGCCGTGGCAGACGCCAGGCACGTGCTGATCACCCACGGCACCGACACGATGACACACACGGCTGAAAGGCTGCGCGACATTACCGACAAGACAATCGTGCTGACAGGTGCCCTGGCGCCGGCCAAGTTCCGCGCCAGCGACGCGGTGTTCAACATCGGCGGTGCAGTAGCGGCAGCCCAAAGCCTGCCGGCAGGCGTTTATATTTTTATGAACGGCCAGGTATTCGAGGCGGGCAGGGTACAGAAAAACCGAGAAGCGGGACGCTTCGAGTCGATCTAATTTTTGTGCCGGCCACGACGGCCGGCTTCTTCTCCCGCGACATCGAGCGCAGCCGAAGATCGGGCTGAAAATCGGGGAAACAAGGAACATTGTCCGAAGCCACGGACGGCTGAGTTATGTTCCGGCCCCGATTTTCAGCCCGATCTTCGGGAAGTCCGCAGCACAGGAAGTGCTGCGGACCCAGCGACAGGAGCAATGGCTTTGGTTACTTTCCCCGAAAGGAAAGTAACTCGCCGCAGGGGGTCGACACCCCCGCCCAATCAGCCCGCCGCCGCAGGCGGCAGCCTTAAATCACTTCAAATTTAATACCCTGCGCCAGCGGCAACTCCGCACTCCAGTTAATAGTAGTAGTCTGCCGCCGCATATACTGCTTCCAGGCGTCGGACCCCGACTCACGCCCACCGCCGGTATCCTTCTCACCACCAAACGCACCGCCAATCTCGGCGCCCGAGGTACCGATATTGACGTTGGCAATACCGCAGTCACTGCCAACTGCCGACAGGAAGTACTCAGCATTCCGCAGGTCGGTGGTGAAGATCGCCGACGACAGCCCCTGCCGCACGCCGTTGTGCAGCGCCACAGCTTCCTCCAGCGTCTTGTAGGACATCACGTACAGAATCGGCCCGAAAGTTTCGTGCTGAACGATGTCCCAGTGGTTCTCCGCGCGCGCGATCACCGGCTCGATGAAGTGGCCGGGTCGGTCGATGACATTGCCGCCGCACAACACCTTGCCGCCGGCCTTCTTGATCGCCTCAATTGCGGCCTTGTAGCCCGCGACGGCGTTGGCATCGATCAGCGGCCCCATCAGCGTCTTGCTGTCCAGCGGGTCGCCGATCCGCACCTGCTTGTACGCGTTCACAAGGCGCTCGGTCAGGTCGTCGACGATGCTCTCGTGGACGATGATACGGCGCGTGCTGGTGCAGCGCTGGCCGGCGGTGCCGACTGCGCCGAACACGATCGCCGGCACGGCGAGGTTCAGGTCTGCCGTCTCATCGACGATGATCGCATTGTTGCCGCCCAGTTCGAGCAGCGAGCGGCCCATGCGCGCGGCGACCATTTCGCCGACCTTGCGGCCGACCTGGCTCGAACCGGTGAACGACAGCAGATCGACGCGCTCGTCCTTGACGAAGCGCTCGGCGAGGCGGTTCTCAGCGTCGACGAACAGCGAGAAGATGCCCGGATAGCCGTTGTCCTCCATCACCTTGTTGCAGATGTGCTGCACGGCGATGGCGGTCAGCGGCACCTTCGGCGACGGCTTCCAGACGGTGGCATTGCCGCAGATCGCCGACAGGCAGGCGTTCCAGGACCAGACCGCGACCGGGAAGTTGAACGCGGTGACGACGCCGACGACGCCATACGGGTGCCACTGCTCGTACATGCGGTGGCGGGTGCGCTCGGAGTGCATCGTCTTGCCGTAGAGCATGCGCGACTGGCCGACCGCAAAGTCGGCGATGTCGATCATTTCCTGCACTTCGCCGTCGCCTTCGGGCTTGATTTTGCCCATTTCCAGCGACACCAGGCTGCCCAGCGCGTCCTTGTTGTCGCGTAGCGCCTGGCCGATGAGCCGGATCGCCTCGCCTCGTTTCGGCGCGGGCGTTTCGCGCCAGGCCTTGGCGGCTGCCTGCGCCGCGGTGATGACGCGCTCGTAATCGGCGTCGCTGGCCGCCTTGACGCGTGCGATCACTTCGCCGGTCGAAGGGTTGAACGATTCGAGCACCGGCCCGTCGCCCGACCAGCCTTCGGGTGTCCAGACGCCGGCGTTATCGGCCTTGAGGCCGAGCGAGGCGAGGATGGCGGCGGGGTCTTGATGGCTCATGATGGATCGGCTCCAGAACTGAAAATGTAAACGACCATTGTGCCAAGACGCGCCGCCGCACGCCACCCGCGCGTGACTTTTGCGCCGTCAGCGCCGACAATATGGGGCCAACACCTGTCCCTAGTTCCGAGAATGCCCGTCGACCAACACGCCATCGATGTCGAAGCGCGCCCGGCCTGGCAGCCCGAAAGCTGGCAGCGCTGGGAAGCCGGCCATCAACCGCTGTATCCCAGCACTGCCGAACTCAACCGTGTGCTGGTGCAGATTCACCGGCTGCCGGGGCTGGTGACCTGGGGCGAGACCGAGCTGCTCAAGCGCCAATTGGCAGAGGCCGCGCGCGGCGAGCGCTTCGTGCTGCAGGGCGGCGACTGCGCCGAACGTTTCGAGGACTGCACCGGCGACCAGATTGCCGACAAGCTCAAGATCATCCTGCAGATGAGCCTGGTGCTGATTCACGGGCTCAACAAGCGCGTCGTGCGCATCGGACGCATCGCCGGCCAGTACGCGAAGCCGCGTTCGGCCGACACCGAGACCCGCGACGGCGTCACGCTGCCGAGCTATCGCGGCGATCTGATCAACGGCGTCGAATTCAGCGAGGCGTCGCGCACGCCCGATCCGCGCCTGATGCTGAAGGGCTATGAGTGCGCGGCGCTGACGCTCAATCACATCCGCGCGCTGGTCAGCGGCGGTTTCGCCGATCTGCATCACCCGGAGTACTGGAATCTCGATTTCGTGCGCCACTCGCCGCTGGCGTCGGAATACGGCCGCATCGTCGATACGATCATGGACTCGCTGAAGTTCATGGAGACGATTTCCGGGCGATCGCCCTCGGAAAGCCAACGGATCGATTTCTTCACCAGCCACGAAGGGCTGCACCTGCCGTACGAGCAAGCGCAGACGCGCTTCGTCGAGGCGACCGGGCGCTGGTACAACACGTCGGCGCATTTCCCGTGGATCGGCATGCGCACCGCCGATTTGAACGGCGCACACGTCGAGTATTTTCGCGGCATCGCCAACCCGATTTCAGTCAAGGTCGGTCCCACTGCCAAGCCGGAGGCGATTCTGCGGCTGATCGACGTGCTCGATCCCGAGGCCGAACCGGGGCGCCTGACACTGACGCATCGTTTCGGGGCCAGTCAGATCCGCGAGGGATTGCCGCCGCTGTTACGCGCGATCCGGAAAAGCGGTCGCCGCGTGCTGTGGATCTGCGATCCGATGCACGGTAACACCGAGACGACCGCGAGCGGTATCAAGACGCGCCGCTTCGACAACATCCTGCATGAACTCGAAGCCGCGTTCGAACTGCACGCCGAAAACGGCAGCGTGCTCGGCGGCGTGCATTTCGAAATGACCGGCGAGGACGTCACCGAATGCACCGGCGGCGCGCGCGGCCTCACCGATGCCGACCTCAACCGGGCCTATAAGTCGGAAGTCGATCCGCGCCTCAATTACGAGCAGGCGCTTGAAATGGCGATGCGCATCGTCGCCACACAACGTTCATAAAGGTTTCGAATGGAGTACAAGCACATCCGGCCGCCGGAAGACGGCCAGCGCATCACCGTCAACACCGATTTCAGCCTCAACGTGCCCGACCGGCCCATCATCGGCTTCATCGAAGGCGACGGCATCGGCATCGATGTCACGCCGGTAATGCTCAAGGTGGTCGATAGCGCCGTCGAGAAAGCGTACGGCGACAAGCGCCAAATTGCCTGGATGGAGTTGTACGCGGGCGAGAAGGCCACGCAGAAATACGGCGAAAACGAATACCTGCCTGATGAAACCCTGAATGCGCTGCGCGACTTCGTCGTGTCGATCAAGGGGCCGCTGACGACGCCGGTGGGGCAGGGCATCCGCTCGCTGAACGTCAAGATTCGCCAGACGCTCGACCTGTACGCGTGCGTGCGACCGATTCGCTATTTCCCCGGCGTATCGACCCCGATGAAGGATTCCGAACTAACCGACATGGTCGTGTTTCGCGAAAACACCGAGGACATTTACGCCGGCATCGAGTGGGCGGCGGGCACGCCCGAGGTGCACGAAGTGATCCACTTCCTGCAGGAGAAGATGGGTGTCACCGAAATTCGCTTTCCGTCGAGTTCCGGCATCGGCGTCAAGCCCGTGTCGCGCGAAGGCTCGCAGCGGCTTGTGCGCAAGGCGATCAACTATGCGATCGCCAACGACCGCTCGTCGGTCACGCTGGTGCACAAGGGCAATATCATGAAGTTCACCGAGGGCGCGTTCCGCACTTGGGGCTACCAGGTTGCCGCCGAGGAATTCGGCGCAGTCGAGATCGACGGCGGGCCATGGCGCAAGTTCCGCAACCCGCGCACCGGCCGCGAGATCGTCGTCAAGGACATCATCGCCGACAACTTCCTGCAGCAGATTCTGCTGAGCCCGGAAGACTACGACGTCATTGCGACGCTCAACCTGAACGGCGACTACATTTCCGACGCGCTGGCCGCGCAGGTCGGCGGCATCGGCATCGCGCCCGGCGCGAACATATCCGACGCAATCGGCGTGTTCGAAGCCACCCACGGCACCGCGCCGGGACAAGCGGGCAAGGATCGCGTCAATCCGGGTTCGCTGATTCTGTCGGCGGAAATGATGCTGCGCTACATCGGCTGGCACGAAGCCGCCGACAAGATCATCGCCGGCGTTGCCAAGACTATTGCCAACAAGACGATGACCTACGATCTTGCGCGACTGCGCGAAGCGATTCGTGCGCCCAAGCGCGGCGACAAGAACGTGCAGGAAGACATGCAGCAGCTTATTCCGGGCGCGACGCTGGTCGGCTGCCGCGGCTTCGGCGACGCCATTATCGCGAACATGGATTAGCCAATGAATGCAGGCAGCGCCTCAGCTAGAATGCCCCGCCGGCGCCCGGGAACACTACCGGTGATTCAAAGCCGTCCTTCGACACACTCGCCACACCGAAATACCAGTTGTCGATAACCAGGTTTTTCAGCGTGTACTGTTTCGTCTTGCCGACCCAGCGCGAATACTGCCACATCGGCGCCGCGGTACGCCGCCAGTAAATCTTGTAGCCGGCCAGATTCGGCGCCTTGCCGGAATCAATCGCGTTCCAGCTCAACGTCGTATCCGGCGACAGGCCGCCCTTGATCGAAACGTCTGAAGGGGGCGGTGGTGCCCAGGCCATGGACGCGATCGCAATTGCGTTCGCGGCCGTCATGTTCGTCAGGAATGGAATGCTGACGAACTTGACCAGATCGCCGTACTGCACGCCATTGACCTTGCGCACGTCCTGGTGCTGGTGGCGCCAGTTTTCGTGCGTCTCATTCATGCGTACGGCCGGAAAGCCATCGCGGTTGAACGCAATCTGGTCGCCGCCCCGCATGTAGCGGTCCTGCCGATACATCAGCATCAGGTGGAAATTGGGGATGTATTCATTCGCAAGCCGGGTGATGTAGCGCGCGACTTCGCGCGACGGCGAATCGATGAAACCACCGGTGTAGCGCAGCGTGCGCAGCGCCTTGTCGCTCAGCTTGTCCTTGACCGCTTCCGAAAAAATCCGGCCGGTGGTCGTATCGACGACGCCGTCGCTGCCGGATGCATTGCCGATCATATCGTTGTTGATGTTAGTTTCGACGTCCCAGCCTTGCTGCTTCGCGTAATCGGCGATGATGCGCCCGCCGTAAAGGCCTTGCTCTTCGCCGGAATCGGCGGAATACACGATCGAGGCATTGAACTTGTAGTGGCTCAAAACCCGCGCGACTTCGATCATTGCCGCGATGCCCGAACCGTCATCGTCCGCACCGGGCGAAAATGACTTCACGTTCATAACGTCCGACACCCGGTTGTCGAGATGCGCCGTCATGACGATGTGACGGTTGGGATCGCTCGTCCCCCGCTGAATCGCGACCACATCGACGATCTCGACACCATTGGGCGCGCGCTTGCCCTTGAAGCGCCGGCGCAGCATCTTGACCTCCAGGCAACCGCCGCACTGCTTTGAAATCTGCTCGAACTGCTGCTTGACCCAGCGCCGCGCAGCACC
>DASSTE010000009.1:0-5157 GCA_035708085.1 Gammaproteobacteria bacterium | reverse complement strand
CGTTTGCAACTGCCGTGTCGCCGCCAGGTCGGCTTCCAGAAGCGCCTCACGTTCGCGCAGCTTCGTTTCCCACCGCGCCCGTTCCAGGGCTATGCCGGCCAGGTGAGTGGCAATTTCCATCAACTCTGGATCTGCCGGGTGCAGATCGCGCGGGCAACTGTAGTAGATGGCGAAGGCGGCCAGCACGGTACCGTCCGCGGCGCGCACCGGCAGCGAGCAGCAGGCGTGAAGGCCACAACCCATGACGAGTTCGCGCCATTGCGGCGAATAAGTTATGTCGGCGGCAATATCGGCGACGAATACCGGGAGACCGGTATGAGCCGCTTCGGCGCATGAACCGAGATAGGGCGGCGTGATTGGCACGCCGTCGAGGGCCTGGTGGTAAGCTTCGGGAAGGTTCGGGCCGCTGCCGCGGCGGAAATGGGCGCCGTCTTCGGATACGATCAGGATGCCGCAGCGCAGACCATCTTCCTGCGCTTCGATGAAGCGCATCAACTCGGTGAGTGTGTCGTCAACCGGCGCGCCGGCCGCAATCAGTTCCAGCACGCGCTTTTGCCCTGCAAGCAGCGCGTTCCGGGTGCGCAAGGCGGTTTCCGTTCCGCTTCCCTCCCTGTGTGCTGTCATCTCCATGACGTGTCCTATGCTTCGATTCGAGCACATTTTAGCCGGTGGCGGTAGTTATTTCAGCGAACATTTAACATATATCTGAAAATTCCGGTCGACTGCTTCGTCACGGCGACGCTGACAATGTAGCCGAAGACGATCAGCGCCGTGGCCCACACCAGCCAGCGCGCCGATTTCAACCTTGCGCCGCGGAACACGACGACGCCCAGGATGATGTAGGCGATCAGGCCGAAGACCTTGGCGGTCAGCCAGCCGCTGTTGACGAACGGGTATTGGCGGATCAGGAAGGCGAGGGTGAGGCCGCTCGCGAGCAGCAGCGTGTCGACAATGTGCGGCACGACGCGCAGCCAGCGCCAGAGCGGGCGCGGCTGCGACAGGATCCAGATGCCGCGGCCGGCGAACAAGCTCACGCTGAGCGCGACGCAGCTCATGTGAAAGGCCTTGATCCAGCCGTAGTATTCGATCACGGCGTCAGGCTGGCTCGTAAGGCGCCGACATCCGGAATGCACACGGCGTAATCGTCGACTTCAATCAGTCCCTCGCTGCTCAGCGCGTGCAGCATGCGCGACAGCGTCTCGGGCGTCACGGCGAGCTGCGTTGCGATTAGCGACTTGCGCGACGGCAGCGTGACACTAACTTCGCCCTGCGCGCCGACCGGCGCCAGCCCGAGCAAGTAGTGCGTGACGCGGTAACGGCTGTTTTGCAGTGTCAACGCCTCGATTTCGTCCCAGTGCGCCTGGATACGATGCGTCATTTGCGCCATCACCATGCGGCAGGCGTCGAAGGAATCCTGCAGGATTTTCAGATACGCGTCCGTTTCGATTGTAAGCACGACGCCGGCACGCACGCCCTCGGCGTGCACGGGGTAGCGCGGGTCGTCCATGAACATCACGCTTTCTGCGAAGCTCATGCCGGGACGGATCAGCCGCATGATCTTTTCCTGGCCTTCGGCCGACACCCGATACAATTTGACCTCGCCGCGCCGCAGGAGAAAAAACGCCGGCGCGGGATCGTTCTGGCTGAACAGCAACTGGCCGGCACTGAACTCGCGCGCGCGTGTGTGGGCGAGCAGCCCGGCGCGCTGCCCGTCGCTCAACGCGGCAAACAGGTAGTGGCGATCCACATCCTTCATTGCGCTGGCGTCGACACTCATTCCTGTTCCCCGGTAGTATCGGACCTGTCGGGCGTCGTACGCCTTGACTTGGATCAAGGCGTGTTCCGGCGGCGGTTGGCACCTTATCACAATGCCGATGAGAGACGCATTGGACACAATGACGCGCAATAAGCAGGCGGTTCTGACGGCCGCGCCGCATCGGGTTTTCTTCCTGGCAGGCGCGGCGCAGCTCGTCATCGCGCTGCTGTTCTGGCTGGCGACGCTCGCCGGCTGGTACGTTCCCGGCGCGCCTGTGCTCCGGCTCGCGATATTCGGTGGGGCGGCGCACATCTTCCTGATGCTGTACGGCCTGTTCACGTTCTTCGTGTTCGGCTTTCTAATGACGGTCTTCCCGCGCTGGCTCGGCGTTCAGCCGATCGCACGGCCGCGCTACGTGTCGATCGCGCTGGTGATGGCGCTCGGCATGGCCTGCTATTACGGCGGCGTGTTCGTCGGCCGGCACGTCGCCGTCGCCGGTGTCGCCATCTATGTCGCCGGCTGGATCGGCGGGCTCGTCACATTGCTGCAGGTCTGGCGCCGCTCCGACAAGGCCGACAAGCGTTACGTGCTGTTCCCGTTCGGCTGCGTCACCGCCGGTTGTGCCGGCGCGATCGTCTACGCCTGGTGGCTGGGCACGCAGCAGTCGGAGTTATTGACGATCGCCACGGCGGCAGGCTTCTGGCTGTATCTCGTGCCGCTGATCGTTGCCGTCAGCTACCGGATGATTCCGTTTTTCAGCAGCCGCGTGCTGGACGATTACGCGATCGTCAAACCGGGCTGGACGCTGCCGGCGACGCTCCTCTGCGTGGCGGCGCACTTCGCGCTGACCGTCGGCGGCTGGGCCGACTGGACGGTGTTCCCCGATCTGCCGCTGGCGCTGCTCGCCGCCTGGCACGCGTGGCGCTGGCAGTTGCTGCGCAGCCTGCGGGTGCCGCTGCTGGGCATGCTGCATGTCAGCTTCGCCTGGCTCGCGATCGCGATGGGCTTCTTCGCCGCGCAAAGCATACTGCGCCTCACGGGCGCGTCATTCGATCTGGGACTCGCGCCCTTGCACGCACTCGGCATCGGCTATATCACGGGCATGGTGGTGGGAATGGCCTCGCGCGTCAGCCTCGGTCATTCGGGCAGACCGCTGGTGGCCGGCCGGGCGGCGATCTGGGCGTTCCTGATCGTGCAGCTCGCGGCGATCGCGCGCGTGCTGGCCGAAATCCCGCCATTTCAGTATCACCGCAGCGGGCTGTGGCTCATCCTGGCGGCCGCGGCCGTCTGGCTGATCGCATTCATCCCCTGGAGCCTGCGGTTCGGCATCATGTACCTGCGGCCGCGCATCGACGGACGGCCGGGTTGAGCGTAAGGAGACGACGATGAATTCACGGATTGGCGACCGCGAACGGCGCAAGCCGCGCGACAAGGTGGAAGAGGCGGGCGACGAGTCGTTTCCCGCCAGCGATCCGCCGTGCTGGACGGACGGTTATCGCGATGACCATGAACACGAGCACAAGGACGCGCCATTAAAAAAAACGCCGAATGGCTGATATCGCGATTGCCGTTGCGCTGCACGTCGTCGGTGTGGTCTGGTGGATCGGCGGCCTCGCATTTGTAGCCGCCGTACTGTTGCCCGAACTGCACGGCAGCCCGGAGGGCGCGATCGAGCGCTTTCGGGCGATCGAACACCGCTTCGCGCCGCAGGCGCGCGGCGCTGTCCTGCTGGTCGGCGCGACCGGCGGCTGGATGTTGTACCGCCTCGGCTATTGGCACCTGCTCGGCCTTGCGCAGTTCTGGTGGATCGACGCGATGCTCGTGTTCTGGGCGCTGTTTTTCCTGATGCTGTTCGTGCTCGGCCCGATGGGCGTGCTGCGCCGCGTCATGTCGGGGCCGCTGGACAACAACCTGCCGAAGCGCTTCGCCCGTCTGCACTATCTGCACGTTATCCTGCTGATCATTGGCCTGATCGTCATCGCCGGTGCAACGGCCGGCAGCCACGGTCTCGGCTGAAAACATTCCGCGTCTTGACGTTCATCAAGGCATAAAAAACCCCTCATCTTTATCATTTGTCCCGCGTTGAAAGCGAATTGACTTTCTACGGAGACAGTCACATGAACGCCCACAGAACCCGCATCAGCCCGGTCCGCCACCCGATCGACCACGCCGGTATCGACCTGGCTCGGCACCATGAGCCGCGCGGCTTTTCCGAGCGGTTCGCCTACGGCTTCGTCAAGCTGCTGCGTTTCGTCGCCGACACGTTTTTCGCCAAGCGTTACGGCCATCGGGCCGTGGTGTTGGAGACGGTCGCCGCCGTGCCCGGGATGGTCGGCGCGACGCTGCAGCACCTCAAGTGCCTGCGCCGCATGCAGGACGACCGCGGCTGGATCTTCACGCTGCTCGACGAGGCCGAAAACGAGCGCATGCACCTGATGACGTTCATGGAACTGATCAAGCCGACCTGGTACGAGCGCGCCGTGGTGCTGATCGTGCAGGGCATTTTCTACAATGCGTTCTTCCTGCTGTATCTTGCCTCGCCGCACACTGCGCATCGCGTGGTCGGCTACTTCGAAGAAGAGGCGGTCATCAGCTACAATCACTACCTCACACACATCGACGCCGGCCTGGACGAGAACGTTCTCGCGCCGCAGGTTGCGATCGACTACTGGAACCTGGCTCCGAACGCGCGGCTGCGTGACGTGATTGTCGCGATTCGCGCCGACGAGGTGCTGCACCGCGACGTCAATCACGACTTTGCCGATGAATTGGCGGGCGTAGAGGCGCAGGGCAGTCTGCAGGAGTCTGACCGGCCTCATTTTTAATACTCGGGGTTCAACCTGGCGGTGGACTTCAGTCAAGGTCCGTCATGCGGTTTATCCCGGGAAAAGCGACAGTTTCAGCATGAGCGCACTGCTGATGCTGTTCGGCTGCCTGGTGCTGGGCGTGCTGGTGGCGCGCTTCGCGCATCCGCCGGCCGACATGGTGCAGGGGCTCAACTGGTGGGTGCTGCGCGTCGCGCTGCCGGCGCTGGTGCTGGAACTGATTCCCGGTCTCGCGTTCGACCCGCACCTGTGGTTTCCGCCGGTGGTCCTGTGGCTGGCGTTTCTCGGCGCGTGGCTGGTGTTCGGCCTGCTCGGCCCGCGCCTCGGCTGGTCGCGTGGGCGCACCGGCGCGCTGATCCTGGTCTGCGGTCTCGGCAACACCACCTTTCTGGGCTATCCGCTGATCCAGACCCTGGTCGGCCACGACGCGCTCGGCGTGGCCGTGGTCGCCGACCAGCTGGGCAGCTTCCCCGTGCTGATTTCGCTGGCGGTCGTCGTCGCCAGCCTGTATGCCGGGCGGACGCCGCACCCGAGCCATATTCTCAAGCGCGTCGTGACGTTTCCGGCCTTCCTCGC
>DASSTE010000008.1:0-18424 GCA_035708085.1 Gammaproteobacteria bacterium | reverse complement strand
GGGCGCTACGGCAAGTTCATCGGCTGCAGCAACTATCCGAAGTGCAAGCACATCGAGCCGCTGGAAAAGCCGAAGGACACCGGCATCGAATGTCCGGAATGCCACCAGGGCAAGCTGCTGCAGCGCAAGTCGCGCTACGGCAAGATTTTCTATTCCTGCGAGCGCTACCCGAAGTGCAAGTATGCGGTCTGGAACCAGCCGATCGCCGAAGAATGCCCGCAGTGCGGCTGGCCGATTCTGACGGTCAAGACAACCAAGCGGCGCGGCACCGAAAAGGTCTGCCCGCAAAAGGAATGCGGCTACAAGACGCCGGCGCCGGAACTCGCGCCGGATGAAGAAGCCGTTCCGTCTTGACCCAGGGAGGCTCCGAAATCCCGTTCGTGCTGAGCCCGTCGAAGCACGCTTGAAGCACTAAGAACCGTGCGACAAGCTCAGGGTGAACGGAGACAGCCGCACATGAACATCAACCCCTGGCAGCTTCGCCTGGCCCGCCGCACCATCGACGCGGGCGGCATCGTCGCCTATCCCACCGAAGGCGTCTGGGGCCTGGGTTGCGATCCGCTGAACCCGAAAGCGGTCGACCGCCTGCTGGCCATCAAGCATCGTGACGCGGGGCGCGGTTTTATCCTGATCGGGTCGCATCGCGAACAATTGTCGCCGTATCTCGACCCGCTGCCGGAAGCGGCAGAGAAGAATCTCGCGGAGACGTGGCCGGGGCCGGTGACGTGGATACTGCCGGCCGCGCCGGACACCCCCGGGATTTTGACCGGCGGCCGCAGTACGATCGCTGCGCGGGTCAGCGCCCACCCGCTCGTGCGCGCCTTGTGCGACACCTGCGAGCAGGCGCTGATCTCCACCAGCGCCAACCTCAGCGGCCATCCGGCGGCGCGTTCCGCGCTCGCCGTTCGCAGGCGGCTCGGCAAGGCGGTTGATTTCATCCTGGCGGGCCCGCTCGGCGGGCGCTCAAGGCCCACCGAAATCCGCGACGCCGCCACCGGCAAGATCATCCGCCCCGGCTAACTTCTTTCCCTCTCCCTTCTGTGAGGGGTGAGGGTGCCCGAAGCCGCGGCGTATAATTCGCGTCAGCCTACAAGAAAGCGAAACAGTGACCGACACGCCCGACACCAAAGCCGTTGACACCTACCTGCGCGGCCTGCAAATCCGCCTCACGACAACATTCGAAAACCTCGACGGCCAGGCCCGCTTCAGGCAAGACGCATGGCAGCGCCCGGAAGGCGGCGGCGGTGAGACCCGCATCCTTGAAGGCGGCGCACTGTTCGAGAAGGCCGGTGTCGGCTTCTCACACGTGTTCGGCCCCGGCCTGCCGGCGAGTGCCAGCGCCCACCGCCCTGAACTCGCTGGTCGGAGTTTCCAGGCGCTCGGCGTATCGGCTGTCCTGCACCCGCTGAATCCATACGTCCCCACCGCGCACATGAACGTGCGCTTCTTCATTGCCGAAAAGGAAGGCGCGCCGCCGGTGTGGTGGTTCGGCGGCGGCTTCGACCTGACGCCGTATTACGGTTTTGAAGACGACGCGCGCCATTGGCACGAGCAGGCAGCCGAAGCCTGTGCGCCATTCGGCGAAGACGTCTACGTGCGCTACAAGAAATGGTGCGACGAGTATTTTTTTATTCGCCATCGCAATGAGGCGCGCGGCATCGGCGGCCTGTTTTTCGACGACCTGAACGAGTGGGGATTCGATCGCTGCTTCGGATTCATGCAAAGTATCGGCGACCATTTTCTGACCGCGTACCAGCCGATCGTCGAACGGCGCCGCGATACGCCGTGGAGCAATCCTGAGAGGCAGTTCCAGCTCTACCGCCGCGGCCGTTACGTCGAATTCAACCTGGTCTACGACCGCGGTACGCTATTCGGCCTGCAATCCGGCGGTCGCACGGAATCGATTCTGATGTCGCTGCCACCGCTGGTACGCTGGCAATACGACTGGCAACCGGAAGCCGGTTCGCCGCAAGCGAAGCTGTACGACGATTTTTTAAGGCCGCGAGACTGGCTCAGTGAATAACCCGTTTCCACAATTCCATTTGGCCTTCCCGGTCACTGACATCGAAGCAACCCGCCGCTTCTACGTCGATGCGCTCGGCTGCCGCGTCGGCCGTGAAGCCGAACGGTGGATCGACTTCGAATTTTTCGGTCACCAGATCAGCGCGCACCTGGTCGCGCGACTGGAGAATGCGGCAACCAATCCGGTCGACGGCGACGATGTACCGGTACGCCACTTCGGCGCCATCCTTGACTGGGGCGACTGGCACGCGCTGGCGGAACGGCTCCAGTCGGCGCGAGCGGAATTCATCATCAAACCGCATGTGCGATTCGCCGGCCGCCCCGGCGAGCAGGCCACGCTGTTCATTCGCGACCCGAGCGGCAACGCGCTGGAATTCAAGGCATTTCGCGACCCGGGAGCCATCTTTGCGCCCCAGCCGGAACGATGAGCGCAGACGTCGTCATTCGGCCGGCAACAGACGCGGATGCCGATGCGATTGCCCGCATCTACAACCATTACGTTGCCAACACCATCATCACGTTCGAGGAGCAACCTGTCCCGAGCGCCGAAGTCGCGAATCGTATTGCGGCCAATGCCGCGATTGCGCTGCCGTGGCTGATCGCCGCGCAGGGGGATCAGGTTGTCGGCTACACCCACGCCAGCAAATGGAAAGGCCGGTGCGCGTATCGTTTCTCCGTGGAAAGCACGGCCTATCTCGCACCCGGGTCGGTGGGCCGGGGCATCGGCAGTCGGCTTTACGAAATGCTGCTCGAGCGCCTGCGCGAGAAGTCCGTGCATGTGGTGCTCGCCGGCATCGCGCTGCCCAATCCGGCCAGCGTCGCATTGCACGAGAAGCTCGGCTTTCGGAAAGTCGGCCACTTCGGCCAGGTCGGATTCAAGTTCAACCAGTGGATCGATGTCGGCTACTGGCAGTTATCATTATGAGGATCGAATTAATGCCGGGGAAACGACCGAGATGACGGACATCAACAACCTGTTGGAGAACAACGACCGCTGGGCCGACGAAGTCAGTCGGCGGGATGCAACCTTTTTCAGCGAGCTTGCGAAGCAGCAAACGCCGCTCTACCTCTGGATCGGCTGCTCGGACAGCCGGGTGCCGGCGAGCCAGGTGGTCGGCCTCAAGCCCGGTGACATGTTTGTGCACCGCAACATTTCAAACGTCGTCGTGCACACGGATCTCAACGGACTGTCGGTGATTCAGTACGCCGTCGAAGTGCTGAAAGTGCCGCATGTTATCGTCTGCGGCCATTACGGCTGCGGCGGGGTACTGGCGGCGTTACGCAACGAGAAACACGGGCTGATCGACAACTGGCTGCGCCACGTGCGGGAAGTGCAGTCGAAATATCAGGCGCAGCTTGATGCGCTTGCGACCGAAGGCGAGCGCCATCGGCGCCTGTGCGAGTTGAACGTGATCGAGCAGGTGCGAAATATGTGCCGCACGACGATCCTGCAGGACGCCTGGGCACATGGTCAGACGGTGTCGGTGCACGGCTGGATTTACGAGCTTCAGAATGGCCGGGTGTACGATCTCGGCGTAAACGTTGGCGGCCCGGCCGAAATCGGCGCTTGCACCGAGGCGGCGCGGCGCCTGGAGGCAGTATGATGATGTCAACGTACGCTGTCTGCCGGAGTTGGATCGGTCGGCGCTGGCAGTTAAACAGGTGGACGGGCGCAGCCTGTAGCGGGAGCCGACGCTAGCGGCTCTCCCATTCCATCGTTTCAAGATACCGCCGGAGCTGTCCGGCGGTGCGGAACTGCTTTTTGATCAGCGTGCGCTTCAGACCGCGGCAAATATTCTTCACTTCCGGCGGCTGCTTCGAATAGTACTTCGCGCCACCGAGCGTGTCGTAGAAGATACGAATGATATCGACGACGTCTTCGCGGATATTTTCGCCGGTCGACACCCGCCAGCGATACATGTCGATCAACTTGACCTGGAAGCGAATGCCGCGACGCTTGATGATGATGTTGTCGGTGTGCAGGTCACCGTGGTATTCACGCATTTCGTGAATCGTCTCCAGTCCCGCCGCGAGCGTGTGCAGCAGGTGCATGCCCTCGAAAGGCGTCAGCCGCCCGCCAGGCTGATGACGCAGAAACGCACTCAATAACTCGCCTTCGACATACTCGGAGACGATAAACCGGATGCGCCGGCCGCGGTAGGTGACCTCGTCGTGCGTGAGGTACGAAATCAGGATCGGGCAGCGACGCAGCTTGTTGAGCTTGTTGGCGTAGTAGTTGAACGCGCGGTCGCGCGCATTGCGGTGCGGGTAAAAGAACTTCGCCGCACGCTCGATGCCGGTCGCCAGCTCGCGCACCTTGTAGACTTCGCCCTCGTAGCCGCGCCCGAGGAGCGCGATGATTTCGTACTTGTGCCCCAGCCGCCGCGCGGGAGCGAAGTTGAAGGCCTCGATCCGTTCCGGCTTGTCCGCAGGGCTACTCATCGGCCCGCCAGTTCCCGATGCCGAAAGCAGCTTGTGACGTGGTCGTTGACCAGCCCCACCGCCTGCATCAGCGAATAGCAGATCGTCGAGCCGACGAACTTGAAGCCGAGCTTCTTCAGATCCTTCGACAGCACGTCCGACAGCGCTGTGCGCGGCGGCACGTCCGCATGCCTCGGCCACGCGTTCTGCACCGGCCGGCCGTCGACGTAGCGCCAGAGGAAGGCGTCGAAGCTGCCATGCGCCTCCTGTATCGTCAGGAATGCACGCGCATTGGTGACCGCCGACTCTACCTTCAGCCGGTTGCGGATGATGGCAGGGTTCTGCAGCAGCGCCTCGATACGCCGCCGGTCGAGGCGCGCCACTTTCGCCGGGTCGAAATCGGCAAACGCGGTGCGGTAACCCGCACGCCGCCTCAAAATCGTGGCCCAGGACAGGCCAGCCTGGGCGCCTTCAAGCAACAGGAACTCGAACAGCGTGCGATCATCGTGCACGGGGACGCCCCACTCGTCGTCGTGATACGCGACATAAACCGGATCGTTCGGCGACGCCCAGTCACAGCGTTCGATGTCGATTTTGCCATTCCGGCTATATGTCGTGTTCATTTGGCAGCGGGCACGCTTTCCCGTATACAAGGCATCAAGCGGCCGCTTTGGCCGGATGGACGCCTAAATACAAGGAGTTTAGCCATGCTCGGTTGGGCTGTCATTTTCTTCATTATCGCGATTATTGCCGGAGCCTTCGGCTTTGGCGGCATTGCGGCCGGCGCCGCAACCATCGCCAAGATCCTGTTTTTTATCTTTCTCGTGATATTCGTCATCACGCTGATTATGCACTTCGTCGGCAGCCGGCGCCGCGGCCTGTAACCACGCACCAAGTCGCGTAACCTGTTAAGTCATTTGTTATACTCGGACGGTATAACACCGCATAACATGCAAAGGAGGCTCTTATGCGTATTTCCCCCACTCTGCTCGTCGCCGCGGTTTTTGCGGCCTCTCTCGGCCTTGCCGCCTGCGGCAATAACAGCAACGGCAACAATGCCAATGGCAACACCGCCGCCGGCAACGACAACCAGACGGCGGGACAGCAGGCGCAAAATACCGGTCAGCAGATGCAGAACCAGGCGAACAACGTGGCGAACAGTGCGAAAGTCGGCGCGTCCGACACCGCCATTACCGCCGCGGTCAAGTCGAAGCTGATCGCCAATTCCAGCACGTCCGGCATGGATATCCATGTCGAGACCAACCACGGCGTCGTCACCCTGAGCGGCACGGTGCGATCGGAAGCGGAGAAAAGCCTGGCCGAGCGTATTGCCCGCAATACCGACGGCGTGACCGATGTCACCAATAACCTGAAGGTGCAGGGCAGCTAGCCGCAGTTGTCGGAAGCGGCCCGCCTTGGCGGGCCGTTCTTTGCGGGAGCCAACCTGAAAAAAACTGGCCCGGGAGGGCCATTTGCTTTACTCTATCGGCGCCTTTGAGAACAGGCTCACGCTGATGATTCCCGACGCCTTCCCACGATTCCCGACGACTCGAAAACGGCGGCTGCGCCGGGATGCCTTCACCCGCCGGCTGGTGCGCGAAAACCATCTTGCCGCGGACGATCTGATTTATCCGCTGTTTGTGCTCGACGGCGAGAATCGCCGCGAGCCGGTGACATCGATGCCCGGCGTCGAGCGACTCAGCATCGACCTGCTGGTGCGCGAAGCCGAAGCAGCCGCCGCGCTCGGCGTACCGGCCGTGGCGCTGTTCCCGGTGACGCCGCCGGAACGGAAATCGGAAGACGCCGCCGAAGCCTGGAACCCGGACGGTCTCGCCCAGCGCGCAGTGCGCGCGCTGAAAGACGCGCTGCCCACCCTGGGCGTCATCACCGACGTCGCGCTCGACCCGTTCACCCGCAACGGCCAGGATGGATTGGCCGACGCCGCCGGCTACGTGTTGAACGACGCCACCGTCGAAGCGCTGGTCAAACAGGCGCTGTCGCACGCCGAGGCGGGCGCCGACATGGTCGCGCCGTCCGACATGATGGACGGCCGCGTGGGCGCCATCCGCGTTGCGCTCGACGATGCCGGCTTGATCGACACCCGCATCCTCGCCTATTCCGCCAAGTATGCCTCGCACTTTTACGGCCCATTCCGCGACGCGGTCGGCTCTGCGGCCACGCTCAAGGGCGACAAGTCGACCTACCAGATGGATCCGGCCAACACCGACGAAGCGCTCGCCGAGGTTGCGCTTGATCTCGCCGAAGGCGCCGACATGATCATGATCAAGCCGGGGCTGCCGTACCTCGACGTGATTCGCCGGGTCAAGGACCGCTTCGCCGTGCCGACGTTCGCCTACCAGGTCAGCGGCGAGTACGCGATGCTGATGGCGGCGGCGGAGCGCGGCTGGCTCGACGAGCGCGCCGCGGTGCTGGAAAGCCTGATGTGCTTCAAGCGCGCCGGCGCCGATGCGATCCTGACCTACTTCGCGCCGCGCGTCGCGGCGTGGCTCGCGTCATAAAACTGTCACGTTCCCTCGGTAGACTGCGCCCATGACCAAGACCTATTTCACCGGCATCTTCGGCCGCTCGCCCATCAAGCCGCTGCAGGAGCACATGGCGAAAGTCGTCGACTGCGTGCGCACGCTCAAGCCGTTCGCCGAGGCGGTCACGGCCGCCGACTGGGACCGGGCGATGACGCTGCGGCGCAGGATCATCGACCTCGAACACGAGGCCGACGCAATGAAGCGCGAGCTGCGCCTGCACCTGCCGAACAGCCTGTTCATGCCGGTGGCGCGCGCCGATCTGCTCAACCTGCTACAGGCGCAGGACAGCATCGCCAACAAGACCAAGGACATCACGGGCCTGATGGCCGGCCGGCGCATGCAGTTGCCGGCGCCGCTGCACGAGTTGTTTCTGCGCCAGGTGCAGCGCTCGATTGATGCGACCGAGCAGGCCTACAACAGCGTCGGCCAGCTCGGCGAGTTGTTCGAGACGGGATTCCGCGGCGCGGAAGCCGACATCGTCGAGTCGATGATCATTGAGCTCGACCGCATCGAGTCGGACACCGACGCGATCCAGGTCGAACTTCGCACGCAGCTCTATCCGTTCGAGAAGGAGCTGCCGCCGGTCGACGTCATTTTTATTTACATGGTGATCGAGTGGATCGGCGACATGGCCGATCTGTGCCACAGCGTGGGCAACGCGCTGCAACTGTTGTTAGCTCGTTAAATTTGCCGGCCCGAAAGGACCAATAATGGATCATGCGGTACTCTACCTCGTCCTGACCGGGGTCTTCGGCCTGTTCATGGCCTGGGCCATCGGTGCGAACGACGTCGCCAACGCGATGGCCACGTCGATTGGTTCAAAGGCCGTGACGATCCGCCAGGCGCTGTTCATCGCCGCAATCTTCGAATTCGGCGGCGCCGTGCTCGCCGGCGGCGCCGTCACCTCGACCATCCGCAAGGGTATCGTCGAAATGTCGGCAGTGGCGGGACATCCGACGCTGCTGATCTACGGCATGCTCGCCGCGCTGCTGGCGTCCGGTATCTGGCTGACCATTGCGACGCGTTTCGGCTGGCCGGTCTCGACCACGCATTCGATTGTCGGCGCGATCGTCGGCTTCGCATCGGTCGGCCTCGGCGTCGATTCGGTGCAATGGGGACCGGTCGCCGTCATCGTGCTTGGCTGGGTGCTGTCGCCGGTGGTCGGCGGCATCGTCGCCTACCTGATCTTCAGCAGCGTGCAGCGCTTCATCCTCGAACGCCAGGATCCGCTCGCGGCCGCACAGCGCTTCGTGCCGTTCTACATGTTTCTTGCCGCGTTTACGATCAGCGCCGTGACACTGATCGAAGGGTTGTCGCACATCGGCCTCACGTTGACGCTGATGGAATCGTACACGCTGGCCGTCGGTATCGGCATCGTGATCGCGCTGATAGGCGCGTTTGCCGTCAACCGCATTATCCGCAACCGCGGCGGCAATGGCGGCCGCGAAGCGCAATTCGCGACGATCGAGCGAATTTTTGGTGTTTTGCAGATCGTTACCGCCTGTTCGATGGCGTTTGCCCACGGCTCCAATGACGTCGCCAACGCTATCGGCCCGGTCGCTGCCGTGGTCAGCGTAGTGCGAAGCGGTGTTGTCGGACAAACCTCGTCGCTGTCGCTGTGGATCCTGATACTCGGCGGCGGCGGCATCGTGCTCGGGCTCGCGACGTTCGGGCGCAAGGTTATCTCGACGGTCGGAGAAGGTATCACCGCGCTGACGCCCAGCCGCGGCTTCTCGGCCGAATTCGCCGCCGCTACCACCATCGTCATCGGCTCCGGCATCGGCATGCCGGTGTCGACCACGCAAACGCTGGTCGGCGCGGTGCTCGGCGTCGGAATGGCACGCGGCATCGCGGCGATCGATCTGCGCGTCGTGCGCGGCATCCTGCTGTCCTGGTTCGTCACGGTGCCGGCGGGCGCGCTGCTGTCGATGCTGATTTTCTACCTGATCAAGCTGATTCTGGGCTAGCCGCCGGATGACCGACCGCTACGCGCTGTTCGGCCATCCCGTCGCGCACAGCGTGTCGCCGCAGATCCATGCGGCATTTGCCCGCCACACCGGCCAGGATCTGCAGTACGAGAAGCGCGACGTCCCGCTGAATGGCTTCGCCGCAGCGGTAGACGCGTTTTTTGCCGCCGGCGGCAAGGGGCTCAACGTCACGCTGCCGTTCAAGGGCGAAGCCTGCGCCCGCGCCGGGCATCTCACGCGGCGGGCGCAAGCCGCACGCGCCGTCAACACGCTCTGGCGGGCGCCAGACGGCGCGCTGGTCGGCGACAACACAGACGGCGTCGGCTTTATCCGCGACCTGACAATCAACAACGGGATTACCGTCGCCGGCAAAACCATCCTGCTACTGGGAGCCGGCGGCGCGGCCCGCGGCGTGCTGAAGCCATTGCTGGAACTGGCACCGGCGCGGCTTCACATTGCCAACCGCACCGCGGCGCGTGCCGTCGAGCTTGCGGAAGGCCGCACCGTCACCGGTGGCGGGTTGGACGACTGGCCCGATCTGCGCTTCGATCTGATCATCGACGCCACCGCTGCCGGCCATACCGCCAGCGCCCTCGCGCCGCCGTCAAAGCTGCTTGCCGAAAGGTGCGCCTGCTACGATCTGAGCTACGGCGAAGCGGCCGCGCCGTTCCTCGAATGGGCGCGGCGGCAAGGCATAACTCAAACGCTGGACGGCTGGGGCATGCTGGTCGAACAGGCGGCGGAATCGTTCTTTTTGTGGCGCGGGGTGAAGCCGGACACCGGCGCCATCATCGCCGCCGGCCCGGCATCATTGTGATGGCGCCGGTTTCGGGTCCGGCGGCGGCAGCTCGTAACGGATGTGCAGGAACCGGGCGAAGCGCGGCACGCCGTTGACCGTCAGGCCGTTGTAGCGATACGTCACCCAGCTGCCGATCGGCGGCGGGTCGGCGCGCTGCGCGTCCGTGAAGCCCGTACCGATGCGAAACCGCAGGCCGTCCGGCCGCTCGACGATCAGCGAGCCCATCATGCCCTTGTACTTGCCGTTGCCGGGTGTGTAGCCGATCACACGCGCTTCGGCATCATCGTACGGCTTGTACTTGAGCAGCGTGTCGCTGCGGCCGACGCGATACAGCCCGTCGTGGCGCTGCAGCACCAGCCCTTCGCCGCCCGCGTCGGCGATTGCCTTGAGTTTCGCATCCAGTTCGGCAACGCTGTCCAGCCGGAACTGCCGGATCGGTCGCAGCCACGGGATGTCCGGATTGTTCAGCAATTTGCGCATCCGCATGACGCGCGCGTCGAAAGGCCGATCGTCGGCCGGCAGATCGAAGACCATGAAGTGCACGTCGTGCCAGCGCGGATCGTTCGGATCGCCGGTACGGATCACGCTGCTGACTTCGGTGAAGTGGCCGCGGGCGATCCACAGCTCGCCGTCCAGCGGCACGTCCGGCCAACCAGCTGTAAACCACGCCGGTGCATGAATAAGATGTCCGCCGCGCGTACAAAGCTTCTCGCCGTCCCAGCGGCCGCGCACGCCGTCGAGTTTCTCGCTGATCCACCATTGCGACACATCGATCGGATCGCCGGCATGATGCACCTCGGGCAGCATGACGGGCGGCGGCTTGCACTCGTCAGCGAGCAGCGGCGGGATCAGCAGGAAGTTAAGCAGGAGCAGGCAAGCGACACGTCGCTTCATGAAATTCCCCCTGTTATTGTTGGTTTGGATCGCGGTTCAATGCGGAGTCTATCATCTCACCTGCGACAGATTCAGCCCGGCTCGGCGCAGCCGCCTGGTCTGATCACGCGTTTGCTGGACGGCGGGTACTTGTCAAGAAGGCGAGCCGGCCGGATTGGCCGTGGGCTGAAGTTGCCGCCGCAATTTGGACATACGCCATGCAGCACCACGTCCACACATGATGCGCAAAACGTGCATTCGAATGTACAAATCATGGCCTCAGCCGAATCAGGCGGCAGATCCATGTCGCAGCACTCACAGTTCGGACGAATCTCCAACATTGGAGTCTCCTTCCGGCGGCGCCTGCAAATTCCCCTGGTAGCGATCCTTCAGGCGCACATAATGTGCCGCCGAATATTGCAGCATTTCCCGCTCTTCGACCGTTAATGGGCGCGTCTGGCGGGCCGGCCCGCCGCGATAAAGGTAACCGGATTGCAGGCGCTTTCCGGGGCTGACCAGGCTGCCGGCGGCCAGCATTACTTCGTCTTCTATAACGGCGCCGTCCATTACGATCGCGCCCATACCGATCAGGCAGCGGTTGCCGATCGTGCAGGCGTGAATGATGCAGCCATGGCCGATGGTGACGTCGGCGCCGATTTCGGTCGCGTAGCCGCCGGGCGTGTATGGGCCGTCGTGGGTCACGTGGACGATCGTGCCGTCCTGAATGTTCGTTCGGGGACCGATGGTGATCGTGTTCACATCGCCGCGCAGCACCGCCCGCGGCCAGACCGACACGTCGCCGCCCAGCCGCACCGCGCCGATCACCTCTGCCGTCTCGGCAACATACGTACGGGCGCCCAGCTCCGGCGTGGCATTTTTGAACGGGCGCATGCTCATCGCAGCGTCACCAGTTCCTCGGCGCTGGTCGGATGAATCGCGACCGTGTCGTCGAAGTCGGCCTTCGTCGCGCCCATGCCGATTGCGACCGCGAACCCCTGCAGCATTTCGTCAGAGCCCGGGCCGATCAGATGGCAGCCGATGATCTTTTCGTCCGCGCCGGCGGTAATCAGCTTCATCGCCGCCTGCGGCTTGTCATCTGTCATCGCGTAATACATCGGCGTGAAACGCGTGCGGTACACCTTGATGTCGTCGCCGTATGCCGCCCGAGCCTCGTTCTCGGTCAACCCCACCCGGCCGATCGGCGGATGACTGAAAATTACGGTCGGGATGTTGCGGTAATCGAGGTGGCGATCCGGCTTGCCGCCAAACAGCCGATCCGACAAACGTCGCCCGGCGGCGATCGCCACCGGCGTCAGGTCGGCTTGGCCCGTCACATCGCCGATCGCGAAGATGCCTTCAACGTTGGTGTTCTGGTAGCCATCGGCGACTACGTGGCCGTCGTCGGTCAGCTCTACGCCGGCGGCGGGCAGATCGAGTGCGGCGACGTTGGGCTCGCGTCCGATGGCCCAAAGCACGCAGTCGAAGCCGGTGAGTTCGCGGCCGGTTAGCGTGGTGACGGTTAAGGTGCCGTCGTCGGCGCGTGCGACGCTGGCGCCAATGGTGTGGGTTTGGAGGTCGATGCCCTGGCGGCGGATCTCGGTGCACAGCGTGTCGCGGATCAATTCATCGCTGTCGCGCAGCGGGCCGTCGTAGCGCACGGCGTGGACGACTTCGGCGCCCAGCGCGCGTAGCACACCGCTCAACTCGACGGAAATGTAACCGGCGCCAGCGATGTAGACGCGCTGCGGGCGGTCCTCGAGTTCGAAAAATCCGTCCGAGGTGATGCCAAGCTCGGCGCCCGGAATATCCGGCCAACGCGGTTTGCCACCCGTCGCGATGATGATGTGGCGGGCGGAGAGTTGTTCGCCATTGACTTCCACTGTATGCGCGTCGACAAATCGCGCGGTGCCGCGAATCAGGTCGACGTTGCGCTTGGCGAGGTTGCTTTCGTAAACGCCGTTGAGCCGTTCGATGTAAGCGTCGCGCTTGAGCTTGAGCGTCGGCCAGTGCAGCGCGCTGTGATCGACGGCGAAGCCGTACTGGCCGGCGTCGTGGATGGCGTGCGCGAGGCTCGCGGCATTCCACATGACCTTTTTCGGCACACAGCCGACGTTGACGCAGGTGCCGCCCAGTCGGCCCGCCTCGATCACCGCCGCGTGCGCGCCGTATTCGGCCGCGCGCTGGGCTGCGGCAAGGCCGCCGCTGCCGCCGCCGATTGCGATCAGGTCATATTGTTTGGTCATCTCATCCCCAGCAAAGCCCGCAGCGTGTCGACGAAAAAAGCTGTATTCTAGCGCACCGGAAGAGAGGACCTGGGACTGAGTCGCTAGGACTGAGTGAAGAAAAAGCAACTCTTCGTTCTTCTTAGTCCTAGCGACTGGTTAGTCCTAGCTACTTTAATGAAATGAAAATAGCCACCTGGAACGTCAATTCGCTGAACGTGCGCCTGCCTCACGTGTTGCGCTGGCTGGAGGCGACGCAACCGGACGTGCTGGCGCTGCAGGAAACCAAGCTTGTCGACGAGAAGTTTCCGCATGACGATTTCGAGAAGCTCGGCTATCACACGATATGCTGTGGCCAGAAGACCTATAACGGCGTCGCAATTGTGAGCCGCGAGCCGCTCGCGAACGCGGTGCGGGCGCTGCCGGATTTCGAGGACTCGCAGTGCCGCGTGCTGGCCGGCACAATGGACGGCGTGCGCGTCATCGATGTCTACGTCCCCAACGGCCAGACGGTCGGCTCGGAAAAATATCGCTACAAGCTCGCCTGGCTCGACGCGCTGCGTCACTGGCTGCAGGCCGAACTTGCCGAGTATCCGGAACTCGCCATCGTCGGCGACTTCAACATCGCGCCGGAGCCGCGCGACGTGCACGACCCGGCGGAATGGGAAGGCAAGGTGCTGTTCAGCGAGCCGGAGCGCGCGGCGTTTCGCGCCCTCACCGGCCTCGGCCTCAAGGACAGCTTCCGGCTGTTCGACCAGCCGGACGGGACCTTCAGTTGGTGGGATTACCGTCAGGGTTCATTTCGCCGCGACCGCGGGCTGCGGATCGATCACGTGCTGGCGAGCGACAAGCTGGCGGCGCGCTGCGAGTCCGTGTCGATTGACCGCGAGCCGCGCGGCTGGGAGCGGCCGTCGGATCATGCGCCGGTGACGGCGACCTTCAAGTCGCTAGTGCTGAGTCGCTAGGACTGAGTCGCTAGGACTAAGTAAGAATGAAGAGTCGCTTTTCTTCACTCAGTCCTGGCCACTTTGCTTATTTGATCTGTTCCAGCAGATTGACGAGGTCGTCGGCGTGCTCTTCTTCCTGCGCGAGAATGTCTTCCATCAGCCGCCGCGACGTGGGGTCGTTTTTGCCGAGGTAATTCGCCATTTCGCGGTAGCTGTCGATCGCGATGCGCTCCGCGACCAAGTCTTCCTTGATCATGTCCACCAGGTCCGTGCCTTCCTTGTACTCGGCATGGCTGCGGTGGGTTAAAGTGTCGGGATTGAGGTCCGGCTCGCCGCCGAGCTGCGTGATGCGCTGGGCGATCCGGTCGGCATGTTCCTGCTCCTGGTCGGCATGTTCGAGGAATTCGGCCGCCACGCCCTGCGCGTGGATACCGGATGCCATAAAATAGTGGCGTTTGTAGCGCAGCGTGCAGACCAGTTCGGTCGCGAGCGCTTCGTTCAGCAACTTGAGAACCGTATCGCGGTCAGCGCTGTAACCGGCGGTGACCGCGCCTTGCATCATGTGTTCGCGGGCGCGCTCGCGCAGCGTTTTGACATCGGTCAGGAATTCTTGGGTAGCCATGGGGTCCATCCTCGATTGTGGTTTCAGGTATGAATCTTATTAGAATCAGTCTAACCGATCTGTCGACACAGTAGAACCGAGAGCCGCCCCTCTGATTCATCATTACCTGCAACTCGCGCAGCCGTACATCGAACAATACGGCTATGCGGCGATATTCCTCGCCGTGATGGTCGAAGGGTTCGGCATTCCGGCGCCGGGGCAGACGCTGATGGTGGCGAGCGCGGTGCTGGCCGCGCAAGGCCAGATGAACGTCGTCATCGTCGCCGCGATCTCGTTTGTCGCCGCGATCGTCGGCGATAATATCGGCTACGCGATCGGTCGCTTCGGCGGCCGCCAGTTGGTGCTGCGCCACGGCCGCTTTATCGGGCTGCGTGAACGCCACCTGGACAAGGTCGAGGACTTCGTCCACCGCTACGGCAGCGGCATCCTCTGCTTCGCGCGCTTCATCGACGTGCTGCGCCAGACCGCCGGCATCGGCTCGGGTCTCGGCCAGATGCGCTGGTGGCGCTTCGCCACCTTCGATGCGATCGGCTGCGCGTTGTGGGTCGGCGTGTGGACCTCGATTTCTTACCTGTTCGGCGAGCACCTCGACGCCATCGTCAGTGCCGCGAGCGCCCACCCCGCCTGGCTGATCGGTGGTGGTGTTTTTATTGTGCTGGTGATCGCGGGACTTATCATCTACAAGCTGCGCGATCGTATCTTCAAACGCAAAAATGGCGAGGAGTGACTGACCCCATGACAATCGGGACGCATCGCTGATGGCCCGCTCGGCACTCGTGCTCGGCGGCGGCATTATCGGCACGACCACGGCCTGGTACCTGGCCGAACGCGGCTTCGACGTGACCGTGCTCGAACGGCGCGACAGCGTCGGCCTCGAAACCAGCTTCGCCAACGGCGGGCTGCTGACTCCCAGCCAGGCCGACCCGTGGAATGCGCCCGGCACGGCGATCAAGCTGTTCAAGTGGCTGGGCCGCGAGGATTCGCCCCTGTTGCTGCGGCCACGCGCGCTGCCGGGGCTTGCCGGCTGGGGGCTGCGTTTCCTGCTGGCGTCGCGGCGACCGGCATACGAACGTGCCGCGGAAACCAGCGTGCGGCTGGGGCTGTACAGCGTTAAGGCGCTGGACGAACTGCGCGAGCTGCTCGACCTGCGCTATGACGAACGCCTGGCAGGCACCTTGAAAATCTTTCAGAGCCAGGCGGCGCTCGACGAGTCGGTCGCACTCGCCGACCTGCTCGCGCGCCACGGGCTGCGCTACGAAGCGCTGTCGGCCGATGCGGCGGTCGAACGCGAACCGGCGTTGGCACCGATTCGCGCCGAACTCGCCGGCGGCATTCTCTATCCCGCCGACGAAAGCGGCGATGCGTTCAAGTTCACCGAGGGAATGGCGGCCGCGGCGCGTGCGGCCGGCGTCGATTTTCGCTTCGGCACCACCATTCGGCGGCTGCGCCGCGGTACCGGCGGCGTCGCGGCGATCGAAACCGACCGGGGCGAATTCAGCGCCGACGCCTACGTCCTTGCCGCCGGCTGTCACAGCCGCGCGCTCGGCGCCGCCTGCGGCCTGCGCCTGCCGATCTACCCGGCCAAAGGCTATTCAGTCACGGTGCCGTTCGACGGCTGGGACGGCGCGCCAATGATTCCGCTGGTCGATTTCGAGCGCAAGCTCGTCCTCACGCCACTGGGCTACCGGCTGCGCATCGCCGGCACCGCCGAATTCGCCGGCTACGACACCCGCCTCAATCCGGCGCGCGGCGGCAGCATTCTGCAACAGGCGCTCAACATCCTGCCGGAGTTTGCGCCGCGCGTGGACGAAAAACGAGTCACGCACTGGACGGGTTTGCGGCCGCTGACGCCGGACGGGCCGCCGATTCTGGGCGAGACGTCATGCCGCAACCTGTTCGTGAATGTCGGCCACGGTCCGCTGGGGTGGACGTTTGCCGCCGGGTCGAGTCGCATCGTTGCCGATCTGGTTGCAGGGCGCGAACCGGAGATTGCGCTGGATGGCCTACGCTACAAACGGTTCAGCTAGTGATTAACAATACCGTTAACCGGATTCCGGCATCCAAGCCGGAATGACGACTCGCTAAATCGGCGTAAAGCTGAATTTCTGCCCGCCGACCGAGGCCTCGTACATCAGCCCGGCCTTGGTCAGCGTGAAGATCGCGACGCCGTTGCTGTAGCTCGCGTTGGCGGCGGCGCCGGCGGTCGCCGCGACGGCGGACGCCTGTGCGCTCAGCTCGTAGCCGCCCTGTTCAAACAGCTTGAGCGCGTGCTGGTCCTTGAAAAAGACGATCTCGCTATAGGTCTGGCCGCCCATCTGCAAGCCGATGGTCGCCTGCGTGATCGACGACAGTCCCACCAGCCGGTTGTGTACGTACACCTTGCCGGTGCCGTACGCGCCGCCGACGATGAAACCGCCCTTGCCGACCGTCGGAAACACGGCATAGCCATACGCGTCGTGAAAATACGGCGCGAGGCTCGGGTCCTTGTTCTTGAAGCTCGCGATCGTCTCGGCGATCTGCGGATCGCGCACCGGCTGCGCGCCCGGCGTCGCATTTTCGCCCGGGCGATAGCCCGTGGTGGTGCACGCGCCGAGCAATACCGCGAGCGCCGCGGCGGCCATCATGGCTGTCAAAGTCTTCAACGTAGTCTCCTTCGAGCAATTACTGATACAGGTAGTGGAGAAATTCGTCGGCGGTCGCCACCGTCGCCTGCCGCGCCAGCACTTTGTCCATCAGACAACTATGTACCTCCGGATCGGTGTCGGCGCAGCAATCCTTGAGCACGATCAACCGATAGTCATGATCGGCCGCGTGGCGCACCGTGGACAGCACCACGCCGCTGGTTGCGATGCCGAGCAGCACCAGCGTGTCGACATCGTGGGCGCGCAGAATCATTTCCAGGTCTGTGCCGGAAAAGGCGCCGACGCGATGCTTGACCACGACGATGTCGTTCGCCTGCGGCGTGACGGCCGGATGCACTTCGGCGCCGGCACTCCCGGGCGCGAGGCGCCCACTCTCACGAATCCCGCTGAACGATTTGTTGCGCGGGCTGACTTCGGGGTAGCCCGGCCGAAAGCCGACGGTGATGTAAATCACCGGCATCGTTGCCTTGCGCGCCGCGGAAAGCACACGCGACGCCTTGTCCAGCAGCGCGGCGGCGCCGTCGCCGGTCATCGCCACGATATCGTTCTGATAGTCCATGATCAGGACGGCGGTACGCGCCGGCTTGATATCCATGATGGTCCTCCTTATTCGACAGTAACGGATTTGGCAAGGTTGCGCGGCTTGTCGACGTCGGTGCCTTTCATCACCGCGACGTGGTAGGCGAGCAGCTGCAGCGGGATCGCGTAGAGGATCGGGTCGATCAGGTCGCCGGTCTGGCGTGGCAGGTGGATGACGGTCAGGCCCGGCGCCGGCTGCATGCGCGCCTCCGGGTCGGCGAACACGATCAATTCGCCGCCGCGGGCACGCACTTCCTGCAGGTTCGACTTGAGCTTTTCGAGCAACTGGTTGTTGGGCGCGACCGCGACCACGGGCATATCGGCATCGACCAGCGCCAGCGGGCCGTGCTTGAGTTCGCCGGCGGCGTAGGCCTCGGCATGGATGTAGCTGATTTCCTTGAGCTTGAGGGCGCCCTCCATCGCAATCGGGTAATGCACGCCGCGGCCGAGAAACAGCGTGTGGCGCTTCTCGACGAAACGCTCGGCAAGCGTCTGGATCGCCGGGTCGAGCGCCAGCGCCGCGTCGATCAGGCCGGGCAGGGCGTGGAGCTGTTCCAGGCAATCCGCTTGGCGGGACGCTTCAAGGCCATGGCGCTGCGCCAGCGTCAGCGCCAGCAGCGCGAATGCGGCCAACTGGGTCGTGAACGCCTTGGTCGAGGCGACGCCGATCTCGGGCCCGGCGCGCGTCATCAGCGTGAGGCCCGATTCGCGCACCAGCGAGCTTTCCGGCACGTTGCAGATCGCGAGCGTGCCGCAGTAATTCGAATTCTCGCGCGCCGCGCGCAGC
>DASSTE010000007.1:0-3980 GCA_035708085.1 Gammaproteobacteria bacterium | reverse complement strand
CGCCAGCGGGCCAACGCCTCGAAACCCAGCAGCGCGCCGGTGGCGCATTCCACTTTCGGCTGATAAGCCAGCTCGAACTGGTTGCCCATGACCGCCCGTTTCAGGTCGGCTTCCGTGATTGGCGCATCATCGGGCGGTTCGCCCTGCAGGAGTTGCGCCGACAGCACCGCGTCGACGCCGGCGATAATCTCGCCAAGCTCGGCGCGCGTGAAGGGTTTGGCCAGCGAACCTGCCACGTGCAGGTTATTTTCCGCTGCCGCACGGCGAGCCGCATCACGAATGCAATCCTCAACGCCGCTCGAGATGATGATCGCCGCGCTGCAGCCGCGTTCGGCGAGGCGCTGGATGATCTGCACCCCGTCCATTTCCGGCATCAGCAGATCGAGCAGGATGTAGGTGGGAGCCCAGGCTTCGAGCTGCTCGAAAAATTCGTCCGGTGCCGTGACCGAACGGTGTGCCAGTCCGAGGCTGCGCGCCATGAACTCGACGATGCGGCCGACATTCCGGTCGTCGTCGAAAATCAGCAGGCGCCGGGCGGACACCTCCCTCGTCTTCAACCGCTCCCTCATATATACCTCGTCTTCCCGGACGGATTGTTGATTATGTAACAGTCTATACCATTCCAGTGACCCGGCAAGCTGAATCCATCAAAAGAGGCTTGTCTGACCACCTGACTAACCGGCCGCTTTTTCCGGCAACCCGAAGCCTTCGCGCCGCATCGCCTCGATCTGATCGCGCAGCTTTGCCGCCTGCTCGAATTCCAGGTTGCGGGCGTGATTGTACATCTGCTGCTCCAGCGCCTTGATCTCGCGCAGCAGTTTTTCCGGGCTCATCGCCCGATATTCGACCTGACGCTCGGCCACCGCTGCCGCCCGCAGCTTCGGCTTGACGTCGGCCACGTTGCGCCGCGCCCCCTCCATCACGTCGGCCACGGCCTTGCGGATGCCGCGGGGCGAGATATGGTGCTCGGTGTTGAATGCCATCTGCTTCTCGCGGCGCCGGTTGGTTTCGGCGATGGCGCGCTCCATCGAGCCGGTGACACGCTCCGCGTAGAGGATTGCCTTGCCATTGACGTTGCGGGCCGCGCGACCAATGGTCTGGATCAGCGAACCCTCGGAACGCAGGAAGCCCTCCTTGTCAGCATCGAGAATGGCGACTAACGAAACTTCCGGTAAATCAAGACCTTCCCGCAACAAGTTAATGCCGACTAGCACGTCGAATTCGCCCAGCCGCAGGTCGCGGATGATCTCGCTGCGCTCGACCGTATCAATATCCGAGTGCAGGTAGCGCACCCGCACGCCGTGCTCGTCGAGGTACTCGGTCAGATCCTCGGCCATGCGTTTGGTCAGCGTCGTGACCAGCACCCGCTCGTGGTTTTCGACCACGCGCCGCACTTCCGACAACAGGTCGTCCACCTGCGTGCGTGCCGGACGGACTTCGACTTCCGGATCGAGCAGCCCGGTCGGACGCACGACCTGCTCCACCGTCGCATCGCTATGCTCGCGCTCGTACGGCCCTGGCGTAGCCGAGACGTAGATCGTCTGCGGCGCCAGCGATTCGAACTCGTCGAAGCGCAACGGCCGGTTGTCGAGCGCCGACGGCAGCCGGAAACCGTAGTTGACCAGCGTCTCCTTCCGCGAGCGGTCACCGCGGTACATGCCATTCAATTGCGGAATCGTCACATGGCTTTCGTCGATCACCAGCAACGCGTCGTCGGGCAGGTAGTCGAACAGGGTCGGCGGCGGCTGGCCGGCCTGGCGGCCGGACAGGTAACGCGAGTAATTTTCGATCCCGGAGCAGTAGCCGAGCTCCATGATCATCTCGATATCGAACGCGGTACGCTGCTCCAGTCGCTGCGCCTCGACCAGCTTGTTCTGTTCCCGCAACTCCGCCAACCGCTGCTTCAATTCGATGCGGATCTTTTCGACCGCATCGAGCAGCTTTGCCCGCGGCGTGACGTAATGGCTGCTCGGAAAGATCGTCACGCGCGGTGTCTTGCGCAGCAGTTCGCCCGTTAGCGGATCGAAATAGCTGATCGACTCGATCTCGTCGTCGAACAACTCGACCCGCACCGCCTCACGCTGCGACTCCGCCGGAAAGATGTCGATGACTTCGCCGCGTACCCGGTAAGTCGCCGGCGCCAGCTCCATCTCGTTGCGCGTGTACTGCAATTCGGTCAGTCGGCGCAGCAGTTTGCGCTGGTCGATGCGGTCGCCGCGATCGAGATGCAGCACCATGCTGAGGTACGACTCCGGGTCGCCCAGGCCGTAAATAGCGGACACCGTCGCGACGATAATCGCATCCGGCCGCTCCATCAGCGCCTTGGTCGCCGACAGCCGCATCTGCTCGATGTGTTCATTGATCGATGCGTCTTTCTCAATGTACGTGTCGGACGACGGCACGTAGGCTTCCGGCTGGTAATAGTCGTAATAAGACACAAAGTATTCGACCGCGTTGTGCGGAAAGAACTCACGCATCTCGCCGTAAAGCTGCGCGGCGAGTGTCTTGTTCGGGGCCAGCACGAGCGTCGGGCGCTGCTGGCTTTCGATCACGTTGGCGATCGTGAAGGTCTTGCCGGAGCCGGTCACGCCCAGCAGCGTCTGCTTGGCCAGCCCGCTCTCGACGCCGTCCACCAGGGCCGCGATGGCCTCGGGCTGGTCACCGGACGGCTTGTACCCGGATTTGATATGGAAACCGTTGTCAGCCATTAGATATTTGCAAAGGCGTTCTTTATCATAGGGGACTTAAATTCATGGACGGCCTATTACCTTGACGATTTCACTTTCCGACCGCGTTCAGCAAATCCAGCCCTCCCCCACGCTTGCCGTCACCGCTCGCGCCGCCGCACTGCGGGCCGCCGGCCAGGACGTCATCGGCCTGGGCGCCGGCGAGCCCGATTTTGACACGCCGGCCCACATCAAGCAGGCGGCAATCGCCGCGCTGGAAAAAGGCGCGACCAAATATACGCCCGTTGAGGGCATCGCGCCGCTGAAAGACGCCATTCGCAACAAGTTCAAGCGCGACAACGGGTTGGATTACGCGGCCGACCAGATCCTGGTATCCGCCGGCGCCAAGCAAACGCTGTTCAACCTCGCCCAGGCGCTGCTGAACCCGGGCGACGAAGCCATCATTCCGGCGCCCTACTGGGTGTCGTACCCGGCTATCGTGTCCCTCGCCGGCGCCAAGCCCGTCATCGTCAGCGCGGGCATCGAGGACCGCTTCAAAATCACGCCGGACAAGCTGGCGGCTACGATCACAGACCGTACCCGGCTCATTATACTGAACACGCCGTCGAACCCGACAGGCATTGCCTACACGCGCGCTGAACTTGCCGCGCTAGGCGAAGTACTGAAGGCGTATCCGGACATCGTCATCGCGACCGATGACATCTATGAACAGATAGTGTGGACGGAGGAGCCGTTTACCAACCTCGTGATGGCGTGCCCCGAGCTTTACGACCGGACCGTCGTCGTCAACGGCGTCTCCAAGACCTACGCGATGACCGGCTGGCGGATCGGCTATTGCGGCGGCCCCAAGCCGCTCGTTCAGGCGATGAAAAAAGTGCAGTCGCAAAGCACGTCCGGCGCGAACTCGATCGCGCAAGCCGCCGCGGTCGCAGCCATTGACGGTGATCAAAGCTGCATCGAACCGATGGTACGCGCGTTTAAGGAGCGCCACGACTACGTCGTCGAAGCGCTGAACGCACTGCCCGGCATCCGCTGCCTCACGGGCGACGGCACCTTCTACGCATTCGCCGACTGCCGCGAAGCGATCGCCCAACTCGACGGCATCGATGACGACGTGCAGCTAAGCGAAGCGCTGATCGAACGCTGCGGCGTCGCCCTGGTGCCCGGCTCAGCCTTCGGCGCACCCGGCTACGCACGCATAACGTTCGCAACGAGCATGGAACAACTGCGTTCCGCGATGCAGCGTCTGGCAAAAGTATTCGCCAAAGAGCCGGTTCCCGGTTGACCGGCATC
>DASSTE010000006.1:0-37854 GCA_035708085.1 Gammaproteobacteria bacterium | reverse complement strand
CATGAGCCGTCGATCAGGTCGTAGCCGATGTCGAGGCCGCGAATCCGGGAGCGCGCCAGGTTGACGTTGCGTCCCGGTTCAGGTCCGAGAAAGCCGTCGGGGTCGACGAACACGATCAGGTTATCGATGTCGTTGCGATAGACGTCGAGCGTCAGGCGCTGGTTGACGTCGAAGTGATGGCGCAGGCCGATCTCGACATTGTGCGACGTTTCCGGGTCGAGGTTCGGATTGCCGCCGTAGCCGAAGCGCTCGACGCTGGTCGGCGCGTGAAACGCGGTGCCGAAACCGGCGGTGAGGCGCGTCGCATCGGTGATCTGATAGCCGTAATCGACGTTGCCGGTCAGGTGATTGCCGAAGCGGTCGTCGCTGGTGTCGCGCGCGGCGACCACGAAGCGGTGCGGGCCGAGCAGCGTATCATCCTGAAAATAGGCCGCGTGCGTGTCGTGGCTTTCATCAAAGCCCTGGCCGAAGCTGACCGCTGCCGTGTGCTCGCGCTCGAAATGCCCACCGGCAATCAAGCGGTTCCAGTCGCTGAGCGCGAAGTTGTTCTGCCAGTCGGCCGCGTTACGCCGCGTGCGCTGAAAATCGGTCGAATCGCTTTGCTCGATTTCGCCGTTGAAGTGGCTCAGCACCAGTTTCGAGTGCCAACTCTGGTTCGGCGTTGCGGCCAGCGTTACGGCGCTGAGCGCATCATCGTAGCGTTCCGCGAGCGGCGACAGGTCGAAGTCGAGATACTCGGTGCGGCCGCGCGATTGCCAGTGACGCGCGCCGACGCTGACGTTATCGCCGCGCCACTTGCCGTACAGGTTCAGCGTCGTGTTGTTGTGGCCGCGATCGAGGTTGCTGCCGACGTGCGGCGGAAAGCCATCGGTCGTGCCACGGCTGACGCTGACCGCGCCTTCGAATGACTCGCTCGCGCCGCTGACCGTCGCGGACGCCTTGCGGGTGCCGTAATGCCCGGCCTCGACACGCGCGTCGACGTGCAGCGCATGGTCCGGTCGCCGCGTCACGATGTTGATGACGCCGCCGATGGCACCCGAGCCGTACAGGCTGGAGCGCGGCCCCTTGATGATCTCGATGCGCTCGACATCGCTAATCGCGATGTTCTGCAGCGCGGCGCCGCCGAGCGTGCCGGGGTTGATCGGCACACCGTCGAGCAGCACCAGCGTCTGGTCGCTGTTGGCGCCGCGAATGAACACCGAGGTCGGCTGGCCGGGGCCGCCGTTGCGCGCGACATCGACGCCGGCGACGAACTGCAGCAGCGACGCCACGTCCTGCGCCTGGCTGCGCGCGATGGCGTCGCGGTCGATCACGATCACCGGCGCGACCGCCTGCTCGGCGCTCAACTGGATGCGGTTGGCGACAATCACCATCGGCGGCGCGATTTGAGGGGCAGGCTCATTGGCGGCGTAAGCTGCGGCACAAAACACGAGCGCGGCCGCGCCGCAGCCCAAAGAAAAGCTTTTCATTGATTCTTCTCCCGACGCCAGCGCTCCCGCAGGCGCATCGACGATGACATTCACCGGCATCGAGAGAATGGGAAAGGGTAATCGATACCCCTTGCATCGCCCTCCGCGATACCGGCGCCAACGCCTAGGTCGGTCTCCGGGCTCGCGAGCGATTTGCTGCAAGAGCAGCTATCTGACCTGTCGTCTTCCCGCGAATTCGCAGTGACGTGGTGACAGGTCTTGACTCGCCTACCGTTGCGGGGGCAGCGCCGGACTTGCATCGAAATGCGCACCGGCTTCCCAGGCGCCACATGTCAATGGCGCCACCTTCGGCGCGTCAATAATCGGGGAAGCGCGCCGTTCAGTCAAGCATTACGGCGTGCGTTTCAAGTATGCTTGAGACAAGCCAACAGGGACAACGACAATGGCAAGGACGCCGGGCGACGAACCCACGCCTGAGGAAGAAGAAGCTGTCCTCGAACAGCACGAGCACGAGGATGCCGAACGGCGCACGCCGCCGCGGGCCGCCGTGGTGTACGAAACGGTACGCCGCGAGGGCGAGCACGAATTGGCGCGGCCGGCCGATTCGCTGGCATGGTCAGGTTTCGCCGCGGGCCTGTCCATGGGCTTTTCATTCCTGACCGAGGCGCTGCTGACGAGTTACCTGCCGCCCGGCCACTGGAACGGAATAATCGGCGATCTCGGCTATAGCGTCGGCTTCATGATCGTCATCCTGGGCCGCCAGCAGTTATTCACCGAAAACACGCTGACGCCGGTGCTGGAGCTGCTGCGCAACCGCAACTTGCACACCTTCGGGCTGGTCATGCGGCTGTGGGCGATCGTGCTGATCACCAACACGCTCGGCGCGTTGTTTTTTGCACTCCTGGTCGGCAAGACGTCGCTGCTGACGCCGGGCATGCAACTGGCGCTGGTGCATATCAGCCACGGCGTGTTCAGGACGGATTTTCCGACGACGCTGTTGCGCGGTGTGTTCGCCGGCTGGCTGATCGCGACGCTGATCTGGCTGATGCCGTTCGCCGAGTCCGGTCGCGTACTCGTCATCATCATCATTACCTACGTCATCGCGCTGGGGCAGTTTTCGCACATCATCGCCGGGTCGGTCGATGCCTTCTATGCGGTCGTGACCGGTCACGCGTCGTGGCAGGCATTTTTTACGCGTTTCTATGTGCCGACGGTCATCGGCAATATCGCCGGCGGCGTCGCGCTGGTGGCGGCGGTGAATTACGCGCAGGTGGAATTCATACGCAAGGAAACGCAGGAGAAATGAGTTCGGCTCAGAGCTGAAAGTCGTAACTCAGCTTGACGAAATAAGTGCGCTGCTGCTGTAGCAAGCCCGCCTCGCCGGTGCCGAGATAGCCGTTGGCGAAGCCGACGAACAGCTTGGTCCAGGGCGCGAGGACGTAGCCGAACAGCCACTGCGTCGCCAGCGTGCGGGTATGAGCATCGACGTCCTGCGCATAAAGCGCCGTATTGTGGCGGATGTTCTGCTCCTGGCCGATCGCGCGCACGAACATGCGCGAGTTGAAATACCACGCGATGCGCAGGTCATACAGATCGGCCGTATACAGCCGCCCGGCGGGTACGTTCAGTCGCTCGAAATCGCCGACGAACTCGATCTTCAGATGCCGGCCCGGCGCCAGCGTGAACGACGGCTCGACCGACAGCAGCGCCCCTTTGCGCGCGCCGACATAGTCCACGCCGTCGCCTGCCGTCGTATCCACTTCAAACGCGAGCCACGAGACAGGTTGCGCACTCGCATCCAGTTCGTACTGGTTGAGCGCGAAGATGTGCCGGTTGAAATACTCGTCGTCGTGGCGCGCATAAAAAATGGCGTGGCTCTGGCCGACCGCGTGGACGAAGGTATAAACCTGTGCCTGGCGATCGAGCACCGGCCCGCCATCCGCTGCATGTATCCAGTTCCACGAGCCGCCGAAGCCGCCGTTGTTCCACCATGCGGTGTGCGAGTACCAGTCGTATTCGAAGTAGGGTCGGAACTCGCTGTAGCCGACCTGCGGCTGATAGCCGAGATCGGCTCGGAACCCGGGATCGACGCGTCCCAGGGCCAGGCTGGCGACATAGTTGGTGCGCGTGCGGTGCATGGTAACCGTCCAGCCGTTGCCGGTGACATCGCCGGGCGCGATGCCGAACGCTGACGCGACGCGGCGCGGATAGGTGGTGGTCGAACGGGCCGTCTGAATCGTCACCGAGTCGCTCGGGTCGAGCTGGATGTTGCCGTCGAGCGCAAGCACCTGGTTGTCGTAGCCGGCGCCGTGGCGGCCGGTCGCGAGCACGCCGAGAGCCGAGTGGCCGGCGAAGTCATAGCGATAGCGCAGCAGGGCGTCGCGCGTGCTGAAGTTGAACGATTTGAGCGACGAAGTCTGTTCGCCCGGCAGCAGGATGTTGGTGATCGAGTCGTCGGCGATGAGCGCGCCGAGCGCGTGGTTACCCACTTGGCCGACGACCTTCGACGCCCAGTGCGGGTCCGCGATCTGGCGCGTGTCGACGAAGCGATTGTCGCCGCCGCCGAACTCGCCGAAGTTGAAGCCCGGCGTGTTGAACACCCAGGTGCCTTCCTCGAAGAACGGCCGGTTTTCCGGGTAATAGATCGCGAAGCGCTGGTTCACCGTCGATCGCAGCACATCGGGCGCGACCTGGGAAAAATTCGGGTTCAGCGTCGCCGACCATTCAAGATCCGGGCGGATCGCCCAGCGTGCATCAAGCCCGCCGGAAACCTGCGGGCTGCCGGCTTCGAGGCCTGAGCCTGGCCCGGCGCGCGTGTCGGTGCGCGAGAGGGTCGCCGCCGGAATAAGCTGGAAATTCGCGCCGTGCGACTCAATCGGCGTCGCCGTGCGCACGACTTGCGCCTGGCAGAGCGTGCAGTTGTTGTTGAAATCGAACCGCACCTGGGTGATCTGGTGACGCACGCTGCGCGCCCAGTTGCGGAAGAACAGCATGCGCCAGGTTTGCGGCTTCGCCGTGTGCGGGAACTTGAGCGAGCTGAACGGAATTTCCATCGTCACGGTGTAACCGTCGGGCGTCAGCTGCGCGTCGCAATACCAGATTGCGTCGAAAGACGAATACTCGTTGCCCTGCTGGCGAAACGAATCCAGCTCGATGCCGGCGGCGCTGCAGAAAAATTCGTATCCCCACTGGGTGTCGTTGAACGGACTGAAGATGAAGCCGACGTAATCGTCGTTGTTGCTGAACTGGTCGTGGCGCCGGTATTTCGCGCGAATCGCGGCCGGGTGCGGATCGTGCGCGACGAAATGCAGCCACAGCGCCTTTTTCGTATAGCCGACCGCGACCGTCGTCGACACCGGTGCAGGCTGATTGCGCCCAGGGTCGATTTCGTTGTCGATGGAAAAATGCGCCGCATGCTGCCACGCAGCGGCGCCGGGCTCGCCGCTCGCGCCGATCCACGCGCCGATGTCGGGAATGGCGGGTTCGATCGGAGGACTCGCCAGAGAGGGCGCGGCGTTCGCAAAAACCAGCACAAATACCAGGGACGGGCGCAGAAACGGCAGAGACATCCGGATTACTTTTTTGGCGTTGGGTTGCGGGTCGAGGCTGTTGTCAGTGTGACAGACAACGTGCCCAATGGTTCGCATGCTCCGGCCGGGTCTGTTAGGGTTTCCCCTGTTTTGACGCAGACGCCGGTCGGCGAAGTAGATTTAATGTTCATGACAGCCGAGAACAGTTCCGGGCATTCCACCGCAGGCATTACGGTTCCCAAAGCCGTGCTGCATCGCGCGATCGCCGCCTCGGCCATGGGTAATGCTGTCGAATGGTTTGACTATGGCGCTTACGCCTATCTCACGACCCACGTTGCGCGTGCGCTGTTTCCGGCGGACACCAACGGCGTGTTATGGACACTGGCCGGCTTTGCGATTTCGTTTTTGATCCGCCCGCTCGGCGGTCTCTTCTGGGGCCCGCTTGGCGACCGGATCGGGCGCAAGCGCGTGCTGGCCATGACGATCATCATGATGGCCGCGTCCACGGCGCTCATCGCCTTTATCCCCAGCTATGACGCCATCGGTATCTGGGCGCCCGCCATTCTTTACGCGCTGCGTATTTTACAAGGCTTCTCCGCGGGCGGTGAATACGGCGGAGCTGCCACCTTTATGGCCGAATACGCTCCCAAGGACCGGCGCGGTATGTACGGCAGTTTCCTCGAAGTGGGGACTCTGAGCGGATTCACCGCGGCGGCCGCGATCGCGCTGATTCTGGTGACCGTGCTGGGCGACGATGCCATGGCGGCCTGGGGCTGGCGCATTCCATTCCTCGTGGCGATTCCGCTCGGCTACATTGGCATGTATCTGCGCAGCAGAATGGAAGAGACACCGATCTTCCAGGAAATCGAAAACGAATCGGAGGAGCGCGCGGACACGGCAGTCGGCATATGCAAGCAGCTGGTCACCACCTATGCCGGCGCGACGCTGACTTTGTTTGGTCTCGTCATCGCACTGAACGTCGTCGACTACACCTTTCTCGCCTTTACTCCGACCTACTTGCAGGACGCGCTCGGCATGAGCGAAAGCCACGCGCTGATGGTGCCTCTGGTGGGTCAGGTCGTGATGGCCATCCTGCTGCCGTTTTTTGGCCGGATTTCGGACACGGTCGGGCGCAAGCCGATGTGGCTGTTTTCGTGCATCGCATTAATGCTTTTTGTAGTGCCGCTGTACGAACTGATGGGCACGGGGTTGGTAGGCGCCATCATCGGCTTCACGATTATCGGCATTCTGTTTGCGCCACAGCTGTCCACCATTTCGGCGACGTTTCCGGCGATGTTTCCGACCATCGCGCGCTACGCCGGTGTCGCCATCGGCTACAACGTATCCACATCGCTGTTCGGAGGCACTGCCCCGGCCGTTACCCAGGCGCTCACCGAAAGCACCGGCAACAACCTGATGCCCGCGTATTACATGGCAGGCGCCTGCCTGATCGGCGCGGTTGCGGCTTTCTTCCTGATCGAGACGAAGGGCATTTCGTTGCGCGGGACCGAAATCCCGGGAACCAAGGCCGCCTTCGAGCAACAACGTGAACTGGCGGAAGATTAGCTTTTACACGTTCACCGACTTCATCATCGCTTCCGGATAACGCAGTCCGGCAGCCGCACCCTGCGGCGCGATCTCGTCGATTGCGGCGAGATCGTCGTCGCTCAGTTTCACGTCGATCGCAGCACAATTCTCTTCCAGGTGCGCGCGCCGCGTCGTGCCCGGAATCGGCACGATATCGTCGCCCTGCGCCAGCACCCACGCAAGCGCAAGCTGTCCGGGCGTGACGCCCTTGTCGTTCGCCAACTGCTCGATGCGCTCGACCAGGTCGATGTTGCGCGCGAAGTTCTCGCCCTGAAAGCGCGGCGAATTGCGGCGGTAATCGTCGGGCTCTAGATCGTCAAAGCGCTTGATGCGCCCCGACAGAAAACCGCGGCCGAGCGGGCTGTAGGCGACGAAGCCAACGCCGAGTTCGCGGCAGGTCGGCAGAATTTCATCTTCGGGATCACGGCTCCAGAGCGAATACTCGGTCTGCAGCGCGGTAATCGGATGCACGGCATGCGCGCGGCGTAACGTCTCCGGCGCAGCTTCCGACATCCCGAGGAACCGCACCTTGCCCTGTTCAACGAGCCGACTCATCGCGCCGACGGTGTCCTCGATCGGCGTGTTCGGATCGACACGGTGCTGGTAATAAAGATCGATTGTCTCGACGCCAAGCCGCTTCAGGCTCGCCTCGCACGCCTCACGCACATACTCCGGTCGGCCATTGATGCCGCGCCTGGATGGATCGTTCGGGTCGCGCACGTTGCCGAACTTGGTGGCGATAATGACGCCGTCGCGGTACTCCTTCAGCGCCCGCCCGACGAGCATCTCGTTGGTGTGCGGCCCGTACATGTCGGCGGTGTCGAAAAAGTTGACGCCAAGATCGATCGCCCGATGAAGCGTCGCGATCGATTCCGCATCATCGCGCGAAGCGGGCGCGTAAAACTCCGACATGCCCATGCAGCCGAGTCCGAGGGCGGAAACATCGAGTTCGCCGCCGAGTTGTCGTGTGTCCATATTGACCTCCTGGTCAGGTGGTTCCTAAGCCGGCCCATGCTCGAGCTGCGAGCGCACGCGGTCTTCCAGGCCGGTCAGGCCGGCCTGGTGGCCGATTTCCAATGCCCGCTCGGTTTCTTCGCCATCGACCCAGGCGGCCTTGAGCGCGAACAGCGCGCCAACGCGGTTGCCGCTGCCGCAGTGGACGATCATCGGGCGCGCGTCCGGATCATTGACGACCTTGGCCAGCGCTCGCGCATTAGCTTCGGTCAGGCCGCCGGCGCCGGCGACCGGGATGTTGACGTAGTTCAGGCCCAGCGCCCGTGCGCGATCGGCCTCGTCCCAGTCGGTCATTTCGGTGTCGGGGCGCAGGTTGACGATGGTTTTGAAGCCGGCGCCTTGGGCCGCGCCGAGTTGGGCGGGCGTTGGCTGGCCGCCGGTCACTACGCCTTCAAACGGCTGCCGGGCGTTGGGGATTTCGATTCGTGCCGCGTCCATGGGCGTTCTCCTTGAGTCAGTCCGTTGTGCCGCGTGCGCCGGCGAATTGCAGCGTCGCGGCCTCGATATCATTGTGCAGGTTTTGCGCGACCTGTTCCATCAGGCGCTGCTGCGCGAGATTCGGATCGGTCGCCGACACCTTGAGCGGCCAGCGCTTGATCCCGTGCGCCTGGTGGGTTCCGTCGAGCGCAACCGACAGCGTGCCGGCGATCCAGTACCAGCCGTTGCGCGGCGGCAGGTTCTTGTAATCGAGCGTCGCCGTCATCGTGTACGGCGCGCCCGGCTGCACGGTGAAGCCGGCATCGGCGAGCGCGCCGGCCAGCAGCTTCTCCACCGCGGCCGCGTTTTGGCCGTCTGCCGTGGCATTGATTGTCAGGCGCTTAAGCAGCGCCGCCCGGTTGGCCTGCAGTTGGCCGAGATTCCACGGCGGTGTGCTGCCGTGGCCGGTGATGTCGACCACGCGCAGTTCGCTTTGCAGGCCGGCGCGGGTGGTTTGCGCGGTGACAGCGCGGTCGGCGGCGCCGATCTTGACGAGCAGGTCGTTACTGCTCCGTGCCTGCGAAAGCCACGCGCGCGTGTTGGCGTCTAGGTCGGCGATTTGCTGGCGTAACGCTGCAGCCGTCTGTGGTCGCGACAATACCGCGAGCGCGTAATAGGTGTGCGTGGCGGGGTCCTGCCAGGTGTCGGCGATGCGCACGCCCTTGAGCAACGCGTCGGTCTGCGTGGTGATCCGGCGGCTCACATCGAGCGCGTTGGCCGCGGGCTGTTGGCCGTCCTGCGAATACGACGACACGTCCTCTCCATGCTCGCTCACCTTGACGGAAAACGCCTTGGCGAGATCGGCGCGCGCGCGGTCGCGTGCGACGGCGACCTGGTCGGCCTCACCGCGGCCGGTCAGATAACGGTCGGCGGGATATTGTGCGCTTGAACCGTTCACCCAGGCGGGTTCGGCGTCCGGTCGTGGTGCGTGGCTGCACGCCGCCAGCAGCAGGATGGGCAACGCTAAGGGAATTAGTTTGGTTGGAGCCATGACGTCATACCCCTTGTGAAGGTTCCTAATAGCTTATCGCATGCCAGGTAGCGAACGTGATCCGCCCCGGTTTGATCAGCACGTTGTCGAAAGTCTTCGTATCCACGACCGCGCCGCCGTCCGTCAGCGCCACGGTCACATTGTAGGTGCCCGGCGCCAGCGCCAGACGCGCCATCTGGATGTTGTCCGGCAGTGTGTTCCAGATGCGCGTGTCGGCGCGATCGACGACGGTGCCGATCAGGCTCACCAGTGCCCCGAGGCCACGCCGCTTGTCATCGGCCTTGTTGGCGACCACGGCGCGTGTGACGTTGCGTGCAATTTCATCCGCCGTCAGCTTTGGCAGTTCCGCCGCAAGCGCCTGCTCGGCATTCTGCGCCACGCTTTCGACGCGCACGGTGGTCGCCGTCTCGCCGCCGACGGTGATCGTCGCGCCGCTGATGCGCGGCGGGTCCGCCTTGAGCGCCGGCAGCGAAATGCTGAACAAGTGGCCGCTCTTCGGGCTTTGCACCCATTGCGTCACCGCAATTTTGCGCGGTGCGAGCCCGTCGCCGAGGATAAAAACCAGTTGCCCGTCGGCGGCCTGCCCGCGCGGGTCGACACGGTTCCAGTGGTCGATGCCGAATTGCTGCTGATAGGTCTTCAGTTCCTTGTCGAGGCCAAGATAATCCGCGAACCGGCACAGGCTTGTCTGCAGCCCCGGCGGGATCGGCAGGTTTGCCGCCTGATAGGCCTGGTAAGCCTTGCGGTAGGCGATCATCGCGTCGCTCCAGTCGCCGGCGTCTTCATACACCAGCCCGGCGAAATAGCGCCCAAACGCATCGCCGCCGTGCGGCGCTGCATCGATGCCCGGATAGAGGCGTTTGAGCAGCACGTCGATCTGCGCGACCTCGACGCGAGCCGCCTCGGCGTCGCCGCTTTGCAGGTAATTGAGGCTTTGGTAGACGTGCAGTAGCAGCCGCTCGTACAGCGGCGGCGTGTAGCTGCGCAGATTTTCGCTCAGCGTGAGTGCGGCGGCGGTTTCGCTGACGCTGGTCGCCTCCAGGTAGCGCAGCAGTGGCTTGGCGCTTTCGAACGCCTTGATGCTGCCGGCATAGTCGCCCTGCATACGCAGCAGCATCGCCTTGTCGAGCAGATACAGCGCCTGGCTGTGGCCCCCCTTGAGAGGCGCAAGCGCGGCGAGCGCCGCATCCGGATCGTGTGCGGCGAGCGCGGCGTCCATCTGGCGCAGGTTGGCGACGTAGCTCGCGCAGCCGGTGAGCGTCAGCGCCAGGCACAGCGCCAACGCGGCGCGCCACGGCACCCACGCTGGATAACTCCGTTCGCACTGAGCCTCATCGAAGTGGGGCCCCACGTGTTCGGTATTGTCCATCGAGGAAGAGCCCCCGTTCGACAGGCTCAGGACAGGCTTCGACAAGCTCAGGCCGAGCGGCTGCAGATCCGGCCGGCCAGAGGGTCAGGGCCGGATGCCGTGGTACTCGACGTGCTTCTTGATCTTCTTTTGGCCGATCCAGGCGATCACGTTGGTGCGCATGTTGATGAGCTGCAGGTTTACCTGGTAGTACTTGACGGACGTGTTGCCGGCTGCGTCGATGATCGTGTTGATTGTGCCTTCCATCATGAAGTCGGCGCCGGTTTCCTGGCCCATCGGATTGCGCGTATCGGCGCTCGCGTTCAGGTCCTGGTCCTTGCGCTCGTTGCGCACGCTGCCGCGCTGGCCGGACGAGGCGACGAAGCGGACATCGCCGGAATTGATCAGCGCGCGCTGCATGTCGTTAATGAACGTGCCGACCGCGATGTGCTCGGAACTCAGGTTGTTGACGTCGCCGACGATCACCACCGGCTTTGCCCCGGCGTGCGCGTTCTCGTAATTGTCGAGCCACGGCTCGTTGAGCATCTGGCCGATCATCTGTTCGGCGGTCAGGCGCGAGTCGGTGTCGTTCCAGTAGCCGGACACGTCGGTCACCTGGTTCGGTGAAATGCGGTGAATCTCCGGCATGCTCGAACAGCCGGCGAGGACGCCGATCGCGGCGGCGAGGCAGGCATAACGAAGGCGGCGCATTACCTGGTTCCTCCGGTCATGTTGTCGAACAGATTGTCAGCGTGCGACAGGAAGTATTGCTTGAAGCCGGAATTCATCTCCTGCGAACTCGCAACCATCGCCTTGATGCGCGTCATATCCAGTTCCGCGAGGCTCCACAGCGCACCGTTGTCCGGGTTGCGCCAGTGGGCAATGATGCGCGCGCCGGCCACGTTCTGGCGCGTCACGTTCTCGATCTCGCGCGACACGGAGGCTTCGTTCTGCTGCTGCTCGGCATTCGCGCCGGCCGCTGCCGCGTAATCCTGCGACACGGCGTGGATAAACGATGACAGCACACGCGCAACTTCGGTGCGGGCGCGCTCGTCGGCGGCGGAAGTCTGCAGCGACAAGTCGTGCATCGCCGGTGCCGACCCGATACCGTGAATCAGCCGGCCGCCCTGGTTGTCGAGCGCCTGGCTGCCCTGGTTGACCCAGTCGGGCGCATCGTTGATGCCGAGATTGCTGGGCACGGTAGTGCGAGTGGAACAGGCGGCGAACAACAGCGTGGCCGCTGCGAGCGCCGCGATCGGAAAAATGCGGATCATGCGCGTCATGGGCTGTCTCCTTCGTAGTCGGGTAAACCCGGGGGCCGATTATGGCACGCATACAAGCGATTGGCACAGGGAACCCGAGGGATCGGCATATCGGAGGCCTGCCTACGGTGTTACAAGCAACCCCGCAAGCCGCGCCGAATCTGTGTGACGCCCCTCGCGAATACGTCCGCAAGCCTTTGACGGCCTGAATTGCACTCGGATAATGGAGCCCATCTCAAGCGCAAGTCCGCGCTCAATTTTCTCCGACCGACAAGGAGGTTCGCGATGAAAATCACGACGATGTTGCTATGTGGATCGGTTCTGGCCGCGGCGCCGTTGGCCGCGATGGCGCAGAACGACAACTACAATCCCTACAACGATTCCGGCTCATATCTCGAGCTGCAGATCGGCCGCTCGCATTTGTATGATCACAGCTTCGGTGTGATCGGCGGTCAGATTACGACGCATTCCAACGACGGCGACGTGGTGCTGCTGAATACGGGTTATTCGTTCGGCGAATGGGGGGCGGGCATGCTGCGCGTCGAGGGAGAACTCGGCTACCGGGACAATGGTGTCGACAGCTTTGACTACACCGCCACCTCCGGCAACAGCATGCAGTTGGCCGATTCCGGCGGTCATACGCAGGCGTGGTCGCTGATGTTCAACGTCATCAACGACTTCAGCCCGCACTCGGGGTTCGACCCGTACATCGGGCTCGGCATCGGCTATGCCCGCATCGACTTTCACCATTACAACGCGGCGCCGCTGGGTCCCAACACACCGGCCGTGACGTTCATGGACGATGTCGACAGCGGTCTCGCCTATCAGGGCATGGTCGGCTTTCGTTCATGGCTGTCGCCGACGCTTGCGCTGGACGTCAACTGGCGCTACTTCAAGGCGGACTCGCCGACCTTTCACAACGCGTCCGGCGATGTGAGCAGCGGCTACCGGATGCAGTCGATCCAGGTGGGCCTGGCATGGCAGTTCTAGGGCGGAGCAGACGTTAAGAAGCCGGGCGTCGGCGGTCAGGCAAAAACCGCCGGCGCCGTTCGCGCCAGGATGTAAGCACCCATCACGACCAGGAAGATACCGAACACGCGCCTGAGCTTCGCCTGCGGCACCCGCGTGCCGGCCACGTTGCCGATCAGGCTGCCGACAATGCCGATCGCGATGATGCCGCCGAGAATGCTCCAGTCGAGGGCCAAGTGCTGTTGTTCGAGCACGCCGAGGTATTTGTGGAAGCCGGAAAAGGCGTTGAGAACGATGATGCACAGGCTGGTGCCGACAGCACGATGCATCGGCACACCGATCAGCAGCACCATCGCCGGCACCATCATGAACCCGCCACCGACGCCGATCAGCCCGGTGATGAAACCGATCGCGATGCCGTCCAGCGGCACGCTCCACCAGGGCTGGCGGGCATGCGGTTCCTGACGCTTGCGCGGCCGCACCATCAGCACCGCCGCGACGAGCACGACGACCGCGAACAGCAACAGTTGCACTGCGCCGGGAACGAAACGGCCGACCCAGGCGCCACCGTAGGCTGCGATCATCCCCGGCACGCCGAACAGGCCGACGATGCGCCATTCGACCAGGCCCCGCCACGCATACGATAGTGCCCCGACAAAACTGATGCTGCCGACCACGGCGAGCGAGCCCGCGATCGCGACCTTTTCCGGCTGGCCGAACAGATACACCAGCACCGGTACGGTCAGGATCGAACCGCCCGAGCCCAGAATCCCGAGCACAAGCCCGATTGCCAGTGCGCCCAGCCAACCCCAGATCATGAAAACTCCTTGAAGAATTTGAACCCTCTCCCTCAGGGAGAGGCAGGGTGAGGGGAGGCGTCATCATGCGGTATGCTTATGACATGAGCAAACGGATTGCGATGTTAATCGCTTGTGCCGGCATGGCCGCCGGCTTTCCTGCGATTGCCGCGCCGCCGCCCGGCGCGGCGACCTGCGCCGCCTGTCATGGCAAAAATGGTGCCGGCGGCGGGGGCGGGACTTATCCGCGCCTGGCCGGTCAGCCGGCGCCTTATCTTGCCAGGCAACTGCACGACTTCAAGTCGGGTGCCCGCACGAACCGTATCATGCAGCCGCTGGCGGCCGGGCTGTCCGATGCCCAGATCACGGCGCTTGCCCGCTACTACAGCCAGTCCGAGGCGCCATATCCGCCCCGGGAAAAGGTCGAGCCGGCGACGCTCGCGCATGGCGAATCGCTGGTGCGCCTCGGCAAATGGTCGGCTGACGTACCAGCCTGCGCGACGTGCCATGGACCGAAGCTCGCGGGTCTCGCGCCCGATTTCCCGATGCTCGCCGGTCAATACGCCGATTATATTGCTGGACAAATCAACGCCTTTCGGCACGGCGGCCGGCGCAACGACCCGCTAGCCCTTATGCAGCACGTTGCGCACGGACTGGACGACGCCGACGTCAAGGCGGTCGCCGCCTATCTGGCGTGGCTGCGGCCCGGCGATGACAACACGGTTCCCGACGTGAAGGCCGCGCCGCCGGCCGCCGCGAAAGGCTTTCAGCCGCCGCCCGAATCGGCCATTCCCGGCGGCCCTGACGGCGACATGATCCGCTTCGGCGAGCACGTCTTCACCGACACCGGCCATTACGCCACGGTATACACCGGCAATGTCCTGACCTGCAGCAACTGTCATCTGGACCGCGGCCGCCTCGCAAATTCGGCGCCCATGTGGGCCGCGTTCGGCCGCTACCCGCGCTACCGCAAGAAAAACGACAAGGTCAACACGCTTGCCGACCGCATCCAGGGCTGCTTCACGTACAGCATGAATGGGACAGCGCCGCCGGCGGACAGCAAGGTTATGGTCGCGCTGGAAAGCTACTTTCACTGGCTGGCTACGGGTGTGCCCGTCAACACCAACCCTCCGGGTACCGGTTATCCGGATGTCCCCAAGCCCGCCAAGGCGCCAGACCCGGTGCGGGGCGCCAAGGTCTTCAAGACGCATTGCGCGCTATGCCACGGTGCTGACGGCCAAGGGCGCACGAGCGCGGGCGCAGTTGTGTTTCCGCCGCTATGGGGCGCGCAATCGTTCAACTGGGGCGCGGGCATGCATCGCATTCCCACTGCCGCCGCATTCATCAAGGCAAACATGCCCTACGGTATCGGCGGCTCGCTGACCGATCAGCAGGCGTGGGACGTGGCGGCATTCGTCGATCACCATCCGCGGCCGCAGGATCCTCGTTTCACCGGCAGCGTTGAACAAACGAAACACAAGTACCACCAGCACATGGGCTATTACGGCCAAGTGCCTTCAACTTCCACTCAAAAAAAGGAGACGACACCACCATGAAGAACACGCTCAAAGGAATGATGACGCTGGCGTTGGCGCTTGCGGCGCTGCCCCTTCTGGCCGCACCGGCTTCGCACAGGCAGGCGGAGGTCTGGCAATATCCGGCGATCAAGCAGGCGGGCGGCGTCATTCCGCAGCCGAAAGCGGCGCTCCAGCCGGATCCGCTGCAAAGCTACAAGGTTGTGTTCAACCTGACCAAGGCTGGCAAGGCCGACGAAGTCAACGGCGGCCTGGAGCACGTCGCGCGCGCGGTGAATGTATTTGCTATATCAGGGGTGCGCGCGTCGCATCGTCACTTTGATGTCGTGATCCACGGTGCGGCGACCGACATCGTGATGAACAACTCGGCATACAAGCGACGCACGGGACACGATAACCCGAACATCAAGCTAATTCAGGCGCTCCGGCAGGCGGGCGTGAAACTGTACGTCTGCGACCAAGCGCTTGCCGAGCACCACATCGAGCACAAGTCGGTCAACCCGGACATCACGCTGTCGCTGTCGGCGCTGTCGGACCTGATTATCCTGCAGCACCACGGCTACGTGTTGTACCCGCTTTAATTTCCGTCAGCCAGCTTCGAACCCTGGTGGCGAATGTTTGGCTCGCTGCGCTGAGCGCCTTGACGCCGCCCGCGGCGTCGGCGCTCGGTGCCGGCTTTTCAATGTGAAAGTGCCGTTGTGCCGCGATCTTGGCGGCATGGTTGTTGATGACGGTCACTGTCGCATCGAGCACACCGACGCTTTGATTCCGGCTGGTGAAGACCTGCTCAAAGTCTCCCAGCTCGATACGCAGCGTCACATCGGCATTCGAGATATCGCTCGGCCCGAGAACCGCCTTGTAATCGCCGGAGGCGGCCAGCACGTCCTCGAGCAGATTCAGTATCTGCGCCGGCGGCGGCGAAACCCAGTCGGAGCGGCTGTAGGCGGCAACCCGGGCGCGATTCTGGTACGCGAGCCGGTAGTACATGCTGGCGCTGTCCAGCCAGTGCGGGGCCTGGATACCGGCGATGCGCAGGATCGGCTCGCTGCCTGCCGCCGGAGACGTTGTCGGCGCCGACTGGGTCGGCGCCCGCGCGCCGCTAATCGTGTAATGCTCGATCTGCACCGGCTCGCTGGTGCTGATGCAGCCGCCGAGAATGAGTGCGGCCGGCAGCGCTATCAGCGCTAGTTTCTTATTCATGTCCGTCTCCATTATCGTTTCCGTTATTGCCGAAGCCGGGCTCGCCGGGGCCGGGCTGCGGCTTGGGCGGCCCGAAAATCAGGCTTTGCGGCTTGGCTTGAAGTTCCTGGCTCAGGTCGATCAGCGATTTCGAGGCGCGCATCAGGCTGTCGCTTAATTGATCGATATCCGGCAGCGTCTGGCGTTCCAGGCGCCGTGCCACGTCTTTGCCGCTCGCGGTCAGTTCGGCCAGCGAATCGGCGGCCTCGCCCATCTTTTTGACCGGTTTTTTCGCCGCCTTCGCGAGTTGCGTTGCCTGCGCCAGTAGCGCGTGGCTCTGGTCGAGCGTCTTCTGTGCGCTGTCGGTCAGCGCGGGCAGCTTCTTCACTACCGGTATCAGTTCCTTCTCCATTGCAACGATCTTGCGTGACGCTTCGTCGATCTGGCGGATCGTAGCGGCGAGGTGCTTGCGGTTCTTGTCGTTGAGCACCTTTTGCGCGTTGCTGATGATGTCGTTGATCTTCTTGAGATCCTGCGTGCCGGTGGTTTCGAGTTCCGCCAGCAGGCCCTTGTGCATCGGAATGCGCGCCGGGTTTTTCTCGCTGGTCCTCAGCGGCTTGCGGCTGCCCTTGCCGAGATGCAGCACCACTAGTTTGCCGCCGGACATCAGCCCCTGCATTTGCAGCGTCGCGTAGGTCGATTGCGTGACCAGCGCATCGGGCCGCACGGTAATCAGGATATCGACTTTGGTCGGGTCCTGCTTGTCGAACGCCACTTTCTGCACGTGGCCGACGAGGAGGCCCTTGAAGCGGACTTCCGACTTTGCCTGCAGGCTGCCGACCGACTGACTGGTGACGATCCGGTAGTAGCGCGGCTCCGGCTGGGTGTTCGACAGCCAGTAGTACACCAGGATGGCCGCGATCGAAAAGACAATCAGGAAGGTGACGGCGATAATCGCGTGGGCGCGGTTTTCCATTACACGTTTCTTTTAGTATGCCGGCAGGGCGCGCAATTCGTCATCGCCGCGCCGCCGCCGGAAAAATTCCTTGATGAAAGGATGATCGAATTCGGCCACCTCGACAAGGGTGCCGGTGGTCAGCAGCTTGCCCTCGTCGAGCACCGCGATGCGGTCGCTTAGTGCGGCGAGGCTGTGCAGATCGTGCGTGATCATCAGCGCCGTCAGATTCAGCTCGTGGTGGAGCTGGTCGAGCAGCGTGTCGAATTCCGATGCCGAGATCGGGTCGAGCCCGGTGGTCGGTTCGTCGAGAAACAGCAACTCGGCTTCGAGCGCCAGTGCGCGCGCCAGCGCGGCGCGCTTGAGCATACCCCCCGACAGCTCCGCGGGGTACTTCCACGCGTCGTCCGGATCGAGGCCCACCATGTGCAGCTTGACCGCCACCAGGTCGCGGATCGAGTCCTCGTCGAATTCCTCGCCTTCCTTGCGCAGCTCGCGCATCGGAAACGCGATGTTGTCGAACACCGTGAACGCGCTGAACAACGCGCCCTGCTGGAACAGCACGCCCCAGCGGCGTCGGAGCAGCCGCACTTCCTCGCCTTCGAGGCTGTGGATGCGCTTGCCGAGCACATCGACCGTGCCCGAGGTCGGCGAAATCAGCCCGATGATCTGGCGCAGCAGCGTCGTCTTGCCGCTGCCGGTGGTGCCGATCACGCCCAGCACTTCGCCGCGATAAACCTTCAGGTTCAGGCCGCGATGCACGTCCTGCTTGCCGATGCGCGTGTGCAGGTCTTTGACGTCGATGACGACTTCGCGCTCTTCGCTCATCCCAGCCCCACGTTCGTCAGCGCGGCGCCGGCGATCACATCGAACAGCAGAATCAGCGACAGGCTGGTGACGACCGACAGTGTCGTGTTGCGACTCAGGCTCTCGGTGTTCGGCTTCGCGCTGATGCCGAAATACGACGAGATCAGCGCGATCATGATGCCGAACACGACGCCCTTGCCGAGGCCGATCCAGAAGTTGACGATCGGCACCACGTTCGGCAGTCGGGCAAGAAACAGCTGCCAACTGACGTTGAGCATCAAGTCGCCGGTGATCGCCGCGCCGATCAGGCCGGTGAAGTCGGTCCAGACGACCAGCAGCGGGACGCTGATCGCCATGCCGATGACGCGCGGCAGCACCAGGCGCATCGTCGGCGATGCGCCGAAGGCGCGCAGCGCGTTGAACTCTTCGGTAATGTGCATCGCGCCGATGCCCGCAGTCATCGCCGAGCCCGAGCGGCCGGCGAGGATAATCGCGGCGATCACCGAGCCCAGTTCGCGCAGTACCGCAAGCCCCATCAGCGAAACTATCATCTGGCCGGCGCCGAACTTCTGCAGCGTAATGCCGATCTGGATTGCCATCACCACGCCGATCATGAAGCCGATCAGGCCGAGCAACAGCATCGACGACGCGCCGCTGCGGTAGATGGTCGCGGAAATCTCCTTCCACGGCATCAGCCGGGGATGGCGCACGCACCAGGCCAGATCGACCATCAACTGGCCGATCAGGAGCAGCAGCCCGCCGATGGTGCGCAGGATCGCGATCACCCGCCCGGTCAGGTGATCGACTGCGCTGACCAGGCGCGACGGCTTCGGCGCCGTGGGCGTTTCGCTTTCCTTCAGGCGCTCGAACCAGTGGCGCTGGCTGTCCCGGCAGTCGAGGTTGTCGGGCAGCGAACCGCCCCACAATCGCCATAGCAGCAATGCACCGCCGCTGTCGAACGCACTGATGTCACACAGGTTCCAGGCGTAACCACGTGGTGAATCGAGTTCGTGCAGTTCGCGCGTGAGGCGTCTGCGGCGCGCGCCGCTGACCAGCAGTGTCCAGTCCCCGGACAGCCGGACACAGCGGTCATCTTCGAGCGTCCATTGCGCTTCTGGGCGGGTGTCGGCCATAAATCCTTTTATATGTCGCTTTATGCGTCAGCCGAGGCCAGTATATATGAAGCAGCTTTTGCGACAACCGTAATGGCGCCACTGTTGCTATTTTTGTCAAATCGTTTACGATTGCGATAGCTGGAGGGGAAGCGGCACGCGCCGCTGACACGTTGTCATTCAGGGGAAGCCGTCTGTGCTTGCGCCAACTGCGGCAGATGACTTGAGCAAGACTCGTTCATGAAATCGAACGAGCCGATTCCATCACTCCGGGCGCCAGACGAGGCTGCCAATATTCTGCTTTCGGGCAAACCCGTCGATCCGGCCAGGATCGGACGCCGCCTTGCGCGCCAGGTCGCCTGTTTTCGCGCGCTGTTCGAGAATCTGACGGACGGCGTTGCCGTGCTCGATCTCGACGGCTGCATCGTCGACGTCAACCATAGCTTCGAGCGGTTGTTCGGCTATTCGGCGCAAGAACTGCGCCGCGCACGTATCGACGCCTGCATTGTCCCGGAAGACTTGCGCGACGAAGCGGAAACGCTGTCCGAGCGCCTGGCCTCGGCGTGTACCGTTGAACTCGATACCGAGCGGCGCCGCAAGGACGGCGCGCGGTTGCCGGTGCGGGTTCGCGCCTTTCCGATTCTGCTCGATGGCCGCCAGGCGGCCAGTTACGCCGTGTACGCCGATCTGACCGAAGCGCAGCGCGCGACGCTGCAAATGAGCTGGCAGGCAACGCACGACGGCCTGACCGGTGCCTTCAACCGCGCCGAATTCGAGCGCCGTCTCGAAGCGCTGCTCAACCTCGGCGGCGCGGCCCACGCGATGCTGTATCTCGATCTCGACCAGTTTCGCGTCGTCAACGATATCGGCGGGCATCGCGCCGGCGACGAACTGCTGCGCCGGCTGGCGGCGCTGATCGACGCCGAACTCGGCGAAGACGACCTGCTGGCGCGCCTTGGCGGCGACCAGTTCGGCATACTGCTGCGCAACTGCGATCGTGGCGCGGCGCAGCGCGTCGCCCGCCGGCTGATTCAGGTGATTTCCTCGTTCCGCTTCATCTGGGAACGGCGCACTTACGGCGTCGGCGCCAGCATCGGCATCGTGGCACTTGACCATGATTGCGTCACGTTGCCGGACGTCTTCGCCGCCGCCGGCGCCGCCTGCTGGTCGGCCAAGCAGCAAGGCGGCAACCGCGTGCGCGTCTATCGGCGCGACGATCGCGAGATCTCGCGCCACCGCGACGAAATGAGTTGGGTGTCGCGGCTCGGCACGGCGCTCGAAGAAAATCGCTTTGTGCTGTATCACCAGACGATTTCGCCGCTCAAGGGGACCGGTGATGCACGCTGGTACGAAATTCTGCTGCGCCTGCGCGGCGAAAGCGGCACGATAATCACGCCCGGCAACTTCATCCCCGCTGCAGAGCGTTATCACCTGATGCCGGCACTCGACCGCTGGGTGGTGCGGGAAGTGCTGACCGGCCTGCGCCGGCAGCTCGATCTGCGCCAGACCCGCGGCCGCGGCGAGATCGTCGCGATCAACATTTCCGGCGAAAGCGTTAGCGAAGCGCCGTTCGCCACATTCGTGCGCGAACAGTTCGAGCGCTTCAAGGTGCCGCCGTCGATGATCTGCTTCGAAATTACCGAGACTGCCGCCATCGCCAACCTGAATCAGGCAGTCGCATTCATCACCGAGATGCGCAAGCTCGGCTGCGCGATTTCGCTCGACGATTTCGGCAGCGGCCTGTCGTCATTCACCTGGCTCAAGACGCTGCACGTGGATTACCTCAAGATCGACGGCGCGTTCGTGCGCAACATGGCCGACGACGCGGTCGATTGCGCGATGGTCGAAACCATCGACCGCGTCGGCAAGATCATGGGCATCAAGACAGTGGCCGAATACGTCGAAGCGCGCGGCGTACTCGACAAGCTGCGCGAACTGGGCGTCGATTTCGCTCAGGGCTACGACATTCACGTCCCCGAGCCTTGGCAGTGGAGCGCGGTGCACGCTTGACGTGGCGTCCGTCGGTCGGGCTGTGTTACAAACAGCCGATGTGCAGGTTATCGGCAATCGGTTGTTTGCTGGCGGCGGTCCTGCTGACAGGCTGTGTCGCCAACTCAAGCTCGTCCGGATCGACATCCAATCCACCTCCCGCGACCGGCGTCACTGTCACCCCGGCTGACGCAAAGGTCGCCGCGGGGCAGACACAGCAGTTCCAGGCATCCGTCAGCGGCAACGCGAATGCCGCTTTTGTGTGGCAGGTCGACGGCGTCACCGGCGGCAAGGCCGACATTGGTACGATCAGCACCGACGGCGTTTATACCGCGCCGCCGCTGCCGCCGATCGGCGGCAAAGTCACAATTACTGCGGTCGCCAACTCCGACTCGTCGCTCAAGGGTACCGCCGGCGCGACCATCCAGTATTCGAACGCGTCGCTCAAAGGTACGTGGGTGTTCACCTATCGCGCCGCGAATCTCGGCGTCATCGGCCGATTCAAGGCCGACGGCGCCGGCAACATCGCTGCCGGCAGCGAAGACGTCAACGCGTCCGACGGCGTGTTCCTCAAGCTGCCGTTCGACGGCAGTTACACGGTTGCGGCGGACGGCACCGGCGAGGCGGTATTCGTCAGCTCACGCGGCGAGGCCGATTTCCGCTTCGTGATCGGCGCGAGCGGCCGCGTGCGGTTCGTGCGTACCGACAACGGTGTGGCCGGCGCGGGCGACATGCTCGCCCAGAGCGCGGACGTCGGCGGCGACGCGAGCCTCAACGGCAACTACGTCTTCAAGCTCACCGACACGCGCACCGCGATCGTCGGCCGCTTCAGCGCCGATGGTACCGGCGGCATCGCCAATGCGGTCGAAGATCGCAACACGGCAGGCGCGGTGACCACCGGCGTTCCGTTCGATGCGGCCTACGCGGTGGATGACAACGGTCGCGGTACGATGACGCTGACCAACGTCTTCGGCACGATGCATTACGTCTTCTACGTCGTCGCGCCGGACACAATCCGGCTGCTGTCGGTCGACCCGGCACAGGTCCGGACGGGTCGCGCACTTGCGCAGACCGGTACCGCGTTCGACGACAGCCGGTTCACCGGCGATTACGCCTTTTATCTAACCGGCGGCACCGAGGCGCCAACGACCGCCGGGCTGCTGCATGCCGATGGCGCCGGCAATATCGACAGCGGCGAATTCGACAGCAGCGGCACCGGCACCGTTCAGCAGCGTGCGCTGACCGGCGTCTATGCCATCGACGATACCGGCCGCGGCACCGCCCGATTCTTCACGCCGGCCGGCCAGACCGACCTGATTTTTTACCTGCAATCCGCCGATCACGCGCTGGCGATCGAGGCCGATTCCGCCGCGGTGCGCGACGGCCAGTTCCTGGCGCAAAGCGACGACAAATTCGCCGAAAGCAGTCTCGACGGCTCGTTCGTATTGTCAACCGGCACGAACGCCTCGGCGCAACAGACGGCAGTCGGCCCAATCGTGCTGGACGGCGACGGCAACATCGACGGCGTGGAGGCGGCGGCCGGCGGCAGCGGGTCCACCGCCATCGCTGTCGGCGGCAGCTACACGCTCGACGAAGACGGCCGCGGTACGCTGACGCTGCTCACCGGGGGCGGCGGCCGACAGGATTTCGTGTTTTACGCCGCCAGCCCGCAAAACCTGCTGTTGGTGGGGTTCAATCCGGCGGCTTCGGCGTTTACGCGCCTGCGGCAGCGCTGGTAGGAGAAAAAGATGAGCAAAAGCCGAATCGGGATCAAGGCCGGATGGTGGGTGGCGGTCGTGCTTGTATTCACCGGCGCTTTATGGGTGCCATTCTACAATCGCATCGATCCGCGTCTCGCCGGCATTCCGTTTTTCTACTGGTTTCAGTTCGTGTGGATTATCGTCACGGCACTGGTGACGGCGGTGGCCTATAAGGCAAGACTCTGACTGTTATCGCCTCTCCCCAAGGGAGAGGGTTAGGGTGAGGGGCGCTCAATCAACTCCCCCTCATCGGGGCAAACACAAATGAACTGGCAAGCTCTAAGCGTCTTCATCGTCCTGTTCGCGTTCGTCACCGTGCTCGGCTTTTACGCCGCGCGCTGGCGGCGCGGCGACTTGAACTCGATCGACGAATGGGGGCTCGGCGGGCGCCGCTTCGGCACGATCGTCACCTGGTTCCTCCTCGGCGGCGACTTGTACACCGCCTACACCTTCATTGCGGTACCGGCGCTGGTGTTCGGCCGCGGCGCGATCGGCTTTTTCGCGCTGCCGTACACGCTGATGGTGTTTCCGTTCGTGTTCATCGTGTTCCCGCGGCTGTGGTCGGTCGCCAAGCGCCACGGCTATGTCACCGCCGCCGATTTCGTGCGCGGGCGCTTCGACAGTCGGCTGCTGGGTCTGCTGGTTGCGATTACCGGCATTCTCGCCACGCTGCCGTACATCGCGCTGCAGCTCGTCGGTATCCAGGTCGTGATCGCGGCGATGGGCTTCGACGGCACCGGGCTGGCCGGCGACTTGCCGCTGATCATCGCGTTCCTGATTCTCGCCGCCTACACCTATACGAGCGGCCTGCGGGCGCCGGCGATGATCGCGATCGTCAAGGACGCGCTGATTTACCTGACGGTGATCGTCGCGGTGATCGTGATCCCGATGCACCTCGGCGGCTACGGCGCGATCTTCGATGCGATCCCGAAGGACAAGTTGCTGCTTGCACCGCCCACCGCCGACAGCTTTGGTGCCTACACGGCCTACGCGACCCTCGCCTTCGGCTCCGCACTCGCGCTGTTTTTGTACCCGCACTCGATCACCGGTCTGTTGAGCGCCAGCAGCCGCCAGACGATCAAGCGCAACATGGCGTTGCTGCCGGCGTATTCGCTGGTGCTCGCGCTGATTGCGGCGCTCGGCTACATGGCCTACGCCGCGAACGTGCAGAATCTGCCTGAGTTCGCAAGCTATTTTGACCGCTACGGGCCGAACTTCGCGGTGCCGGCGCTGTTCCTGCACGAGCTGCCGAACTGGTTCGCCGGCCTCGGGTTCGCGGCGATCGCGATCGGCGCGCTGGTGCCGGCGGCGATCATGTCGATTGCCGCGGCGAACCTGTTCACCCGCAATATCTACCGCGAGTTCCTGCGGCCGGATTGCAGCGCCAAACACGAGGCCGGCACCGCCAAGTTCGTCTCGCTGCTGGTCAAGATCGGCGCGCTCGCGTTCATCATCTTCCTCCCCAATAAATACGCCATCCAGTTGCAGTTGCTGGGCGGAATCTGGATCATTCAGACCCTGCCGGCGATCGTGCTGGGTCTGTACACGCGCTGGCTGCACCGCTGGGCACTCGCCGGTGGCTGGGCTGTCGGCATGACTGTCGGCACCTGGATGGCGGCGGCACAGCACTTCGCGACGTCGATTTTTCCGCTCAAGCTCGGCGACTTCACGGTCGCCGGCTATGCCGCGCTCTATTCGCTCGCGCTCAACCTCGCGGTGTGCGTGATACTGACCCTTGCCTTTAGATTGGCGGGCGCCCACCACGGCGTCGATGCAACAGTTTCGGAGGATTACGATGAGGAGATGCCCAAAGTGGCTTAGGGGGTTGATTGCGGCTACGGCGCTGCTGGCGGCCGGTTCGGTTGTGGCGGCGCCGCGCCATGCGGATCTGGTGTTGCACCATGGCAAGGTTGTGACGGTTTCGCCGGAGACGCCGCAGGGCGAAGCGGTCGCCATCGCGGGCAACAAGATACTTGCTGTCGGCAGCGACGACGACATCGACACGTACATCGGCCCCCACACCAAGGTCATCGATCTCGACGGCCGACTCGCGATTCCCGGTTTCATCGAGGGCCACGGGCATTTCATGGAACTCGGCCGGTCGAAGATGGAACTCGATCTGAGAGCAGCCAAAACCTGGAGTGACATCGTCGGCATGGTCAAGCAGGCGGTCGCCAAGGCCGCGCCCGGCCAGTGGATCGTCGGTCGCGGCTGGCACCAGGAGAAGTGGACGCACCCGCCGCAACCGAATATTGATGGCCTGCCGCTGGGCGACAAGCTGAACGCGGTGTCGCCGCACAACCCGGTGGTGCTGATTCACGCCAGCGGCCATGCGGTGTTCGCCAATGCCCGCGCGCTCGCGATCGCCGGTATCACCAAAAGGACGCCGAACCCGAAAGGCGGGGAAATCGTCCACAAGCGCGACGGCACGCCGACCGGCATGCTGCGCGACAACGCCCAGGACCCGGTGCTCGCAGCACTGAAGCAATGGCGCGCACAGCGTTCGCCGGCGGAGATCGAGGCCGAGCGGCGCAAGGCGATTAGCCTGGCAGGCGAAGACGCACTGTCGAAAGGCATCACCACGTTCGAGGACATGGGTGAGCCGTTCGAGATCATCGACCTGTACAAAAAGCTGGCGAAGAAAGGCAAACTGCCGCTTCGTCTGTATGCTTTCATCAACGGCGAGTCGAACCAGGCGCTTGCCGCGCACATCGGCGACTACGGCGTGATCGACGCCGGCCAACGCGGCTTTTTGACGGTGCGCGGTATCGGCGAAATCACCGCCGACGGCGCCCTCGGCACGCACAGCGCCTGGTTTCTGAAGCCGTACACTGACCTGCCGTCGAGCGCCGGCATCAACGTGATGCCCATGTCCAGCATTGAGCGCACCGCCGAGATTGCGATCAACAACGGCTTCCAGCTCGCCGTGCATGCGATCGGCGACCGTGCCAATCACGAAGTGCTCGACGTGTACGAAAAGGTGTTCAAGGCGCACCCGAAAAAAACCGACCTGCGCTGGCGCATCGAGCACGCGCAGCATCTCAATCCAGCCGACATTCCGCGCTTCGGGCAGATGCACGTTATCGCGTCGGTGCAGGCGATTCATGCCTGCTCGGACGGCCCGTACGTCGTCAAGCGCATCGGCAAAAAGCGCGCCAGGAATGGCGCCTACGTCTGGCAGTCGCTGCTCAAGACCGGCGCGATGATCAACAACGGCACCGATGTGCCGGTCGAGGACGAAAACCCGATCCCGAACTTCAAGTGCGCCGTCACTCGGCAGTTGAAGGACGGCTCGTACTTCTTCCCGAAGCAGGATATGACGCGCATTCAGGCGCTCAAGTCGTACACGTTGTGGAATGCCTACGGCATGTTCAAGGCGAAGCAGCTGGGCTCGCTCGCGCCCGGCAAGCTCGCCGATATCGTCGTGCTGTCGAAGGACATCATGACCGTGCCGCCGGACGAGATCGACGATGCGAAGGTCGATTACACGATCCTGAACGGCAAGATCGTCTATAAGCGAGAAGCTGCTAAACACCCCTCATCCCAACCTTCTTCCTGAGGCAGAAGGAGCAAAAACAAAGAACCCTCTCCGCCTTCGAGAGAGAGTAGGGTGAGGGGATAAATCGGGCATTCCCTGCCTTGCTAGGCCCCCTGGACCACCTTAGCCTGTTGTATTCGACCGAGAGATCATGGAGGATCTCATGGCCGCGCCTTCGTGAGCGCTTTCTCCCGCGAAAATCCGCCACTCAACGGCCGCTACGGGCCGACGCTCGCACTCGTCCTGCTGGCGCTGTGCCCGGACATCGTCATCACCACGGCGTACCATTTTCTGGCACCGTCGATGGCGCTCGACCTGCATACGACCGCCGCCACGCTGCGAACGGCGAACGGCCTGAGCAACGCCGGCTATGCGTTCGGCGCGATCTTTGCCGGTTTCCTGGTGCAGCGGTTTCGCCAGCGGCGGTTGTTTCTGGTCGCCGAAGGGTTGTTCGTCGTGGCGGCGGGGCTGGCGGCGGTGGCGCCCGGCGTCGCGGCCTTCGCCGTCGGCCGCATTCTCCAGGGCGCGGCGACCGGGCTGTTGCTGGTCATCGCGATTCCGCCGCTGACGACCCGCTTTCCGGCCACGCGCCTGCCGCTGACGGCGGCGGCCATTGATATCGCCTTCTTCGGTGCCGTCACCGTCGGGCCGCTGATTGGTGGCGTACTTGCCACCGAAGGCTGGCGGTGGTTTTTCGGCGGGCTCGCGGCGCTCGGCGCCGTCGGCTGGCTGCTGGGCATGAGCAGCCTGCCGCTACAGCCGGCAAAGGATCCGCAGCACCGCCCGGATGTGATGGCTTTCGTATTCGCCGCGCTCGGTACGGCACTGCCGTTCTACGCGGTGTCGCAGCTGGGTGAACACGTTTCCTTTGGCGCACCGGTATTCTGGGGGCCGATGATTATCGGCCTCGCGTGCCTGGTGGCGCTGATCGCGACCCAGTACGGCCGTGACGACGGCCTGATTCCGATGACCAAGCTGTGGCACTCCGTCCCGCTCGCCGGCACGCTTTGCGCGATGATCGCCGGCGCGGCCTACGTGACACTGCTGCTGCTCGACGAGCTCTTTCTGCAACAGGGCGTCGGCCTGTCGGCGCAGGCGACGGGCCTCGCTCAATGGCCGGGGGTGACTGGCCTGATTGTCGCGGCACTGATTTTCTGGCGGCTGTTCGTCACGCGCTTCCTGCCGCATTTCGTACTGGCTGGCATGATCCTGCTGCTCGCGGCGGGGCTGGCGGTGGCCCTGCTGCAAATCGGCAGTCCGCTGGCGCTGTCGCTTGGCATATCCGCGGCATTGGGCCTGGGCGCCGGCGCAACCGTCTCGCCGGGCCTGTGGCTCGCGGGCCTGTCAGTCAAGACGCAGTTTCTGGGCCGGGCTTTCGCGCTGGTCGAGCTGGTGCGCTCCGTGGCTGACTTCCTGATCGCGCCGACGCTGCAGCACGTCGCGATGCAGCACGGCCAAAGCGGGGCGGCGCTGGTCTCTGGCGTGCGCGAAGCAGCCTGGATCATGTTCGGCCTGACGATACTCGGCACGCTCGCGATGGCGGCGCTGTACCTCGGCTGCGGGGCACGGCCGCAGGCGCCGAATATCGAGCTGTGGCTCAGCGATGGCGAGCCGGCGCTGCATTCGCCGGCCGTGCGCCTGCGCTGCCGGCGGTGATTCGGGCTGTAAACAATGTCAGAATAGGCGGCCCCAACTTTACAGGGACTACACATTCGTGACCGGACAACCCGACACTCAGAGCATGGCGTTGTTCTGCGACTTCGAGAACATTGCCCTCGGCGCGCGCGATGCGAACTACGATCGCTTCGACATGACGAAGGTGCTCGAGCGGCTGCTGCTCAAGGGCAACATCGTCGTCAAGAAGGCGTATTGCGACTGGGAACGCTACAAGGACTTCAAAGCCGGCATGCACGAGGCCTCGTTCGAGATGATCGAGATTCCGCACGTGCGCCAGTCGGGCAAGAACTCCGCGGACATTCGCATGGTCGTCGACGCGCTCGACCTGTGCTATACGAAGGAGCACGTCGATACGTTCGTCATTATCAGCGGCGATTCCGACTTTTCGCCGCTGGTCAGCAAGCTGCGCGAGAACAACAAGGTCGTGATTGGCGTCGGCGTCAAGGATTCGACTTCGGACCTTCTGACCGCGAACTGCGACGAGTTCATTTTCTACGACGATCTGGTGCGCGAGAAGCCGAAGCGCACGCGCAAGAAGAAGGCGACGAAGAAAAAAGCCAAGACCGCCGACGACCGCATGCAGGAAGCCTTCGACCTGGTGCTCGAAACGGTCGAAGCGCTCACCAGCGAGCGTGGCGACCAGGACAAGATCTGGGGCTCGATGATCAAGCAGACCCTCAAGCGCCGCCGACCGAGCTTCAACGAGTCGTATTACGGCTTTCGCAGCTTCAACGCGCTGCTGGAGGAGGCTGCCAAGCAGGGCTTGATGCAGCTGGCGCGCGACGAGCGCTCCGGCGGCTACATTATTGAAGGCTTCAGCCATGAGGATTAAGGAGGCGCCGACCTCCCACTCCGTTCGCCCTGAGATCGTCGTAGAGCTCTTCGAGCCATTCTCTCCGTCGAGGAAATTCCGCCCGCACTTCGACAAGCTCAGCACGAGCGGAATATTTAAGAAGCTTGGTTGTGCTTTATCGATAGCGCTCTTTGCCGCCATCCCGGCCGCCCGGGCCGCCGGCCTCGGCGCGGCAATCTCCTACAGCCGCTACAGCACCGACTTGGACTTCACCAACGCGCCGGCCGAAAATGCCGACGTCGACGAACTCGGCCTGACGATCGGCGAGTCGATCACACCGCTGTTCGACCTGGCGTTGCAGGGCGGCTACAGCAAGGTGAGCCTCGACAATCATCCGGCCACCGGCGGCTACGACTTGACCGGCCGCTTTTTCGGCATCGTCGCCCGCAGCGAGCCGACGCTGATCCCGGGCGTGCTGTCGTTGCGGCTGCAGGCCGCCTGGCGCTGGCACAAAGTGGATAACGGCCGCGTCGATCACCAGTACGACGAACTGACCTGGCGTGAAGCGGCGTTGCGGCTCGGCCCGGTGCTGAGCATGGGCCCGGTCGAAGTCTCCGCCGGCGGCTATCTCGAGTATTACGACGGCCAGGAAGAAGCGCGCGGGCCGCTCGCGTTCAAGCGCGACTTCAGTGCCGGCAGCATCGGCGGCGGTTATGCGCAGGTAGCGTTCGAGGTTGGCGACGGTCACGTCGGCGTCTACGGCCAGACCGGCCCGCGGCAGGGCTACGGCATTATTTTCAGTACAGGTTTCTGATGAAGGTCCGACAAATTCCGTTCGTGCTGAGCTCTGCCGAAGTGCGGTCGGAACTTCATGGGAAGCGGATCCTGTACAAGAGCCCTTCGACAAGCTCGGGACGGACGGGCAAAATCTCCTGAATGAATCCCAACTCCGTTAACGCAAAAAAGCTCGAAAAGCGCCTGCGCCGCAACGTCGGCAAGGCGATTGCCGACTACAACATGATCGAGGCGGGCGACCGGGTGATGGTCTGCCTGTCGGGCGGCAAGGACTCCTACGCGATGCTCGACATCCTGCTGGCGCTACGCGACAGCGCGCCGGTGGCGTTCGAGGTGTTCGCCGTCAATCTCGACCAGAAACAGCCGGGCTTTCCGGAGCACGTGCTGCCGGATTATCTCGAGTCGCTGGGCGTGCCGTATCACATCATCGAGCAGGACACCTACAGTGTCGTCCAGCGCGTGGTGCCGGAAGGCAAGACGACCTGCGGGCTGTGCTCGCGGCTTCGCCGCGGGGCACTGTATCGCTACGCCGCCGAGCACGGCATGACCAAAATGGCGCTCGGCCACCATCGCGACGACATCATCGAAACGCTGTTTCTGAACCTGTTCCACGGCGGCACGCTGAAGGCGATGCCGCCCAAGCTGGCGAGCGACGATGGCCGCAACGTCGTCATTCGGCCGCTGGCCTACTGTGCCGAGGCCGATATCGAACGCTACGCGCGGCTGCGCGAATTTCCGCTGATTCCGTGCAACCTGTGCGGCTCCCAGGAAAACATGGAGCGCAAGCGCATCAAGGCGATGCTGCACGACTGGGAGCGCGAGACGCCGGGACGGGCGGACATGATTTTTCGGGCGCTGCAAAACGTCCGTCCGTCGCAGCTGGCCGATCCGGAGCTGTTCGATTTTGCGAACCTGCGAGCCGAAGTCGCTAGGACGAAGTCGCTAGGACTAAGGGAAGAGAAAGAGTCGCCCGTCTTGACTCAGTCCTAGCGACTCAGCACTAGCGACTTTCTTCAGGCATCGAGATCGGGGATCAAGCGGCTTTCCAGCCGGCTGATATAGTCCTTGAGTTGCAGCTTGCGCCGCTTCATGCGGCCGAGCTGGAGTTGATCGACGCCCGGCTGGACCGCGAGGGCGGCGATCGCGGCATCGAGGTCGCGGTGTTCCGTCCGCAAGTGGACGAGTTCTTCTCTCAGGTTACGGTCGCCGGCAGTCATCCCTATTATGTTACGCGCATTTGCGGCGCGGAGTTATTATCAAGCGATGGACATTTTCAAGGTTTTCCAGATCGAAGCGGCACATCGCCTCCCCAACGTGCCGGAAGGGCACAAGTGCGCGCGGCTGCATGGTCATTCGTTCCGCATCGAGATTCACCTGCGCGGCCAAGTGGACGAGAAACTCGGCTGGGTGTGCGACTTTGCCGACCTGAAGGCCGCCTTCGAGCCGCTGTTCGCGGTGCTGGATCACTCCTACCTGAACGAAATCGACGGCCTCGATAACCCCACCAGCGAGCATCTCGCGCGCTGGATCTGGCAGCGCCTCGCGCCGACACTGCCGGACCTCCACCATGTTCTTGTCGCCGAAACCTGCCAGTCCGGTTGCGTGTATTATGGAGAATCCTGAATAGTCAGCGCACCGATTTTGCGCTAGGCTACTGTTTTCGTTAAAACAAACAAGACCAAGGAGGGTCTTGCCATGAAACGGACCATCTCGACGCTCGCATCGCTGGCGCTGGCCACTGTCAGCGTGACCGCGATTGCCGCCACGCCGCCACAGCCGGCGTCACAAACCAATCCCCCTACCGTACAAACCCGGCAGGCGCCGACGCCTTCCACCAACTCGCCTATAGGATCGTTCAGTGCGCCCGCCACGAGGACCGGGGCGCCGCAGCCGATGACGTCGGCCCTGCCGCAACCTGCCAGTGGCAATCAGGCCATGCCGCAAAGCGGCGGCATGCCGGCGACCGGCGCGATGGCGAACCAGCGGCACATGAACGCGCCGAAGCTTCCGGCCAGGACCGTGCACAACGTGCGGGTGCCGGGCGACATCACCTATCACGGCTGGCAACTCGCGCTGAACGGCGCCGGCGTGCACACGACGTGGTGGTTCTTCAACAAGTACGTCGCTGCGCTGTATCTGCCCAAGCCGACCGACTCCGCCGCCGACGCCATTTCCGGTACCAGCGCGAAGGCCATCTGGCTGTCGATGCTGACGAACATGAAGGCCCAGGACTTCGTCAGTTCGTTGCACAAGGCGTTCCAGAACAACCGGCCGAACAGTAACCAGGGCGGCCAGAACGGCGCGAACAGCAACAACCCGAACGCCAATGCCGGCAATCAGGGCGCGATGCAGAACAAGTGGCAGCAGTTTTCGAGCTTCTTCACCGACCTGAAAAAGAACGACAAGGTGATCATCGGCTATATCCCCGGCAAGGGCACCGGTGTCACGATTAACGGCGAGCAGAAAGGCGTGGTGCCGGGCGAGATGTTCGCGCGCGCAATCTTCAGCATCTGGCTCGGCGGCAACCCGGTCGATAGCGGGCTGAAGCAGAATTTGCTCGGGAAAAAGTCGAGCTAGCTGGATAAATAGCGCCGCCAGTCGCGGCCGGTGTCGCCGTAAACCAGGAACGGCGGGTTGAGCAGCGATTCGGCGGCCGGATACCGCAACGGCTCGCCATTGAGCGTCACCACTGCACCGCCGGCCGCCGCGACCACCGCGTGTGCGGCGGCGGTGTCCCACTGCGACGTTGGCCCGAAGCGGGGGTAAATATCCGCCGCGCCTTCCGCGACCAGGCAGAACTTGAGCGAGCTGCCGGTGGCGACGGTTTCGTGCGGACCCAGCCGGTCGATGAACGCTTGCGTTTCCGTGCTCAGGTGCGAACGGCTGCAGACGACACGCATCGGCTCGGCGGCGGGCGTTTGCACGGCGACCGACTCGGTGCCGGCAGCCGTTTTGCGAAACGCGCCGATGCCGTCGATGCCGAGCCAGGTCGTCTCCTTCACAGGCGCATGCACCACCCCGGCGACGGGTACATCGCCTTCGATCAGCGCAATGTTGACGGTGAACTCGCCGTTGCGCTTGATGAACTCCTTGGTGCCGTCGAGCGGGTCGACCAGCCAATAGCGCGACCAGCGGCGGCGCTCGGCTACCGGAACCGCGGCCGATTCTTCGGATAGCACCGGCATATCCGGCGTGAGTTCGGCCAGTTGCGCGCAAATCAGGCGATGCGCTGCTTTGTCGGCGGCGGTCAGCGGCGAGCGGTCGTCTTTCAACTCCACGTCGAAATCCGTCGCGTAGATGTCGAGGATAGCCGTGCCGGCGGCTTCGGCGATGCGGGTCAGCGGTTCGAGAAGGTCGTCATCGTTCATGCCGTTTTCTTTTCCTTTCCTGTCTCCAGCAGCGGCCGTAGATACTGCCCGGTGTACGAGCGCTTGTTCGCCGCCACATCCTCCGGCGTGCCGGTCGCGATCACGCGGCCGCCGCCTTCGCCGCCTTCCGGCCCGAGGTCGATCAGCCAGTCGGCCGTCTTGATCACATCGAGGTTGTGTTCGATCACGACGATCGTGTTGCCGCCTTCGCGTAGCCGGGTCAGCACGCCGAGCAGTTGCTCGATGTCGTAGAAGTGCAGGCCGGTGGTCGGCTCGTCGAGGATGTAGAGCGTGCTGCCGGTATCGCGCTTCGACAGTTCGCGCGCGAGTTTGACGCGCTGCGCCTCGCCGCCGGACAGCGTGGTCGCGTTCTGGCCGAGCTTGACATAAGTCAGTCCCACCGCCATCAGCGTTTCCAGCTTGCGGGCGACGACCGGCACCGGCGCAAAGAAGTCCAGCGCCTCCTCGACGGTCATCTCCAGCACTTCGTGGATGTTCTTGCCCTTGTAGCGCACGTCCAGCGTTTCGCGGTTGTAGCGCCGCCCCTTGCAGACGTCGCAGGCGACGTAGACGTCGGGCAGGAAGTGCATCTCGACCTTGATCACGCCGTCCCCCTGGCAGGCCTCGCAGCGCCCGCCCTTGACGTTGAAGCTGAAACGCCCCGGCTTGTAGCCGCGTGCCCGCGCTTCCGGGACGCCGGCGAACAATTCCCGGATCGGCGTGAACAGGCCGGTGTAGGTCGCCGGGTTGGAGCGCGGCGTGCGCCCGATCGGGCTCTGGTCGATGTCGATGACCTTGTCGATCTGATCGAGCCCCTCAATGTCGTCGCAGGGCGCGTACTCGGTCGAGGCGCGGTTGATTTCGCGCGCGGTATAGCGGTACAGCGTGTCGTTGATCAGTGTCGACTTGCCTGAGCCGGACACGCCGGTCACGCACACCAGCAGGCCCAGCGGGATGGTGACGTCGATGTCCTTCAGGTTGTTGCCGCGTGCCTGGCGGATCGTGATCTCGCGCTTCGGGTCGCGCGGCTTGCGCTCGGCCGGCACCTCGATCTGCCGCCGGCCGGACAGGTACTGGCCGGTTAGCGACTCCTTGTGCGCGGTGATGTCGGCGACGCTGCCCTGCGCCACGACCCGGCCGCCATGCGCGCCGGCGCCGGGCCCCATGTCGAGGATGTGGTCGGCGCTGCGGATTGCGTCCTCGTCGTGTTCGACGACGATCACCGTATTGCCGAGGCCGCGCAGGTGAAACAGCGTGTCGAGCAGCCGCTGGTTGTCGCGCTGGTGCAGGCCGATCGACGGCTCGTCGAGGATGTACATCACGCCGACGAGGCCGGAGCCGATCTGGCTCGCGAGCCGAATGCGCTGCGCTTCGCCACCGGACAGGGTTTCGGCACTGCGTTCCAGCGTCAGGTAGTCGAGGCCGACGTTCACCAGGAACGTCAGCCGCTCGCCGATCTCCTTGACCACCTTGGCGGCGATCTCGCCGCGCCAGCCGGGCAGGTCGAGACGGGCGAAAAACTCTGCCGCGTCGTGCACCGACATGCGCGCTATTTCCGGCAGGGCGGCGCCGGCGACGAAGACGTTGCGCGCCGCCCGGTTCAGGCGCGCGCCGCCGCACTCCGGGCACGGCCGCGTGCCGAGATATTTCGCCAATTCCTCGCGCACCATGCCGGACTCGGTTTCGCGGTAGCGCCGCTCCATGTTCGGCAGGATGCCTTCGAACGGATGGCGGCGTTCGCGCCAGCCGCCGCGCGGCGACGGGTAGCGGAAGCTGATCTTCTCCTTGCCGCTGCCGTGCAGGATGATGTCGCGAATGTTCGCCGGCAGCTCGCGAAACGGCACCTCGATGTCGAAGTCGAAATGCTCCGCCAGCGACTGGATGATCTGGAAGTAATACTGGTTGCGCCGGTCCCAGCCGCGTACGGCGCCGCCGGCGAGACTCAAATCCGGATGCCCGACCACGCGGTCCGGATCGAAGAACTGGCGCACGCCCAGGCCGTCGCAGGTCGGGCACGCGCCGACCGGGTTGTTGAACGAGAACAGCCGCGGCTCGAGTTCCGACAGGCTGTAGCCGCACACGGGGCAGGCAAAGTTTGCGGAGAAGGCCAGCTCTTCGCGCTCGGGCTCATCCATGAAGGCAATCGAGGCGATGCCACCGGCCAGGCGCAGCGCGGTCTCGAACGACTCGGCGAGCCGCTGGGTAATGTCCGGCCGCACCTTGAAGCGATCGACGACGACTTCAATCGTATGCTTGCGGCGCAGGTCCATCGACGGCGCCTGTTCGAGTTCGACCACCTTGCCGTCGATGCGCGCCCGGATGAAGCCCTGCGAGCGCAGTTCCTGGATGAGCTGCAGGTGCTCGCCCTTGCGGTTCTGCACCACCGGTGCGAGCAGCAGCAACCGGCTGCCTTCGGGCAGGTTGAGCGCCTGGTCGACCATCTGGCTGACCGTCTGCGCTTCCAGTTCGATGTCATGATCCGGGCAGCGCGGCGTGCCGGCGCGTGCGTACAGCAGGCGCAGGTAGTCGTAAATTTCCGTGACGGTGCCGACCGTCGAACGCGGGTTGTGCGAGGTCGATTTCTGCTCGATCGAGATCGCCGGCGACAGCCCTTCGATGTGGTCGATGTCGGGCTTTTCCATCATCGACAGGAACTGACGTGCGTAGGCGGACAGCGATTCGACGTAGCGCCGCTGGCCCTCGGCATAGATAGTATCGAACGCCAGCGAGGATTTGCCGGAGCCGGACAGGCCGGTGATCACGATCAGCTGGTCGCGCGGCAGATCGACGTCGATATTCTGCAGGTTGTGAGTGCGGGCGCCGCGGATGCGGATGGTATCCATAAGACTCGCGCGAAAATTAGGCGAAACGAGTCAATATACGCTGTCGGGGGAGTCCGGCGCAAAGGCGGCGGGCGAGTCGCTAGGACTAAGTGTGGAGCATCGGGCCGTTCGCCCTGAGCCCCTCGGCAAGCTCAGAAGGGCTCTTCAGAACCCAAGGGTGCTTCGACAAGCTCAGCACGAACGGAATGGCGTTTCTTAACTCAGTCCTAGCGACTCAGTCCTAGGTCCTGCGCGGCGTGTTAAAATCAGCCGCTCCGCTCGTTCAACCGCCCCGATCCGTGCCCACGACCCATCTAAGCCCCACCGAAAGCCGTGCTTCTTTGTCGCTGTCGGCAATTTTCGCGCTCCGGATGCTGGGGCTGTTTATGATCTACCCGGTGTTCGCCGTCTACGCGAAGCACCTCACCGGTGCGACCGCCGCAACCATCGGCCTGGCGCTCGGCATCTACGGCCTCGCCCAGGCGATCCTGCAAATTCCGTTCGGGACGCTGTCCGACCGCATCGGCCGCAAACCGGTCATTGCGGCCGGTTTGATCCTGTTCGCGATCGGCAGCGTGATCGCGGCGATGTCGGGGTCGATCGGCGGCGTGATCCTCGGCCGCGCGCTGCAGGGCGCCGGCGCGGTCGGCTCGACGATCCTGGCGCTGGGGGCAGATCTGACTCGCGAAGAGAATCGCACCAAGGCAATGGCGATGATCGGCATGACGATCGGCGTGTCGTTCGCGCTTGCGGTGGTCGTCGGACCGCTGTTGAACGGCTGGGTCGGGGTGCCGGGGATTTTCTGGCTGACCGCGGTGCTGGCGCTCGCCGGAATCGGCGTGCTGTATGCCCTCGTACCGCAGCCGCACTTGATTCGCCACCATGCGGATACCGAGCCGGTGCCGGCATTGTTCAAGCGCGTGCTGACCGATGGCGAGCTGCTGCGCCTCGATTTCGGCATTTTCGCGCAGCACGCGATCCTCACGGCGACTTTTCTGGCGTTGCCGTTCGCCCTCAAACAGGCCGGTGGTGGTGGATCGCACTGGCTGTTTTACCTGCCGATCCTGGTCGTTGCGTTCGTGCTGATGACGCCGTTCATCATCATCGGCGAGAAGTACCGGAAGATGAAGCCGGTATTCATCGGCGCGGTCGCCGCCATCGGCCTGGGGCAGCTCTCGCTGCTGGTCTGGCACGCCAACCTATGGGCAATCGGTGCCGGCCTTCTGGTTTTCTTTGCCGCCTTCAGCCTGCTCGAAGCCAGTCTGCCGTCGCTGATTTCCAAGGTCGCACCCGCCGACAGCAAGGGCACGGCGATGGGCGTCTATTCGAGTTCCCAGTTTTTGGGTATCTTCGTCGGCGGCGCCGTCGGCGGCTGGCTGGAAGGCGTGTTCGCGCCCCACGGCCTGCTGGCAGTCTTTATTCTGACGACGGGCATGGCTGTCCTGTGGCTGCTGGTCGCCATGACGATGCCCGCGCCCAGACACCTGGCCAGCCGGCTGATCCGCATCCCGAAAATTCGCGGTCGCGAAGAGCGCGAGCGGCTGAGCGACCGGCTGCTGGCAATCGCGGGCGTGGCCGAAGCGGTCGTGGTGGCCGAGGAAGGTGTCGCCTACCTGAAAGTCGACAACCGCGAGCTGGACGAGACAGCGCTCGAAGCCTTCGCCACGGCTTCGCCGGATGCAATCGCGGCCCAATCGACGTAGAATCCTTGCTCTTTATTACCAGAACATCCCAGATTTCCGCCAACGGAGCAGTTCATGGCCAGGGGCATCAATAAAGTCATTCTCGTCGGCAACCTCGGCGCCGATCCCGACACCCGCTACACCGCCGGCGGCAGCGCGATCACCAAGATCCGCATCGCAACCACGCGAGCCTGGAAAGACAAGCAGAGCGGCGAGCAGCAGGAAAAGACCGAGTGGCACCGCATCACGTTTTTCGGCCGGCTGGCCGAAATCGCCGCCGAATACCTGCGCAAGGGCTCGCAGGTTTACATCGAAGGCCGGCTCGAGACCAGCACCTACGAAAAGGACGGCCAGACCCACTACAGCACCGACATCATCGCCAACGAGATGCAGATGCTTGGCGGTCGCTCCGGCATGGGCGGCAACGATTACAGCAG
>DASSTE010000005.1:0-3775 GCA_035708085.1 Gammaproteobacteria bacterium | reverse complement strand
CAAGGGCTACCAGGACGTCGAAAACCGGGTGCCGTCGGTCGAGCACACGCGCCGCGAGCTGGGCTGGGAGCCGAAGATCGATATGCGCGGGGGGTTGGAGCGTATCTTCGATGCGTACAAGGGCGATGTGGCCGAGGCGCGCGAACTGATTGATGGGTGAAGATGAGAGGTGAAGGGTAAAAGGTACCCTTAACCCTTAACCGATTTCTCATGTTCATTGCGCTCAAAATCGATGTCGATACGTTGCGCGGGACGCTGGAGGGAGTGCCGCGTCTCGCGGCACTATTGTCGCGCCTGAATATCGACGCCACTTTCCTGTTCAGCCTCGGCCCTGACCATACCGGCCGCGCGCTGCGTCGGCTGCTACGGCCGGGCTTCCTCCGCAAGGTCATGCGAACATCGGTCGGCAGCAATTACGGTCTCAAGACGCTGTGCTACGGAACGCTGCTGCCGGGGCCGGACATCGGCCGGCGCGGTGCCGATGCGATGCGCGCGGTACGCGACGCCGGCTTCGAGGTCGGCATTCATACCTGGGACCATGTCCGCTGGCAGGATTACGTCTTTCGCCGGGACGCGGACTGGACCCGCCGCGAAATGGGGCCCGCGGTCGAGCGCTTTCGCGAAATATTCGGTGACGACGCCAGAACCATCGGCGCGGCCGGCTGGCAGATGAACTCGCACGCGTTTGCGCTGGAGGACGAATTCGGCTTCGACTACGCCAGCGATACCCGCGGCACGCATCCGTTTATTCCGGTGGTCGACGGCCGCCGCTTCCGCTGTCCGCAGTTGCCGACGACGCTGCCGACGCTGGACGAGCTGGTCGGTCGGGATGGCATCATGGTTGAGAACGCGGCGGAGCATATCGTCGCAGCGGCGACTCCCAACGCAGCGGGCTGCCACGTCTTTACGCTGCACGCCGAGCTGGAGGGGCTGGCCTACCTGGCCATTTTTGAGCGCGTGCTGCGCGAATGGCAGGCGCGCGGCTATGACATCGGCTCGACGCGCGATCTGTTCAGCACCGTCGATGTCGCGGCGCTGCCGGCGATCGAGGTGGTGCGTGCCGAGGTTCCGGGTCGCTCGGGTGATTTGGCGGTGCAGGGAAAGCAGTCCCGCCTGTTATAATGGGCTATTTCATTCAGCCCGGACCAACAAAGGATTCCCAATGGCCTATCAGCACGTCAAGCTGCCGGACGGCGGCGAGAAAATCACCGCGCAGAACGGCAAACTTTCGGTTCCCGACAACCCGATCCTGGGGTATGTCGAGGGCGACGGTATCGGCGTGGACATTACGCCGGCGTGCCTCAAGGTTTGGGACGCAGCGATCGAGAAAGCCTACGGCGGCAAGCGCAAGGTGCACTGGGCGCAGCTCTATTTGGGCGAGGCCGCGGCCGCGAAGTATGACGGCGACTATTTCCCCGCTGAGACGCGTGACGTCATCACCGATCTGAAGGTCGCGATCAAGGGGCCGCTGACGACGCCGGTGGGCGAGGGTTTCCGTTCGCTTAATGTCGCACTGCGCCAGGACCTCGATTTGTACGCCTGTGTGCGCCCGGTCAAGTACTATCGCGGCGTGCCGTCGCCGCTGCGCGAACCGCAGAAGATCGATGTGGCGATTTTCCGCGAGAATACCGAGGACGTCTACGCCGGTATCGAGTACCAGGCGGGCTCGCCGGAAAATGCGAAGCTGGCGAAGTTCCTGCGTGACGAACTGGGCGCGAACTTCTTCGACGGCAGCGGTCTGGGCGTGAAGCCGATCAGCGAGTTCGGCTCCAAGCGCCTCGTGCGCAAGGCGATCCAGTACGCGATCGACTACGGCCGCGACAGCGTGACGCTGGTGCACAAGGGCAACATCATGAAGTTCACCGAGGGCGCGTTCCGCAAGTGGGGCTACGAGCTTGCGAAGGACGAATTCGGCGACGTGACGATTACCGAAGACGAGCTGTGGGACAAGTACGACGGCAAGCGGCCCGAGGGCAAGATCGTCGTCAAGGATCGCATCGCCGACATCATGTTCCAGATGATGCTGCTGCGCCCGGACGAGTTCAGCGTGATCGCGACGCCGAACCTGAACGGCGACTACCTGTCCGACGCGGTGGCGGCCGAGGTCGGCGGCGTCGGCATCGCGCCCGGCGCGAACATCGGCGACGACGTGGCGGTGTTCGAGGCCACCCACGGCACGGCGCCGAAACATGCCGGCAAGGACAAGGTGAATCCCGGCTCCCTGCTGTTCAGCGGCGTGATGATGCTCGATTACATCGGCTGGCCGGAAGCCGGCAAGCTGATCGCGAATGCTTATGAAAAGGTAGTCGGCGACAAGGTCGTCACGTACGACTTCGCGCGCCAGATGGAAGGCGCGAAGGAAGTGAAGACGAGTGAATTTGCTGATGCGCTGATTCAGGCGCTGTGATTGGTATAGATGCAGGTCGGCAAACCGCCGGCCTTCATTGTGGAGTTCATCTGTGGCGGTAGAGCGAAACATTCAGCAGCACGCAATGCGTCCCGGCGTTATCTTCGACAAGGTTCCGGAGCAGTCCGAACTGCGGGTGAAGATGAACGAGCTGTACCTGGCGGACGAGGAAGAGTGCCTGGCGCGGCTGTTGAAAATCGCGCGACTCGACGACGCGGCGCGCAAACGTGTCATTGCACGTGCGCGCGAACTGGTCGAGGCGGTGCGGGAGAATACCGATACGAAGGGCGGCATCGAAGCGTTTTTGCACCAGTACGACCTGTCGTCGCAGGAAGGCATGGTGCTGATGTGCCTGGCCGAGGCGCTCATCCGCATTCCGGATGACGAAACCGCCGACAAGCTGATTCGCGACAAGCTCGCCAGCGGCAAGTGGGAAGAGCATCTTGGTGCCAGTTCGTCGCTGTTCGTCAACGCCTCGACCTGGGGCCTGATGCTGACGGGCCGCCTGCTGAAGCTCGATCGCGAGGCGGCGGATGTCGGCCGCTTCATGGACCGCACGGTGTCGCGGCTGGGCGAGCCGGTGGTGCGCGCGGCGTTGCGCCAGGCGATGCGTATCATGGGCCACCAGTTCGTGATGGGTCGCACGATCAAGGAAGCGCTCAAGCGCTCCAACAGCCGCGAAAACCGCAAGTACCGCCATTCGTTCGATATGCTCGGCGAGGCGGCGTTGACCGAGGTCGATGCCCAGGGCTTTTTTGACGCCTACGCCGGCGCGATCGACGCCATCGGTGAATCGGTCGAGCCGGGTACGGACGTATTTTCGGCGCCGGGCATTTCGGTCAAACTGTCTGCGCTGCACCCGCGCTACGAGTTCGCGCAGCGCGAGCGCGTGCTGGTCGAGCTGACGCCGCGCCTGCTGGCGCTCGCCGAGCGCGCCGCGAAAGCCGGTATTGCCCTGACCGTCGATGCCGAGGAGGCCGCACGCCTGGATTTGTCGCTGGATGTGATCGAGCGCGTTTACCGCTCGCCGTCGCTCGACGGCTGGGAAGGTTTCGGTCTGGCGGTACAGGCCTACCAAAAGCGCGCCATCCGCCTGATTGACTGGCTGACGGCACTGGCCCACGAAGTGGGCCGGCGGATTCCGGTGCGCCTGGTCAAGGGCGCCTACTGGGACACCGAAATCAAGCTTGCGCAAATCGACGGTCTCAAGGACTACCCGGTATTCACGCGCAAATCGTCGACCGATGTGTCGTACCTTGCCTGTGCGCGCAAGCTGATCGAAGCGGGCGATGCACTGTACCCGCAGTTCGCGACGCACAACGCGCACACGCTGTCGAGCGTGTTCGAAATGGCCGGCGAGCGCCGCGA
>DASSTE010000004.1:0-52776 GCA_035708085.1 Gammaproteobacteria bacterium | reverse complement strand
GGGCCGTTAGCTCAGTTGGTAGAGCAGTAGACTTTTAATCTATTGGTCATAGGTTCGAATCCTATACGGCCCACCAATTCCCTGAATTACGCCATTGCGCGAATACTTTCGCGTTGTTCCTCCAGCTTCGCGAGCGCCGCGCGATGCTCCTGCAGTCGTTGCCGTTCCTGCTCGACCACTCGCGCCGGAGCATTGCTGACAAACGACTCGTTCGTCAGCTTGCGGTTGCTTTGTTCTTCCAGCTTTCTGAATTTGCTGATCTGGCGTTCCAGCCGTTCGGCTTCCGCCTCGACATCAATCAGGCCCGCAAGCGGCACCAGGATTTTCATCCGGCCGAGCAGGGCAGTTGCGCTTTGCGGTGCGGTGGCGGATGACTTCAGCACTTCCGCTGATTCGATCTTCGCCAGGCTGCGGATCAGTCCGTCATAGGCCTCGAGGCGCCGGCAGTCGTCGTCGCCGGCGTCCGCCAGCAACACCGGCAGCGGCTTGCCCGGAGCGATGTCCATTTCGCCGCGAATCTGGCGCACGCCGAGGACGAAGCCCATCAGCCATTGCATTTCGGCTTCTGCTTGCGTGTCGATGGCGAAGTCGTCGGCCTCCGGAAATGGGGCGAGCATGATGCTGGCGCCGGCCCGTTCCACCAGCGGCGCGACTTTCTGCCAGATTTCCTCGGTGATGAACGGCATCAGCGGGTGCATGAGCCGAAGCAGCGTTTCCAGCACGACGGCTAGCGTCTCCCGCGTGCCATTCCGTTGGGCGGCAGGCGCGTTCGCATCGAGCAGCGGCTTGGACAGCTCCAGGTACCAGTCGCAGTATTCGTTCCAGGTGAACTCGTAGAGCGCGCGCGCGGCGAGGTCGAAGCGGTAGGTGCCCAAATGCTCATGCACCGCTGCGATTGTGCGGGCGAGGCGCGAGCGGATCCACTGTTCGGCGATGCCGTACTCGATCTCATTGCCTTCGCCCGACGTCGCGTCCAGTTTCATCAGGACGTAACGTGCCGCGTTCCAGAGCTTGTTGCAAAAATTGCGGTAGCCTTCGAGCCGACCGAGGTCGAAATTGATGTCGCGGCTGGGACCGGCGAGGGCGGCTAGCGTATAGCGCAAGGCATCGGTGCCGTGGGCGGGAATGCCGTTCGGGAATTCCTTGCGCGTGTTTTTGCGCACCTTCTCGGCGAGCTGCGGCTGCATCATGCCGAAGGTGCGCTTTTTAATCAGCGCGTCGAGGCCGATGCCGTCGATCAGGTCGATCGGGTCGAGAATGTTGCCCTTGGACTTGGACATCTTCTGGCCGTGCTCGTCGCGAATCAGGCCGGTGATGTAGATCTCGTGGAAGGGCACGTCGTCCATGAACTTGAGGCCCATCATCACCATGCGCGCGACCCAGAAGAAGATGATGTCGAAGCCGGTGACGAGGACGTCGGTCGGATACCAAGTGTCGAGTTCCGGCGTCTTGTCAGGCCAGCCGAGGGTCGAGAATGGCCAGAGCTGCGACGAGAACCACGTATCGAGCACGTCTTCGTCCTGCGTCAGCGTCAGATCGTCGTCGAGCCGATATTTCGCCCGCACTTCGGCTTCGTCACGCGCGACGTAAATATTGCCGGCATCGTCGTACCAGGCCGGAATCCGATGCCCCCACCAGAGCTGGCGGCTGATGCACCAGTCGTGGATATTGCGCATCCATTCGAAGTAGGTCTTCGACCAGTTCTCGGGCACGAAGCGAATGCGGCCGTCTTCGACGGCTTTGATCGCGGGCGCGGCGAGCGGCGCCATCTTCATATACCACTGGTCTGTCAGATACGGCTCGACCACCGCATTGCTGCGGTCGCCGCGCGGCACCATCAGCTTGTGCGCGTCGGTCTTGTCGAGCAGGCCCAGCGACTCGAAGTCGGCGATGATTTTTTTACGCGCTTCGAAGCGATCGAGGCCACGATAGGCTTCCGGCACAGCGTCGTTCAGCGCCGCGTCCGGCGTCAGCACGTTAATCATCGGCAGGCCGTGACGCTCGCCGATCTCGTAGTCGTTGAAATCGTGCGCCGGCGTGATCTTGACGCAGCCGGTGCCGAATTCGGGGTCGACGTAGTCGTCGGCGATGATCGGAATTCGCCGGTCGGCGAGCGGCAGGTCGATTTCCCGGCCGACGAGGTGACGGTAACGCTCATCGTCCGGATGCACCGCGACCGCGACATCGCCGAGCATGGTTTCCGGGCGCGTGGTCGCGACGACGACGTGGCCCGAGCCGTCGGCGAGCGGATAGCGCAGGTGCCAGAGATGGCCGTTTTCCTCGGAGGAAATGACTTCGAGGTCGGACAGCGCCGTCTTCAGCACCGGGTCCCAGTTGACCAGGCGCTTGCCGCGATAGATCAGCCCTTCGTCGTAGAGCCGGACGAACACTTCCGCGACGGCCTTCGACAGGCCTTCGTCCATCGTGAAGCGCTCGCGTGACCAGTCGACCGAATCGCCGAGTCGGCGCATCTGCCGCGTGATCGTACCGCCGGATTGCTCCTTCCATTGCCAGACGCGTTCTTCAAATCCACCGCGGCCGATGTCGTGACGCGTCTTGCCGTCGGCATTCAACTGCCGCTCGACGACCATTTGCGTCGCGATGCCGGCGTGGTCGGTGCCGACCTGCCATAACGTGTTGCGGCCGCGCATGCGCTGGTAGCGGATCAGCGCGTCCATCAGCGTGTGCTGGAAGGCGTGGCCCATGTGCAGCGTACCGGTGACGTTCGGCGGCGGGATCATGATGCAGTAGGGCGGGCCGTCGCCGCGTGGGGCGAAGTGGCCGGCGGATTCCCAGCGATCGTACCAATGCTGCTCTATGGTGTGCGGGTCGTAAGTCTTGTCCATCTATCCTTGCTTTCGTTCGATGTCCGCCAATGCCGCTTCGACGATACCGCCGACTTGATCTTTCAGACGCGCGGCGACGCGGTCGGCGATTTGTGCCTCGATACCGACCACCGAATCGGCGACGATGCGAGCGGCGGCCTCGTCGAGCTCGGCCGTCAACGCGGCACGCAGTTCGTCGAGCTGAAGCGGCGCTGCTTCCGGTGGTGACACTTCTTCCGGCAGCGCCGCCAGCCGCGCGGCTTCGGCCTCGTCGACGCCGAAGTTGTCGTCGTAGCCGAGGTCCGGCGCAGGCGCCGCGGGCGCTTCGGCTGTCTCGTCCGCGTCTTCGAGCAGCACGTAGGGACCCGCCGCGACCTCCTCCGGGTTGACGATGTCGGTCAGCACCGGAATATCGTCGTGGCGCTCCCAGTCGATATGGGGTTCGTCAGCCATTGGTCGATCCATTGCGTTCACAGCTTGTGGGTCTGCAAAGGATAGCCGCGATCCTGGTAAAAGCGAAACCGGCTGCGCCCCTGTGCGCGACGCTGGTCATCGCCGTCGATGATTTCCATGACGCGCTCAAAGCCGCTGAAGAACAGCGGCACGTCGGTGTCGAGGTTGATGAGCAGCGCGCGGCCGGCCGGCGGCGTATCGTCGCCGCAGCCGATCAGCACCGGCGCGTCAGCATCGGTGCCGGCGCGGGCGTGCGGAATGAAGCTTTGCTGGCGAAACGTCCATAGCAACTCGTCCAGCGCCGCCGCCTGGGCGCTGGATTCCGCGTGAACGTACACCGTCTGGTCGTGCTGGCGGGCCTTTTCGACCAGCCGGCAGGCGATGCGCTCGCGTTCGTGCGGACGCGCCGTCGTCAGCACGTAGAAATCGATTCGCGTCAACAGCGATCGATCAGATATTGCGACAGCAGCGTCACCGGCCGCCCGGTGCCGCCTTTCTCCTTGCCCGTTTTCCACGCCACGCCTGCGATGTCCAGGTGCGCCCAGCGGAAGTCGCCGGTAAAGCGCGACAGGTAGCAGGCCGCGGTAATGCTGCCGGCCTCGCGGCCGCCGACATTGGCGAAATCGGCGAAGTTGCTTTGCAGTTGTTCCTGGTAGTCGTCCCAGAGCGGCATGCGCCAGGCACGGTCGGTGGTCTGGCCGCTGGCTTTCAGCAGATCGGCGACCATCTCTTCGTCGTTGCTGAACAGTCCCGCCGCATGAGCGCCCAAGGCCACTACGCAGGCGCCCGTCAGGGTGGCGATGTCGATCACCGTTTCCGGCTCGAAGCGTTGCGTGTAGCACAGCGCATCGCACAGGCACAGCCGGCCTTCGGCGTCCGTGTTGAGAATTTCGACGGTCTGGCCCGACATCGTGGTGACGATGTCGCCCGGCTTGACGGCGTTGCCGTCGGGCAGGTTTTCCGTGCAGGGCGTGACGCCGACGACGTTGATCGGCAAGTCAAGCTCGGCGACGGTGTGCAGCGTGCCGAACACGCTCGCCGCGCCGCCCATGTCCCATTTCATTTCGTCCATCGCCCCGGCGGGCTTCAGCGAAATGCCGCCGGCGTCGAAGGTCACGCCCTTGCCGACCAGCGCATACGGCTTGTCGTTCTCGCCGGCGCCCCGATACTCCATGACGATCAGTTTCGCCGGCTGGCTGCTGCCGCGCGACACCGCGAGCAGCGCGCCCATGCCCAGTTTTTCCATTTCGGCTTCGTCCACCACCGTCACGCGGATTTTCGGCTGGCGGCCGGCCAGCGCCTGCGCCTGTTCGGCGAGGTGGGTCGGCGTGCACAGGTTGGCGGGGCGGTTGCCGAGGTCTTTTGCCAAGCTCACGCCACCGGCGATGGCTTTCGCATGGCGGAGCGCTTCACCGGCGGCTTTTTCATCCGCGCCCTCCGGCAGGCAGAATTTCAGTGTCTCGAGCGGCTTGTCCTCACCGTCTTTGCTTTTGCACTCGCGGAACGAGTACGCCGCGTCGCTGGCCGCTTCCGCGCCGTGGCGCAGGCGCCAGTAGAGGTCGAGGTCGCCGGCGTCGTCGAGGCTGAGCGTGCTCAGCGCTTCGGTGATGCCGTGGCTGGCCGCCGCCTTGACGGCCGCGGCGGTCGCCTTGCGGAGCGTCAGCGCGTTGAATTTGTCGCGCTTGCCCAAGCCGACCAGCAGGACCAGTCCGCATTTGAGATCCGCCGGCTTGAACAGCGGCAGAAGCTTGCCCGTCTTGCCGGACAGCGCGCCAGATTTGATCAGCCCGCCGATAGTGCCGCCGCTCGCCTCGTCCAGCGCGCTTGCGGCGGATGTCAATTGCCGATCTTCGAAAACGCCGGCGATAACGCAGGCGCCGTCATATTTATCCGGCTGTCCCGCCAAAACGGAAAATTCCATTCGTTTCTCCTAGGAAGCATGACTGCGCGTGTATGATAAGGCGCGCGCACAAACATCAAATTGTAACGAAATCAGCTACTAAATGCTCGGCATTGTCGATCGCTACATCTTCCGCGAAGTCTTGCAGACGTGGGGCGCGGTGACACTGGTACTGATGCTGATCCTGGTCAGCAATCAGTTCGCCTCGTACCTCGGCGATGCCGCTGCCGGCACGCTGCCGGGGGGTGCGGTGCTGACGCTGGTGGGGCTTGCGGCGCTGAATTATCTCCTGATCGTCGTGCCGGTCGGATTGTTTTTCGCAATCATGCTGGCTCTCGGACGCCTCTATCACGACAGCGAGATGACGGCAATGCGCGCCTGCGGCGTGGCGAGCTGGGATGTCTACCGGCCGGTGATGCTGTTCACCCTGATGCTGACGATCGGGCTCGCGGTGCTGTCGCTGGAGGTCAGCCCGTGGGTGGTGGCGACCAGCGATGCTGTGCAAAACCAGGCGCAACGGCAGGCGGAATTCACCCATTTCGAGGCAGGCCGCTTCAAGAGTGTCGGCGGACACGGCATTTTTTACGCTGAAGGCGTGGCGCCGGACGGACAGCTGAAGAACGTCTTTGCCGAAAACCACGCGCGCGGCGAGGTGCAAATCGTCGCCGCCGATACGGGCGTACAGAAGCCGGCGCCCGACGGACACGGCCGGTTCATGGTCCTGCACGACGGCTATCGTTATCAAGGCACGCCCGGGCACGCCGACTTCCGCATCGCGCAGTTCGACCAGTACGGCGTACGCATCAAGCCGGGCGGCTCGTACAACACCAGCGACACTGGCGCCGAGCCGACCGCGAAGCTGTGGCGCACGCCGACGGCCGAGGCACGCGGCGAGATCGAATGGCGCATCGCAATTCCGGTGTCGGCGCTGGTTCTCGCATTTCTCGCTGTACCGCTGGCGCGCCTGCAGCCGCGGCAAGGCCGCTACGGCAAGTTCTTCGCGGCGGTGCTGACCTACATCATCTATTCCAACGTGCTCGGTGCCGCCCGTATCTGGGTTGAGCACCAGGCAGTACCGGTGGGCGTCGGCCTGTGGTGGGTGCCCGGTGTGGCAGTCGTCGCGGCCGTCATCCTGCTGTGGCGGCAGCGCGAACTCAGGAGGTATTCCACCGCATGACGCTGCTCGACCGCTATCTCGGCCGTACCGTGCTCGGCGCTTCCCTGCTGGTGCTGCTCGTGCTGCTGGCGCTGTCGGCGTTCATCACCTTTATCGGCGAATTCAATCACATCGGCCAGGGCAGCTACGGCATTCCGGGGGCGCTGCAATACGCGTTATTGTCGCTGCCCGCGCAGTCGCTCAACCTGTTTCCGACCGCGACCCTGATGGGCACGCTGCTCGGCCTCGGCGGCCTGGCGAGCAGCAACGAACTGATGGTGGTGCGCACCGCCGGCGTATCGGCGGCGCGGATTGCCGGATCGGCGCTGCTGGGCGGGCTGGTGATGGCGTTGCTGGTGGGCGTGGTAAGCGAATTTGTCGCGCCGCCGGCAAATCGTTATGCCGACAACACGCGCAGCCTGGAAATGCACCAGCGCCTCGGCGGCGTCGGCAGCAGTGGCGTCTGGGCTCGCGATGGCAACCTGTTCGTCAACGTGCGCGAACTGGCAAGCCAGGACCTGATCCGCGATATCTACATTTATCGTTTCGATGGCGGCCGCTTGGTGCGTGCAACGCATGCGGGCGCCGCGCGCTTCAAAGACGGCCACTGGCTGCTCAAGCACATCGCTACCACGAAGCTGCAGGGGAGCACCGGCACGACAGCCGTGAAGCGGAAGTCTGCGGACTGGGCGACGCTGCTGAACCCGGGGCTGCTGCGGCTGTTTGTGGTCAAGCCCGCCAACCTGTCGGGCAGTGGCTTGCTGCGTTACATCGGCTACCTGCAGCACAACGGCCTCGACACCACGCGCTACCGGATTGCATTCTGGAGCAAGGTGGTCGAGCCGCTGACGGTGCTGGCGATGGCGCTGCTGGCGATGCCGTTCGTGTTCGGGCCGCTGCGCTCGGTCACGACCGGGCAGCGGCTGCTGGTAGGCATTCTGACCGGCGTTGCGTTCTACCTGTTCAATACGACGGTGATCCAGGTAGGTGAGGTGGTTGGCGCGAATCCGCTGCTGGCGGCGTGGTCGCCGACGGTACTGCTGACGCTGGTAAGCCTGGGCGCGCTTACCCGGCTACGGTGACGACTGGCGTTTTTTCAGCTTCGGTGGCGCGGCATCTGGGCTTCGGCAGACGCGGTTGCGGCCGGCACGCTTGGCAGCGTAGAGCGCATCGTCGGCGCCGGCGAGCAGGGCGGCGGCGGTTTGCGACTGCTTGGCCAGCGCGGTGACGCCGAAGCTCATCGTCACTGCGAGCTGCGGGTCGAGATCGGCCCACGGTGCCTCGGCGATCGCCGCGCGCAGCTTTTCGCAGACCTGCACGGCCTGGTCCTCGTCGGTCTCCGGCAGCAGCAGCACGAATTCTTCGCCGCCGTAGCGCGCAACCAGATCGGTGGCGCGCACGCCGCCGCGCAGAATGCCGGCAACCCGGTCGAGCACATCGTCGCCGAGCGCGTGACCGTGGAGGTCATTGATGCGCTTGAAACCATCCAGGTCTCCCATCGCCAGTGCCAGCGGATGGCGGAAACGTCTGGCGCGCTGCATCTCCCGGTCGAGCGCCTCGTCGAGGTGTCGGCGATTGGCGAGCGCCGTCAGCGGGTCGCGGCGATTTTCCTGCTCGAGCTGGGCGACCAGGCTTTCCTTCTGGCGCATCGTTTCTTCCAGCGACGCGGTGAGGCGCTGCAGATCGGAGGTGCGCTTTGCAACACGCGTTTCCAGCTCCTGCTGGTTCGCTGTCAACTCGGCGAACAGGCGTGTATTGACGATCGCCACGGCGATCTGGCCGGCGAAGTTTTCCAGCAGCCTCAAATGGCGCGGCCTGAAGGCGTTGGGGCGGTAATCCTGCACGCTCATCACGCCCACGGTTTCGTCGCCGAAGTTGATCGGAATCGCGATCAGCGACACGGACGTGCGGCCGTGGACGATGCTGTCGCGGATGGCGGGATGGCGGCTCACGCGCCGGTCGCGGATGAACACGGACTCGTTGTGCCGGATGGTCCAGGCCAGGAGGCCCGCACCGGCCTTGCGCCGGTTGGGCGGATGGCGAACGCCCGCATCGTAGTTCAGGCGCACGTCGATTTCGTCGGTTGTACGATGGTAGACGCCGATGATGAAGGCGGCGAAATCCATCAATCCGCCAGCCTCGCGCAAGATGACTTCGGCGAGTTCATCGAGCCCGACGGCCGAATGCGCCGCCTGGTTCACGCGATTGACTGCGCCCAATTCGTCGGCACGACCGCGCTCGCGCACGGCGATGCCGACGACGTACTTGAACAGCACCGCGATCACGATGACGAAACCGACGTAGAGGCCGAAGCCGAGCGGCGGCAGATCGGTGAAGGCAAGCGCGGCGATGATGCCGCTCAGGCCGATCAGCAGTTCATTGAGCGTGCTGCGCCAGTCGATCGGATGGCGGCGGGCGGCGGCGCTCATGCCCGACCACGTGATCGGCAGAAACAGCAGTTCATTGGCCGCCTGCAGCACCAGGATCATCACGCAGGCGCGGGCGAAGCCGATTAATACGAGGTTGTGCAGCGGCGCCATTCCGCCGAGCGCCTCGTAGGCGGTGCCCGCCGCGAGCGTTGCAATCAGGAACATGCCGCCGTTGCCGATGCCGCGCGTAACGCGTTCCGGCCACGGCTCGCAGCGCGGGTCGACCGCCAATGTCCAGATCAGGGCGCTTGCACCGCCGACCCATGCCGCCGGCATCGGGCCGAGCACAAGCACGGCCGCCACCAGCGACATGCGATCAAGGGAAACGTAGCCGCGCCCCGAGGTGCCGAGCGCGGCGGCCGGCACCGACAGGCTCATCAGCGCGACTTGAAAGGCGGTGAAGAAGCACAGCCAGACGATGTTCAGGTGATCCGGCAATCCGGCCGAGACGGTGGCCGCGATGGAGGCTGCCAGATAGGCGAACGCAGCCCAGGGCGGAGCGGGTGTTTCACCGGTCCCCGTCGCGCGATCGCTCCTTGGTCGCGCCGGCCCTGAAGTTTGTTTGCGTATCATTGTGTGTCAGGCGCACGCGGCCCCCACCGCAAGCGCCGGACAAGAGTACCCCAACATGGCGGGGTCGTAAACTGCCGCTTAGCCTTTGGGCGTGACCGTCAGGCAGGAACCGGACAGCCGGTCATGCCAGGCGAGGCGATGCCGGTCCAGGCGCGGCCAGATGAAGCCGATCAATGCGGCAAGAAACACGGCAGGGCCAATGATTGTCCGGAGCAGCCATTGCCCCGGTCCGGCGGGGTAGCTGACGAATTCGAGCCCGAGCCCGATCAGCAGCCACGGGATCAGCATGCTGACATAGCGCACCAGGGCCTGCTGCCAGCCGAGCGTGGCGCCGCGGCCGTCGATCAGCTTGAGCCGCCAGGCGCGCATGCCGAGCGTCTGGCCGCCGTGCGTCCAGAACCAGCCGAAGAACGCGAAGGCGATAGCGAGCAGGTAGATCTGGTACAGCGGCCCCGGCAGGTGACGGTCGTTCTGGAAGAACGCGAGCGCGATCGCGGTGGCCGGAAACCAAAGCGCAATGACCAGCAGCAGGTCATAGAAACCTGCGGCGAGGCGGCGGAAAAGGCCAGGGGGAGTGTAAACGGCGGTGGTTTCCACGGGGTTGGCGCCAAGTAGCTAGGACTGAGTCGCTAGGACTAAGAGCAGTATTTCTTCACTTAGTCCTAGCGACTCAGCACTAGCGACTATAAAAGGTGGCGCTCCCAACGAGAATCGAACTCGTGTTTCAGCCTTGAGAGGGCCGCGTCCTGGACCGCTAGACGATGGGAGCGTGGATCAATGGCCATAAGGCCAAATTGAGCCGTGCTATTATACGCGGGCAAATTGGAACCTCAAGAACTATGGTCAGGCAGTCGCGCCGGCCGCGCATTTCAACCTGTAGAGACGGCTTATCGACTCGCTCAAGATAATTCCGCGTGCGGAGCATTCGGTATCGCGGACAAATATATCCGACAACGCACTCAAGGTGCTCTACCGCCTCAATAACGCCGGGTATCTGGCGTTTCTGGTGGGCGGAAGCGTGCGCGACCTGTTGCTCGGGCAGGTGCCGAAGGATTTTGATGTGGCGACCGACGCGCATCCGGAGCAGGTCCACGATCTGTTTCGGAATTCGCGTCTGATCGGCCGGCGGTTCCGACTGGTGCACGTGCGGTTCGGGCGCGAAGTCATTGAAGTCGCCACCTTCCGCGCCGCACCCGACAGTGATGTCGATGCCGGCGCCGACCGCCGCCTTGATGAAAGCGGCCGCATCCTGCGTGACAACGTGTACGGCACGATCGAGGAAGATGTGTGGCGGCGCGATTTCAGCGTCAACGCCCTTTATTACGATATTCGCGATTTTTCCGTCTGGGATTATGTCGGCGGCCTTGACGATCTCCACAACCGGGTGCTGCGACTGATCGGCGATCCGGCGACGCGCTACCGCGAGGATCCCGTGCGGATGCTGCGCGCAGTCCGCTTCGCGGCCAAGCACGATTTCGCCATCGAACCGGCGAGCGAGGCGGCGCTGAGCGAACTCGCGTCCCGGCTGGCCGATGTGCCGCCGGCGCGGCTGTTCGACGAGGTGCTGAAGCTGTTCATGAGCGGCCAGGCGGAAAAGAATTTCCGGCTACTGCGCCGGTACGGCCTGCTCGCCGAGCTGTTTCCGTGGACCGAAGAGCTGCTGGCGGCCGATCCGGTCGCGGCCGGATTCGTCGAACGAGCGCTGGTCAATACCGATCGGCGCGTCGCTGCCGACCAGCCGGTGACGCCGGCGTTTCTGTTCGCCGCGCTGCTATGGGCGCCGGTGCATACTTATGCGCGATGGCGCGAGAGCGACGGCGTGCACCCGACGCAGGCACTGCGTCAGGCGTCGATCGATATTGCCTCCCAGCAGCAGACGCGCGTGGCCTTGCCGCGCCGGTTCACGCAACCGATGGCGGAAATCTTCGAAATGCAGGCGCGCTTCGAGCAGCGCCGTGGCAAGCGACCGATGCGGCTGCTGGAGCATCCGCGTTTTCGAGCTGCATACGACTTCCTGCTGTTGCGTGCCGAAGCCGGCGAGGCCGAACAGGAACTGGCCGACTGGTGGACCGCGTTCCAGGCCGATCATGCCGACGAAGAGGGCAATGCAGGTGCGGGAGAGCACCGTCGTCGCCGCCGGCGCCGACGGCGGGTCGCCAGTAACAATGAAGACTGATGACGCGTACATCGGCCTCGGCAGCAACCTCGACGATCCGCGGGCGCAAGTCGAACGCGCTTTGGACGAACTCCACGTGCTGCCTTCAACAAGGCTTGCGGCGATCTCACCGCTGTACCGCAGCCGGCCGCTGGGGCCGCAGGATCAGCCGGATTTCGTTAATGCCGTCGCGCGGCTGGAAACGGCACTTGCGCCCGAACGGCTGCTGACCGAGCTGCAGCAAATCGAGGCGCGGCATGGCCGCAAGCGTGGCGGTGTGCGCTGGGGACCGCGGTCGCTCGATCTGGACCTGCTCATTTACGGCCGCAGGCGCATCGATTCCGGGCGGCTGACCGTACCGCATCCGCAGCTATCGGTGCGGGCCTTCGTGTTGTATCCTCTCGCCGATGTCGCGCCGGCGGCACTCGAGATTCCCGGCTTCGGGCGTCTCGATGCGCTGCTCGATCACGTAGGCCGCGACGGCCTAATAGAGCTCGGGGAGAATGAATGACCGGACAGTCTGGCGATGTGCGTCATCTGGTGGTCGATGGCCCGCGTCATCTTGTAGTCGAGGGCCCCATCGGCGTCGGCAAGACCACGCTGGCGCGGCGCCTCGCGGAGAGCTGGAACGCTGAGTTGCTGCTGGAGCGCGCGGAGGACAATCCGTTTCTCGAGCGGTTTTATCAGGAACCGAGGACGGCCGCGCTGCCGGCGCAGCTTTCGTTTTTGTTTCAGCGCGTCCGCCAGCTCGAGAAGCTGCGCCAGGGGGATATCTTCCGGCCGATGCGCGTCGCAGATTTCCTGCTCGAGAAGGACCGGCTGTTCGCGCATCTGAATCTCGACGATGACGAACTCGGTTTGTACGAGCAGGTTTACTCGCGCGTCAGCATCGATTTGCCGCAGCCGGACCTGGTGGTGTATCTGCAGGCGCCGGTGGAGGTGCTGATGCGGCGCGTGCGCCAGCGCGGCATCCGTTACGAGCAGTTGATCCGGTACGATTACCTGGAGGCGCTGGCGTCGGCCTACGCGCAGTTTTTCCATCATTACGATCGCACGCCGCTGCTGATCGTCAATGCGGCCGAAATCAATCCGGTCGAGAACGAGGCCGATTATCAGGCGCTGCTCGATGAAATCGCCGGCATCCGCACCGGTCGGCATTATTTCAATCCTGTGGCACGATAACGGTCAGAGGTCAGAGGTTCTTCCTGACCACTAACCATATCGCTTGCACTCCCCGCACGCGTTGTTCATGCTGAAACTTTGGTTGGACCATAACAATGTATACGCAACCCCAAACCCGCGCCGAGGCGAAGCCGGTGACGATTTCGCAGCTCGCGAAGATGAAGCGCGCCGGCGAGAAGATCACCTGCCTGACGGCCTACGATGCAAGCTTCGCGGCGCTTGTCGATGCGGCCGGCGTGGATGTCGTGCTGGTCGGCGATACGCTCGGGATGGTGGTGCAGGGGCATTCGTCGACGCTGCCGGTCACGGTCGATGATGTGATCTATCACTGCCGGATGGTCGGGCGCGGTTTGCGGCGCGCGTTGCTGATCGCGGACATGCCGTTCCTGAGTTATACGGAGTCGGCGCAGGCGCTCGAAAATGCGGGACGCCTGATGCGCGAGGGCGGGGCGGCGATGGTCAAATTGGAGGCCAATGCCAACCAGGTTGCGGTGGTGCAGCATCTGGCGGGCAATGGCGTGCCGGTGTGTGCGCACTTGGGTTTACGGCCGCAATCGGTGCACAAGATCGGCGGGTTCAAGGTTCAGGGCAAGGAGGATGCGGCGGCGCAAGCGATGATTGATGATGCGCTGGCGTTGGAGGCGGCGGGTGCGGATATTGTGCTGCTTGAGTGTGTGCCGTCGGCGCTCGGTCGCGAGATCACGAAGCGTGTGTCGGCGCCGGTGATCGGTATCGGCGCGGGACCCGATACGGACGGCCAGATTCTGGTGCTCTACGACATGCTCGACATCACGCCGGGGCGGCGGCCGCGGTTCTCCAAGAACTTCATGGCCGAGGCCGGGTCGCCGCGCGCTGCGGTCGAGGCTTACGTGCAAGAGGTGCGCAGTGGCGCCTATCCGGCGCCGGAGCATTGCTTCGATTAGAGCATTGTTACGTCGCCGGCTATGAAGTTGTGGTGGGGGCGACGCGGTAACTTCTCCCAGGGACGCCGTGAATACGTCCCTGTAGGCTCTGGGTTCGGCTCCTGCCTCACACAGCCCTGAGAGAAGTTACCGCATCGCCTCGATACGCTATCGGCCCGTTCGGCTGAAGGTTTTTTCATGAAGAAGGTTGAGCAAGTTGCGCCTTTGCGCGCTGCAGTTGCTGAATGGCGTGCGGCCGGACAGCGGGTGGCTCTGGTGCCGACGATGGGCAACCTGCACGCCGGCCATATGGCGCTGGTCGCGCGGGCACGCGAGTCCGCCGATCGTGTCGTCGTCAGCATCTTCGTCAATCCGCTGCAATTCGGTCCCCGCGAGGATCTCGCCGCATATCCGCGCACGCCGGAAGAGGATCGGGCCAAGTTGACAGAAGCGGGGGTCGACGTCCTGTTCGCGCCCGATGTGGAGGTCATGTATCCGCAGGGTGAGGCGCTGGCGACGGTGCACGTGGCAGGGCTTGAGGACATCCTGTGCGGCGCGAGTCGGCCGGGGCATTTCAGTGGCGTCGCGACGGTGGTCGCGAAGCTGTTCAACATGGTTGCGCCCGATGTTGCTGTTTTCGGCAATAAGGACTATCAGCAGCTTGCCGTGATCCGTCGGATGGTCGCCGATCTGGCTTTCCCGATTGAAATCGTCGGTGTCGCGACGATGCGCGAGCCGGACGGCTTGGCGATGAGTTCGCGTAACCGTTACCTGCGTTCAGACGAGCGTATCCGGGCGCCGGCGCTGTATGGTGCGCTGAATGCGCTGGCGGAACGGCTGCATGATGGGGAGCGCGACTTCGCGGCGCTCGAAGCGGCAGCAGCGCAGGACTTGAAGTCGGCCGGATTTGAACCGGATTACGTTGCGGTTCGCGACCCTCAAACGCTCGCTGTGCCGAAAGCCGAAGACGACGGTTTCGTTGTGCTGGGCGCTGCCTGGCTTGGCCGCGCCCGGCTGATCGACAATGTGGTTGCGGGTGTCTGAGCTAGGGCAGTTGCAAATCGAATTCGCGTAGCAATCGCGCCAGTTCGATAAGTGGCAGGCCTATCAACGCGGTCGGGTCACCTGATTCGATCGACTTGAACAGCGTGATTCCCAGTGCTTCTGCCTTGAAGCTGCCGGCGCAGTCGTAGGGCTGTTCGCTGTCCAGGTAGCGATTTATTTCGTCGTCGTTCAGCGTTCGGAAGTGGACGCGGGTCAGGTCGGCGGTGCTTGCTTCGCGATTGCTGCCGGATTCGCGGACCGTGACAGCCGTGTGGAATTCGACGGTCCGGCCTGAAGCCTGCCGCAACTGCGCTTGGGCGCGCTCGCGGTTGCCAGGCTTGCCGATGGGAGTTCCGTCGATGCTCGCGACCTGGTCGGAGCCGATGATAAGGGCTGGCTTGTCCGATTGGGCTGCGACTGCTTCGGCTTTTGAGCGTGCGAGGCGTTGCGCGAGGTCTCGCGGCGACTCGCAGGGTCGGGGTGTTTCGTCTATGTCGGGGCTCTGGCAGTCGAACGGTAGCTTCAGGCGCGCGAGTAGTTCGCGGCGGTAGGGGGACGATGAGGCGAGGACAATTGGTAGGGCCATATGCTGCTTTGGCGTTGTTCTTTGACAGTGTGGTCCGGCACCCGTAAAATTGCCCGATTATGTGCGAGCCGCTGCCGGAACGGATTAATGCGGAGCGTCTGGCGCAGGAGCATACTCGCCTCGCGGGCGTAATCCCACTGGAAAAGATGCCACGGCTGGCGCAGTGCCTGGCCGAGCCGGGCGGTGACGCCTCGGTGGAGGTCGACTTCGCGCCGGGGCCGGCAGGACGTTCGGTGGTTCGCGGCGAGGCGGCGGCGAAGGTGCGGCTGGTTTGCCAGCGCTGTATGGGCAACGTGGATTGGCCGCTGGAGGCAAGGTTTTCGCTGGCGCTGGTCCACGACGACGATGAGGCGGCGGCGCTGCCGGCGGAATACGAGCCGCTGCTATGGCCGGACGAATCGGGGTCGCTGGCCGCACTGGTCGAGGACGAGTTGCTGCTGGCGTTGCCGGCCGTACCGCGGCACATCGATCCGCAAGAATGCGGGACTGTCGAACGCATGATGCGGCCGGAAAACGATCCGGATGAACGGCGGGACAATCCGTTCAACGTATTGAGCAAACTGAAGCGCAGAGATAGTAGTAGCTAGGACTAAGTCGCCAGGTCTGAGTGGAAGAACGGCTTTATTCTTGACTTAGTCCTGGCGACTGAGCACTAGCGACTTTTATATTCGGAGAACGAAATGGCTGTTCAACAAAATCGCAAGACACCGTCGAAGCGCGGCATGCGCCGTTCGCACGATTCGCTGAAGGGCCCGACGCTGTCGATCGAGCCCACTACCGGCGAGACCCATCGCCGCCATCATATCAGTGCTGATGGCTACTATCGCGGCCGCAAGGTCGTGGAGACTTCACAGGAAGAAGATTAGCGATCGGGCCGCGCGGCTGTCGTGTCGTTGCGGCCTGTCGTCTTTCCATCCGGTTTGTTCCCTTGAATCAACCTACCGTCGCTCGGGACGCGCAGTCGGGCGCGCCGGAGGATGCGCCGTCACGCGCGCCTGCCGGCGAGGCGCGCGACTCCTCGTCATCCGCTTCGCCTGTTGTTATTGCCATCGATGTGATGAGCGGCGATCGCGGCCCATCGGTCGCCATCGCGGCCGCACTGGAGATGCTGCGTGCGGAACCTTCGCTTGAGCTGATCCTGGTCGGCGATACCGACGTCGTGCGGCCCCTGATCGCCGGGCATGAAGACGTGGACGACAAGCGCCTGCACCTGCAGCATGCGTCGGAAGTCGTCGGCATGGATGAGCCGCCGCAACAGGCGTTGCGCGGCAAGAAGGACTCTTCGATGCGCGTCGCGATCAACCTGGTCAAGGACGGCGCGGCGCGGGCCTGCATCAGCGCCGGCAACACCGGTGCACTGATGGCGACCGCGCGGTTCGTGCTCAAGACGCTGCCGGGGATCGACCGGCCGGCGATTATCTCGCCGATTCCGGCGATGAACGGCCACACCCTGATGCTCGATCTCGGGGCGAATACCGACTGCACGCCGGAACAACTGTTTCAGTTCGCCGTGATGGGCTCCGCGCTTGCGACCGCGGCCTATAACATCGAGCGGCCCGCGCTGGGTCTGCTGAATGTCGGCTCGGAAGAAATCAAGGGCAACGACCGGGTCAAGCAGGCGGCGCAGTTGCTGGGCGACAGTGGCCTCAATTACATCGGTTTCGTCGAGGGTAACGATATCTTTTCCGGGCGCGTCGACGTTGTCGTCAGCGACGGCTTTGTCGGCAACGTGGCGCTGAAGACTCTTGAAGGCATGGCGAAGATGATCGGCGCCTATATTCGCCAGGAATTCACCCGCAACCAGTTCACCAAGCTGCTCGGCGGCATCTCGTCGCCGGTGCTGCGCGCGCTCAAGCGCCGCCTCGACCCGCGCCTGTATAATGGCGCGAGCCTGCTCGGCCTGAACGGCATCGTCATCAAGAGTCATGGTAGTGCGGACCAAGTCTCGTTCGCCAATGCCATCCGCGTCGCGATGCTGGAATCGGACAAGCAGATTCCGAAGCGCATCACCCGGCTGCTCGAAAGCCAGCTCGCAAAGGAACAACCCGAATGACCTATTCCCGGATTCTCGGCACCGGGCATTATCTGCCCGAAAACGTCGTCACCAACTTCGATCTGGAAAAGACGGTCGAAACCAGCGACGAATGGATTCGCACGAGAACCGGCATCGAGCGCCGCCACATCGCCGGCGAGGGCGAGACCACTTGCGACTTGTCGGAGCAGGCCGCCCGGCGCGCAATGGAAGCGGCCGGCGTCGAACCGGAAGAGATCGATCTGATCGTCGTTGGTACGACGACGCCGGACCAGGTGTTTCCGAATATGGGTTGCCTGCTGCAGCAGCGATTCGGCATTCACAATTGTCCGGCGTTCAGCATCGAAGCTGCCTGCAGCGGTTTCATTTATGCGCTGTCGGTTGCCGACAAGTTCGTTCGCGCCGGCGAGGCGAAACGGGCGCTGGTGGTCGGTGCGGAGACGCTGTCGCGGATGGTCGACTGGAGCGATCGCTCCACTTGCGTGCTGTTTGGCGACGGCGCGGGTGCGGTCGTGTTAGGCCCCTCCGAAGAGCCAGGCATTCTGTCCACGCATTTGCACGCGGATGGTCACTACAAGGACCTTTTGTTCTTCCCGGGCGGTGTGTCGAAGGGGTTCGATGCATGGAAGGCGGGGGAGGCTTTCGTGCAGATGAAGGGCAACGAGGTGTTTCGCGTCGCCGTGAATACGCTCGGCCAGATCGTCAAAGAGACGCTGGCGGCGGCGGAGATGGAGCACGCCGCAATCGACTGGCTGGTGCCGCACCAGGCGAATTTGCGCATTATTGAAGCGACCGCCAAAAAATTGAAGATGCCGATGGAGCGGGTGATCGTTACCGTGCAGGAGCACGCCAACACATCCTCGGCGTCCGTGCCGATGGCCTTCGATGTCGCCGTTCGGGACGGCCGCATTCAGCGTGGGCAGACGGTGGTGATGGAAGCTTTCGGCGGCGGCTTTACCTGGGGCTCCGTGCTTTTGCGGTATTAGGGCGCCCAGCCCGGCAAACAGCTTCCGCAGCGTGCACCTGCGTTGTGGCAGCCTTTGGTCTCACATTTTTACCGGCTTGACCTTAATCTCCTCGCCTTTCATTAACGTTGGTGCGCCAGCCTGGTATGCCGCCTCGTTGTACTGCTGGACGTCCGTCTTCAGCAGCTTGTTGAAGTCTTCCAGATGACTGATCAATTCGCTGTGTAACTTGCGCATTTCATTGCGTAGCAGGTCGTTCGGCGGTGTGCCATAGGCATAGCGGAGGTTGAAGTAGAGCCCGCGCAGGTTGGAGCGGAAGCTCGACAGGTAGTGGATGTCGTCTTCGGGCACGTTGTGCTGCTCCTCGGGGTTGTAAACACTTTTTTCCAGCTTCACCAGTTTTTCGTCCAGCGCTTTCGCCTGTTTGACCAGCGCAGCGTAGCGGTGGCTGTCATTGTCGTTGGCGTGCTGCTCGAAGTCGTTGAGTGACTTGTGCATCGCGACGACACGGTTGAGCATGTCGTCGAGGGCGCTGACTTCATTGCGTACCGTTAATGCCGCGTGTAGTTGCTGTTCGAAATTCGACCGCGGGATGTTGAAGCGTGGGTCGGCTTGCACGTGAACCGTTTCGTGCAGCGTCTTGCCGTCGGCGGTGAGTGCGACGTGATAGGTGCCTGCCAGCACGCGCGGGCCGCGCGGCTGGCGGTTGCTCTCGTGCTTTTCGAAGTTGAGCTGCGTGGCGGCGTCGTAGTCCATTGACCATTCGTACTCGTTGATGCCGGCGTCGCCGGGCGCGTGTTCGGTAGCGACCGCGTTGCCCTGCGCATCGGTAATCACGATTTTCACTGGTCCTTTGTGGCCTTTCTTGTCCTTGTCCTGCTTGATCTCCGATGTCAGGTAATAGCTGATGATGACGCCCATCGGCGCGTTGTCGACCTCGTAGCGCGGCGGGCCGAGCACGTCGCCGGCGTAGCTGCTGTGCGCGAGCACGCCGGGGGCGGGTGGCAACAGGGCGAAGTCGCTGTTTTTGATGTCGTTGCTCAAGCCTTCGAGCGGGCGCAGGTTGTCGAGCACGAACAGCCCGCGGCCATGCGTGGCGACGGCCAGCGCGTCGGGCTTGCCGATGAACTTGAGGTCGTACACCGGTGCGGTCGGGAAGTTGCCGGTCAGCGGCTGCCAATGATCGCCGTCGTCGCGCGAATAGTACAGGCCCGTGCCGGTGCCGAGCACCAGGAAGCCTTTCTGGTTCGGGTCTTCGCGCACAACGTGCGCCGGCGTGTGCGGCGGCAGGCCGTCCGTGATCTTGTCCCAACTGCGGCCGTAGTTCGTCGTCCGATAGACGTAGACGTTGCGGTTGGCAAGTTTATGGCCGTCGACAGCGACGTAGGCGGTGCCGGGGTCGAACGGCGACACGCCGATCTGCGAAATGCGGGCCCACTGCGGCGCGCCCGATGGCGTGACTTCATTCCAGTGTTTACCGCCGTCACGGCTGACCTGCACGAGTCCGTCGTCGGTGCCGACCCAGATCACGTTCGGGTGATGTGGCGCGAGCGTGATCGACAGGATGGTGTCGTAGGTTTCCGCGCCGCTGATGTCTTTCATCACGGTGCCGCCGGAGGTGACTTGCTTGCTCTTGTCGTTGCGCGTCAAATCGGGGCTGATGACCTGCCAGTGCTTGCCGCCGTCAGTGCTCTTGAACAGCACATTGCCGCCGAGATAGACCGTGTTCGGGTCGGTCGGCGACACGGCGATCGGCGAGGTCCAGTTGAAGCGGTATTTGAGCTTCGACGGTGGCATGTCGCTGACGCCGGGCAGGTACGGGCGGACGTATTGCTTGAGCCCGGTCTTCTTGTCGAGCCGCACGATAAAGCCGTTCTGCGAGTCGCCGTATATGGTGTTCGGGTCGCTCGGCGCCGGCACGATGTACTGGCCGTCTCCACCCACGACGCTGAACCAGTCAATGCCGGTTACGGCGCCGTGGTTCAGGTTGCTCGACGGGCCGCACCAGCCGTTGTTGTCCTGCAGGCCGCCGCACAGGTCGTACGGGAATTTACTGTCGGCCGCGACCTGGTAGAACTGGCCGATCGGGATGTTGTTGAGGTAACGCCAGGATTTGCCGCCGTCGTGGCTGACGTAGGCGCCGCCGTCGTTGCCCTGCAACATGAATTTCGGGTTGGTCGGGTCGATCCACAGCGCATGGTGATCGACATGCACGCCCTTGTCGATCACATGCGCGGTCTTGCCGCCGTCGTCGGATTCGAGCAGGCGGAAACCGGCGAAAAACACCTTGTTCTCGTCGCGGGGCGCGACCTGCATCACCGAAAAATAAAACGGGCGCACGTCGAGCGCGTGGTTGTCGCTGACCTGGTGCCAGCTGTCGCCCATGTCGGTTGACTCCCACAGCAAGCCCTGTTTCGCGCCGATCAGCGCGTAGAGGTGGTCGGGGTTGGATGGCGCGATCGCAATCTCGATACGCCCGAGCGGACTCTTCGGCAGCCCCTTGGTGAGCTTGTGCCAGGTCTTGCCGCCGTCGGTCGAGCGGTAAATACCACTGCCCGGGCCGCCGCTTTTCAGTTCCCACGGCAGCCGCACGACCTGCCACATCGCCGCAAACAGCACCTTCGGGTTGCCCGGTTCCATGTCGATGTCGATCGCGCCGGTGTGGTCGTTGACGTAAAGCACCTTGTGCCAAGTTTTGCCGCCGTCGGTGGTGCGGAACACGCCGCGTTCCTTGTTCGGCCCCCAGATGTGACCCAGGGCCGCGACCAGTACGACGTTCGGATTCTTCGGATCGATGACGATGCCGCCGATCTGGCCGGCGTCGTCGAGGCCCATGGCCTGCCAGCTCTTGCCCCCGTCCGGCGAGAAGAACACGCCACGGCCCGCGAGCACGTCGTTGCGGATGTTGGGCTCGCCGGTGCCGACCCAGACCAGGTTCGGGTTCGACGGCGCCAGCGCCACGGTGCCGATCGATGAGGTGGGTTCGTTCTTGAAAATCGCCTGCCAGTGATTGCCTCCATCGGTGGTTTTCCAGACGCCGCCGCCACCCGCGCCGACATAGAACGTGTTCGGATGGCCGGGGACGCCGACCACCGAGCTGACCCGGCCGCCGGCAATCGCGGGGCCGATGTTGCGGAATTTGAGGTTGTGCAGGATGTCATTCGCGGCATCGCCTGAGTCCTGCGAGGCGAGGGCGGCGCCGGCGAAAGTAAACAGCAGCGCGGTGCACGCCGCGACGGCGAGGGCGGTTTTTTTCACTGGACCACTCCTTACTGGATTTGATGAGCTGGCTGGCATTGTTATGACAAGCGTATCGCAAATTGCGTGCGAACGTCAGCCGTTGCCGGCTTTTGAGGCGACGGCACATAGGTATAATCAGGGTCACCGGATTTTCAACATGTTGGGGAAACGATGACAGAATCGCAGACGCTTGAGTCGGAAGTGGCGGCAATGCTGGTCGAGGCAGTGAACCTGGACGTGGACCCGGCGGAAATCAATCCGGACGAGCCTTTATTCGGCGATCGGGGGCTGGGGCTCGATTCCATCGACGCGCTGGAGTTGTCGCTGGCAATCGCGGTCAATTACGGCTTCGAGGCGCGCGCCGACGACGCCGAGCAGCACCAGGCTTTTGCGAACCTGCGTTCGCTCACGCAGTACATCCAGGCGCACCGGACGAAGTAAACCCTGTGCTGTCGTTTCTGCATGGCTATTCGGCGGATGACCCCGTAATCCGGCAAGCCGGTCAGGCGGTTTCGCGAGAGGCATTTATCGCTGGCGTCGCCGCTTTTCGGCGGCGGCTGCCGGCAGTGCGCTACGTCATCAACCTGTGTGAGAGCCGCCATGGTTTTGCGACCGCGTTGGCGGCGGCGCTGGCGAACGACCAGGTCACGCTGCTACCGCCGGATGCGCGCGCAACGACGCTGCGCGCATTGTGCCGGCGTTATGAATCGGTTTCGGTCGTTGCCGATGCGGCGCTGCCACCCGTGGATGTGCCTGTGCGCCAATGGACGCCCGGCGACACCGCGCCGGCGGACGAATCCGATTTGCGTTTCCCGGAGAACCGCGTGGCGGCGATCGTGCACACGTCCGGAAGCACAGGCGAACCACAGCCGCACGCGCGCACCTGGGGTGCCCTGGTATGGCACGCCCGCGCCGTCGGCGCACGATTGAATGAGCACTTGGTCGACATTGATAAAGTCGTGGCGACGGTGCCCTCGCAGCACATGTACGGCCTCGAAAACGCGATCATGCTGCCATTGCAGCACGGGCTTGCGATGCATGCCGCGCGGCCGTTTTTTCCCGCCGACGTGGCCGCCGCATTGGGTGATGACGTATCGCTGCTCGTCACGACGCCGATTCACCTGAAGTCGCTCGTCGCCGCCAATGCGGGCCCGGCGCGACTGGTGCTGTCGTCGACGGCGCCGTTGGCCGATGACCTGGCACGGCGCGCCGAAAGCTCGCTGCAAGCGCCGGTTATCGAGATTTACGGCAGCACTGAAACCGGCGTTATCGCGACGCGCCGCACCGCCGCCGACAACGCGTGGCAGTTGCTGGACGGCTTGCGCCTGCAGCCGGTACGTAACGGCATGCTGCTCGAGGATATGGACGCCGGAACGGTTACCGAATTGCACGACACGCTCGAGCCGCTCGGCGGCGGCCGCTTTCGCCTGGGGCCGCGCCACCGCGATCTGGTCAAGGTTGCCGGCAAACGTGCGTCGCTGGCCGCACTAAATGCAGTGCTGCTGGCCGTGCCGGGTATCGAAGATGGCGCGTTCGTGGCGCCACCGGCTTCCCCCGATCAATCAGGCTCCCGGCTGATCGCGTTCGTGGTCGCACCGGCCATCGCCGAGGCCGACATCCTTGCGGCACTGCGTCAATCGATCGACCCCGTCTTCTTGCCGCGGCCGCTGATCAAGGTCGAGCGCCTGCCGCGCAATACGGTCGGCAAGCTGCCGTGGGATGCGCTGCAACGCCTCTGCGAACGCGTGCCGCCCATGGACCGGCGGGCGGGCTGCGAATGACGCCGCTCCAGGTTGCCGCCTACACTGCGACCAATGCCGCCGGTACCGGCAAGGCGGCGCTGCTGCAGGCCTTGACCGAAAGACGTTCCGGACTTGCAGCTTGGCGCGACGGCGGCCTCGATACCTGTACCGGCGAGGTAGCGGGGCTCGACACGCTGCGCATCGCCACGCCGCTCGCAGATTATGACTGTCGCAATCATCGCCTGGCGCAACTGGCGCTGGATCAGGACGATTTTTGCACCGCCGTCGCTCGCTGCGCCGCACGTTACGGCGCCGGGCGCCTGGCCGTCGTCATGGCCACGAGCACGTCGGGCATTCTCGAGACCGAAGCGGCATACGCGCATCTCGAGCCGGACGGCGCACTGCCGGCCGACTTCCGTTTCGAAACCGTCCACAGCATGCATGCACTGGGCGAATTCGTCGCCCGCTCGCTCGCACTGCGCGGACCGCATTTCACGATCTCGACCGCCTGTTCGTCGAGCGCCAAGGTGTTCGCCAGCGCCGCTCGGCTGATTGCTGCCGGCATCGCCGACGCGGCGGTCGTAGGCGGCGTCGATACGTTGTGCCACAACACCCTGTACGGATTCAACGCGCTGCAACTCGTCTCCGCAAAACCGTGCCGGCCGTGTGACCGCGATCGCGACGGCATCAGCATCGGCGAAGGCGCAGGCTTCATGCTGCTGACGCGCGAGCTGGATGGCGGGCCGCGGCTGCTCGGTTACGGCGAAAGCAGCGACGCGTATCACATGTCGTCCCCGCATCCGGAAGGGCGCGGCGCCAACGCGGCGATGACGGCGGCGCTGGCGCGTGCGGGGCTGAATCCGGACGAGATCGACTACATCAACCTGCACGGCACCGCGAGCGTCATCAACGATCGCATCGAGGACATCGCGGTCACGGCGGTTTTCGGCGACACCGTGGCCTGCAGTTCCACCAAGGGCTGGACCGGCCACACGTTGGGCGCCGCGGGCGTCACTGAGGCTGCGATTGCGATTCTGTGCCTGGAAAACGATCTCGTGCCCGGCTGCCTCAATACCGACGTCATCGACCCGACGTTCGCCGCTCAAGTGACTCTCGACAACAAGCGCCGGCCACTGCGCCGCGCGCTGAGCAATTCGCTCGGCTTCGGCGGCAACAACTGCAGCCTGATTTTCGGCATAGAACATGGTTGAGGCCTGGCTCGAAGGCATCGGCGTCTGGGGCCCCGGCATGACCGGCTGGCCCGGTTGCCGGGCACGCTTGACCGGTGAGGGCGGCGACGGCGAGTACGCGCAACCGCCGGCGGCGGCGCTGTCGGCGCAGGAGCGGCGGCGGAGTACCGCGACCGCACGACTGGCGGCGGAAGTTGCCGCGCAGGCGTGCGCCGCGGCGCATCGTGATCCGGCCGATTACGCGACGGTTTTCAGTTGCAGTGCCGGCGATCTCGCCAACGTCGATGCCATCTGCCGAACGCTGGCGCGCGATCCGCGACTGCTGTCGCCGACGCGCTTCCACAACTCGGTGCACAATGCGCCCGGCGGCTACTGGGGCATCGCCGGCGGCTGCGAGGAGCCGTCGAATTCGATCGCGGCCGGTGCGGACTCGTTCGCCGTCGGTTTGCTGGAAGCCGCCGTGCAATGCGCGGTCGAGGCGACGCCGGTGCTGCTGGTAGCATATGATCTGCCGGGACCGGCACCATGGGACGCTGTCTGCCGGATCGAGACCGGTTTCGGCGTCGCGCTCGCGCTCAGCCCGGCTGCCGTGACCGGTGCGCCGCGGCTGACGTTGCGTCACGACGCTGCCGCCGCCGCGGAAGTCACGCTTGAGGATGCGGCACTGGAGCAGTTGCGCCGCGGCAATCCGGCAGCCCGCAGCCTGGCGCTGCTGGCAGCTCTCGCGGCCGGCAATGTGCGCGAGGTGGCGCTCGCCGCCGGCGATAACAACCTTGTCATAGGGATTTCGGATGGCAGACTCTGAATGTGATGTGCTGGTAATCGGTGGCGGGCCAGGCGGGTCGACCGTCGCGACGCTGCTCGCGCGCCGGGGCTGGCGCGTGACGGTGCTGGAGAAGGCACATCATCCGCGTTTTCACATCGGCGAATCCCTGCTGCCGCTCAACATGCCGATTCTGAAGGAGCTGGGCGTGTTCGACGCGGTCGCGGCGATCGGCATACCGAAGCACGGCGCCGATTTTGCCGGGCCGGCGGACACGAACTTCAAAACCTATTACTTTCGCACCGCGCTTAACTGCCGTTTTCCGCACGCGTTTCAGGTTAAACGCGAAGAGTTCGACGACCTGCTGTTCCGCCACGCCACGGCTAACGGCGTGGATACCCACGAAGGCATTGCGGTCGAGGAGGTGAGCTGGGATGCGGAAGGGCGGGCGACGGTCGACGCGCGTACCGAAACCGGCGAAAGCCGTCGCTGGCACGCACGTTACGTGGTCGATGCCAGCGGCCGCGACACGTTTCTCGGCAATCGCTTCAAGCTCAAGCGCCCGAATCCGCGCCATCGCAGCGCGGCGATCTACCGCCACTTTCGCGGTATCAGCGGGCGCAGCGGCGAAGACGCCGGCAACATCGGCATCTACTGGATGCCGCACGGCTGGGCGTGGATGATTCCGCTGCGCGGCGGCATTACCAGCATCGGCTGCGTCTGCTGGCCGGATTATCTGAAGCAGCGTCAGGGTGTGTCGCAGGACCAGTTCCTGCTCGACACGCTGCGCCAGGCGCCGGCGATCTGGAACCGCATGAGCGGCATGGAGCCGGCCGGGCCGGTGTACATGGCAGGCAATTATTCATACGCGTGCACGCGCATCGGCGGCAAGGGCTGGATCATGGTCGGCGACGCGTACAGCTTTCTCGACCCGGTGTTTTCATCCGGCGTCTATCTCGCCATGTCGAGCGCGCGCCGAGCGGCAATCGCGGTCGATGCGATCCTGCGCAAGCCGTCGCGCGAAGCAGCACTGCAACGGCGCTATGCGCGCGAAACGCGCCGCGGCTTGAGGAAGTTTTCCTGGTTCATTTATCGTTTTACGACGCCGGCAATCAAAAAGTTGTTCATGGCGCCGCGCAACGTCCTGCAGATCGAGCAGGCGGTGACTTCGATGCTCGCCGGCGACGTCTATCGCAACCGCGCCGCCGATCGCCGACTGTTTCTGTTCAAGCTGCTGTATCGCATTACCGGACTATCGACCGGCTGACGTAACGGCCGTTGCGCGGTCGCGGCTCATAGCCATTTCAGGTACAGTACGCGCTTTTCAGGTTCCGGCGCTGCCGGTGGACTCATGCTCGAACACGTCGTCGCTGCCGTTGCCGGCTTTATCATTGCCACCATCGCCGGCATGGGTTATCGCGGTGTCGTCCTGTTGATGGCGATCGAAAGCGCCTGCATTCCACTGCCCTCCGAAGTCGTGCTGCCGTTTTCCGGCTATCTTGTCGCGACCGGCCAGTTCAATTTATGGGCGGTGGCGCTGGCCGGCGCGATCGGCTGCGTGCTCGGTTCGCTGATCGCCTATTACGTCGGCCTGTGCGGGGGTCGGCCGCTGGCGGAGCGTTTCGGCAAGTACCTGTTGATTTCGCAGCGTGATCTGGACCGGGCGGATTACTGGTTCGAACATTACGGCGAGATCACCATTTTCATCAGCCGACTGCTGCCGGTGGTGCGGACATTTATCTCGTTTCCGGCAGGCGTGGCGCGCATGCGCATCGCGCGCTTCGTTGTGCTGACGTTCGCGGGCTCTTTTTTATGGTGTCTGGCGCTTGCCTGGGTCGGAATGAAGCTGGGGGAACACTGGGACACGCTGGGCGTTTATTTCCATCGCTTCGACGCGCTGATTGTGGCGCTGGCGGTAATTGGCGCGGCCTGGTACGTCAGGCGACACCTGAAGCGGCAGGATTCGGACGGTAAAGGGTCAAAGGTGAAGGGTAAAGGGTCAGAAGGGTAAAGGGTCAAAGGTGAAGGGTTAAAGGATCCCTTTACCATTAACCCTTGACCTTTAACCTGATACTGGTCGGGGTGAGAGGATTTGAACCTCCGGCCCCTACGTCCCGAACGTAGTGCTCTACCAAGCTGAGCTACACCCCGATCAAGCCGGCTACTATACGTGACGGTCGCCGTTGATTCAATCGTTTCTGCCATCTGCGCGGGGAGTATCATTGGCAGGTTCGGTTAGGCGACAATAATCCAATAAAACAGAAATTGAGGGAGCAGGCCCGGCCCGCTTATGACGTCGAGCAAATATATGTCCGATGTGTGCGACAGTCGCATGAGTTCCGCGGTCGGAGACGATGCCCGTCTTGCGGCTGCCGTGCGCTATGCCGCCAGCGGCATGACGATCGCCGAGCCGAAGCCCGACGGCAGCTTTCGCGTCGTCTACGTCAATCCGGCGTTCGAAAAGCTGACGGGCTACGGCCTTGACGAGATTGTCGGCGGCGACTGCCGGCTGCTGCAGGGGCCCGGCAGCGACTCGGCCGCCGTCGAGCGGATGCGCATCGCGATTCAAAATCACGAGGCGGCCGATGTCGAAATCCTCAATTATCGCAAGGACGGCACTGCGTTCTGGAACGAAGTCAGCCTGACGCCGATTTTCCATCCGGACGGCTCGCTCAATTTCTATCTTGGCATGCAGACGGACGTGACCGCGCGGGTGCGCGTGCGCCTGACGCTGGAAGAGCGCACCGAGATGCTCGCGCAGGCTGAGCAGATAGCGCATCTCGGCCACTGGGCCTGGGAGATCGAGAGCGGCCGCGTATGGTGGTCAAACGAGGTGTATCGCATGCGCGGGCTCGACGCGGCGACGACGCAGCCGACGTTCGATATGACGATGGAAAGCTATCATCCCGACGATCGCGCCGCCGCCGAACGGATTCTGCACGCGGCCGCCCAGCATCGCTCCGCATTTGCCTACGACGTTCGCGTGTTGCGGCCGGACGGCGGAATCCGTTACGCACATGTCGAGGGCCGGCACCTGACGCGCGAAGGCACGCACTGTTTGTTCGGCATTATTCAGGACATCTCCGAGCGGCGCATGGCGGAAGACGAAATCAAGCGGCGCGAGGAGCAATACCGCCGGCTGATGGAGACGGTGCCGCTGGGTATCAAGGAAATCGATTGCGACGGGCGCATTCGCTATGCCAATCCGGCGCACGATCTGCACCTGGGTTACGGCCATGAGCAGTTGGTCGGGACGTCTGCGTTTGACCTGATCGCCACCGAAGGGCTGCGTCGAGAAGCGGAGCGAGAATTTCGGGAGGTGCTGGGCGGTCGCCCCGCGCATTTCATTACCGCCTATCGTGGCGCGGACGGGAATCAGGTCGACGTAGACGTGCGTGCGGTGGCAATGCGCGACCGCCAGGGCCGGATCGACAGTGTGATCACGGTCAGCAACGACATCACCGAGCGGCTGGGCTATGAAAAGCGGCTGCGCGAACTCGCCTATTACGACCATCTCACCGGCCTCGGCAATCGCAGCCTGTTCCACGAATTCGTCGAGTCCGGTATCGGCCGCCGCGAAGCCGGCGCCCGGCAATTTGCGGTGGCGCTGATCAACGTGGACGGCTTCAAGGTCATCAACGAAGCGTTCGGACGCGGCACCGGCGACTTCGTGGTCAAGGCGCTGGCGAAGCGGCTGCAGGGGCGGGTGTCGGAACGTGAACACGTTGCCCGTACCGGCGGTGATGAGTTCGGCGTGCTGGTGATCGGCGGTCGCGATCAGCATGCGCTGACCGAACGGCTGCGCGATCTGAAAAGCGCGCTCGAGGTGCCGCTCGAATGGGAAGGCAACCGCATCGATGTCAGCTTGAGCGTCGGTGCCGCCCTCTGGCCGGATCATGCCGAGGATGCCGGCCAGTTGCTGCAGGGTGCGGATACAGCGCTGCGCGACGCCAAGCGGCACGAGCCGGGCGGCATTCGGTTTTACAGCGCCGAAATGAAAACTGCGGCGGAAGAATTCATGACGTTGCGCGGCCGGCTGCGCGAAGCGCGCGAACGCCACCAGTTTTTCCTCGAATACCAGCCGCAGGTCGATCTGCGCACCGACCGCATCGTCGGCCTGGAGGCGCTGGTGCGCTGGCGGACGGCTGACGGGACCGTTATTCCGCCGACCAAGTTCATCCCGGTCGCGGAAGAGACCGGCGACATCGTCGCCCTCGGCCGCGGCATTCTGGAGCAGGCCTGTGTGCAGATTAACGCCTGGCGTTCGGCGGGCATCAAACTGGTGCCGGTGTCGGTGAATCTGTCGGCGCGCCAGTTGCTGCAGGACGATCTGGCGCAGACGGTGGGCGCGATCCTGCGCGCGGCCGGCGTCGATTCGCGTCATATCGAACTCGAACTGACCGAAACCGCGCTGATGGTCGATAGCCGGGGCGCGCTGCGCCGCATGCAGGAGCTCAACGACCTCGGCATCGCGCTCGCGCTTGACGATTTCGGCACCGGCTACTCGTCGCTGAGCCACTTGAGCCGCTTTCCGATCCAGTGCCTGAAGATCGACCGCAGTTTCATCGTCGCCATGACGCGCAGCACCAAGCAGGCGTCGCTGGTAAGCGCGGTCATCGCGATGGGCAACCGGCTCGGCCTCGACGTGATGGCCGAAGGTGTCGAAACCCTTCGCCAGATCAAGTTCCTGAAGTCGCACCAGTGCGACCTGGCGCAAGGCTACTATTACAGCAAGCCGCTTTCAGCGGCGGCCGCCGCGCAGGTGCTCGACGCCGACGCGCCGCTGCCGGTTGTGGCTGAAGCGTTTGACCGGGACCCGTCAAACCGATAAAATTCTCGCCTTTTTGGCGGTCAGACCTTTCATGACGGAGAATTCCATGTACGCCGTAATTGCGACCGGGGGCAGACAGTATCGCGTCAGCCCGGGTGACGTCATTCGCGTCGATCGGCTCAAAGCCGAGGCGGGCGCCGAAATCGAGTTCGACCGCCTGCTGATGATCGGCGGCGACGACCAGGACATTTCCGTCGGCGCGCCGGGCGTCGCCGGCAAGGTGACTGCGAAGGTGCGCGGCGAAGGCCGCCACGACAAGATAGAGATCGTCAAGATGCGACGACGCAAGAACTATCGTCGTCACGGCGGTCATCGCCAGCATTACACTGAAGTCGAAATTACCGGCATCGAGCGCGGTTAGGAGGCAGCATGGCTCATAAAAAGGCAGGCGGCAGCACCCGTAACGGCCGCGATTCCGAATCCAAGCGTCTGGGCGTCAAGCGCTTCGGCGGCGAGCAGGTGCTGGCAGGCAACATCATCGTCCGCCAGCGCGGCACGCATTTCCACCCCGGCCGCAACGTCGGTCTGGGCAAGGATCACACCCTGTTCGCCACGGCGCCCGGTCGCGTGGTGTTCGAGACCAAGGGCGCACGGCAGCGCAAGCACGTCAGCGTCGTTTCTGAGTAGCTAGTCGCTAGTAGCTAGTCGCTAGTCGCTAGTGGGCTTGGCTTGCTGGCAGCCGTTAATCCCCGGTGTTTGGCACTAGGTACTAGTTACTAGGCACCAGCGACTATGAAATTTGTCGACGAAGCCACAATCAAGGTTGCCGCCGGCGATGGCGGTAACGGCTGCGTCAGCTTCCGGCGCGAAAAATTCATCCCGTTCGGTGGTCCCAACGGTGGTGACGGCGGCGACGGCGGCAGCGTCTGGCTGAGCGCGCAAAGCGGCCTCAATACGCTCGCCGACTTTCGCGTCACCCGTGCGTTCCGCGCCGAGCGCGGCGAAAACGGTGCCGGCCGCGAGATGACCGGCAAAAGCGGCGCCGATCTTGAAGTTCCCGTCCCGGTCGGCACGCTCGTCTACGATGTCGACACCGAAGAACTGATCGGTGACCTGACCGCCCCCGAGCAGCGTCTGCGCGTCGCTCAGGGCGGCTTTCACGGCCTCGGCAACACCCGCTTCAAGAGCAGTACCAACCGCGCGCCGCGCAAGGCGACGTCGGGCACGCCCGGCGAGACGCGGACGCTCAGGCTTGAATTAAAGCTTCTGGCCGACGTGGGCTTGCTGGGTCTGCCGAACGCAGGCAAATCGACGCTGCTGTCCGCGGTCTCGGAGGCGCGCCCGAAGGTCGCCGATTACCCTTTCACGACACTCCACCCGCAGTTGGGCGTCGTTTCCGTCGGCCGCGAGCGCAGCTTTGTCATGGCTGACATTCCAGGACTCATCGAAGGCGCCGCCGCCGGCGCCGGCCTCGGAATCCGCTTCCTCAGACATCTGCAACGCACGCGCTTGTTGCTGCACCTGGTAGATGTATCACCGCTGGCAGATGAGCCGGTGGCCGCCGCCCGCGCGATCATGGCCGAACTCAAGGCTTTCGACCCGGCACTCGCCGCCGAAGAGCGTTGGCTGGTGTTCAACAAGATCGACACGCTGGCCGACGATGAACACGACGCCCGCTGCACGACAATCGCCGCTGAACTCGGCTGGAGCGGCCCGACCTTCCGGATCTCGGCCGCGACCGGCGAAGGGACGCGCGATCTGTGCGCGCGTATCATGACGCACCTGGAAGAAAAACGAGCGGGACAGACAGCATGAATATTGCGACCCTTCGCGAACGTATCCGGGATGTTCCCGATTTTCCCAAGCCCGGCGTAGTGTTCAAGGACATCACGCCGCTGCTGGGTGACGCGGCCGGTTTCGGTTGGACGGTAGAGCGACTGGCGGAGCGCGTGACGGCGTATCGGCCTGACGCGATCGTTGCGATCGAATCGCGCGGCTTTATCTTCGGTGCCGCCGTGGCTGCAAAGCTGGCTTTACCGCTGCAAATCGTGCGTAAGCCGGGCAAGCTTCCATACGAAACGGTCGGCATGGCCTATGAACTGGAATACGGGACTGATCGGGTCGAGGCGCATGCCGATGCCTTTGCGGCCGGCGGCCGCTACGCGATTATCGATGACCTGATTGCTACCGGCGGTACTGCGGCGGCGACCGCGGCGCTGATTGAGTCGCAGCAGGCTAGTGTTGCCTGCTGTGTGTTTGTTATTGAGCTTTCGTTTTTGAATGGGCGCGATAAATTGGCGCGGTATTCGGTTGAGAGTTTGTTGCGATACTAGGTGAGGGGGTTGTGCCGCCTTTGGCGGCGGGCTGATTGGGTGCCGGGTTCCGGCCCGACGGCCGGGTGACTTTTGTTTCGGCAAAAGTCACCAAAACCATGCGACGTATCGCTTGGTCCGAAGTACATCCTGTACTTCGGACTTCCCGAATCTGGTATCGAAAAAAGGGGCCGGAACAAAACTCCGGCCCGCGATTTGAGCGCAGCCGAAGATCGGGCTGAAAAAGGGGGAAACAAGGAACATTGTCCGAGCGCAGGGACGCGTGAGTTCTGTTCCGGCCCCCTTTTTCAGTCCGATCTTCGGGTAGTCCAAAGTGCAGGGATGCACTTTGGACCAAGCGCCATGAGCAGTGGCTTTGGTTACTTTCCCCGTAAGGAAAGTAACCCGGCTGCCGGGCCGGATACCGGCATCAATCAGCCCGCCGCCGCAGGCGGCACAAAACCCTTCAACGATCGCGGCGAACGATAAATTCGCCCATCCAACGCAGCGGCTCGGCAGCCGCCCCAAACGCCTCCAATTCAGCCAACGCCGATTCGTAAATCTCATCGGCATGCCGCCGCGCAGCGTCCAACCCCATCAACGCCGGATAGGTCGATTTGTCATGCGCCGCATCAGCCCCCTGAGTCTTCCCGATAACAGCAGTATCACCCTCAACATCCAGCACATCATCACGAATCTGAAACGCAAGCCCGATATTGGCGGCAAATCGATCGAGATGCGCACGCCGGTCGGCATCCAGCGACGGACAGGCGCAGCAGGCCATCGCGACAGCGGAGTGGATCAGGCAGCCGGTCTTGCGGCGGTGCAGGGTTTCCAGTTCCGCCAGCGGGATCTCGCGACCTTCGGCAGCCAGATCCATCGCCTGCCCGCCGGTCATGCCATGCGATCCGGTGGCGTCGGAGAGAATGCGCAGCATCTCGAGCCGGCCCGGCCCATCGCCACGCGCCAGCACGTTGAAGGCGAGCGTTTGCAGTGCGTCGCCGGCCAGGATCGCGGTGGCGGTGTCGAAAGCCTTGTGGGTGGTCGGGCGGCCGCGGCGCAACTCGTCGTCGTCCATCGCCGGGAGGTCGTCGTGCACCAGCGAGAAGGCATGGATCAGCTCAACCGCGCAGGCAGGATCATCAAGCGCCGCCGGGCCGATGCCGAGGGTTTCGCCGGTCGCATAGCATAGCAGCGGCCGGATGCGCTTGCCGCCGCCCAGAACGGAGTAGCGCATTGCCGCGTGCAGCCCTTCGGGTGCCGCATCCGCGGCCGGCAGGCGGGCGTCAAGAGCGTCTTCGACGCGGGAGAGATAGGTGGGGATGCGGTCTTTAAAGGGTGCCATGGGCGCGCCAGCCTAACGGCAAGTCGGGCCGGTGTCCAGAAGTTCGCGTTTCCCCGCGGTTGCATCGCCCGCCTCAATGTTTAACCATACTCGTCTGCATGTAGTCTTCGAGTCCCGGGGCCAGAAATTTGCTAATATTCGCGGAGCAGCCAGAATAACGACGGAGCAAACGCCATGAACGAGTCTGCCGACGCTGCGGGCCTTGCGAGTGATCCGGAGCGCTACCAGAACGAAATCCTTACCGGCGTCTCCCGGACTTTCGCGCTGACGATTCCGCAGTTGCCGGAAGCGTTGCGGCGGGTGGTGACGAATGCTTATCTGCTGTGCCGGATTGCGGATACGATCGAGGACGAGTCGAGCCTCACTGTGGAGCAAAAACGGCATTACCACGAACGGTTCGTGGATGTGGTTGCGGGAACCGCCGATCCGCAGGCATTTGCCGACGAGCTGACCCCGCTGCTCGTCACCGATGCACTCGATGCCGAGAAGAACCTCGTCGCCAACACGCCGGCGATCATCCGCGTGACGCAAACGTTCAATGATACGCAGCGCGCCGCGCTGACGCGCTGCCTGACGATCATGTGCGAAGGCATGCCGCGCTATGAGCGCAACGCGAGCGTCAACGGACTGCCGGACCTGCGCTCGCTCGATCAGTATTGCTATTACGTCGCCGGCGTGGTCGGGGAGACGCTGACGGAACTGTTCTGCGACTATTCGCCTGAAACCGCCTGTCATCGCGATGCGATGGCCAGTCTCGGCGTATCGTTCGGTCAGGGTCTGCAGATGACCAACATCCTCAAGGACTTCTGGGAGGATCACGACCGCGGCGTGTGCTGGTTGCCGCGCGACGTGTTCAAGGCCAACGGGGTCGAACTTGGCGAAGTCAGCCGCGATTCATATCAACCGGGATTCGGCAACGCCTACGCCAGTCTGATCAGCGTCGCTCACAGCCATTTGCGCAACGCGTTCGAGTACACGTTGCTGATTCCGGAAGAAGAAGTCGGCATTCGCCGCTTCTGCCTGATCGCGCTGGGTCTCGCGGTCCGGACCCTGCAGTCGATTCACGACTGTCCCGACTTCAAGTCGGGCAACGAAGTCAAGATTTCGCGCCGCGCGGTCAAGAACACCGTGATCGTGACGCGCCTGTTTCCCGCCTACGACCGCGTGCTGCGCCGCTGGTTTGCGCGTCTCGCCCGCGACCTGCCGTTGCAGCCGATCGCGCCCGACTGGTCGCCGGCCGCCCTGCACGGCGCCGCCTACGCCGCTCCGCTGACACCACACGCCGCCCAGCGCTAAAACACCCGGACTAACGATGTACGATATGTCGAGACAAGACGAAGGCACTGTCGTGGACGCGGCGGCGGCGTCTGAAACGGTTTCCAGCGGTCAACTGGACGAGGCGATCGCGGCCGCACGCGAGGCCATACTCGCGCGCCAGCACCCGGACGGCCATTGGTGCTATGAGCTGGAAACCGACTGCACCATTTCCGCCGAATATATCCTCATGTTGCGCTACCTGGGCGAGCGCGAGCCGGAGCTGGAGGCCAAGCTCGCCACCTACATGCGCCGCTGCCAGGGCACGCACGGGGGCTGGCCGTTGTACAGCGGCGGCGAGATGGACATCAGTTGCAGCGTCAAGGTCTATTTTGCCCTGAAGCTCGTTGGCGATGACATCGACGCGCCGCACATGCGGGCCGCGCGAGAGGCGATCCTGCAACGCGGTGGCGCGGCGCGCGCCAATGTCTTTACCCGCATCGCGCTGGCGATGTTCGGTGAGGTGCCGTGGCGTGCGGTGCCGTTCGTGCCGGTCGAATTCGTGCTGCTGCCGCGGTGGTCCCCATTTCATCTGCTCAAGGTGTCGTACTGGTCCCGCACGGTCATGACGCCACTCGCTATCCTCTGTACGCTCAAGGCGCGCGCGAAGAACCCGGACGACGTGCACGTGCGCGAGCTGTTCACGGTGCCGCCGGAAGAGGAGAAGCATTACTTCCCGAAGCGGTCGGCGCTGGAGCGCGTGTTTCTCGTGCTCGACAAGATCGGCCGGACGCTCGAGCCGCTGGTTCCGAAGTTCGTGCGCCGCCGCGCGCTAAAGCGAGCCGAGGAGTGGATTGTGCCGCGGCTGAACGGCACGGGCGGGCTCGGCGCCATCTTTCCCGCGATCGTCAATGCCTACGAAGCGCTGGCGCTGCTTGGCTGGCCCGCGGACGATCCGCGTCAGCAGGAAACGCGCCAGGCGATTCGTGATCTGCTGGTTATTCGCGAAGACGAAGCCTACTGCCAGCCATGCGTATCGCCGGTGTGGGATACGGGCCTGACGGTTCTGGCGTTGCAGGAGGACCTGCAAGGCGCACCACTGCCGGCGCTGACGCAGGCGCTCGAATGGCTTAAGGCGCGCCAGTTGCTGGACGCGCCCGGCGACTGGCGCGAGACGCACCCGGACCTGCCCGGCGGCGGCTGGGCATTCCAGTATCGCAACGATGCCTATCCGGATCTCGACGACACTGCCGTGGTCGCCTGGGCAATGCACCGCGCCGAGAGCGGCGGGCGCTACACTGAAGCAATTCGGCGCGCGGCCGACTGGCTGGTCGGCATGCAGTCGAAAAACGGTGGATTCGCCGCGTTCGATTCAGACAACGATCACGAATATCTGAACCAGATCCCGTTTGCCGACCACGGCGCGCTGCTCGACCCGCCGACAAGCGATGTCAGCGGCCGCGTGCTGATGTTCCTGGCTTATCTCGACCGGCCCGGCGATGCAGCGGCGCGTGAACGTGTGCTGGCTTTCCTGCGCCGCGAGCAGTTGGATAACGGCGCATGGTTCGGCCGCTGGGGCACTAATTACATTTACGGCACCTGGTCGGTCCTGATGGCGCTGGAGGCGGCCGGCATCGATCCGCAGGCGCCGGAAATGTGCCGCGCCGCCGCCTGGCTCAAGAGTTGCCAGCGCGACGACGGCAGTTGGGGCGAGACCAACGACACCTACTTTGAGCCGGCGCAGGCCGGCCGCGGCCCGCGCGGCAGCGCCGCCCAGACGGCGTGGGCGCTGCTGGGGCTGATCGCCAGCGGCGAAGCGGCCAGTCCGGAAGCCGCCCGCGGCGTGGCCTACCTGCTGCGCACGCAGCGCGATGGCGGTTGGACCGACCCGGGCTTTAACGCGCCCGGCTTCCCGCGCGTCTTTTATTTGAAGTATCACGGCTACAGTCACTACTTTCCGTACTGGGCGCTGGCGCGCTACCGGAACGCAATGGCTTCCGCGTAAGCGAGCGGGCAACATTCCAAACCAGGTCGGCATCGTAGTGGCGCTGCCCGCCGAGGCGGAAACGCTGGGTGGCCGCAAATCCCGTGCGGGCGACTCTTTCGACGTCGCGGGTGGCGCCGTAATCGTCTGCGGCATCGGGCCGCGCCGCGCCGCCGTGGCGGCGGAGCGGCTGGTCGCGCGGGGTGCGCGGGCGCTGTTGAGCTGGGGCACGGCCGGCGGATTGTCGCCGGCATTGAGATGTGGGGACATCATGATTCCCGAGCGGGTTCTGACGGCCGATAATCCCGCTGGCGTAGCAGTCGATGGGGATTGGCACGCGCGTACAGTGAAAGAACTCGCCGCGCGGGTGCCGGTGAGCTCGGGGGCGTTGTGGTCCAGCCGCGAGCCGGTGACGGCGGTCGAAGCCAAACGCGTGCTTTCCAACGAGGGCATGGCTGCGGTGGACATGGAAAGCGGCGCCGTCGCATTGGTCGCCGCGCAGAGCGGCCTGCCGTTTTTTGCCGTCAAGGCGATTTGCGATCCGGCGGAACGTGCGTTGCCGGCTGCGCTGTTGGGGCTGATTGACGCCGAGGGCGCATTTCGCCCGCGCGGCCTGTCCGGCCTGCTGCGCGGCGGTATTCCGGCCTGGCGCGCGGCGGGCGCGCTGCGAGCTGACTTCGCCGCGGCGCGACGGGCGCTGAAACTGGCCGCCGAGACCTTGCCGGTTATACTGCAGCCATGAATGACACCGTTCTTGTCACTGGCGCAACCGGTTTCGTCGGCTCGGCCGTCGCGCGGCGGCTGCTCGACGCGGGGTACACGGTGCGCACGCTGGTGCGCGAATCGAGCCGCCTGGACAACCTGCGCGGTCTCGACGTGGAACTGTTCGTCGGCGATTTGCGGATCCCGGATTCGCTGGCGCGGGCCATGAAAGGCTGCGACGGCCTGTTTCACGTCGCCGCCGATTACCGCTTGTGGGCACGCAGCCCGCACGAAATCTACGCCAGCAATCTGCGCGGCAGCCGCAATATCATTCTGGCGGCAATTCGCGCCGGCGTCGGTCGCATCGTCTATACCAGCAGCGTTGCGACGCTCGGGCTGCCGGCGGACGGTTCGCAGGGCGACGAGGAGACGCCGGTCAGCGCGTCCGACATGATCGGACACTACAAGCGGTCCAAGTTTCTCGCCGAGCAGAAAGTCCGCAAGCTGGCCGAGAAGGAAGGCCTCGATGTGGTGACCGTCAACCCGTCGGCGCCGGTCGGCCCGCGCGACATCAAGCCGACGCCGACCGGCCGGCTGATCCTTGACGCCGCGCGCGGGCGGATGCCGGCCTACGTCGATACCGGCCTCAACATCGTGCACGTGGATGATGTCGCCACCGGCCATTTGCAGGCCTACGAACATGGTACGCGCGGCCGCCGCTACGTCCTCGGCGGCGAAGACATGACGCTGCAGCAGATCATCCTGGAGGCGGCGGCCGTGGCCGGACGCAAGCCGCGGCTCGTGAGGATGCCGCACAACGTCGTCATGCCGTTTGCGTATCTGTCCGAAGGCGTGGCACAACTGACCGGCCGGGCGCCCGCGCTGACAGTCGCCGGCGCCAAGCTTGCGAAAAAGAAAATGTTCTTCTCGCATGCGCGCGCCGAGCGCGAACTCGGGTACCAGCCGCGGCCGGCGAAGGCGGCGTTTGTCGATGCAGTGGAGTGGTTTCGGAGCAACGGGTACTTTTGAAGTCGCTAGGACTGAGTCGCTAGGACTGAGTCGCTAGGACTGAGTTGTTGGAGTGCCATCTTGTACTTGGCCTGGCGACTCAGCACTAGCGACTTTGCGTCATCGAGGCATAGTGGATAAACAAACATCACAGGCGCCGAAGGCTGCAGCCCAGGCCCAACCCAACATCGCGCTGATAAAGTACTGGGGCAAGCGCGACATTGCGTTGAATCTGCCGGCGGCGGGCTCGCTGTCGGTTACGCTCGAATCGCTATGGACGCGCACCCGCGTCGCATTCGATCCGGCGCTCGAGCGCGACCGGTTCAACCTGAACGGAGCGGAAAACGCAGCTCAATGCGAGCGAGCGTCGGCCTGCCTCGATCTGCTGCGCACACGCGCCGGTGTGAGTTGGCGCGCGCAAATCGACAGCCATAACAATTTCCCGACCGGCGCCGGCCTTGCTTCGTCGGCGTCCGGTTTCGCGGCGCTGGTGCGCGCGGCAGCCGCCGCGCTCGATCTCGATCTGGATGCACGCGAACTGTCGATCCTCGCCCGCCGCGGTTCGGGTTCGGCGGCGCGATCGATCTTCGGCGGCTTCGTCGAAATGGCGGCGGGTACGCGCGCCGACGGCGAGGACGCCTTCGCGCAGCCGGTACTGGATGCGGCGGAGTGGCCGCTCCAAGTGGTGGTCGCGGTGACATCGAAGCGCGCCAAAAGCATCGGCTCGACCGCCGGCATGGAACTGTCACGCCGGACGTCGCCGTTCTACGCCGATTATGTCTTGACCACGCCGGGCGATCTTGTTGCCGCCCGGCGCGCGGTGCTGGCACGCGACTTCGAGGCGCTGGCAACGCTCAGCGAGCACAGTTGCCTCAAGATGCACGGGATGATGCTGGCGACGCAGCCGGGGTTGCTGTACTGGTCCGGGGCGACGGTCGAATGCCTGCACCGCGTACGTACGCTGCGCGAGCAGGAAGGTGTCGGGGTGTTCTTTACGGTAGATGCCGGGCCGCAGGTCAAGGCGATCTGTCTGCCGGATGACGTCGCATGCGTGGCCGCCGCGCTCGCGGACGTGCCGGGCGTGGAAGAGGTAATGACGACCGGACTGGGCGAGGGCGCTCGCGTGATTCAAGGCGTTTCCCGGCTATCGTGCGTATCGTAGCCTCAGCGCCCGGCAAGCTCGTGCTGCTCGGCGAATATGCGGTTCTCGAAGGTGCGCCCGCGGTGGTGATGGCGGTCGATCGCCGCGCGCGGGCGACGTTGTCGGACGCGGCCAGCGACGATTACCTGATCGATGCGCCGAGCCTTGGCATTCACGGCGCCCGCGGCCGCCTCGGCGACGGCCGGATCGAGTGGCCCGATCTCGCGCCGGCCGAGGCGAACAAGCTGCAGCTCACCGGCGCCGTTATTGCCGCAGCTGCCGGCGAGGATCCGCTACCGCCATTTCGTGCCGAGCTGGATACCGATGCTTTTTTCGTTGCGGGCAACAAGCTCGGACTGGGCTCAAGTGCGGCACTGACGGTGGCGCTATCCGGTGCCTTATGTGCGCTGCGCGACCAGGCGGCGCCGAGCGCCAGCCGGCTGATTGCCGCCCACCGGGAGATGCAGGGCGGCCGCGGCAGTGGCCTCGATGTCGCCGCCAGCCTGCACGGCGGCACGATTGTCTACCGGCTGGAAGAGGAAGGACCGCGGGTGGAGCCGGTGACGCTGCCGCCCGGGCTCCACATCGGCTGCATCTGGTCCGGCAAATCGGCTTCGACGGCCGATTTTCTGCGCCGCATCGGCGCCTGGCGCGAGGTTGCTCCGAACCACTACAAAAAGGTGATGAACGAGCTCAAATGCTGCGCGGGTGCCGGCGCGATGGCGGCGTTGTGCGGCGATGCGGCGACCGTCGTTGAAGCGGCGGCGGCCTACGCCGAGGCGCTGGCGGGACTCGGTCGCGCGAGCGGGGCAGACATAATCAGTGCCGAACACGTTAAAATAGGCGGGATAGCCGCGGATTGCGGCGTGACATACAAAACCTGCGGCGCCGGCGGCGGCGACGTCGGCGTCGCGCTGACGACCGACGGCAACCGGCTGGCGCAGTTTGGCCGGCGAATCGAGCAGACGGGTTTCCGGATGCTCGACCTGGCGACCGACCCGAACGGCCTGCAGGTCGAACACGACTAAGGAGTTCACGATGGACCAATCACGCATGCCCGGGTTTTACAAATTGTCGGTGCCGGAACGGGTGCGCCTCGTACGTGAGCGTGGACTGCTGTCCAAGGAGGACTACCAGGCGCTCGTGAGCGGCGAGCACACGCTGAATATCCAGCGGGCCGACAAGATGATCGAAAACGTCATCGGCGTGATGGGTTTGCCGGTCGGCCTCGGACTGAATTTCCTGATCAACGGCAAGGACTACGTCGTGCCGCTGGTGGTCGAGGAGCCGTCGATCGTCGCGGCGCTGAGTTCGGCCGCCAAGCTGATGCGCAATGCCGGCGGCTTCAGCACCGAAAGCACCGATCCGATCCTGATCGGCCAGATTCAGGTGGTCGATGTCGCGCACTCGACCAAGGCGCAGGCGGCGCTGTTGCAACGCAAGGAGGAAATCATCAATCTTGCCAACAGCCTGCATCCGAACATGGTTGCGCGCGGCGGCGGTGCGCAGGACATCGAGGTCATTATTCACGCGTCCCCCGACGGCAGCCGCGATATGGTTGTGCTGCATCTGCTGGTCAATACCTGCGACGCGATGGGTGCGAACCTCGTCAACACAATGTGCGAGGGAGTTGCGCCACTGGTCGAGGCGATCACCGGCGGCAAGGTGTTTTTGCGCATTCTGTCGAACCTGACCGACCGCGCACTGGTGTGGGCGAAGGCGGTGATTCCGACGAAGCTGCTGGCAGGCAAGGGTTATGCCGGCGAGGAAGTCCGCGACGGCATCATCCTCGCCAATGACTTGGCTATCGTCGATCCGTATCGCGCGGCAACGCATAACAAAGGCGTGATGAACGGCGTCGATGCGGTGGCGCTTGCGACCGGCAACGACTGGCGCGCGCTCGAAGCCGCTGCGCACGCCTATGCCGCGCGCGGCAAGTCCTACACCTCGTTAACGCGCTGGTACAAGAACGAAAACGGCGATCTCGTCGGCAGTATCGAAATCCCGATGAAGGTCGGCACCGTCGGCGGGCCTTTACAGTCGAATCCGACCGTCGCCGTCAATCATCGCCTGCTGGGCGCGAAGTCCGCGCGCGAACTGGCGGAAATCATGGGCGCGGTGGGCTTGGCCCAAAACTTCTCGGCGTTGCGCGCGCTGGTGACGAGCGGCATCCAGGAAGGCCATATGACGCTGCACGCGCGCAGCGTGGCAATGGCGGCCGGCGCCACCGCGGATATTTTTGACACGGTCGTCGATCGGCTGCTCCAGTGCGGCGAGATCAAGATCTGGAAGGCGGAACAGTTGATCGCCGAAGTACGCGAACAGTCGCAGCCGAAGCCGGCGACGAAAAAGCGCAAGCAGGTCAGCGAGGAAGACTACGCCGCCGGTCACGGCAAGGCGATTCTGCTGGGCGAGCATTCGGTCGTATACGGCCGTCACGCAATCGCCGCGCCGGTGCCGCTGGCAATTCGTGCACGGGTCGAGGATTCCGACAAAGGCACCACGTTCATGATTCCGCGCTGGGGCATTGAGCAGCGCCTGAACCCAGGCAACGAGCACCCGGGGTCGTTCCTGCAGTCGCTGGGGTTGATCCTGAAGAAATTCGACATCGCCGACCGGTCGATGCGCATCCAGGTGTACCCTAACGTGCCGCGCGCGATGGGGCTCGGCGGTTCGGCCGCGCTTGCGGTTGCCGTGATTCGCGCGCTCGACCGGCATTGCAAATTGAATCTGTCCGACGACGATGTCTGCCAGTTGTCCTACGAATGCGAAAAGGTGGCGCATGGTACGCCATCCGGCATCGACAACACCGTCGCTACTTACGGCCGCACACTCTTGTACCGGCGCGGCGAGCCGCCGCTGATCAAGCCGTTGCATCTCAAGGAGCCGCTGCCGCTGGTGATCGGACTGTCCGGTGTCGAGAGCCTGACGGCGAAGATGGTTGCGCGCGTGCGCCGCGCCTGGGAGCGCAACAAGACGCTGTACGAGCGCATCTTCGATGACATCGACGCGCTGACGTTGCAGGGCATCGAGGCGATCGAAAATCACGACCTCGAACAGCTCGGCGAACTGATGAACATCTGCCAGGGCCAGTTGAACGCCCTGCAGGTATCGAGCTGGGAAATTGAGGAATTGATTCAGGTTGCGCGCGACAATGGTGCTGTCGGCGCGAAGCTGACCGGTGGGGGCGGCGGCGGGTCGATGATCGCGCTGTGTCCGGACGATCGTGAGCGTGTGATTCGTGCGATGCAAAATGCGGGATACCAGGCGATGGAGGTTGAAATTGGATAGTGTGGTCCGCGACAAGATCGTGTCGTTCGAATCGGAAGAACTGATTCTCGTCGATTCGGACGATCGGGAAATCGGCCACGACAGCAAGGCCGCCTGCCACGACGGCGACGGCACGCTGCATCGCGCATTTTCGCTGTTCATTTTCAATGAACGCGGCGAATTGCTGTTGCAGCAGCGCGGCCGCGAAAAACGGTTATGGCCCGGTTACTGGGCCAACAGCTGCTGCAGCCATCCGCGCCGCGGCGAAACCATGACGGAGGCGACGCAGCGCCGCCTGCGCCAGGAGCTGGGCTTCGAATGTCCGCTCGACTTCGTGTTCAAATTCGAATATCACGCCGACTTCGGCGGCCTCGGCGCCGAGCACGAACTGTGCTGGGTTTATACTGGCGTCGCGCCCGCCGATGCGGTGCGGGCGAACGTTAATGAAATCGAAGCGACGCGGTTTGTCACGCCGGCCGAACTCGATCGTGAAATCGCGGCCACCCCGGCACAGTTCACGCCCTGGCTCAAGCTTGAATGGCAGCGGTTGCGCGGCGAATTTCGGGACCGGCTGCCGTCGGTCGCGGAGTAGAATCAACAAGGCGGCAGTTTGACTCAATCCGCTGCGGCGCCTACGCTAATCAATTGAAATTTTCGCGGCGAGGGAACGCGGCGGAAACAAGAACATCGGTTAAGGAGGATGGTATGGGTATACCCCTGGTTCAGCAATATCGTGTCGCGCGTTACGTCCTGACGCAGAAGCTCAAGGGCGTGAAGCGATACCCGTTGACTTTGATGCTGGAGCCGCTGTTTCAGTGCAACCTGGCGTGCCCGGGTTGCGGCAAGATCGATTACGAGGACGACATTCTCAAAAAACGCATGAGTGTCGAGGATGCGCTGCGTGCGGTGGACGAGTGTGGCGCGCCGATGGTCTCGATTCCCGGTGGCGAACCGCTGATCCACAAGGAAATCGTCGAGATCGTCGAAGGCATTACCGCGCGCAAGAAATTCGTTTACCTGTGCACCAACGCGATTCTGCTCAAGCAGAAGCTGCACCTGTTCAAGCCATCGCCGTACCTGACTTTTTCGGTGCACCTGGACGGCGACCGCGAACGTCACGATCATTCGGTCGATCGCGAAGGCATTTTCGACAAGGCTACCCAGGCGATTTCCGCGGCGCTCGAAAAAGGCTTTCGCGTCACCATCAATTGCACGTTGTTCGACGGCGAGGACCCGAAGCGGGTGGCGGACTTTTTCGACTATGCGACAAAGTTGGGCATTGAAGGCATCATGATTTCGCCCGGCTACAGCTATCAGCATGCCCCGAAACAGGATGCCTTCCTGCCGCGCAGCAAGAGCAAGGAATTGTTCCGCGATATTTTCAAGCATGGCAAGGACCGCGGCGCCAACTGGCCCTTCAACCAGTCCGGCCTGTTTCTTGATTTTCTGGCCGGCAACCAGTCGTATCAGTGCACGCCGTGGTCGATGCCGTGCTACAACATTTTCGGCTGGCAGAAGCCGTGTTACCTGCTGGTCGACGAAGGCTATGTGCCGACCTTCAAGCAGTTAATGGACGAGACCGACTGGGACAAGTACGGTTTCGGCAAGAATCCAAAGTGCGACAACTGCATGGCGCACTGCGGGTATGAAGGCACGGCCGTCGACGACACGTTCGCGCATCCCATCAAGGCCCTCCTGGCGTCGCTGCGCGGTCCGCGCACGGAGGGGCCGATGGCGCCGGAATTGCCGATCCTGTACGGCAATCGCGCCGAAGCGGTCGCCGCCGGCAACGAAACACGGATTCCCGTCAGCGAAATCGGCCATCGTTAAGCGGCCATGGTCGCCGCAGTGCTGGCCGGTGTCTCGGCCGTCATCTGGTGGGGCATCCTGCTCGCGCCGTGGCGGCCGTGGAGCACCCGCGAACGGCTGGAAACCGGCGACCCCAGCGCAAGCGACTTCACCGATCTGACTGTACTGATTCCGGCGCGCGACGAAGCCTCCGTCCTGCCGCGCACGCTTGCTGCACTCGCGGAGCAGGGCGGCCATCCGAAAGTGATCGTGGTCGACGACCAGTCGAGCGACGGCACGGCGGCAATCGCGGCCGATGCTGGTGCAAATGTGATCGCCGGAGTGCCATTGCCGACCGGCTGGACCGGCAAGGTCTGGGCACTCGAACAGGGCCGTCGGCGGACCGATACCCGGTGGCTGCTGCTTCTCGATGCCGACATAGAGCTCAGGCCGGGCGCGCTTGCGGCGTTGCGAGCGCGGGCGGTGCAGGACGACCGCCAGTTCGTATCGGTGATGGCGCGGCTGCGCATGGAGAGTTTTTGGGAGCGTCTGCTGATGCCGGCGTTCATTTATTTCTTCAAGCTGCTCTATCCGTTCGCGCTGGCGAATTCGGCGCGTCGCTGGATTGCCGCGGCGGCCGGCGGCTGTGTGCTGGTAGAAGCGGAGGTGCTGGCGGAACTGGGTGGCTTCGGCGCGATCAAGGACGCCGTAATCGACGATTGCGCGCTGGCGCGGGCGGTCAAGAACAAGGGCAGGCGAACGTGGATCGGCTTGTCGCAAAGCGTGGTGAGCCGGCGCGAGTATCGGTCGCTCGGCTCGATCTGGGAGATGGTCGCGCGCACTGCGTTCACGCAACTGCACTATTCGTCGCTGCTGCTGGCATTGTGCACGCTGGCATTGGCGCTGGCGTGCTGGATGCCGGTCGCGGGATTGTTTTTCCCCGCCGGCCGCTGGCTGGCGGTGGCGGCATGGGCGGCAATGGCGGCCTCGTATTGGCCCACGCTGCGCTATTATGACCGTTCACCGTTATGGTGCATCGCGATGCCGGCGATCGGCACGCTGTACCTGGCGATGACCTGGCATTCGGCATGGCGCTACTGGCGCGGCGTCCGGTCGCGCTGGAAGAACCGGGACTACAGCCGGCAGGCCGCATAAACCCGACGCCAAGGCGGTATAACAAGGTCCACATGGAGGAATAAATGACCCGCGATAAATCGACGTTGCGCCTGGCGCTTTCCGCACTGATCACCGGCGGCTTCGTCAAACACGACCACGACCCATACGCCGGCTCGAATGCCTCCGCATCGTCTCTCCCGCCGCCCGCTGAAGCCGCCGCTTTTGAATACCATCGCGCACCGATCGAATTCAAAAACCGCATCCTGACGAAACTGGAAACCGCAGATCATGTCGTTCGCTACGTGCGTTTTCCGTCGGCCGGCCTCACCCGTCAGCCGGACGGCCTGGTGCGCGCGCGCTATTGGCACAGCAAGTCGCCCGGGTGCCACAAGCTGATCATCGTGCTGCCGATTTTTGGCAGCTATACCTACCCTACCGAGGCGATGGTGCGAACGTTGCGGCGCCATTACGGTGGCGACTGTCACATCATGCAGATTCTGGCCGACAATTATCTGCTCGACTGGTTCGGCCTCGCCGCAGTCGAAAGCTACGAGGCGCTGACGGCGAAGGCCGACGAGATGGCCGAATGCATGCGCATCGCGGTGGTTGACCTGATGCGCTGCATCGACTGGGCACTGGACCGGCCGGAGGTCGATGGCGAGCGCATCGGCCTGCTGGGCTTCAGCATGGGCGCGTTTCTGGCCGCGCTGACGCTGGGCGTGGAGCCGCGCCTGCGCGCGGGCGTCGTGGTACTGGGCGGTGCGCACCCGGCGGATATCATTGCGAGCTGCGGCGGCAAGCCCGGGATGGCAAAGGCCGCAGTGATGGAAAAGCTGGGGCTGAGCTGGGAGGAGTATTACCGCGTTCTCGAGTCGGCGACCTATGCGAACGACCCTGCGCATTTTGCCGGCCGCTACCGCTCAGAGCGCATTTTGCTGTTCGACGCGCTGTACGATACTTGCATGCCGGCGCGTTCGCGTGCAGCCTTATGGGAGGCCATGGGGCGGCCGGAGCGATATACGATGCATTATGGACACAAAAGCGCTTTTCTCGCGATGACGCCACTCGGCCGCAATTTCATGCGCCGCAAGACGCTCGCGTTTCTGGATCGGGTGCTGTGATGTTGCGCGCACGCACGGCGGTTCGCTCTTATAAGGACGCCGATCTGGTGGCGCCGGTTCGGGCGGGCGCGCGCGAACAGGGCGGTCCGCCGCGAACACTGATAATCGGCATTGATGCCGTTCCGTACACGCTGGTGCGGCAGATGACGGGCGGCAGCTCGCTGTTCGAGGATTTCCAGGGCCCCGCGGCGCTCAACAGTACCTTCCCGTCGATTTCCTACACGGCTTGGTCGAGCCTGCTGGAGCCGCTGGGCAGCACGCGCCCGCTCGGCTACGAGACGCGCTACTTCGACTCGACGTCAAAGAAGCTCAAGGGCGGCCTGAGTCTCGCGGAGGTGCCGGCGTCGTGGAAGGAGACTTTCGACTGGAAGCTGCACGGCCTGGTGCGCACGGCCGTAGCCTACGGCCTGCCGCGCCGCTACAGCATCTGGGAGTTGAAGCACGGGCTGCAGGCATTCGCGGAGTCGCCGTCGGCGATTTTTTCGATGTATATCGTGTCGACCGATGGTTTGGCACATTTAAGCGGACCTGATGGCCTGGCGGAGGTACTGCAAGCGGTCGACACGCAGGTGAAGGCGTTCAAGGTGCGCCATCCGGATATGCCGTTCAATACGATTCTGTTGTCGGATCATGGCATTGCCGGCGGTGAGCCGTTGGTCAATATCTGGCCCGCGGTGCGCAGCGCGGTGAAGCAGGCAGGCTTCAGGGTGCGCCATCGTCTGGTTGGCGCACACGATGTCGTGTTCAATCCCTACGGTCTGGTGACGAATCTGGTCGCATATGCGGCGCCCGGTGCGGCGACGGCGCTGGCGGAAGTATTCGCGCAGGTGCCCGGAGTCGATCTGGCGGTGATCTGCGCGGGCGCCAGCGCGTGGCGATTGTGCAGCAGCCGTGGTCGCGCGTTGATCGAGCGGCGGCCGGGGCATGCCGGATGTGTCTGGCGCTATCGTGAGGAGGATGGCGATCCGCTGGGTTATGCGCCGGTGGTGGCAGCGCTCAAGCGGCGCGCGCACGACGCGACGGCGGAGTGGTTTCCCGATCGCTGGTGGTTCGAGGCGACGCGCCGGTCGTTCTATCCGGACGCGTTGCATCGGTTGGCGCAGAGTTTCGATCTGACGGATACGCCGCCGGCGGTGATCTGTTCCTGCACGCCCGGCTACATGTTTGGCGGTCTGAAGACCGAGTACATTTCCCGCGCGACGGTGGGGCGGTTGCGCTGGACGCACGGCGCACTGCATCGGGATGCCAGCCTGGGCTTCATGATGACCGACCTGCCGGAATGGGAGGCACCGGAGATGGTGCGGGCGGAAGAAGCGCTGACATGCCTGACGGCTTCGGAGGCGGAAGCGGCGGCGGTCGCGGATTTGAACGAAGCCTGAATGTTGTCGCGGGAACGATGTCGCCTCCCGAATTCGAACCCCGTTATCTAATTACTCCGGTCGACTGCAAAGCGAGCCAGATTCTCCAGTGCATCGCGATAGGTGGAGGCGGGGAAACGCGCCAGTGCCTCCAGGGCGGCGTCCGCCTCGGCCTGCGCGCGCGAGCGGGTGTAGTCGAGCGCGCCGGTTTCGTCGATCGCGCTGGTGATGTCGGTCAGGCAATCGGCGCGGCCATTTTCTATGGCTTCGCGAACCAGGCGCGCCTGCGTACTCGAGCCGTGACGCATGGCGTAAATCAGCGGCAGCGTGGGTTTGCCTTCGGCGAGGTCGTTGCCGACGTTCTTCCCGAGCTCGTCGCTGTCGCCGCCGTAGTCGAGGGCGTCGTCAATGAGCTGGAAGGCAATCCCGAGGTGCATGCCGTAGCGCGCGAGGGCCTGTTCATTGGCGACCGGCTGGCCGGCTAAAACGGCGCCTACCTGGGCGGCGGCTTCGAACAGCTTCGCAGTTTTGCGGCGGATGACTTCGAGGTGGCGTTCCTCGGTCGTGGCCGGGTCGTGCGCATTGAGCAGCTGAAGCACTTCGCCTTCGGCGATCATGTTGGTGGTGTCGGCCATGATTTCCATGACGCGTATGTCGCCGACGCGTACCATCATCTGGAAGGTGCGCGAGTAGAGGAAGTCGCCGACAAGCACCGCCGCTTCGTTGCCCCAGATTTCGTTGGCGGTTTCGCGGCCGCGGCGGAGTTTGGAGGTATCGACGACGTCGTCGTGTAGCAGCGTGGCGGTGTGGATGAACTCGATGATCGCGGCGAGGTCGATGTGGGCGCGGCCCTGGTAATCGCACAGGCGCGCGGTGAGCAGCACAAGCAGGGGGCGCAGGCGTTTGCCGCCGCCGTTGACGATGTAGTGCCCCAGCTGGTTGATCAGTGCAACTTCCGAGTGCAGCTCGGAATGGATCATCGCATCGACGGCGCGAAAGTCTTCGTCGATCAGCGTGCGGATATGTTGCAGGACGACTGGAAATGACATGAGGGGCGGTATCCCCGATGCGAAAAAAAGCCGGTCTTCGGGACCGGCTTCTTATTATACGTTAAGCTCGTGAAGGAGCTTTAGCCCATGGCGCGAACGCGAGCGTTCAGGCGGCTCTTGTGGCGCGCAGCCTTGTTCTTGTGAATGATGCCCTTGTTGACCATGCTGTCGATGACGGGCACGGCTTCCTTGTAGGCGCGGGCGGCATCTTCGGCGTTGCCGCCGTCGATCGCCTTGACGGTCTTCTTGATGTAGGTGCGAACCTCGGAACGGAGGCTGGCGTTGTGATCCCGGTGCTCTTCCGCCTGCCGTGCCCGCTTTCTGGCCTGATTGCTGTTCGCCAAGGTCTTGAACTCCTGAAGCGCCAAAATATGCGCGCGTAAAACTCGAAAGACTGCGCATGATGCGGATTTTTGCCCGGTTTGTCAATTGTGACGGCGTGGTCGGCAATGTTGCCGCGGCCCGTATAACTTGAACAGACCGTCAACATCGACATGGAGGAACGCCAATGAAGGAGCTTCAAGGCAAGAAGGTCGCCATTCTGGTCGCGAATGGCTTTGAACAGTCCGAACTCGCGGAGCCGCAGAAGGCGCTCCAGGAGGCGGGCGCGGTGACGCAGATCGTGTCGCCGGAAGAAAAGGAGGTTAAAGGTTGGCAGCACAAGGAGTGGGGCGACAGCTTTCCGGTGGATGTCACGCTTGATGCCGCGAATGCGGCGGATTTCGACGCCCTGGTGCTGCCCGGCGGACAGATGAATCCGGACAATCTGCGCCTGCAGCCGAAGGCGATCGAGTTCGCCAAGCGGTTTTTCCAGGAGGGCAAGCCCGTTGCCGCGATTTGCCACGGGCCTTGGCTGCTGATCGAAACCGGCGCGATCAAGGGCAAGACGATGACCTCGTGGCCCACGTTGAAGAGCGACCTGACCAACGCCGGCGCAAATTGGGTGGACGAGGAGGTCGTCACCGACGGCGGGCTCGTTACCAGCCGCAAGCCGGGCGACATCCCCGCGTTCAACCGGAAAATGATCGAAGAATTCGCCGAAGGGCATCATCGGCAGCAGCAAGTCGCCTGACGTGTCGAATGCAGCCCGGCCTCAGGCCGGGCTTTTTTTTTGCGCGCCCGCTATCATGGCCCGCTGAAACATTGGGGGCTTCATGGCGCGCTCGCTTCTCAGATCAACCTCCGTCGTCGGCGGCATGACCTTGCTGTCGCGCGTACTCGGCTTCGCGCGCGACATTATATTTGCCCATTCCTTCGGCGCCGGGCTGGTCATGGACGCGTTCTTCGTCGCGTTCAAGATCCCCAACTTCATGCGCCGCATGTTCGCCGAGGGCGCCTTTTCACAGGCGTTTGTGCCGGTACTCGGCGAAGTGCGTGCCGAGGGCGGCGACGCGGCGGTGCGCGAATTCGTCGCGCGCATCACCGGCACCCTCAGCCTGATCGTTGGCGTCATCACCGTCATCGGCATTGTCGCCGCGCCGATTCTGATCTACGTGTTCGCGGCCGGCTTCGCCGCCGACCCGGACAAGTACGCGATGTCGGTCGCAATGCTGCGGCTGACGTTCCCGTACCTGCTGTTCATCTCGCTGACGGCGCTCGCCGGCGGCGTGCTGAACACCTACGGCCGCTTCGGCGTGCCGGCCTTCACGCCGGTTATCCTCAACATCCTGCTGATCGGCGCCGCAATCGGCCTCGCGCCGATGCTGCCGAATCCCGGCATGGCACTTGCCTGGGGCGTGCTGATCGCCGGTATTGTCCAGCTTGCCTTCCAGTTCCCGTTCCTGTGGCGGCTGAGACTGCTGCCGCGCCCGCGGTTGCCGCGCGGACACCCCGCCGTGCGCCGCACCCTGCGGCTGATGCTGCCGGCGCTGTTCGGCTCGTCCGCGTCGCAGTTCAATTTGCTGATCGACAACCTGATCGCCTCGTTCCTCGCCACCGGCAGCGTCAGCTGGCTGTACTACTCCGATCGGCTGATGGAATTCCCGCTCGGCGTGTTCGCCATTGCCCTGGCCACCGTCATCCTGCCGGGCCTGTCGGCGCATCATGCAAAGCGCGCCGGCGAAGCGTTCTCGGCGACTATCGACTGGGCGCTGCGCCTCGTGCTGGTCATCGTCCTGCCGGCCGCGGTCGGCCTGTTCATGCTCGCCGGCCCGCTGATCGCGACCCTGTTTCGCTACGGCGAATTCAGCGGCCACGATGTGCGCATGGCGCACTGGAGCCTGATGGCCTACGCCTTCGGACTGATGGGCTTCACGCTGGTCAAGGTACTCGCGCCGGGCTTTTACGCCCGGCAGGATGTGCGCACGCCGGTGCGGGTGGGCGTCATCGCCGTTTGCGCGAATATTACGCTGAATGGTGCGATCACGGCGCCGATGGCGCTGCTCGGTTTTCGCGCGCCGCACGCGGGGCTGGCGCTGGCGACATCTCTGGCGGCTTTTGTAAACGCCGGCCTGCTGTTTTGGGGACTGCGGCGCAAAGGGGTTTACCGCGCCGCGAGTGGATGGGCGCCATTGGCGATTCGCGTTGCGATTGCCAACGGTGCGATGGCGGCCGTGCTGGCGGTCGGCGTGGGGCCGTTGTCGTTGTGGCTGGAATGGGCGGGTCTCGAGCGGGCGTGGCATTTGGCGCTCTGGATCGCTGTCGCTGTGGTTGTGTACTTTGCAGTTCTGCTATTGGCGGGGCTGCGGCCTCGGCATCTGAGGGCGACGGATGGACTGACTAGCGACTCAGTCCTCAGCCCTTAAATCGACTCCTGTATAATCACACCCTTTTGAAGGCGCTCCACGCATGGAGCTGATTCGCGGTCTGCACAATCTGCGCGCCCGTCACCGCGGCAGCGCCGTCACGATCGGCAACTTCGATGGTATGCACCTGGGGCACCAGGCGATGCTGGCCCAGTTGCGCGAACGGGCGCAGGCGCTCGGCGCCAAGGCGACCGTGATGATATTCGAGCCGGCGCCGCGGGAGTTTTTCCAGGGCGACGCTGCGCCGGCGCGCCTGAGCAGTCTGCGCGAAAAATGCACCGCCCTCGCGGCGGCCGGCGCCGAACAGGTGCTCGTGGTGCGCTTCGACAAAGCGTTCTCCAGTCTGGCGCCGCAGGAGTTTATACAGCGCCTGCTGAGCGACGGTCTCGGCGCGCGCTACGTACTCGTGGGCGACGATTTTTGCTTCGGCCACCAGCGGGCCGGAGACTTTGCCACCCTCGAAGAGGCGGGCGCCCAACAAGGTTTTGAAGTCGCCGCCGTGCCCACTATCGAAGTTGACGGCGAGCGCGTCAGTTCGACGCGCGTGCGCGCCGCGCTCGCAGAACATGATTTCGACGCAGCGCGCCGCCTGCTTGGGCACGATTATTCAATTTGCGGCCGTGTCCGGCACGGCGACGAACTTGGCAGAGAGCTTGGTTTTCCGACGGCGAACCTG
>DASSTE010000003.1:0-3768 GCA_035708085.1 Gammaproteobacteria bacterium | reverse complement strand
AATTGTTGAGGCCTGCATAAGACTGAAAGAGCCCTTCGACAGGCTCAGGGCGAGCGGTCGCCTCTTTCCGAAATTGGCGGCAGCGCAGGTGCGCGGACGCCGAAAAAAACGCCTCAGACTCGGCCGAACGCAGGGGCGATGGAAGGCAACCGCCGCCAGTTCACCCACACGCCAAACGCCCCCAGCAACACAAACCAGATCAGCGTCCAGCCGGGCATGCTGAGACCGAGGAAGGTCCAGTGAACAATCGCGCAATCGCCACTGCCCGTGAACACGCGCTTGATGACATCGAATATCGGCAGATTCTGCATCATGTAGCCGAGGTTCGGCCCACAGCTTGCCACCGCATCCGGATGCGCCTGCACCCACAAGTGCCGCGCCGACGTTAGCGCACCGGCAATCGCGAACAGCCCCAGCAGCACCGCCCAAACGCGCGCGCCGCGTCCGCGGAAACTGAAGATGCCCGCCAGCAGAAACAACAAGCCAAGGATAATGATGCCGATTCGCTGAAAAATGCACAGCGGACACGGCTGCAGCCCGACGTAGAGTTGCAGGTAATACGCGTAGGCAAGCAGCCCTGCGCAAACCAGAAAGGCGATCAAGTTAAGCCAGCGGCGCGAATTGCCGGTTTCCAGGAACATCATCAAATCGCCTCCGCGTCGAAGTCGCGATCCAGCAGTTGCAGCAGTTCATCCGTCCGCGCGCGCATCAGCGCATTATCGCCGCGGCTCTCCACGTTCAATCGCACCAGCGGCTCCGTATTCGACGAGCGCAGATTGAAACGCCAGTCGTCGAACGTCATGCTCAAGCCATCGACATGCGCGACGGCCACCGCGTCGGCGCGATAACGCGCCTCGATCGCCGCGAGTGCCGCAGCCGGCTCGCTGATCCGCCGATTGATCTCGCCGCTGACCGGAAACTGTGCCTGCCGCTCGGCCACCAACGCCGACAGCGGCTTGGCGCGCCGGCTCATCAGCTCGGTGACCAGCAACCACGGGATCATGCCGCTGTCGCAATAGGCGAAGTCACGAAAATAATGATGGGCACTCATCTCGCCGCCGTAAATCGCATTTTCGGCGCGCATGCGCTCCTTGATGAACGCGTGGCCGGTTTTGCTTTCGACCGCCTTGCCGCCGAGTCCGCTCACGATATCGATCGTGTTCCACGTCAGCCGCGGATCGTGCACGATCTTTTCGCCGCCGTGCCGGCGCAGAAACGCCTCCGCGAGCAGGCCGACGATGTAATAACCCTCGATGAAGGCGCCGCGCTCGTCGAACAAAAAGCAGCGGTCGAAATCGCCGTCCCAGGCGATACCGAGATTCGCCCCTTCGGCCATAATCGCCGCGCTCGTCGCCTGGCGATTCTCCGGCAACAACGGGTTCGGGACGCCGTGCGGGAATGTGCCGTCGGCCTCGTGATGCAGCTTGACGAACGTGAACGGCAAATGCGGTTCCAGTTGGTCGACAACCGCACCCGCGCCGCCATTGCCGGCGTTGACCACGATCTTGAGCGGGTTGAGCGCGGTCGTGTCGATGTAGCCAAGGAGATGCCGGATGTAATCCGCCCGCGCATCGAGCGAGTGATATTTTCCGGGGGCCGCGGCATCGGCAAAATCCGCCGATTCCGCCAAGGCGCGAATATCGTTCAGGCCGGTGTCGCCGCTAATGGGTCGCGCGCCCTCGCGAACGAACTTCATGCCGTTGTAATTCGTCGGATTGTGGCTCGCCGTCACCATGATGCCGCCATCAAGGTTCGCGTGCGCCGTGGCGAAATAGATTTCTTCGGTGCCGCACACGCCAATGTCGTGCACATTCACGCCGCCGGCCATCAGCCCGCGCGACACCGCATCGGCGATGTTGCCACTGCTGAGCCGGATATCGCGCCCGACCGCCACATTTTGGGGCTTGAGAAATTCGGCATATGCGCGGCCGATGCGCCAGGCGACGTCTTCGTTCAGTTCGTCCGGCACGCGGCCGCGAATATCGTAGGCCTTGAAACAAGTCAACGGGGCAGCGACCGCCATCAGGCCTTCTCCTCGACGCGGCCGTAAACGTCGTCGTAGCGCACGATGTCGTCTTCGCCGAGATAGGCGCCGGATTGCACCTCGATCAGTTCCAGCGGAATCTTGCCCGGGTTGACGAGCCGGTGACGCGCACCCATCGGGATGTAGGTCGATTCGTTTTCGCCCACCAGGAAGGTTTCGTCATCGCGCGTCACTTCGGCGGTGCCGCGCACCACGATCCAGTGCTCCGCGCGATGATGATGCTTTTGCAGCGACAGCCGCGCACCGGGCTTCACGACCAGCCGCTTGACCTGGAAGCGGTCGCCCTGGTCGACGCCATCGTAGGAACCCCACGGCCGGCTGACCTTGCGATGCAGCAGGGTCTCGCTACGCCCTTCCGCGCCCAGGCGCTTGACGATCGTCTTGACGTCCTGCACGCGATCCTTGCGCGCGATCAGCACTGCATCGACTGTTTCGACCACGACGTAATCTTCCAGCCCGACCACCGCCAGCATGCGCCCGCTGGCGTGCAGGTAGCAGTTGCGCGCATCCTCTGCCACCACGTCGCCGACCATCACGTTGCCATTGGCGTCGGCCGGATGCAGATCGGCGAGCGCGGCCCACGAACCGACGTCGCTCCAGCCGGCATCGAGCGGCACCACCACCGCGTTGTTGGTCTTCTCCATTACCGCGTAGTCGATGGAATCGGACGGGCAGGCGCTGAACGCCTCGTGGTCGAGGCGGGTGAAATCGAGATCGCCGGCGGCGCCTTCGAGCGCGCGGCGACAAGCGGTCACCATCTCGGGCGCGAACTTTTCCAGCTCTTCCAGGTAGCGCGACGCGCGGAACATGAACATGCCGCTGTTCCAGTAGTAGTCGCCGCTCTTGAGATAGCCTTCCGCCGTCGCGCGATCGGGCTTTTCGACGAACGCGTCCACCTTGTAGACGCCCTTGCCCGCACCGCGGCGGATGTAACCGTAGCCGGTTTCCGGCGCGGTCGGCACCACACCAAACACCACCAGCTTGCCGTCGCGCGCCGACTGCACGCCCGCTTCGAGCGCGTGCCGGAACGCGGGCTGGTCGGTAATCACGTGATCGGCCGGCAGCACGATCAGGATGGGGTCGCCATCGTACTTCGCCGCAAACAGCGCCGCCGCGGCCACCGCCGGCGCGGTGTTGCGACCGACCGGTTCAAGCATGATCGCGGCCGGCTCGCTGCCGATCTCGCGCAGCTGCTCGGCAGCCAGAAACCGGTGATTGGCGTTGCAGGTGATGATCGGGCTGGTGCAGCCGTCTAGCCCGTCGAGGCGCCTGAGCGTCTCCTGCAGCATGGTGCCCTTGCCGACCAGCGGCAGAAACTGTTTCGGGTACAACTCCCGCGACAGCGGCCACAGCCGGGTGCCCGAGCCGCCAACGAGAATAGTGGGAATGATTCGTTCTTTCATGGCCGGGTATCATAATCGGCGTACGCAGGGCGCGCCACCCGCATTGCATATTCCCGCCGGGAAGCATGATAATCCGGACTCCTTCTCCCGATGGAGAGGGTCTAGAAGCATAAGGAGCCCGCTATGGTCGATGACGCGTTAACCACGACCCGCGCCGGCACCGCCCCGGCCGGCCGCACTCTCACCTGGATCGGCTTTGCGCTGGCATTCGCCGGCGCGATTATGGTGCTGGTCGCCGGACCGGGCTATCACGGCCGGTTCTGGGGGCTCGGCACCGCCTTCGAAATGATTCGCTGGGGCGCGTACTGCGGTGGCGCGGGC
>DASSTE010000002.1:0-85749 GCA_035708085.1 Gammaproteobacteria bacterium | reverse complement strand
CATGTCGTGACGCGATAATCGGGCGCATGATACCGTCCACCCAGAAAGCCGGCGAGCGGCCCATCGGCTTTACACTGTACGATGCGCATCAGTCGGCCATTCGCGCGCATATGAATCTGGTGATCCGGCCGGAGGATTTGTCGCGCGATGAGCCGTCGCGGCTGAATACGCACCAGACGCTGGGTGGGGCCTGGGCGGACGATTTCGGCGAGGGCCTGACGCAGATCGAAATATCCGGCCATACCGGCTGGCGCGGCAACAAGGACCGCGACGGCGCGGCCATCTTCACCGCGCTGCATACGGACATTTTTAAGCAGTGGCACAAGCTGCGCCGGGAGCGTGCCGACCAGGGCAACGATCCCGATACCATCGAAATGATCTTCAGCGACGAGCTGGACGGCCACTCCGACGTGGTCGCGCCGCGGCAGTTCAAGCTGCTGCGCCACAAGTCCCGGCCGTTGCTGAAGCAGTACCGGATTTCGATGGTGAAGCTGCGCGACAACGCGGACGCCGCGGCGGAGCCGGACGATCCGATTACCGACGCCATCGTCAACCCGTACGGTCGCTACGCGGCGGCGTCGATCGGCCTGCAAGCAAACACGGCCAAGCAAACCGGCCTCGCCGATAGCGTCAACGCGGCGCTGGGCGACATCAAGGGCGTCAGCGACGCGGTACTGGATACGAGCACCGGCCTGCTGCAGGCGGTGCTGGACGTCGGCAGCCAGGCAGCAGGCGTGTTCGATGCGACCACGTCGCCGCTGCTGTACACGGCGCTGCAGGTGCAAAAGGCCTGCCGCAACGCGTTCTGGATCCTCGCGACGCCCTACGGCGTGACGCAGAATGCCGTCTACACTCTCATGCAAATGTCCTCGACGTTCAACGAGGCGTATTGCACGATGCTGAACGGCTTCAACATCCTGCGCCAGTTCCCGGACATTGAGGATATTTTCGGCGCGTCCAACTGTTCCTCGACCGGCGGCGGCCGGCCGTTGAGTCCGTTCCAGAACGACAACCCGTTCCTGCAAATGTTCAAGTCCGAGAAATCGCCAGTCAGCCTGGATAGCGGCGCGATCGACAGCCTGGCGGCGCTGAATCAGGACGTGCTGTCGGTGACCAACTATTCGGCGATTCCCGCCCATCTACAGGCGATTGCCAGCGGGGTGCGGCTAACATGAGCTTTACCCGCACTGTTTCGGGCTTTCGGCGTGTGCCGACATTGCACGGCGATACGCTGCAAAAGATCGCCGCGCGCGAGCTGGGCGACGCGACGCAGTGGTACCGGCTGATTTATCTCAACGGGCTGCATGCGCCGTACATTACCGACGATCCGGCGCAGGCTGGCAACGGCGTTATCCTCGCCGGCGACACGATCCTGCTGCCGGCGGCCGGCAATGCGGCGATTCGCTCGAACGACCCCGATAACGTCTATGGCGACGACATCGCGCTCGCCGGCGGTCGGCTGCGCGTCGAAAACGGCGACCTGGCCATCGTCGGCGGCGTCGCCAATGTGTCACAGGCGCTGTCGAACCGCGTCCGCACGCAGCAGGGCGAATTGCGCTTTCATCCGCGCTACGGCTGTTCCGCGCGTCAGTTGATCGGCCACAAGAACGGTCCCGGTGCGCTGGCCGCGGCCGGTTTCGTCAAGCGCTCGCTCGCGACCGATTACCGGGTCCGACGCGTGCCCGATGCGCGCGCGACGGTCGAGGGCGATGCCGTGCGGATCGCGGCGACGGTTGAGGTGGTGACCGGCGAGCAACTCGAGGTGAGCGCGTAATGTTCCAGATCAAGGATTTCCGCTCCATCGTCGCATCGATGGTGAACTACATCCGCGGCACGTCCGACAAGCTGACGGATTTCTCGGTCGGCTCGGTCAACCGGACGATGATCGAAGCGCCCGCGATCGAAATTGACGAGCTGTATCAGCAGATGTTCAATGGCCTGCGCGAGAGCATCCCGGCCGCCATCTACCCGCCGTTCGGATTCGACAAGCTGCAACCGGTGACGGCCGCGACCAACGTCGTGTTCAGCGTCGCGGCGCCCGCCACGTCCGCCATTGTGATTCCGGCCGGCTTCGCCGTGCGGGTACCGGGCGGCGCGGTCCGCTATGCGACGCAGCAGCAGGCGGTGATCGACACCGGCGAAACGCAAGTCGCCGTGCGCGTAGTGGCCGATACCGAGGGCGTCGCCGGCAACACCATCGCCGGCACGATTACCGAAATGATCGCGCCGATTCAGGGCGTGATCGTGACCAACCCCGCGCCGGTCACGACCGGGCGCGAGCTGGAAACCGACGAGGAGCGCTTCAACCGGTTCCGCGCCTACATCCTGTCGCTGGCCCGCAGCCACGTGCAGGGCGTCCAATACGGCGCCAGCACCGCCGAAGTAACCGACGACGCCGGCGACGTGATCGAAACGGTGCGCAGCGTGCTGGTCGTCGAGCCATTCGTGGCCGATCCGAAGCAGCCGCTGGGCTATATCGACGTGTATCTGTGGAACGGCATCGATTCGGCGTCGCCGGATTTGCTCGCCGCGGCCTCCAAGATCGTCAACGGCTACACGGACGCGTCCGGCAACCGCGTGACCGGCTACAAGGGCGCGGGGATCATCGCCAATATCAAGCCGGTGGTAGAGCAATACATCAACGCCGAAGTCACCGTCTGGCTCGCACCCGGCTACAAGGCCGAGGATGTACTGTCGCAGATTACCGCGACCGTTAGCGATTACATCACCGGCCTGGGCATCGGTGAACAGTATGTCGATTCCGAGGCGGTGCAGCGCGTCATGGACATCGCCGGGATCTACGACGTCCAGTTTGCGACGCCGGCCGACAACCTGACGGTCGACGCCAGCGTCAAGCTGCTGGCCGGGCCGGTGTCGATTACCGTCGCATGACCGACATCTGGAAAGCAATTCCGCACCGGCTGATCACAGCCATTGACCGTGCGATTGCCTGGTCGCGGGGGGAGTGGACGTATGTCTCCGACCTGGTCACGGACGGCCGGCTGGCGCAAACCGGCTGGTTCAACCGCGACAGCACGGCGGACTATTACGACGCCGATGGCGTGCTGCAGACGGCCGCGGCGGATGTGCCGCGCATCGCCTACGATCCGGATACGCACGCGCTGCTGGGCCTGGCGATGGAGCAGGCGAACGCCGACCATGCGGCGGAAACCGCGACGATCCAGCCGGTCGACGACTGGTGGAACGGCACGGCGTTCACGGTCGTCATTCGCGGCGTCGCGGCGGCGTACAGCGGCGATTACGATTACGAGTATTTCTTCGCCGGCCACGACGGCACGGCAAATAACATCGTGGCGCTGCGCCGCCAGGTGTTCAACGGCGACATGTATGTCCTGCTGGTGCGCGATGGAGTGCAGACCTTCGCGTACAACATCGGCCATGTCGAGCCGAGCGCCGAGTTCATTGCGCTGTTGACCGGCGGCCCGGAAGGCACGGCCGCCTACGTCGACGACAACCCGGTGTATAAGGGCGATGCCGACAGCGGCAAGCATTTGCCGATCGTGAACACGATCGACATCGGCCATTTTCAGGGCGCGAGTCAGGCGAACGGTTACATCCGCAGTCTGAGCATGTATCCGGTATCGCACGTCAGCGCGCTGCCGGGCCGCGCCGTCGAGCCGCCGCCGACGGCGGGTGGCGGCGGAGAAACGATCCTGACGCCCGACGACGGCGCGCTGGTGGCGATGGAGGACATGCCGGTCGCGGTGCGTCCGGTCAGCGCGTCGTACGTGCAAACGTCGGTGAATTGGGATGAAGGACAGACGGTCGCGGTGCGTCCGGTCAGCGGGTCGTATCTCGGTCCAGCCTACCCGTCCTCGGCCGTGATTTTTACTGACGGCGCGGAATCACTTAATGGTTGGACCACGACCGGCGGCCGAACGCTCCAGCTTTCGAGCGCCGAAATCCATGGTGGTGCGAATAGTATTCATATAGATGGATTACCGAATGCACCCGCCGGTTCAAACCCCGACGGCGCGTTCAAAGACCTTGGAACAATCATAAACAGTTTCCAGCGTATCGATGTTTCGGCATGGACGTACACGCCGTCTCAAGGGTCCACGTCCGGCTACACCCGCCCATATGTTGCCTTGGTGGATGCCAACGGCAATGGATACGAGTTGGATGTGGACGTTCAGGGGATGTTATTGGGGATCGGGGATCGGGTCGCAGGGCAACATGACGGATTTTACTGGAGTGGCGGTACAAGTGGTCAGTATTGGGATACGTGGGTCCGGATACAGATGGCATTGTTGAATGGATCCGAGCTAAGAATAGCGGCGTGGGCGTTCGATTCTGCGGGCAGTCAAATTTGCATGCTTCCACCTTCGCCGGTCGGCTCGAATTTAAATGTATTCGCGTTTAGCCGAGTTGGCCTGCTGACGTTTTTGGAACCCGGATCGTACTTCGACGATATTGAGGTTGCCGTTCAATGAAAGGCGTCATCATCGCCAACAACATCGCGGCGCTGAATATCCCAGCGGTGCTGCGCGCGACCTGGGTCAGCAGCCCGATCCCGATCGATGCGGACGTCGCGTTCGCCGAAGGCTCCATTTCGTGGACGGAAGACGTGCCGGCGGGCGCGACGGTCAAGGTGTTCGCGCGCGTCGGTGGCTCGGCGCAATTCCTGCCGATCACCAACGGCGACCCGCTGCCGGTGCTGTTCCCGGGCCAGAATCTGGCCGGGCAGACGATTACGCTGACGGTCAGCCTCGAAACCGCCGACGGCAATGTTACGCCGACCGTCAGCGAACTGACCATTATGGTCAACGGCGCGCGGTTCCCGGTGATCCCGATGAGCGGGCTCGCCGAGAAGTTCATCGACTTGCTCAACTCGCCGTTCAGCGCGGATCCGGAGCCGCAACTGGCGCTGCGCCTCACCTACGATGGCGCGATGACGTGGCGTGTAAAGAATTACACCCTGACGACGGCGGTCGACGGCGGCATCGGCAGCGGCTTGAGCGCCTTTCTGCCGATGTTCACGCTTGATGAACTGGTCGAGTATCTGAACGCGCAGCCGGGCTACAGCGTGGCGTATGTGAATGATGCGTTGCGCGACAAGGCGGCGGTCTGCCTGCTGGATGCCGTCGGCGACATCGACAAAAGCAACGGTGACCACCTGTACGCCTATTCCGCGACGCTGCGCCAGTATTTCGAGGCCGTGGCGTTCGAAAGCCAGCTCGCGGCCGACGCCGTATCCGAAATGCTGCGCTACATGGACATGCGCGAGGCGGAAGGCGAATGGCTGGATTATTGGGGTTCGTTCTTCGACGTGACGCGCCGCGACAACGAGACCGATGAAAGCCTCGCGCCGCGCATCACCAGCGACCCGTTCCGCTTCCGCTGCAACAATCTCGCGATCGAGGACTACGTTCGCGACGAAACCGGCGTCGGCGTGCACGTGATCGACCTCGACTGGCGCGATACCAATTTCCTCACCACGAACCCGGCGCCGGTGGTCTATCAGGGCCAAAGCCGCTTCGTGCAGGTCACCAACGATCCGACCTATGTAACCGGCCCGTTCGTCGCCGATTCGGCCAAGAAAAGGCTATTGGCGCGGTTCGGCATTACGCTCTACAGCCACCTGGTCGGCGGCGCGCCGTTTTACGGCACGTCCGACAACAACAACCCGCTGGTGTGCGCGTTCGCGGTCGTGCTGGCGGCGCCGGGACTCGACATCGACACCAAGCAGGCCATTCGCGACGCCGTGAACCGCGCCAAGATGGCCGGCACGATGGCGCTGTTCTTCGAGCCGCTGAAAATCCTGCACACGAACACTGTCGGCGAAACCACCAATTCCGAATACGTCGTCGGCCCGGGCAACGCCAGCTACAGCCCGGTGATCTGGCCGGAGTCGTGACGCCAGACTAGACTGCATCACCCGTACGCCCGGAGCGTTCGATGCAGAAAGGCACTGATTGGGCTGGCGTCTATTCCCGATTCTCCTTCGACGAAGCCGCCCGCTACTTCTACATGCTCAAGGAAGAGGGCAAGCCCCTTCTCGACGACGAACTCAACTTGATGCAGGACATTCTGCTGACGTTCCTGCGGCGCTTCATCGTGGACGCCTTCGGCAACGGCGCGGCCGGCGACGCGTTCAAGATCGTCGGCACCGGCGCCGATAACGACTTCACGATCACCGGCGGCGACGGTACGCTCGACGGCGCCGGCCGCATCTATGTCGACGGCCTGATGCTGCTGCTGGAATCGGATGTCGCCTATTCCGGGCAGGAACGGCCCGGCGCGGCGCTGACCACGCCCGGCGCCAATCGGTCGGACGCGGTGTATCTGGATATGTGGCTCGACGAAGTCGGTCCCGACGACGATGCGTCGATCGTCGACCCGACGATGGCGATCGAGACCAGCCGCCGGCTCAAGCTGTTCTACCAGGTGCTGGTGGCGGAAGGCTCGGTGACGCCGGCGGCCTACACCGACGCCAACAACGCACGCCACCACACCTATCACCTGGCGACGATCAACCGGACCGCGCAGGCTGCGATTGACGCCGGCATGGTCGTCGATGCGCGCGAAACCTTCGACGAGCGCTATGCGCGCCGAAACGGCGACGCGACGCAGCCGTTCTCGGTCGCTGATGCCGCTGCCGACGATCAGGCGGTCAATCAGGGACAGGCGAATTCCGATTATGCGCGTCTGGACAGCGAGAATTTCTTCACGGTCGAACAGCACGCGCCGAAGTTCGATTCCGGTTCCGCGCGCGAATTGAAGCGCATCCTCGACAAGCCGCTGCCGAGCCTCGAAGACCTGGCCCATATCGGCCTGCACCGCTTCGAGTGGCGCGACACCGAGAAAGAAGACATCGGCACGATGGCCGACGAAGTGGCCAAAGTGCTACCGAGTGTTGCGAGCTACCGCGACGGCAAGCCCGGCGGCGTCGACTACGGCCGCGCCGGGTTCGTGATCGCCCGCCGGCTGCTGGATGAAGTGCTGATTCTGCGCGCGACGCTGCGCGGCCTGTGCCAGACGATCAATCTGCCGAGGGAATAAATGGCCCTCGGCACAACCGAATTCGAATGGAATAACGTCGACCTCAAGGCGGTGTTCGAGCCGCGGCAGGCCGGCGACGCCGCGGTCGCCGCGACCGGCTACTTCGATACCGACGACGGCAAGGATCTGGCCGATATTTTCGCACCGCTGGCGGTCGGCACGCGCATTGCCGGCAATACCGGCTACAGCGTCAACGGCACGGACCTGGCGGACATCTTCGCCGCGATTCACTCCCGGCCGGACAGTCCGCTGGCGGCATCGCTGCCGGCGACCGTCGGCGCCACGTGCGGGACCAGCGGGTCCACCTGCACAGCACAGGCCGTCATCAAAGTCAGCGCCGGCGGCGGCTTCCCGGCTTATACCTACGCCTGGACCGTTAATGGCGCGACCATCGTGTCGGGCCACGGAACCGATACCCTCACGATCGAGGCCGATCCGACCGACGCGGCCAATGTGCAGGCGACGGTTAGCTGTACTGTGTCCGACTCGCAGAATGGCGTGGTGACGACGAACGATTGCGCGGTGACCTTCTCGCTCGTTTATGAGAGCGATCTGGCAGCGTCGCTACCGGTCAGCGCGAACGCCGAATGCTCGAGCAGTGCCGATTCCTGTGTGGCGTCGGTGGACGTGCCGGTGCTGGTGTCGAAAGGGAAGGCGCCGTACAGCTTCGAATGGCAAATCGTCAGCGGCAGTTGCTCGTTTCAGAACGGCACCGTTAACCAGTCGCCGGCGACGATTGCCCGCAGCACCAGCGGCTCGCCGCAGGCCGTGGTGCGCTGCAAGGTGACCGACGCCTCCGGCAAGTCCGTGTTGACCAATAACTGCACGGTCACGTTCCAGTACAGCTTCATCAACAATCTGGCCGTCACCATTCCCGACAACGTCAGCGGCGATTGTTCGACGTCGGGCAGCAACTGCTGGGTCACGGAGCGCGTCACCGCCACGGTGCGTGGCGGCAAACCGCCGTACACGTACGATTGGGAATACGTCAGCGGCGGCGCTTTCGGTTCAAACAACGGTTTTGCCGGCTCCTATATCGATGTAACCAACGCCACGTCGGGCAACGAAAGCGTGACGTTCCGCGTCAAGGTGACGGACAGCCTGGGCTACTCGGTCTACAGCAACAACTGCACATTCACCAGCCGCTACCACTATGTCAGCGATCTGGCGGTCTCCGCGCCCAGCAGCGCGTCGGATACCTGCTCGACGACCTCATCGTCCTGCGTCGCCTCGGCGCAGGTGACTTGTAGCGTCTCCGGCGGCAAAAAACCGTACACGTTCCTGTGGCAGGCGATGAACAGCCCGTTCACGCTGACGAATCGCGATTCGCAGACGTGTACGGTCGCCAAGACCGTCAGCGGCTCGTTTACCGCGATCGTGCGTTGCAAGGTGACGGACGCCTCCGGCGCCGTGCGCTACACGAATAACTGCTCGGTGGCGCTGAGCTACAGCTATTCGGGCGGCAGCGGTGGGTGCGTGGTTGTGGATGGCGTCACGCCGACCGGCCGGATCGGCGACATCGCGGTCGGCGATGTGCTCGAGGGCATGGATCCGGTCACGTTCGACCCGCTGGGCTTCCGTGTCACATACAGCGAGCCGAAGAAAATGCCGTGCGTGCTGGTTACGACCGCGAGCGGCATTCAGATTCCTTGCTCGGAATCGGCCCAGATCGCCACCCGTGCCGGCTGGGTGCTGGCGACGAAGCTGCTGGGCCACGAAGTGCCGATCGACGACTTCGGCGACAAACGCTTCGATGCCGTCATCGAAATCGGACATCTCGGTATGCAGTGGGTGCAGCACGTTGCCGCCCAGGACGGTTGGTTCTGGGCGGGCCGGCATCTGCCGTGGTACCGGAAGGCATGGCTGCGCATGGCGCGGCTGCTGACAGGCCGGCCATGGCGCGGCAGCGGCCAGTACCTGCTGCACCACAACAAGATCGCCACATTCAATACGCTGCCCAAATGAGCGCGCTCGACTACGCCTGGTTCATCGTCTGCGGCATCGTCCTGACCGCGCTCTGGCTGATTGCAAGCGACGATGACGATCCGCCGAGTGGGGGCACGTAATGTACGCGCTGCTGCTCAAATTGCTCGCCAAGCTGTGGAAGAATCCGAAGCTCATCGGGATGATCGCGGTCGTCGGCGTCATCATCGGCCTGGCCATCGCGCTCTGGCTGACGCACGCCGACCTGCAGGACGCGCAGCAGAAGCTCGCCAAGGCCAGCGTCGAGCGCGATGCGGCGGTCAACGCGCTCAACAAGCAGAATGCCGCGATCGACAAGCTCAAGGCAACCGCGGCGGCCCAGGCGGACGCACTCGCCGCGGCTGAACGACAGGCGCAGCAGGTGAAGGTGGTTTATCGCGACCGGATCAAGACGATTAAGCAGACGGTCGTGCCGAAGGATTGCAAGGCTGCCGTCGATTGGGCGCGCGATCAGGCGTTGCAATTATCGGACGTATGGAGTGGCTGATATGTGGCCGACGAACGACGGATGAAGAAGGTAATTGTATTGTTGTCATTGGCCGCGCTCGCCGGCTGCGCAACCGCGCCGAAGATCCCCGACGTAGTGAAGGTGCCGGTGCCGGTCGGCTGCAAAAAGGTGACGATACCGCCGAAGCCGAAGCTGCCGATCCGGAGCCTGACGAAGTCCAGCACGCCGGCCGAAGTGCAAAAGGCGCTGGTCGAAAGCATTGGGGTACTGATGGGCGATGATGCGGCGCTGCGCAGAAAACTCGCGCCGTACATTAAGGCATCGGGGAAGCAGAAATAAGTGGTTGGTGGTCGATGCTGGACTCGAACCAGCGACCCCTACCATGTGAGGGTAGTGCTCTACCAACTGAGCTAATCGACCATTCTCAGGGCCGCCACTATACCCGAAAGTGACAATTTTGTGACACCGAAGGAATGTCACAAACTGTAAGTGACTGATATTAAATGGACTTCAAATTGTCACATTGTCACAAAATCTTGTCCGTAATTCTCTCCTAAGTGATTGATTTTTAGTTGTTTTTTAGGCTCATCCTTCATTCGGACCCCTGCCGTGTGAAGGCAGTTTCACGGTTTGTAAGCTGCTGATTCTAAAGGGCTCTTGCTTCCTCAACCGGGCTGTGTGACAATTTTGTGACACTGCAATAACCGAAGAACGGGGGCAGCATGGCGACTTATATCAAACGCAAAACCGGCTGGGTAGTGCGCGTCCGACGCAAGGGCCAGAAGCCGGTCGCCAAGACTTTCAAGAAAAAGCTCGACGCTGAACGCTGGGCGGCGAGCATCGAAACCCAGATCCACACCGGCAGTTACGTCAGCACGCAGGCGGCGGAGCGCACGACGCTCGCCGACATGCTGGATCGCTACCAGCGCGACATCACCGCGAAGAAAAGCGCCAGCTCGGTCAAGACCGAGGAATACCGTATTGCCATGTTCAAAGACGCCCTCGGCTACCTGACGATGGTGGCCGTGACGCCGATGGTGATTGTGGATCATGTCGATGAACGGCTGACGGCCGTCGCGTCCGATACCGTGAAACGCGAATTGACACTGCTGGCGGACGTGTTCACCACGGCCCAGGCGCTGTGGGGTATTAACCTAAATGTTAACCCGGTGCATGCGGCCACGCCGATTCTGCGCAAGACGCGGCGGATCGGTGCGAACAATGAGCGTGACCGGCGGCTGGAGCCGTGGGAACAGGAAGCGCTGGCGTCGGTCGAGCACGACCGGCCGACGGTGATCGCCGAACTAATTGAATTTGATCTCCATACCACCATGCGCCGCGGTGAACTGGCCGCGATGCAGCGGCCTAACATCAACTGGAAAGATGCGACGCTGACGATTCCGGCGTCCAAGACGGACTGGAAAACCGGCCAGCAGGGCCGCGTCATTCCGCTGTCTCCCCGGGCCATGGAAATCCTGCGCGATCTGCCGGTGCGGGTGAAGACGCTGGCCGACGGCTCGACTGTGGTCGACAACTCGGTCTGGGGCTACGAGGATGCACACAGCATCACGCAGGCCTTCGCCCGCACGATCCAGATATGGAATCGCGGCGAGAACGAGAAGAAGAAGCAGGAGCCGGGATACAAGCCGCGGTTGATCGACGACCTGCGGTTCCACGACCTGCGCCACGAGGCAATCAGCCGCTTGTTCGAAGACGGCTGGTCGATTCAGGAAGTGGCGGTATTCAGCGGGCACAAGGACTGGAAAAGCCTTAAGAAGTACACACACATCAAGCCGAAGCGGATCGCGCGCGAGCTGGCGCGGCGGGTCGCAGCGGTCGCCTAGCCTTCTTCCGAGTAGGAGCCCAAGATGTGGCCGTGTGGAACCTGAAAACCAGCCGCGTGGCGGTGGCCGCCACCCCTGTATCGCTTTGCGATGGCTGATACGTCCTGCCCGGCTTCGTGACTGCGCAAGCTAAAGACGCGTCCGGCTGGCGTGTCCCAATAGCAAGCTGCAAACGGCTCGTCTTGTCCCATTAAATGACCGGCGTCGCTGCTAAGCGTGTACGGCAGATTCGCAACCGGCACATTGAAGCCGCCGATAACCATGCGGCGCTTCGTGACCTTCACCAACTCGGCAATGTCCTTGTGATGCTTGCGCTCGATCGCTGCGCCGTCGCTGCGTAATGCCTCGACGTCGGATGCCATCAGCTCATCCCAGACATCGAAATCGTACGGGTAGCTGAACAGATTGGCCTGAATTTCGCGCGTGCCGGGCAACGCGAATCGCCATAAATCGCGATCCTGAATATGCTCGATCAGTCGAGGCGGCGGTACGTCCGGAAAGAAATGTTGCCACGCCATCATCGCGCCGCTGCGTTCCATGTCGAATACGGCGACCACATTGGCGGGCAGATCAACCAGGTCTTCTGCGGCGCTCTTGTGATGGTCGAGAATCAAAATGCTCTCGGCCTCGCTTGCCATTTCCAACAGCACCGGACGCTTATAGCTGAAGTCCACCATGACGACGCGCTTATGACTCACGTCCGTCGGCGGCGGCGCTTGGTAGGTTGCGGCGTAGAATTTCGCTTCCGGAATCGCTTGCCGGATCGCCCATGCGGCGCCGAAGCCGTCGGCGCAGTTGCCGTGATAGATACAAATGGTCATTTTTCAGTCCTCTTTAAGTCCGACCGCAGATGTCTAACCCGCCTCCCTCAGTCCGTCCAGGTAGGCGGCCGCGTCCCGAATATCCGCCTTGCGCCGATTGTTCTGCGAGACCGTTCGAATCGGGAAGGTGCCGCGGCGGATGGCCTCGAGCACGCTTTTGCTGTTCGCGAAGCCGGTGACCTTGGCCATCTGGTCGGTACTGAGGTGGAACGTGCCGAATGTGTCGAAGAGCATTTGTTCGGTTTCGGTCATGCTGCCCTCGCGATGTTGTGGCGCTCCGGATGGGCCAGTACGTCGTCGATGTTCGCGAGAATCGGCTTAAACGTCAGGGCCCAGACCCGCGGGTTGCTTTGCCAGCCGAAACCACGTTTTTCGTTGATCGAATCCCATAGGCGCGCAAAATCAGGGACTGCTTGGCCCACGGCGGGATCATCAATGCCTTCCGCGATCGCGTCGGGGGCACCGATGTCCTGCACCCGCTGAACGCGCACATCGGTAAGTTGCAGCGTGATGCGGCTGGCCCAGCGGGGCATATGGATAGAAGGGCGCCAGCCCGATAACGGATAATCGTGATCTTCGTCGGTTGCCCGATAGGCGAGTTCGCAGCCCCAAATCGGCTGAACACTGTTATGACAGTAACATCCAAAGGTTTCCCGGCACCATAGCAGGTCGCCGGGCTGACCATAGGGACAGGCCCGCGATGCCTCGGGATCATCGCAATGCCAGTTGTGCCCGCGAAGCTCAACGCGGCCGGCGAGGTTGAGCTTTACGACCCGCCGGGTCTGCGTCTTGCCGCTGCCCGGCTTCTCAATCTCTCGCAGTAGCGCGCGGATCATGGGGCCGCTGAATATAATCGGGCGGTCTTTCATTGCGTCACCCGGTCGGTGACGCACGCATTCGCGAGCCGATCAGGCGCCGGAAAGAGGACCGCGCCGCCTTCCATCGGCGAGGACCATCGGTCGCCCGTGATGCGCTTCGTGCACTCCCGCCACGCGTCGCGGAAGTCCGCTTGTGTCGAAAACTCGAACGTCGTTACCAGCGCGTCGGCATTGGTTACCGTGTCTGGCGCCACGCGGATATAGCCGTAGCAATCCATTTCAAAGCGGAAGCAGTGCAGGCCGTCGGCCTCGGCGCGGAGCGCGTGCAGGTGAATCCACCAGTAATCCCGGTTGGTCTCTGGATGCGGGTAATGAGCACGCATCTTGAAATACAGGCCGACGAGCGCCTTGTTGCGGTTGTCGCGCTCCTGCCGTTCGATGGCGTGCAGTTCGGCCTTCTGCTTGGCGATGCGGCGGCGCAGCAGCCGCTTGCGGGCTTCGGGGTTCATGCTTGCACTCCCGCCGGATCCACGACGCTGATGGCCAGATCAACGCCTAAATGCTCGCTCGCCAGTTCGCGGATATTTTCGACCACGTCGGCGTCGATCGTCGGTGCGGACACGGCGTCTTCCGGGACCGCGATCGAGGCCTGTAGTGCCGGGCGCCGAAACAGCGCTTCGGGCAGATCGATGGATACGCTTAGCGCGATTTCATTGCGGTCGAGGCTGGGCGTATGCCGCGTCAGGCGGATGCTCAAGCCTTTGCCTGGGTACCGCTTGTCCTTCATGGACATGACCAGATAGCAGCTGTCTTTCATGATGCGGTTGCTCCGTCGGTTTTGAGTAGGCCGCGGGCTGCGCGCCACCAGCGCCGCAGCCGGGACTTCGCCGCGCGCTTCGACTTGCGCGTCAGCTTGCGGACCTCGGCGTCGGTCAGCGGGACCAAGCCGTCAACGAGCCTGTGCGTGGCATCGTCGGGCGCCGGGATGGCGACGATGAACGTGTCGCCCTCGATACCGATGCTGGGGTAAAACGCGCCGGAATCGGTGGTTGGAATGACCTCGCAGCCGCAGGCGCGAAAGATCGATACCGGCTCGGGTAGCCGGAACAGGTTCAGCAGCCGCGTCATGCGCTTGCCGGCCTTGGATGCTTTCGATGGCCGGTGTACGCCTGCCGGATCGCCGTAGCGCTGGTACCAGCCGCGCGGGATCGGGGCGCCGTCCTCGAAGATGACGCCCTCGATGCGCAGCGCGCGAAAGGCATGGAAATGATAGCCGTAGACCTCGCGGATCCGAAACCGCTTCTTGACCGTCTTCAGAAGCGCCATGAGCCGGGCGTAACGCTCGGCGCGCGCCTTGACCAATGCCAGAATGTCGTCGCCCTCGATCCGGTAGTAGAGCAGCTTCATTGAACCTCCGCTTAATTGATTTGGAATTGTGCAATGTCGATCACCGCGTCGGCCTGACTCCATAGCTCGGGTGTGTGGGAAATAAACAGTTCGCGCTTGTAGCCGCCGATTTCCAGCACCTTGCGCTTCATAGCGACAAACTGCTGCTTGCGCTTGTGGGAGAGCGCGCCGTCCGATTCGTCCGACAGCAGGCAGCCGTAGGCGCGGCCGGACGTTTGAGCCTGGTATAGCGCGATGGCGCGCGTGAGCGCTTCGTTCAGCCAGACCTCCTCGCCGCCGGACACCAACCGGATGCTCTTCTCGTCGTCGCGCTCCGCGTCGAACACCACCACGTCGAACGCTTCGCTCAGGTTGCCGTTGCGCGCCTCGCGCTGGGTGTCGATCCGGACGGTGAAGCGCGGGCCGTAGCAGCTGGTGAGCAGGTCGTTGGTGAGGCTCGCGAGTGTCGGGCCGGCGTCGTCGATTGACAGCGCCACGATGCCGTCGTTGCTCAAGGCTTTGGCGAGTGTCGACCAGTGGGCGATTTCGGTTTCGAGGCGCGTCGCGATGCTCTTGATGTGCTGAAGCCGCTGGATTTCTGTTTCCGCCGTCTGCCGGTTTGCTTCGGCCGTGGCGATGGCGGCATTCAGCGCTTCGATCTGCTGTTCCGCGCGCGATAGCGCCGCGTCGGCGTCTTCGACCGCTTTTTCGGCGGCGTCCAGTACGGTCGCGTCGGCAGGCGTCGGCAGCTTGTCGAGTTCGGTCTGGATCTGCTGGAGGGCGTTTTCGGCGGCGCTTTTCTGTAGTGCCTGGCGCGCTTCCAGCTCCGCCTTGCGCTTGTCGGCTTCCGCTTGGCGCGCCTTGATTCGGCCTTCCTTGACTGCCTTGTCGTCCGCCAGCGCGCGGATTTCCTTCTGGGCGTCGGCGATCGATGCCGAAGCATGGTCGAAGGATTCGCGCAGCGCGAGCAACTTGTCAGTATTACTGACAAGTTGGCGTAATTCATTGAGCGCGGTTTCCGCCTCGTGCACCGCCTGATTGGGGTCGCCGTTGGCGTCGACGATGGCCTTGACCTGGTCGAAGTGCTGCTTCATCTCCTGGTACTCGTTTCGCAGCGCATCGACCTTCGCTTGCGCGGCCGGGATGGAATCGCGCGCCTCGATCGCGTTGCTCAACAACTGGCAGCGGCTTTGCAATTCGGTGCCGGCGCACGGCACTTCGCCGATCAGGCCGATGCGGTCCTTGAGTTGTGCGAGCGCGGCGGCGGCTTCCTTGCCGGCCGTCGCCTTGGCCGTCAACCGTTCGCCGAGGCGGCCCATTTCCGCACGGTGCTCCTGTACCTGTTCCGCCGCCTGACGCGCCTTCTCAAGCGTCTCGACGCGCGCCGGTTCCTCGGCTTCGAGCGTCTTTTTGCGCTCGGCGGCGGCGTCGATTTCCGGCTTGCGGTCCAGCAGCGCCTGCTGATTCTCAATGCTCTTTTGCAGCGACTCGGTGCGCATGTCGATCTGCACGATGTCGCTGTGCAGCGCCTGGCAGTCGTCGTAGGCCGTCTTGTCGGCCGCTTGTATGTCGGCGCGTATTTCGGCGGCCGCCTGGTTGGCGCTCGCCTGCGTGGTTTGCAGCCGCGATTGCAGTTCGGCGCGGCGCGCCTCCACCTCGGCGTTCGCGTTCTGGCTCGCCTGCAGGTCCGCTAGTTCACGCGTCGCTTTCTGCACGCTGTCGCGGGCCTGCTGGCGGGCTTTTTGCGCATCGGTCAGGCCGGCGCGGTCGCGCGTGAGGTCCGCGGTCGCGGTGTCGCGCTGCGATTCCGCCGCGGCCAGCCGCTCGATGCTGTCGCCCATCGCGGCGTAGTGCGTGCGCAGCCCCTTGGCGACGTCGCCGGCCTTCTTGCCGAGCGCCAGTACGCGGTCGAGTCCCAGCAGTTCGGACATCAGGCCCTTGATTTCGCCGTTGCCGTAGTTGGACAGCGTCTTGCGGTTCTGCGCCGCGAACGCGGAGGTGAAGAACATTTCCGGCGAACCGAGGATGGCTTCGACGCAGCGGTCGTAGGTATCCGTCTTGCCGTCGCTGATGGTGCCGTCCGGTGCCGTGTACGGGGTCCAGTCGTCGCCGCTCTGCACATGCAGGTAGCACTCGGTTTTGCGCGTCTTGCCCGGCATTTTGAAGACCAGGGTGGAGCGGTAAGTCGCGCCGGCGTGTTCCCATATCAGTTCTTTGAAGGCTTCCGCGCCATAGACTTGGTCATAGAACGAGAAGGAGCCGGGCGTGTAGCCGGTCGCGCGGCTGGCCATCAACCTGAATGGCTGCAAATTGTCCAGCGTCGTCGTCTTGCCCATGCCGTTGTCGCCGGTTATAGCGACCAGTTCGGCATCGCCGGCCAGCTTGTCGACGTCCAGCACCAGTTCGTCGCGGCCGAGGCCGGAGCGGATGCCGTGGAAGTTGCGGAGGGTTAGTTTTTTGGGGTTCATTTCTTGCGTCCTTTTGGCTTCGTTACCGGCGTTTGAAGCGCGGAAGCAACCGACCAGCCATATCTGAGGCGGCTTTGTATGACTGCGTACGCGATGCCCGTTTCCCGCGACCATTCGGCCATGGATTTAGTTTTCCCTCCGAACTTGAGCATGCGGGAGTTTTTTCGAGGCCGTATAGGTGGTGGGTTGTTCTTGAGCGCGCGGAGCGCTTTCTTGTTCGCGCCCCCAGCGCGTTGGCGATAAGGCGTGGCGTGGCCCAGAATGAGGGCATTGACCATCTGCGACATAGAGAGGTCGTATTGCGTGCACAGCTTCTGCAACACCGGCATCACTTCATCTCTGTAGTACAGATGCACAGATTGAACGCCGGCATCGGTCAATCGTTGCCTGTATTCGCGAGTGCGCCTGGCACCGGCGGAGCGTCTATTGCCGTGGTGCATCACGCGTCTCCCACAACGTCGGCCACTATCTGATCTGTATCTTTGCTTTCTAAAATCGCCAGACGCTCGACCAGCGGGCCAGCCTCGGTTTCGGTCACCTCGCCCCACTTTTTCACCTTGTCGGCGAGCGTCACGGCCTTGTTCATGCCGCTGGCGCGGCTGCGCTGTATCGGGTTAATCCGGCCCTCGACCTTGCAGACTTCGGCACCGGCGTCCATGAACAGCTTTTCGATCGCCCTTTTATCGACGGTGCTGCGGAATTCCTCGTCGATTTGATAACGCACGCGGACGTGCGCGCCCTCAGCTGTCTTGGAGAGTGTCGCCAGTTCGGCCATGTCGGGCGCGCCGTCGAAGTCGGCCTGCAGCAGCGCCTTGGCGGGCGTGACGATGAATTCGGCGTCGGCGCGGTCTGCGGCAACGTCCCAGATCAGCAGGCCCTTGTCCTGCATTTCGCCGAAATGGAGGCGGCCGACCGAGCCCGGGTAGGCAATGCGGCGGCCGTCCTGCTCCCACTCCTGGTGAGCGTGGATGTGGCCGAGCATTACAGCGCTCGCCTCGGCGGCGAACAGGGAGCCGGTCGAAAACTCATGGTCGAGTCCTGACATCGGGCAGCCGTGTTCGGTGACGCAGCCGGAAACCGTGCCGTGCGATGTCACGATCGTCGGGATACCGGCTGAGCGAGCTTGCAAGTTGTTCGGTGCCCAGCCTTGCATGAGTTCGAATACGGCATCGCCGACGGCCGTGGCAGCGTCGCCAACGGATTCGAGTTTGGCCGCGACTTCGCCCTTGTTGATGGACGGCAGGCAGGAAACCAGCAGTAGTGTGTCGGCGAGAATCCGTTCAAATAGCCAGTTCTCGCTGGCGCGCCAATGTAGATGCTGTTTTTCGTCCCGATAAAGCGAGACTTGCTCGATGCGATCCGCCACGTGCACGGGAAACCGGCCACCGACATGCTTGAACACGTCCAGCGAGCCGGGCGCGTCATGCGAATAGGTGCCCTGCAAGATCAGCACCGGCATAGCATCTGCCAGTCGCCGAACTTGCGTCAGGACAGCGTTGACCGCTGGCGTATGCAGGTCGACTTTATGGTCGAACAGGTCGCCGGAGAGAATCCCGGCTTCGCACTTTTCATCGATCGCGGCGTCCACCGCGAAGGTGAAGCAGCGGTCCACCTCTTTCAGGGTTTCAGGCGCGTAGTGAATATCACTCAGGTGCGCTACTCTCAGAGGCATGATGGCTTCCTCGAAAATCTAATTGGGGTTGTCAAGGCGCGCTCTACTGACCACCCCAACACCCGTATTCTCTGGTGAATGGTCGATGGCGGAAATCCGCGCTCCCTGGCAAATTGCGAAATTGTTTTCCGTGATCCTTGGAAAGAAATCATGACGTTATTGCGTCGGTTGTTTGCCTGCTGTTCAGCGGTTGCCCAACGGCAATTGCTTGGGCAGTAGTTACCGTCGACGTCAATTCGATCAATGCTTAAGCCTTGTTTATAGCCGGAGGATTTCGCCCACGACTGGAACGTCTTGAATTCCGACCATGGCTCACATATCCGTATGCCACGCGCGCCGTAGTGCTTGTACGCCGCGCAGGTTTTTTCGTAACACCGCCTGCGCATTGATTGCCAGACGACATAGAGTTTTGTCCTGGCTCCGCCATGGATAAACTTTTCTTCCCCATTTCGGGCGGCAGATACTTGGCGGTTAAGGCAGCCGCACGATTTTGTTCCATGAGACTTGAGTGCGTTAGCCGCCACTTGTTTTTCGGCTCCGCAATCGCATCGGCATAGCCAATATGATCGTCCCGCTCCTGAAGCGCCTCGCGCTATGACCACGAGCCGGCCAAAGCGCTGGCCTGATATGTCTACGAGGGGCCGTCCCATTAGTCCGCCACGTATTCAACCGGCGCGACATGAAAACCGCGCGTATTGGGGTGTTTGTCGGATTCTTCGACGATGCGCTCGAGGACCGGCAGCAGGCAGCGGGCGTTGTGCTGGGCCTCGTGCTCGATTTGCTCCAGCCGGTCGAACCAGCGGTGCATTTCTTCGAGCGTTTTGCCCTGCTGGCCGTGCGACATGAGGCAGCGGCGTTCCTTCTCCGCTGCCACGTAGCGGCGCATGGTCGCGATGTCGTCCTGGTCGAACATCAGAACGGGACCTCGGCGGCCGTCTGAATCGTCTTGAGCAGGTCGGGATCGTCGGCGGCGCGGTCCAGCGTCGCGGCCAGCGTGTTGAGCGCGGCGGCGTTGACGTTCCAGCCTTCGCCATATTCGCGTGCGCCGTAGGCTGTAATGGCATCGGGCGTGATGCTCAATGCTTCGATCCGCTCCATGACCGCGCGACGCGCCGCTTTCACCGCTTCCTTGTCGTCGCTCGCCGGTGGCGGTTCGGTCGGTTCAGGCTCCGTTTCTGGTTCCTCCGCCGGCGGCGCAATCTCGCCGGTCTCGACGTCAAATTCCGCGTCGTCGTCGGCATCGCCGGCCGGCCCTTCCAATAGCGCGGCAGCGGATTGCCCCGATTCCAGCCGGGCTCGGCTCTCGCCGGCGCGGAACAGCGCGGTCATGTCGATGTCGGCCTCGAGTTCGATCAGCCATTGCTTGACGCGCTTCGGCTCGCCAGTCTGCGGATCGAGCATCGAGACTTCGCGCTGCGCCTTGGTCAAATAGAAAATCGGTCGGCCGTTGACCGTGCCGCTGATTTTGCCGCCGCGGATGAACGCGACCATTTCCATCTTCTGGCGCGCCTGCTGCATGCTGTAGAAGCTGGTGGTCGGCAGTTCGATCGCCGACGATCCGGGCACGTTCGGAATGAAGAACAGCAGCGAGCCGGACAGGTTGCACTGGCGGTTCTGGTACTGCGGGCAGTGATCCGGGTCGCAAATGCCGTTGTTTTCCGGGCGCAGCACTTCCGGCCGACCGCCGAAGGCGCGATGCGCGCGGCGGTTGCGGGCATCCTGCCGCGGCTGTTCGCGCATCTTGCAATAGCGCGTGCCGTCCGGGCCATATTCGGACCAGTACACCAGTTGGTTGCGGGTGTAGGTCTTGAGCCCGTGCGGCATCACCGCCTGCCAGGAATCGACCGGAAACACAACAGGGAAGCGGTATAGGTGGAAGCCGGACTCGCGTTCCTCGCCGTACAGTTCCATGATCGTATCGGCGACTTCGGGCATGGCGAAGTCGCTGCGGCGCACGGTGAAGTAGGGCACGTTTTTGGGCGTGAGCGGCGAGCGCTCGAAGCCGCACTCGGCGCGCAGGCGCTTTTCGATCGCCGCGTAGGACTCGCCGCGCCCGACGCCGGCGGCGTAGATGTCGGCCGCCTTGGGTTTTGCGCGCGCCGTACTCGTCAGCACCTTGATCCCGGCGCGAATCTTGCCGCCGGTCGGGATCCGGACCGCGCGCTCGCCCAGCACCGAGTGACCGGCGCCCAGCGCGGCCATGTCGGTGCCGGTGACGACGGCGTTCATTCGCCGACCCCGATCTGCCGGTACATTTCGATCGCGCGCACGAAGCTGGCGGCATCCGTCGGATCGACGACCGGGCGCAGCGCGCTCATGACGGCCTCGGCGATCAGCGCCGACAGTTCGCACACGGTGCGCGCCGGGCCGGTTTTGCGCACGGCTTCGAGCCGCGCTTCGTCGCAGGCGTTGTCGGCGATGTTGTAGGCGGCGCGGAGCGCGTCGTCGCCGTAGTAGCCGGCAGCATACTGGTAGGCGACAATGATCGCGACGTCGAGGCGCTGGTCGCCGTTATTGATCAGCTTGTAGAGGGTGAGGTACTTGCTCGCCGTCTGGGCGGCGCGAACGCGGATGCGCGCCATCATCTGCGGATGCGTCGGCATCGGCGTGACGGCTTTCATGGCTTGACTCTGCATGGGTTCTTCCCCTTCGAGCGTCTGGCCGGCGGGGCCGGCGTTTGAATCACTTACGGCAAGTGTAAGCATTACTTACATGTAGAGTCAACCCCTGTTCGGAAATAAAAAAAGGCGCCCGAAGGCGCCTTGAACGAGGAAGGGTAAAAACGGGTTAGAGAATGCGGTCCAGGAACATGCGCCGCACAGCGCCGATAATGGCCGCCCCTTTTTTGAGCAGCGACGCGTCGATGCGCGGGTTGAGCGGTTGGATATACCGTTTCGATCCGCGCTCGATCAGTTTGCCTGCATAAGGGGTTCGACCGCCCGGTTCATGCACGACGACGATCTTGCCGGGTTCGGTGTCGGTCGCGGGGTCCACGACGATGACCGAGCCAGGCACCAGGCCTTCGCCGGTGGCGGCGTTGAAATTGTCGTCACCAGTCACGGTCAGCGCGTAGGCGTTGGGGCCGACGCGTAGCCTGGCATCGATGTAGCGTCGGTTGACTGCGCTGTCCGGTGCGCCTTTGCGGGCGTACTGTTCAGCCTCGTTCCATTCGATGATCGGCACCGGGTATGTCACCTCGTCATCGTCCATATCCGGACTGCCGATGTTGAGTTCCAGCCATTCGAGCGGTGTGCGCGTCAGTTTGGCAATGATACGCATGTGTTCCGGCGCCACATTCTTGATCTTGCCGCTTTCCCATTGAGACACCGTGCCGCGATCCACCCCACAGGGCTTGGCGATCTCCAGTTGGCTCAACTTGGCGCGCTTGCGCGCGAATTTGATCCTTTTTCCTTTGGTCATGGCAGTTCTCCTGCTCCTTCCTCGAAGTAAATTTCAATTACCCTGTTGCAATCGTGCGTAAGTATTGCTTACACTTTCGCTCCATGAACGTTTCACCCGCGCTCCGCGCCGGCAAGCAAGCCGCAATCGACGCTTTCGACGGCGTCGGCGCCGTGGCCGATGCGCTCGGCATTACCTCTCAGGCTGTCTCGCAGTGGCGTTACGTCCCGAAGGATCGCGCGCTGGAGTTGGCGATCAAGGCCAAAGAGCGCGGCCTGGCGTTGACGCTGCACGACATGCGCCCCGATCACTGGGGACCGGGCGCAACCGTGCCGACGCTGAATGCAGCACTCGATGCGGCGTAAGCCGGAGTCACTTTTTCGTCGTTTTGTCATGCGAGATTTACGTCACATGCGAAATTCGGCCCACAATGTAAGCACATCTTACAAGGCTAAGTATATAGGCATTTTCCCTAGATTCCAGTGCTTTAGGGGAGATTGTTGGCAATGACGGCGAGATTTCGCGTCAAAAACCTTGAACGGTTTCAGCATTACAAGGATCGCCGACCGCCCTGGATCAAGCTCTATGTCGACCTGTTGAACAACTACGAATTCACCTGCTTGCCGGATGCTAGCAAGTTGCACCTTGTAATGATTTGGCTGCTCGCGAGCCAGCATAACAACTGCCTACCGTACGATCCTGAATGGATTGGCCGCACGCTACACGCCACGGAACCGGTCGATCTTGAGTTGCTTGAACATTCCGGATTCATAATCAAAATCAATGATGTAGCAGAGCGTCCGCAAGATGATAGCGAGTTGCTATCGGATGGCGAGCAAGACGCTACTCCCAGAGACAGAGACAGAGACAGAGACAGAGACAGAGACAGAGACAGAGACAGAGACAGAGACAGAGAGACAAATACGTCGGCTGGCGCCGACCGCGATAGTCCGCGCGGCATCTTCGAGCACTGGCGCGAGGTAATGAACCATCCTCAAGCCAAGCTCGACGACGTGCGGCGAAAAGCAATTCGCAAAGCGCGTGAACACGGTTATACCCCGGAACAGCTTCGCCAGGCGATCGAGGGTTGCGCGAAGACCCCCTTCAATGCTGGCGACAACGACCGTGGTCAGCGTTACGACGAACTGACGTTGATTCTCCGCGACGGCGATCACATCGATCGCTTCATCCGCCACTACCACAATCCGCCTGCGCCGCGTTCACCCGACGGCCGCCGCGCCGAGCGCAACGCGCAAACCCTGCACGACTGGCAACCGCCCGAGGTGACTCAGTGAACGGCGACGATGCAGAGACGTTCAAGGTGATTCTGCGCGGTATCGGCGAGCTATACGGCAAGGATATTTCGTCGGCGCTGCTGGATTTGTACTGGCGCGCGCTCGAACGTCACGACATCGACGACATTCGTCGCGCCGCGAATAACCATGTCCGGGATCCGGACCAGGGACAGTTTTTCCCGAAGCCGGCCGACATTGAACGCCACATCGCGGGCAATACCGCCACGCGCGCTATGACCGCCTGGTCGAAAGTGATCGGTGCCGTGAAGCGGGTCGGGCCGTGGCAATCCGTTGTATTCGACGATTCGGTGATCCATGCGGTATTGGCTGATATGGGCGGCTGGATCGCGCTCGGCGAGATAACGGACGACGAGACGCCGTTCAAGGCGCGCGAATTCGAACAGCGATACCGCGGCTATCTGCTGACCGGTTGCCGCGACTATCCGCGTCACTTGATCGGGTTGGCAGAGCACCGGAACGCCGAGGCGAACCAGCGCATCGCGCCGCCCGTGCTGGTGGGCAATCCGCGCGATGCGCAAGCGGTGCTGGCCGGCGGGTCGCGTCGCGCGCGGTTGCAGACGACGACAGCCGCGGAAATAGGCCAGCAGGCCGTGCGCGCAATCGGGAGGGCGTCATGACCGTCGAGTTATTCACCTGCCCGCGCCACGCCGGCAACCTGCGGCTAATGCCGTCGTCGTGTGCGGCGATGTGGAACAAGGCGCAGCGCGCCGAGCCGGACGACCGGCTATTTCCCTGCCGCGGCTGCGAAATCGGCGCGCGCCATGCCGGCCACGCGCCGGAAGACGCGCACGGCCGGTTGCCGGCGGAAAGCATCTGCGCGCGCTGCCATCGGTCGCCGCGGCGCTTCATCGACGGGCGTATCTGCGTGAGCTGCTACAACCGTGGACGCGAGTGGAAGTTGGGCCGCAATGCCAAGGGCCGACCGCCGGTGCATCTGCCGGCGCTCTATACCGCCCGGATCGCGACCGTCGAGCGTCGCGCGCGGCGCGAAATCATCGTTCCGAATGTCGCCAACACGCTGGAGGCGGTGCTGTCGCTGGCGCACCAGGCGCGCAAGCCGCTCAAGTTCACGCGCGCGCCGGGCCTGGCTCTGGTGAGGGCTGCGTGATGCAACGCGCCGCCGTGAAAGCCGCCGGCCCGAAGCATCGCGAGTCGCATGCGCAGCGGGCGCTGTTCCGCTGGATTCGCAAACAGGGGAACCTGCTGCCGGGTCTCGAACACGCCTTCGCGATTCCGAACGGCGCGTATCTGCAGGGCGACAAATTGCAGCGCGCGAAACGCTGGGGGCAGCTTAAGGCCGAAGGCGCGCAGGAAGGTGTGTCCGACATCTTCGTGCCGGTGCCGCGCGGCCAATTCCACGGCCTGTGGATCGAAATGAAGGCGGCCAAGCCGCACGACGCAGCGGTCACGCCGGCGCAATGGGGCTGGATCGCGGCGATGCGCACGCAGGGCTACGAGGCGGTGCTATGCCGCGGCGAGCGTGAGGCGATGGCCGCGATTCTGGATTATTACAACATGGGGGTGCGCCGTGGCTGACGCGCAAGCGCCCTTCATCATCCCGGCCAAAGACGGCGATCTGTCGCCGTACGTGATCTACGACCGGCTGGTGCAGTTGCCGGAATTCGCGCATCTGGCCGAAGGCGAAGCGGTAGTCGATTTCCTGATTGCGGCCGCGCCGGTCATGCAGGCGAAAAAGCAGGTGTTGGGCGCCTGCCACCTGCCGGTAGTGCAAGGCAAGTTGCGCGGCGTCTTTGTCTGGATGCTCGAGCGCACGTTGGAGCGGATGCCGGACTTTCTGGTCACGCTCGACATGGAATTCTGGACCGAGTGCAGTGATCGCCAGCGCGAAATCCTCGTGTACCACGAAATGAAGCACATGATCCACGACATGGATCGCGAGGGCGAACTGCGCTTCGACGAAGAAGGCCGGCCGGTCTGGGCCTTGATCGGCCACGACATTGAGGAATTTACCGACACGGTCTCGCGCTACGGCGCGTACTCCGACGAATTGCAAGCGTTTGTAGCCGCTGTGAGAACGGAGGATTAGCCATGGGTGAAATCCAGACAGGCGACCAGGTGATCTGCAAGGACCGGTACGGCAATCACCGCGCCACCGGCCGCGTGATCGGCCGCAAACCGAATAACGGCTGGTTCCAGGTGCGCGTCGCGCATCGGTACCCGCCGTTCATCGTCAATTATCCGGAAGACCGGTTGGAATTGGAGGGTAAGCGATGAATGCTGCTTTGAATATCGCGCCGCTTGATGCGCAATCCGGCGACGCTCAACAGGAGTGTATCGGGCGCTGTGAATGGTGCGGCGTCGTGGATCACCACCTGCTCCAAGGTGAGTGTCCGAACTGTCGCAGAAGGCGAATCCTGCAGGTGGCTCCGCTACCGGTCAGTCGTGTGTACAAATATGGCCGCTGCGTTGACAAAATCCTGTCAAACGGCGGGTTTAGATGAGCGAGCATCCGATCATCGCCGAGTTCGGCGCCTTCGTGCGCCGTCCGAAACCGCTCGCCACCGGCGTTAAGGCGCAGCTGTTCGCTGAAAACGGCCCGGACGCCGACGCCGTGATGAGCCTGGGCCGCACGTTCTACCAGGATGCGCTGGTGTCGGTCGAGATGGATTTCGACGATCAGCAGGATGCCGGTTTCGATGCGTACATCCGCCGGCCGGAGCCGAGCCTGACCGGCATGGTCGCGGTGTTCTTCGGCGAGAACGGCGAAGCTGCGGACATGATTACCGCGCTCGGCTTGAGCCGTTATCTGGAGCGGCGCGCGCACGTGCGCGTGCGGCTGGTGCAGGATGCGGACGGCCGGGACGTCGGCCGGAAGAAGCAGAAGGGGCCGCATTCCGCGGACGCGCAGGCGCTGTGGCGTTCGTCGTTTTTCCGCAGCGAGAAGGTCTGGCGCGCGGTCGGGACCGATGACGAATATCTGGATTGGCTGAAAGCGCAGCCGTGTTGCGTCAGCGCTAGGGAGTACGGGCCGCACCACGGCGACATCGTGCCGATGCACGTGCGCCGCATCGCCAACGGCGCCGGCGGTTCGCACAAGCCCGAATACAGCGCCATCGCCGGCTGCGACAAGCACCATCATCTGCAGCACCAATCCGGCGAGTCCGCCGTCGGCGGTAAAGACTTTTTCGACACGCAGCGCCTGAGCCATTTGCAGAAATGGGCATGGGACAAGCTGGTGTCCGACCTCGGCTTCACCTCCATGACGTTCGTACCGCCGCGGGAAATCGCCCGCTGGGCCGCGTCACACGGGTTGGAGTCTTACCTGCCGCTGGAATACAGCCTGGCGGCGTTCGAACGAGTGGGATAGGAGAAACCAATGGCAATTCAGGACACCAGTTTACTGGCGTATCAGACGCTTTATCGCAGCGGCAGAGGCCCGACGACGGCGCTCAAGATTCTGAAAGCGATGAAGCCTGGCCGGAAATACACGCAGGCGCAACTCGAACAGCTGACCGGCATGCGGGCCAATTCCGTTTCCGGGCGCCTCAATGAGCTGGTGGATCGCAAGTTCGTGCACCGGGAAGTCGAGCAGACGCGCTGCCCGATTACCAAGGCGCTGGTGCATCGGGTGTACCGGCCGCGGGCGATCCGGGCGAAAGTGAAGGTGGCCGCATGATCCTCAGACGCAAGCGGCCGATGACGCCGGAGAGGTTGGCTCGCCTGCTTCCGCGCGCCAAGAGAATGGGCTTGCGGCGCTGGCAGAAAGGCGACTTTGGCTTGCTGAACGCCATTGAAGAACAGGCATGCCGAATGGCAGCGAAGCAGGGGGAATTGTTTCCGGATGGCATTGAACGGGGTGATGCCGACTACGCCATCGACGTTTTCATGAAGTCGCCGCTCGGCAAGGTGTACGGCATTAAATGGCGACAGGGCGTCGAGTGCGATGACTGCTATGGTGAAGGCGAAACCGAGTGCAGCGAATGCGGCCACGAAGGGATGTGCCAGACGTGTTTAGGCGAGGGGGTTGTCGGCATCGATGATGATCGGCCGATGTATGTTCAGACGGACCTGGGCGGCTTTCCGCTGGGGCTGCACTGAGCATGGAGGGCAACGTCAACATCGTCAGCCTGAGCGGCGGCAAGGATTCCACCGCGACCGCCCTGCTGGCGATCCATCACGGCACCGAAAACCTGCGGTTCGTTTTCGCCGATACCGGCAATGAGCATCCGCTGACCTATGCGTACGTCAATTACCTCGACGAATGGCTGCGCGGGCGCACCGGCGTCGGCATCGACACCCTTCGCGCCGATTTCTCCGACAAGTTCGAGCGCCGACGCGAGTATATCCGCGAGCACTGGCCCACCGATGGCGTCTCGGCGGCGCATGTCGAGGAAGCGATCGAGCTAACGCAGGCGACCGGCAATCCGTATCTCGATCTGTGCATCCTCAAAGGCCGGTTCCCGTCCCGCAAGGCGCAATTCTGCACGCAGGAATTGAAGACGAGGCCGCTCGGCGCCTACCAGATGGAATTTTGCGCGCGAGACCGGACCGTCTGGAGCTGGCAGGGCGTACGCGCGGATGAATCAGCGCGGCGCGCCAAGCTACGCATGACCGAGGACCTGGGCGGCTTTGGCGTCTGGGCGTTCAGGCCGTTGCTGCACTGGAAGGTCGACGACGTGTTCGCGATGCACTGGCGCTTCGGCGTCAAGCCGAATCCGCTGTACACGATGGGCATGAATCGCGTCGGGTGCATGCCGTGCATCAACTGTGCGAAGGATGAATTACTGGCGATCAGCCAGCGGTTTCCGGAGCATATTGACCGCATTGAGCGATGGGAAGCGCTCGTATTTGAAGTTGCCAAGCGCGGCTGTGCCACCTTTTTCGCGACGCGCGACAAATTCGATGGCGATCGGGAAAGCTACCTGCAAAGTCATGGCGTACGCGCGGCGGTAAAGTGGTCGAAAACGTCACGCGGCGGGCAAGAAATTCGACCTATTGAGAATTCATCAAGACACAAAAGTGTGTTCCAGCGCCTACGGGCTTTGCGAGTAAAGGAGCGATTTTATGGCACGCGGCATTAACAAGGTCATTTTGGTCGGCAACCTGGGCCAGAATCCCGACGTCCGCTACACCAGTAGCGGCAGCACGATCACCAAGATCAGCATTGCTACCAACGAGCAATGGAAGGACAAGCAGACGGGCGAGAAGCAGGAGCGAACCGAATGGCATCGTGTGGTGTTTTTTGGTCGCCTGGCGGAAATCGCCGGCGAATACCTGAAAAAGGGTGCGCAAGTCTATATCGAAGGGTGCCTGCGCACCAGCACCTACGAGAAGGAAGGTCAGACGCATTACGCGACTGACATCATTGCCAATGAAATGCAGATGCTCGGTGGCCGCGGCAACAGTGGTGAATCGCGAAGCGCACCGGCGCCAGCGGAAAGGCCTGGCGGCTATAACACGCGGCCGCAGAATGAGCCGGAAGATTTCGATGACGACATCCCCTTTTGACGGGTTCCGAACGTGATCAAGACGTTTGAACGCGTCGTCTGGCTGATTTTGCTGGCTCTAATGGCATTACCGATCGTGAAGCCGAGCCCATCGAACACGATTATGACGCCATGCAAACCTGAACGGCCACCCGACGCGCCCCAACGACCGGCGGACGAGATTTGCCGAATCTGGCGAGACAATGGGAGGGTGATTTATGCCGACTGCAAAGAAAATTGACGACGATTTCAGCAGCGTCACGATGCCGGCGGGCGACTATATCGGCCAGACCATGGAAGATTTGCCGACCTGGTATCTCGAATGGGTCGCCGGCAACTGGCGGGACGATCGCATCGCGACTGCGGCGGACCAGGAGTTGAAATGGCGCCAGCAGTACGGCGATTGAAAACGCGGCTGGCGGGGCATTGGCGCATGTTCCGCCGCTGGCGCTGCCGCCGCCACTTCGCGCGGTTGAGTCCAGCCAACAAGGCCATCGTGCGCTTCGTCGGCGACGATCCAGACTCGCTGATAGAGCGGGGCAAGCTGTGAAATGGCCACGCCAGTACGCAGCCGAAATCATGCAAACGAAGGGCCGGGAGCAACGCGAAGCGCTGCTCGCAAAGGTACCGGCTGAATATCAGGATTGGGTGCGTCACTATGTTGAGGACTGGTGGCGCCAGAGGCGGGAGAAAAAACGTTGAGCGTCAAGATTCTTACCGGCGACTGCCGCGAAGTGCTGAAAACGCTGGACGATGGTAGCGCGCACTGCGTTGTCACCAGTCCTCCATACTGGGGGCTCCGCGATTACGGCGGCGGCGAGGGCGAAATCGGGCTTGAGGCGACGCCGGAAGAATACGTTGCGCGCCTGGTCGAGGTCTTTTCCGAGGTCCGGCGCGTGCTGCGCGATGACGGAATTCTTTGGCTGAACCTGGGCGACAGTTACGCAGGCTCTTGGGGCGCTCAAAATCATCGCCGCACGCCACCTACCCTAACTCGTAATTCGATAGCGAACCATCCTAAGCGCGCGTCTTGTACAAGAACAATCCGGCAAGCGGGACTCAAGCCTAAAGACTTGGTCGGCATACCCTTTATGGCTGCCTTCGCACTGCGCGCCGATGGCTGGTATCTCCGCCAGCATCTGCCGTGGATCAAACGCAACCCGATGCCGGAATCGGTGCGCGACCGGCCGACCAGCGCGTGCGAATCCGTGTTCATGCTGACCAAATCGCCGACCTACCACTATGACTATGAGGCTGTGCGCCAGGCAATGGCGCCGGCAAGCGGCGCGCGGCTCGCGCAGAATGTTGACGGCCAGCGTGGCAGTGCTCGCGCCAATGGTGGACGCAAAACCAACGGACGCATGAAAGCCGTGCGCGGCGACAAGCAACGCGGCCATTCGCGTCGGCATGCTGGCTTCAATGATCGCTGGGACGCCATGCCCCGCGAGGAACAGCGTGGCGTTCGGGCGTTCCGCAACACCGACCTGTTCTACGCGAGCCTGGACGCGCCGAACGGCGCGATCGGCAACGCCGATGAACTGCTGGCGCTGGACGTGAGCACGAAGCCCTTCCGAGGCGCGCACTTCGCAACCTTTCCGCCGGACTTGATAGAGCCGCTTATCAAGGCTGGCTGCCCCGAGGGCGGCACGGTACTGGACCCGTTCGGCGGCGCTGGCACCACCGGCCTGGTCGCGGATCGGCTCGGCCGCAATGCGATATTGATTGACCTGAACGCAGGCTATGCCGACATGGGCCGCGATCGCATTCTGGCCGACGCGCCGTTGTTGGCTGAGGTATCAGAGTGAGGTTGCTACAGGGCGATTGCCTGACGCTGCTGCCGACGCTCGAGGCCAACAGCATCGATGCAATCTGTACCGATCCGCCGCGCGATTCTTCTATTGTCCCAAGGCGAGCAAAGCCGAAAGGGATGTCGGACTGGCAGACGGTGCAGACCGTATTCTGGCGCGCTCGGCACAGGCGCAAGCCGAGGCCAAGCGCGGCAATACGGTGGAGCCCGAGACCGGCGCTTACAACAAGGCTCGCATCCGCAAAAACCATCATCCGACGGTCAAGCCGCTGGCGCTGATGCGCTACCTCGTGCGGCTGGTGACGCCGCCGGACGGCGTCGTGCTTGATCCGTTCATGGGCTCCGGCTCGACTGGCTGCGCTGCGGTGCTGGAAGGGTTCGGCTTCGTCGGTATCGAACGCGAGGCCGATTACGTGGTGATCGCGCGGGCGCGGATCGCGCATTGCAACGCGCATCGGGATGATGCCAAACCCGTTGAAACGCGGCCAGACGAGGCGTGCGCCGGACAAACCGATTTGTTTTGACCGCCGACGTAAGCGATACTTACGTTTCACGTGAAACTAGGCTACACTGTAAGAACACCGTACCTATTGCCGAGAGGGAGAACCCATGCAACTACAGTTTCAGGTCGGCCCGGAACTGACTGACGCGCTCAAGACGCTGGCCGCGATTGCCCGGCCGTCGACCATGCCGGTGCTGGAAAACATGCTCGTTGAAAGCGCCGGCGGCCAGGTGGTCGGTACCGCGAATGACTTCGTGAACCAGGTGCGGCTCGTCCTGCCGCTGGAGGCGGACGCAGACGGCGCGTTCACCGTCAACGCCAAGCGGCTGGCAAGCGTCATGCAGTCGCTGGCGACCGGCCGCGCCGGATCGCTCACCGTCGAGCCGGACAAGGTCGTGCTCAAATCCGGCCGCACGCGCTGCGTCATGCAGACGCTGCCAGCGGACGAATACCCGTTGATGGACGTCGGCGACACCGCGCACACGGCCACACTCTCCGCCGCGGCGTTCTACACCTGCATGGACCGCACGCATGCGGCGATGGGCGTTAAGGACGTGCGCTACTACCTGAACGGCCTGTTCACCCAGGTCGAAGACGGGCGCCTGCTGACGGTCGCGACCGACGGCCATCGGATGGCGCGTTACTCGGTCGAGGTCGCCTCCGATGCGGCGTTCGACGGTATCCTGCCGCGCGACTCGATCAAGGAACTCATGAAACTCTGCAAGGCCGGCGGCGACGTGACGATTACCGCCACGACAAGCCATTACTGCTTCGAGTTTGACGGCGGCATGACGTTCGCCACCAAGCTGATTGACGGCCGGTTTCCGGATTACCAGCGCGTGATACCGCCGCGCCGCGAAAGCTGCACCATCGACGTCGCCGAATTGGTGCAGACCCTGAATCGGCTATGCCTCATGGCATCGAAGGATGGAATCGTCATGAGCAAGGCGGGCGATGAAATCGAATTGTCGACCGCCGGCGTCGATCTACCGAGCCAGGGCAGCGACGCGGTGAACTGCGAGGGCGGCGGCGACCTGCACGCGGGGTTCAATGCGCCCTACCTGCTGGACGCGCTGGCGCCGGTGCGGGCCGATTCGATCATCTTCGACTACGGCGGCAGCGACGCGGCGTTCGCGATCTACGATCCGGACGACGATCAATATCTGGGCATTGTCATGCCGGTCCGGTTATAGCGGCCGCAAGCGGCCATGCGCGGCTGGGAACTGACCAATCACGTCTGCGCTCATTGTTTCGGCCGCGTGCTGCGCGCGCGCGGCAAGTATGGCGAGACCTGTCGCTGTGCCGATTGCGGGCGGGAGGCGACCGGCGCCGTCGCAAGCATCTGCGCCTGCGGCGCGACGCTGCAAAACGGCAGCCACGCCGGCATGCACTGCGAAAAAAACCGCCCGCACCAGCGCGGCGAGGATCCGGAAGTCGTGGCGATTTACGATGGCAAGCCACTCAAGACCGGGGTTGAGACGAAAGAATCGAAAGACGGCTCGCGCGTTACGGCGCGGGACAGAACGCAGCTGGCGCTGCTGTAGAGGGTAGCGAATGAACAGAATTTTCGCAGACATGGACGGCGTAATTGTCGATTTCAATGCCTTTGCCGACGGCCGACCCGGCGACGTCGTCAAGAAGCTGCCGGGCGCGTATCTGAAAATGCAGCCGATCCCGGGCGCGCTGGAGGCCGTGCGCAGCCTGATCGGCATGGGCTACGAAGTCTGGATCGCGACCAAGCCGCCGACCGGTGTGCCATTCGCCTACGCCGACAAGGCGGCATGGGTACTTGAGCACCTGCCCGAACTCAAGCGCCGCATCATCATCACGCACGACAAGGGCCTGCTGGGCGATGCTGGCGACTATCTGATTGATGATCGGGTGCACAAGGCGAATTGCAAAAAGTTTGCGGGCCGGCTGCTGCCGTTCGGCGACGTACTGAACTGGCCCAGCATATTGGAATTCCTGCGGCCCGGGCCGAATGGCGCCGCGAAGGCGGCAGGATGAACGCATACATCAGAGAGGGGCTAACCGTGATGCCAAGCACGGGGCGAAGTCATAGAGGCCGGGACTGCCCGGCGATACGCAGTGCGTGGGTAGAGTAACGATGGAGCATTTTTTCGCTTATGTAGGCGCTGTTACTGCGATATTGCTTTCTCTGGCGTTGTTTTGTTGCGCGCTAAATCTCCTGATCAACGCCATTTTTTGGAGCCACTATTGCTGTATCCGCAGGGAAATCGACGGCGCGCATCGGGCGATCGGTGATGAATATGACGCCATCAGCCCGATTGCCGCGCGCGATGTCCAATTCATCCTCAAGAAGATTTATTCCAGAGAATGGCCTGACATTGGCGTTATCCGGGAAAGGGCGGAGCACGACGGCTTGTTCGCCGAGACTTTCCAGGCGCGCGTCGCGAAATGGATTTTCGAGTGTTTCGGCAGTGAGATTTCGAAGGATCGCCTGGAGCGCAACCATCGCTTCCTCGAAGAATCGCTGGAACTGGTCCAGGCCTGCGGCTGCTCACGCAATGAGGCTCTGCAAATGGTGGACTATGTATTCGGCCGCCCGCTCGGCGAGAAGGCGCAGGAAGTCGGCGGCGTCATGGTCACGCTCGCCGCACTTTGCGGTGCCCAGCAAATTGACATGATGGGGGCCGGCGACGCCGAATTGGCGCGCATCTGGATGAAGATTCCGCAAATTCGGACCAAACACCAGACGAAGCCGTTGCGTTCGCCGCTGCCGGGATCGCTGGAGCCGCAAGAATGATTGATTGGATTGGGCTAGAACATACAGCGCCAATTGCAAAATGCAGCGCATGCGGCTCGACGCTCACTGAGCATGTGATGCACGGATTTGGAGCGAACGCAGTGAAGTTCCGCCGGTGCCTGAGTTGCCGCCACGAGAGCGCCCGGAGCCCGGTATACCCGCCGCCGACGACGGGCAGCCTGGGCTGGAAAAATCAGCCGGCTGAGACGGAGCTTTTCTAATGACGCCCAACGCGGAGCTCACCTGCCGCCCTGGAGCGCAGCGTAAGGGCGGTCACGGTGCAGCGTAACGTTATGCCACAGCCTACACGAGGACAAAGATCATGAGCGAAGTGATGCTTGGCGTGCTGGAAATGCCGGACGATTGGTTCTGGGATGACGAGCCAATTACGCGCTACCAGCACAACCAAATTCGACGCGAGGCCGCAGCAGAAATACGCGATCTTCGCGCCGACTCGGAGCGGTTGTATTGGATGATGCGGCACCTACGCGGCAGCGCGATACGCGAGACGATTGGCGATATGAGCGACACCAGTGACATTCGAGAATTTCGCCGCCTGATTGATTCCCGGATGGGGCATAACGCCCGAGCTAACCTGCCGCCGGAGCGCGAAGCGCGGAGGGAACCTTTAAGGCGCAAGCCTTAAAGGCGGTCAGGTTGAGCGACATGTTCGGCTGGAATAAAACCGGAGAAAGAAATGAACGAGGCATTAGAAATGGAAGACATGTTCTACGTGGCTGCCGATCCGAAGCAGCCTGGCGCAGCGTTTGCGATTTGCGCCGATGACCCGAGCCACTTACGCGACACGGCAGAAAATGTCGCCGATTGGATTCGCAGCGGCGCAAAAATCTTGCGCCTTGACCGGAAATCCGCGGTGGAAATGCTAAATCGCTGGAAGCGACCACAGCGGCAGGCAAAATCGACATGTGCACAAGCTGCTCTTTTATGACGCCGAACGCCAGAAATGAGCGGCGCTCCGACAGGAGCGTCCGCTCCATTGACCTGTTAGCCGACAAGCAATGAATACCGACCTACATTTTAGCAGCGCAACCGACGAATGGCCGACTCCACAATGGCTATTCGACGCGCTCAACAAAGAATTCGGGTTCACGCTCGACCCGGCTTCAACGCCGGAAAATGCGAAGTGCAAGCGCTTTTTTACGGCGGCTGACGTTCCGCTGGCGAAAGACTGGGGGACGGAAACGATATTTCTTAACCCCCCATATTCGGCATGCGCGGACTGGATGCGGAAAGCGTACGGCGCGGCACTCGAAGGCGCGACGGTTGTTTGCCTGGTGCCAGCCCGGACGGACACAAAATGGTGGCACGAATACGCGATGAAGGGCGAGATTCGATTTATACGCGGCCGGCTCAAATTCGGGAACCACGAAAATAGCGCGCCCTTTCCGAGCGCCATTATCGTTTTTCGCCCAAGAGAGTTCCGGCTTCTTTCTATGACGGCTAACTACAATTCGACCCCCTAAAAAGGTGCATAAACATGGGCCCGAATGTCGCCTAATCTGCGACCCTATGCCAGCCGCGCGGCCTCCGGCGCCGTTTGCCGGTGTTATGCGTCCTAAATGTTCCAAGAAAGACACCATTGCCGAATAGGCAGGCAAACGGCAAAATATCGGGATGAACGCTATGAATGACCAAAACGTGGACCAGCTGGAGCCGGGAAACCAGCAAGATCGGCAAGCGCGACAGATCGGGACGGTTATCACGATCGAGAATCAGTACGGCCGATACCAGGTTGCGGTCAAGCGCGGAGACCTGTCGATCACCGACATAATGAACGACTGCGTCATTCCGGTATTGATAGCGGCGGGCTATTCGGAGCAGACCTTAAAGGATTTGTTGGCTCTTTAGTCCACCAACAGGCCGGCGTCCCGCCATGCTTCGTCCCGCAATCGGTCGATCTTCACTGCCACAATAGGTGGCACGACCACGGTCTTGACGGCCCAGCCGGTCGGCGCGCCGGCAAGCAGCCGCACCTCGCGTCGAATCGTCCGCACCTTTTCCTCGACCGTCGTGGGGTGGACCTTGAATTCCCGCGCGATCGCGGCGTAATTGGTCACGCCGTCCACCAGGTAGCGCCTGGCCATCGCCAGCGATCGCGGACGCATGCGGGTGCGCGCGGCCGCGCGGTCGAAATCAGTGGGTTTCATCGCGGTCTATTTCCATCGTGCCGATCAGGTGGCGCCACGGCAGGCCATATTGACACCGAGCGCTTAGCATTGCCATTTCGGCGCACCGGCTGGCGATCCGGACATGATAGCGTGCCTGGCGCTGCTTTCCGGCGAGAGCGGCTTGATTGGCCTGCGTGGCGTGATAGACGACCACATCGGCGTCGCGGCGCAGGGCGCGGAAGTTACAGCGACGCATTACAGGCCGAAGCTCTGCGCCAGCGCCTCGGCATGCTCGGCGCCACGAACATCGATGCAGCCCGCGGCGATGTCGGCTTCGCGGCGTAGAGTATCGGCAGACAGGTGGTTCAGGGTGCTGTACTCCAAGCGGATATACGCCTCGATGTGACGCGGATCGTAGTTCGGTTGGAGTTGCTTCAATTCTTCGGAATAGCAGGTCATATCATTTACCTCTGCAGGATTTCGCGGCCAACGCGGTGGCCTTCCAATGTGCCGGAATACCATGCGTCGCTTTCGACGCTGCCGGGCAGGTGCGGACACTTCATCGATTGATCGTCAAGGCGCTTTGCCAGCGCGGCACGCACTCCCGCTTTATAGAAAGGACTGCGTGGCTCACGTGGCTGGGTGAACAGGAACTCCATGGCTTGGTCGACGCTGACTTTCAAGGCTGTCTCCTTATCTAGCGAAAGGGTGTATCTATTCAGGACGCGTCACGCTCACAACCGGGCGCTACCACTATGTAGCGATTACAGTCATATAACGGTTCCAGTTCGATGATCGTCGCCAATCCTAAGACCTCAAGGCGTTCAGCAGCTTGGCGATCACGAGCGCCGAAAGCAGGGCAATACCGGCCGTAGAACGGTTGATGGCGGACGACATCACGCAGAATATTGATTTCGCTCTGATTCATAGGTAACTCCCTCAAAGGCCGTAACTCTGGGCCAGCGCCTCGGCAATCTCGACGCCGTAGTAGTCGATGCCGTGTGCAGCATTGCCAGCTTCGTTTTTCAAGGTCTCGCGATCCATATGATCCAGTGTGCTGTATTCGAGCCGGATGAAGGCTTCGACGTGGCGCGGATCGTGATTCGGCTGCAGTTTCTTGAATTCATTGGTATAGAAGGACATAGCTTAGTACCCCATAACTTCGTTATACGCGTCGCATCCGCCGAGCATGGCGGCTTCCATCGCCGCTTCACGGGCGTCGGCGCGTCGGTCGGAGAGGTATTCCCGCCGGTAGGCGCGGCCGGCGCGATCTGCTTCTTCCGGGGTGTCGAAGCAATCGTCAATGATTTCCGGTCGGCCGTTGGCCCCTTGGATCACCGCCCAATACCCCTCTTCGGGTGCCTCGGCGGGGATCACTTCAATGAAGTCGTATTTGTTCATGCTGCCTCCTGAATCATCGCGGCCTTCTGGGCCATGGCGTCGGCGGCTTCGAATTCCGGGAAGCATTGGATCAATCCCAGATATTCGGCGCTGTCCAGGTCCAGCAGGCTGACGTGGTAGCCATAGCGGCCGGTGGTGACCTGGGTTTGCAGGCCGTCTTCGACGTTGGTGTAGATGGCGATAGGTTGATTGGCCATGTTCGTTCCTCATTTCCCTCAAGTTCGATGTAAGTATAACTTACATTTCAGGATAGCGCAAGGGTGTAAATACAGGGAGTTTCGATAGCGGGAATGCGGTCTCAACTGTCGTGACGTGAGACTGGGATTTGAGACAGAAAATTTGAGACTCGCGAGCATCCCCGGAAATGGCTGTATCAAAAGCAGAGAAAGAACAGTGCAAGGCAGACATGGCGCGGCTTCTCGAGCGTTACGGCACGAACTACGACTGGACGGAGCTGCGCGCGAAATACCCTTCAGTCTCAAAACCTACTTTCTACCGATGGCTCAAAAAGCTGCACACATCCGGCGTCCCGGCGCAGAACGCGCTACGAAAAGCGCGCAAGCAAGTGAAGCGCGCGGCCAAGCGCGCCGGATCGGTGGGGGCGGCGAACGAAAAGATGGCGCGACAACTGCACGATCAGTTGCCGGTCGCGCCGTCAGTAGAAGACTTGTGCCGGGTGTCGATGCCGGAACTGATTGCCTGCATCAAGGAGTGCATTGACGACGCGCAGCGCCTGAAACGGCATGCCCAGGCGGCCGACGGCGACAAAATCAGGAACGCGCGGCTATACCTCAACGCCAGCGAGCAGCTGCGCAAGTGCATTGAGACCGCGACACGGCTGTCCGAGACCATGTACGAAATCCAGCGCGTGGAGACGCTGTTTAACGTGTTCTTCGAGCGGGTCAAATCCCGCGATCCGGAAGTCGTCAAACTGATACTGGAAGACCTGCGGCGCCTGAATTGCGAACTCGGCATTCAGGTATGAGGCGCGGCCCGCTGTCGGCTATTCGCGCGCCGGTCGCGTCTGCGCTAGCGCGGCTGGAGGCGGAGACCGGATTTACGCCGACTGACGATCAGCTCGACATCCCGGAGGCCATGACTTTCAGGGAATGGGCGGAGAAGCTGGGCCGCGAAGGGCTCAAGGTCGACGGCAAACCGTTCACGCTCGACAACCGCCCTGCGCTCGCGTGGGTTTACGACCAGATACCGGCGACCCGCGAGAAGGCCTTCCGGAAAATGCTGGTGCTGATGAAGTGCGCTCAGGTTGGCTTTACCGTTATGGAAATGCTCGCCGCCATCTATCTGGGGCTCAAGTTCGGCCCCTGCACCATCGGCATGTTCCTGCCGGATATGAATCTCGCCGGCATCAAATCGAGCGAACGCTTCCTGCCGATCGTGCGCAGTATCCCGCCGGTCCATTCCGCCATGACGCAGGAAGCGGCGGACGGCACTGGGCGCAAGCGCGGCGAAGGCAATGTTACCCGCCGGCGCATTGCCGAGGCGCTGTTCATCTTCTCGTGGACGTCGGGCCGGGCCACGACCGAATCTGTGCCAATGGATGTCCTGTCCTTCGATGAAGTGCAGGAAATGTCGCTCGCGCAGATGGAAAAGACGCTCGAACGCCTGTCGGCGTCGGTGGTGCGCTACACGGTTATGGGCAGCACCGCCAACTGGCCCGATGCGGACATTCACTGGTGGTACAAGCGCGGCACGCGGCATCGCTTCCATACGCAATGCCCAGAATGCGCCGCGAAGAAGCCGTTGGATGAGTATTTTCCGCGGTGCATCCGCTGGGACCCGGCGTTCACCGACCCGCAGACCGGCGTGCCCGGATGCTACCGCTATGTGTGCGAGCAGGGCCACTGGATTGACGATCCGCAGCAGGGCGAATGGATCGCGGAGGATCCGGACGCCGCGATCGTCTCGGTCCACTTTCCACAAATGCTCTCGCCGACCATCTCTGCCGGCGAAATCATCGGCGCCTATAACTCGGCGTCGGACATGAAGAACTTCTATAACCGCAAGCTGGGCAAGCCGTATCTCGATCCGTCACAAATCCCGGTGACGCTCGATCATCTGGCCAATTGCGTGAAGGCTGGCATTGCCGCAGGCGTGTGCTGGAAGGATCGCGCCCAAGACACGTACATGGGTATTGACCAAATGGGCCAATACAACGTCGTGGTGATCAAGGAGCGATTGCCGGACAACCGGCAGGCGGTGATCCACGTCGAGGAAATCTATTCGGACGATCCGTTCGAGAGATGCTCGGAACTCATGCGGCAGTATGGCGTCGCCGTCTGCGTGGTCGAAATCAATCCCAATTACAACGACGCAAAACGCTTCGCCGGTCGGCACAAGGGAAAGGTGTTCATCTGCGATAGCTTTGGCCGTTTGGCGGAAGGCATGATCCAGTGGGGCGACGCTCCCAGGCTCGACGCCTCGGATCGGCGAACTGAGGAGGATTCCCGCGACCGCTACACGCTCAAGATGGACCAGTATAAGTGCATGCAGGTCAGTATGGCCCGGTTCACGGCGAAAGAGCCCGTATGCCTGTTCCCGGATCCGCAAGGGCTGGTGCAGGAAATAGAGGAGAAGGGCCAGCGGCAGACGGTTCCGGTGTTGAAGCGGGCCTTTCATCATTTCACCAAGACGGCGCTGGTGGCGGAAAAAGACGAAGAAACCAACCAGTACAAGCGCAGCGTCAAGAAAGTCGGGATCGACCCTCACTTCTCGTATGCCAATATGCTCTGCGACGTGGCCTGGGCGCGCGCGCACGGCACCAGCTCATTCATCATCCCCCAGACGGAGACCGACGCCATGCAGCGTCAGGAAAAGGTCCGCCGGCGCATGCCGGGGCTGCCGGATCAGGTCATGGACATGCTCGCGGAATTGCCGGACGGCGAGGTGTGCGGTCGCTGCAGCGCGTTCGACGCGACGACCGGCCGCTGCACCGAACGGGCCTTCGCGGTGCGTCCGGCCGATCCCGGCTGTCCGCTGTTCGTGCCGGTCGCCGAGGATTAGCGGCGCTTGCGCGTCGGCGGCTCCAGCCGCTTGGCCAGGCGCTCGAGGCCGGCCGGGCTCGCCGGCGGCATGCCGCCCTCGTTTCGAATCGCGGTAAACAGCACCTCGCGACGCATAAACGCCTGCACCGGCTGCGGAATGGTGCGCTCGCCGCGCTTCCATTGATGCAGTCGATTTCGATCGTACTGTACGCCCGTCGAGGTCCCCAGACGGATCAGCCCCATTTGCGCCGACTCCCCCCGGTTTCGCAAGTGCGCCAGCCATTCACTGACTAAATCCAGCGGCAAGGTTGTCCTTATTCTGGGATGCCGCTTCATTATCAAAGCAGTGACGGCCCGAATAAGGCCACGTATGGCCTTGATCCGGGCCAAAAAAAAGAACGCTAGTGGCCGATGCGCTTGAGCCCCATCGCGCGCAGCGCCTCGGGCGACAGCGTCTCGATATGAGTGTCGTCGTCGAGGATCAGCACCTTGTTGCGCGGGAACAGCCGCCGCGCGATGCGGGCGGCGCCCTCCATGCCAGCGCGGCTCGGCAGCTTGCGGTAGCGCACGACTACGATGTCGTCGTCGGCGACCCGCAGTGTGTCGTATTTCGGTGTTTGGTTGGCTTTGTTGAGAAGAGTCGAAACTTGCAAAGTGGTTCCCCTGTAGTAATGCGGACAAGCCGCGCAATGAAGGAAATGGCGCTGGGTGGCGCCGCGGGCCACTTTACCAATTTTTCACCTGTCGCCCATGCCCGACGGACGAACGGCGCGCGAGCGGGCGCGAGCGGCTGCAGCGGCCCGCGGCGGTCGTGACGATATTCTCGCGTCCATGAGCGATAAGCCCCTCGACACCGCCGCCGATCCGCGCGCGCCCGCCGCGGAGCGCGCCGACGCGCAGGCGGCGCTCGCCAAATCCGGCGGTCTGGCCGAACAGCTGCTGCCGAGTGCGGAAATTCAGCCGGTTATCGACCATATTCTGGCCGACCTCGAAGAGCAGCAAATGCTCAAGGCTCGCGGCAAGATCATCCCGTTTCCGTCCGACGCGCAGAAAAAGCGCCAGCGCGGGCCGCAGTCGGTGTACCTGGACGATCTGCAGGTGTTCGCCAACGGCGACTACTTCGACAAGCCGAGCCCGCTGGGCTTCGAGTCGCTACGCCAGATGGTCGAGCAGACGCCGATCCTGAACGCCGTCATCATGACGCGCATCCGGCAGGTCACGCGTTTTTGCCGGCCGCAGGAAGCCTCCGACATGCCGGGATTCGAAATCCGCCATGTCGATCCCGACCACGAACTGACCGATGCTGAACGGGAATCCATTCGCCAGCTGACCCGGTTCGTCAACAACTGCGGCTGGGAATTCAACCCGCGGCGGCGGCAGCGGTTGAAGCGCGACGCGTTCAGCGCGTTCGCCGCCAAACTCATTCGCGACTCGCTGACGATGGATTCGGCACCGATCGAAACGGAGATGAAGCGCGACAAGAGCCGCGGCATCGACGGCTTTTACGCGGTCGACGGCGCGACGATCCGCCTCTGCGATGAAGACGGCTATCATGGCGACGACGAGCTGTTCGCGGTGCAGGTGCTGCAAAGCCGGGTGCGCACCGTCTACAGTTATGATGATCTGATTTACGTGCCGCGCAACCCGCGCACCGACGTGCGCCTTGCCGGCTACGGTCTGGGCGAAACCGAATTGCTGATTCGGGTGGTCACCGGGTTTCTGAACGCGATGACCTACAACATCAAGGGCTTCGACGATAACGCGATTCCGCGCGGCATCATGCACCTGTCGGGCAGCTATGACGCCAAGGATTTGAACGCGTTCAAGCGCTACTGGAACGCGCAGGTCAAAGGCATCAACAACGCCTGGACTGTCCCGGTGCTGGTGTCGAGCGATCAGGAATCGAAGGCCAGCTTCGAGCGTTTCGGCATCGAATTCAACGAGATGTATTTCTCGAAGTGGATGACGTTCTTGACGTCGATCGTCTGCGCCATCTATTCGATGAGCCCGGATGAGATCAACTTTGAATCGTTTTCGTCCGATCGCTCCGTGGTGTCCGGCAGCGACACGTCCGAAAAACTCGCCAGTTCCCGCGACAAGGGCCTTCGCCCGCTGATGGCCTATGTCGAATCGCTCATCAGCGACTACATCATCAGCGACTTCTCCGACAAGTATTGCTTCCGCTTCGCCGGCCTTGACCCGGAGGATTCCGACAAGCAGTTCGAAATGCGCAAGCTGACGCTGTCGGTCGACGAAGCGCGCGCGCGCGACGGCCTCGACCCGTGGGAGGACGATGGCACGGACCTGGGTAGCGCGCCGCTCAATCCGGCGCTGATGAGCGCGTGGCAGCAGGCGAAGCAGGCCCAGCAGCAGCCGACCGAAGACTTCGGGCAGGTGGAAGCCGCGGACGGCTCGCCTGCTGACGGGGCGGGATCAGGTCCAATCCCACCCGCTGACAAGGAGAGCGGCGGCGACGGCGAACCAGCCCAGTCCGGCGAGCCGCCGCCCGGAAATAACGCCGCCGGCGACTTCGGCCAGCCGGATGCCGGCGGCGACTTCGGCAAATCCCTGACCATCTACAGCATCGAGTGACACCATGCCGCCCAACAGCCTGGAAAACGAATTGATCCTGTCCGAACTGCGCGAAGTCAAGCAGGGCATGAAAGCCGTTTACGAAGCGCTGGAACGGCTGGCGAAAAACGAACAATCGGTCTCTCGGGCACAGGAAGACATTCGCCAGCTGTTCAAACTGCACGAAGCGACGGCCAAGGAAACCGCCGCGGCGCTAGAGCGATTGCGCGAACAGCAGGACCGCAAGATCGAACGACAAGGCGAGCGCGTCGGCGTGCTGGAAACGGCCGTCTCGCGGCTCGGCGGCAACATCAAACTGCAGCGCAGCATCGGGACGTGGCTCGCCAATAACGGCGCGGCGCTCGCGATTGCGCTGATTTCCTCCGGCTTCGCCGCGTGGCTGGCCGTGTTTCTGGTGAAATGACCATGACCCTGTATCTGATTTGTTCCGTCGCGGTGTTTGTCGCCTGCTGTATCGCCCCGGAAGTCCTGCGCCGCGCGACCACTGACTATGCCAGCGAGCCGATCAGCACCTATCTGACCGGCCGCTACGGCTGGATCGAAGACGCGGGATTCCTGGCGCTGGCAGCAGCCTTGGCCGTGCTCGGCACCCAGCTACGCGGCTGGGCCGGACTGTGTGCCGCGCTAGGCACGGTCGGCGTATTCGGCGCCCTGCTGACGGATCGCTGCGCCGGCTGGATCGGCCCGCATGCGCATCGCTGGCATTTGACTTGCGCCGGGCTGGCCTTCGTCGCCGCGTTCTTTCTGGAAGCGATTGCGTCGCGCGGCGGGCCAATGATCGTGCTCGCCGTCTGCTATCCCTCGATTGTGGCGCTGGTGTACGTCTTGCATCCGAAGGAAACGGCGCTACAGGAAAAGGTCGCGGCGGCGCTCATTTGCGCATGGCTGGTGGCGTTCGCGCTATGACCGATCAGACGGGCGTCCACAAGGGCGATCACATCTATTTCCAGTCCGCCGACGGCCCGCGCGCCGGCTGCGTCAAGGCGGTCGGCGAACACGGCTGCACGGTGCATTGCGAGGGCCAACAGCACCGGGTCCGCTGGTGCCACGTGCTGGGCCACAAGCAACGCATGCAGCACGCGGTACGCATTGTCGACCAAGGCGAAGACGGCGCGCTGGTGGAAGACGAAGACGGTCAGCGGCGCTATCTCGCCGGCCGGATCGGCGCCGGCGGCGAAGTGATCGATCCGGCGGCGCTCGAAGCCGCAGTGACGCAGCCGGACGAAGCGAAAGAGGATGAACCAATGCACAAGGCGCTGATTCCCGACGATGCGCAGATCCTGTTTCTGAAAGGCGGCCCGATCAAGAACCGGCCCGGCCTGTCATTGCGTGACATCACCGACAAGAGCGGCCGGCATGCGAAGCACTGGGTGAAAACCGGCGAGGAACCCCATTCCGGGAAGGATCATACCCGCGCGGACGACGAGCCGCGCGGCGCGGCGCACGGCTACGGCACGCACGACATCGACCCCGGCGACCATATCGAATTCAAGACGCCGTCCGGGCAGGGCGGCGGCCAGGTTGTCGCCGTCGGCAAGGACGGCGTCTCGGTCGAGGATAAGCACGGCAACCAGCATCAAATCCGCTGGAAATTTGTGACCGACTTCAAGGGCGGCGAAGGCGCGGCCGGCGGCGGGGGCGGCAAGGGCAACGATAACGGTAGCGACACCGGCGCGACCGACGACGACGAGCCGCCGAAGAAGGACGGCGACGAGTCTGGCAAGGGCAAGGCCCAGGAAGAAAGCCCGCTGGCCAAGGAAGTGGCCGCCATCATCGCCGAGCATCGCAAGGTGCTGGGGCCGCAAAAACCGGTCCCGCCGGACCAGTTCAGCGCGGCCGACTACTACGCAGCCAACAATGATCCGGACGTGTCCGCTGACGACATCATCGGCATTTTCCCGGACGCGGTGCGCGACAAGATCGACGTGGCGCAGAAGCGGCTCAAGGAAATCGAGCAGACGATCGACATTTTCAACCCGGGCGGCAACGGCTATACGCCGGAGCGGCTGGAAAAGCACAAGGAAATCATCGGCCACTTCATGAGCCCGGAGAAGGTGGCTGCCGCGCGGCCGGCGGAAGGCGAAACGCCGACGTTCACGATCCTCGGAGGCCGTGGCGGCTCGGGCAAAAGCTGGTTCGACGGCAACGTGTTCGACCCGGACAAGGCCATCGTGCTCGACGCCGACAAGATCAAGGGCATGCTGCCGGAGTACGAGGGCTGGAATGCGGCCCAGGTGCATGAGGAATCGTCGCAGTTGTTCGACCTGCTGACGGATATGGCGCAGGACCAGGGCCTGAACCTGGTGCACGACGCCACGATGAAAACCAAGGAGAAAGCGGTCAAGCTGGTGCAGCGCTTCAAGGATGCGGGCTACCGGACCGAGGCGCATTACATGCACCTGCCCCGGCAGGAGGCGGCGAAGCGTGCCGTGGGCCGCTTCCTCGGCAAAACCGGCCGTTACGTGCCGGTGGACGTGGTGCTGGCGAACACCGGCAACGAGGCATCGTTCGACGCCGTGCGCGGCATGGTCGACGACTGGTCGTTCCGCGACAATAACGTGGCAAAGGGCACCGAACCTGTGTTAATATCGCGGCGTGGAGGGAATGACGATGACGACGGACAAGCACTTCACAAAGCCCACTCCCGAAATGCTGGATTACGAGGATTGTCGCCCCGGTCCGGGGACTTATCCCAAGGCGCAGGCGGACGAGATCAAAAAGCAGTTCGAGGAACAGGCGCAACCCCAGGACGACTGACCAAAGCCATGATTCTCTTGCGGGCGCCATTCGCGCGCCTGCGCAAATCCGAACCCGACTATCTCGACAACCGGGCCTTCCTGCGGCGCGAGGCGCGCGCGGAGCGCGAGCGGGCGCAGCGGGGCCAGCTGACGCTGTTTCTGACGGATGAGTAATCGCCCGCTGCTGCTGGACATCGGGTCGCTGTCGTGCGCCTGTACGGATCATGTGCTGGACTCGATGTACAAGGCGATCGCCGATGCGCCGAACGATTCGGCGCTCTGGATCGAGCACCATAACCCGTATCTCCGCGAGCACCTGGAAGATGTGACCCGTCGCGGGCTGTCCATTCTGTCCCGCATCCATTCGGCAATTCTCGCGCTGCTGGCCGGCAAGGTCGACGAGGCGTTCGGCCCGCCCGCCAAAGGCGGCGTGCTGCGCAAGGCGCTGGGCTGGACGCGCTTCACCGACGACGAAATGGACGAAATACGTCGACGGCTGGCGGAAAAATCGCCGGATGACTACACCATCGACGACTGGATGATGGCGGTCGACTGGATCGTGCATCGCTACCTGCCTGACGACGTAATCCACTCCGAGGCCGAATACCTGGCGGTGCGTGCGCAGATTCTGGGGCAGATCGAGGCTGCCATGCCGCCCGACACGTCGCCGGACAAGGCCGCGGCCGTCGCGACGACAATGCCGCAATGGTTGGATACATTTCCGAAGTTCACCGAACGCGAACAGGCGATTCTCGACTTCTCCCGCGCCCGTGCCGCCGAATTGATCGTCGATATTGGCGACCGCGCCCGCTCGCGCATCAACCATATCATCCTGACGCACGAGCAGGGCCGGCTTCTGAATGACCCGGCCGCGTCCATGTGGGCACTGCAATCGAAGCTGCAGGACGAATTCGCGGTGCTGAACCGGGATTGGCGGCGGGTCGCAGTGACGGAGGTCGCGCGCGATTCGAACGAGGGTTTTATCGCGAGTCTGGCGCCCGGTACGCGCGTCAAACGCTTCGAGGCCTACGCCGGCGCCTGTGCGTTTTGCCGCAAGATTGACGGCATGGTGTTCACGATCGTGGATCCGGCCGATCCGGACAAGCAAGCCTGGCGCGACATCTGGGTCGGGAAGACGAACGTCGACCGCTCTGCCAGCCCGCGCAAGCGCGTCGGCGATGAGCTGGTTGAGCGTACGCCGGAAGAAATGTGGTGGCCGGCGGCCGGCACGCAGCATCCCAACTGCCGCGGCGGCTGGTCTGTATTACCCAACCAGCCAGACGGCGTCGATCCGGATTTCGCGGCATGGCTGGACAAGCAACTGGCGCAGGTCGGCAAGGAATCTGAGGGCAACGCTCTGTCGTGACGCCAGAATCATGCTCACTTCCCACGCTACAGGATATGGGCATGCAGTTTCGCGGCTTCGAAATGATCGACGAAAGCGGTCGGGTGCTCGCCAAGGGTGACAATGGCGCCGACCTGGTCAAAGCGCACATCGAGGGTTATACGCGTCGGAACGGCTCCTACGTTCGCCCGCACGACGATAATCGTCCGGCTGCCAAGACGCAGTCGAAGGCCCCGCCGAGTCGATCCAAGCATGACGAATGGCTGGATGCCGGCAAAACCGAAGTGAACGGCTTTACCGTCCATCGCAATCCCAACGGCATGCACCATGTCTCGAAAAACGGCGAGAAGGTCGGCGAGTTCCATTATGACGATGGGCCGGCCGAGCATTTCGTCTATAGCGGCGGCAGTCAGGCAGGCACAAGCGCCTTCGAGGATATGGACGACATTGGCCGCGTGCTGAACCGGCATCACGGCGGCTAGGTCAGGCTTGCGCGCCCGACCTGTCGTGACGCCATGCTCACGGCATGGGCGCGCTCCGCACACCTCTGATCAAGGGCACTTCTGCTGCCACGGCCCCGTTCGGGCATTCAGCGAAGGCGCCCATGCTGTTTCTGAAAGCCCCGACGCCGGCCCAGGCGGAAGCCGGCAACTACAAAAAGAAGCATATCCGCTTTCGCGGGCTGGACATTTCCATCGAAAATCCGAAGGGCAGCGTCCGTAGCGGCGTCGATCCCGACGGCCATGAATGGCGCCAGAAGATGCACTGCGCCTACGGCTACATCCGCCGCACCGAGGGCGTCGACGGCGACCACGTCGACGTCTATATCGGCCCGGACGAGGATGCCGAGAACGTCTATATCGTTCACCAGCGGAAAGCCGGCGACTGGAAAGCCTACGACGAAGACAAGTGCATGCTCGGGTTCGCGACGCTCGCCGACGCGAAGCGCGCTTATCTGCGCCAGTACGACGATCCGCGGTTTCTGGGGCCGGTGACGGTCATGCCGTTCGAGGATTTCAAGGACAAGGCGCTCGCCACGTTCGAGAAGCCGGCGATGATCAAAAGCGCGGTCAATCGCGCGCGTCTGCCGCAAGTGGGCGACCGCGTCGAGTTCGACTCCGACCGGCAGACCGAGAAAGGACCGAGCGGCGGCGAAATCATCGCCGTCGATGGCGACCGCGTTCAAGTGGCGCACAGCGACGCGCAAGAGTGGTTCGACTGGCCCAGCCTGCAAGGCGAATGGCGCGGCAACTGCTGGCTTATGAAAGCGCTGGTTCAGGAGAATCCGATGGCGACAATCCTGTTCCTCAAGTCGCGCGGCTTGAGCGATACCATGCGCTCGAAGATCGGCCACGTCGGCGGCGAGAAGCGCGAGAAGATGCCGGCGAGCGTCTTTTTGCTCGGCAAGGAGCGCAAGTATCCGGTCAAAGTCAAGCGCAACGGCAAATACGTCTATTCGCCTAAACTACTGACGGCGGCAGCGAAGCGGGCGCGGATGGAAGGCCGCGACGATCTGGCGGAGCGGGCTGAGCGCATTCGCCAGCGGATCGAAAAGTCATGATCACGCTGCATCTCGAGCGCTGGTGCTACGGCATTGTCGCGCCGGACGGCACGTTGTTTCCGACGTTGGGGCGGCTGCATGCCAATGGCCTGCGCACGCTCTACACCGTCGAAGATCCGTGGAATCACAACACGCGCGGCGCGTCCTGCGTGCCGGACGGCGTCTATGACCTGGTGCCGCACTCGACTGACGCGCACCCGCACACCTGGGCGCTGCTGAACCCGGCGCTCGGCATCTACCACGAACCGGGCGACAAACCGCCGGGCGTGTTCGGCCGCTGGGCCTGCCTGCTGCATCCCGGCAACGACGAAGGCGACGTCGAAGGCTGCATTTGCCCGGGCCTGCATCCGTGCCTGAGCCCATGGCTGGGCGTGCAGGATTCGCGCGACGCCATGGACCTGGTGCGCGACTACATCGGGAGCGCCAAGGCGCGGCTGATTATCCAGCCGGCACCGGGCGCGCGCTGGAGCTATACGTGAGCGGCTTCGTGCAATGGTGCATCGACCACAAGGTGCCGCACACGCTCGCAGTCCTGTGGGCGATGGCGCTGATTACCTGGGTGGTGCTGCGCGCCTTCGCCGACCTGTCGCTGATTTCGGGCGCCGTGGCCTCGGCGCTGACGGCCGTCGTCGGCCTGTTGAGCGTGCTCATCGGCCGCCAGATCCCTAAATACAACCGGTACTGACATGATTCAACGTCCGCCGTTCTATATCAACCGCCCACGCCGCGAAGCGCTGGATCCGGTCACGCACGCGAATCTCGGCTTGCGCGGCCACGTCGAGTGGCAGGTGCGCGAAGCCGACGGCACGATTACGCAGCGCGGCGAGCGCGACAACATGATTCTCGATCAGGGGCTCAACATGCTGCCGGATCGCTGGATTGCCGACTGCTTTACGGCCTGCTGCGTCGGGACCGGCAATTCTGCGCCGGCGGCGGGCCAGACCGGGTTGGATTTGGAGATTGCGCGAACGAATACGTACATTACCGATCCCGGCGCATGCGGCTCTACGCTGGTCGATCCTGTAACGTGGCAGATGAAGCGGACGTTTTCGTTCCCGGTCGGGGCGTTGGATTCCAGCCGCGACGGCAACTACAAGGAAATCGGCGTCAGCTATACCAATACGCCGGGGCAGAACCTGTTCGCGCGCACACTGTTTTCGTCGGCTGATGCGCCGGCGGAATTGGCGATTACATCGACGCAGTCGTTATGGGTCGTGTACACACTGACGATTACCTGCGCGCCGGCGGCGGTGACGGCGGGGTCGATCAACATCACTGGATTGGGAGATCTGCCGTACACGCACGCTATTCAGGATTTGCGATATTGTTCAGGTTTGGCTCACGATTCGCTATATTGGGCCATTAGAGGCTATACGCAGGGCGGGATTGGATTCCTTGCAGTAAATAACTGTGCCGATGCAGATCAATATGGAGGATATGCAGGCAAGACATCATTATCAACGACCGGCGACCAGTATGGCGGTGGCCCAGTTGGCGTATTAGAACCGCATCGCGATTCCGGCTATTCGTTCAGCATCAATGATTCCGCATTATCGATTGATAGTCCTGGCACCTATTCAGACACTGCCGCTCCCGCCAACAATTTTGCCGCTGACCCTGTTTATGACGCTTATGTCGCGGGTAATTTCTATCAAGACCGGCATTTTGTTCTAGCTGCAAACCAAGCAAATTTTAACCTATCCAGAATACACTTCGGCAGGAGCTACACCCGAACTGGAACACTAAATGGGCTGCCATTTTATTTTTCATTCGCCTACGTCCTCCGCTTCGACAACCCGATAGTCAAAGCCGACACCCACACCTTCGAAATGGTCTTCCGCCTGAGCTGGGGCCGCGCGTGATGCGGGTGCTGTTCTTCAAGTCCTACGTGCGGGCGCACAAGCGCCGGCTCGGCAACGGTCGGGTGATTCTGGTCGGCAGCTATCACAACAAGGTGAGCCCGCGGCCGAAGCACAAGCCGGCGGAGAAGGATGAGAAGACGGGGGATTTGTTTGAGGATGACCGGGAACGCGAGCCTCCGCGTCGAACGCCATTCAGAGATGCCCGCGCGCTGGCCGCGCGAGAAGCCGGCCCGATCGAACAACGCGCTGATGGCGGCTGGAACTTCGGCTTGTGGGATCCGGAAAGCGGCGAGTGGGAGTACGCCGAAGAAGCCTATCCGAGCCGCCGCGCGGCCGAAACAGACCGATCCGCATTTATCGCCGAGCGCACCCGGGAAATTCAAAGCAGCAACGACACTCCGTCTGCGCCGATGCCGCTCGCCGATTGGCAGGCGCGCCGCGATGCAGAGTCGCTTGCCGAACAAAAGCGGATGATTGCCAGCGATAAAGCGGCCGCCACGCGCGAGCGGCGGGAACGCCAACTTGCCGCGCTGGGGCCGGGGTGGCAGCGTCATAAGGTCGACGGCGGCCGGACCGGATATCTGCGAAAAGATCGCGTGGAAGGCGCCGACGGGCGCCAGCATCGCCTGTTCGCGTTAGTCGTGCCGTCTCGCACAGTGGAAGGCAATTTCTACGTCGGTTTCTGGCGCGATGATCGCCCGCGCGGCAACTTCAATACGCCGGATACCATCGAAGACGCCAAGCAGATGGCGGACGACTGGCTCGCCGCCGAGGCGGCTCTGATTCAACAACCGGAAGAACCGGAGACGCCGCGCTCCGCCCAAGGCTGACGCGTGGCGGTCGCCGTAGCGCGTTCCGAAGCTATCGCGAAGCGCCTGGCGCGCCGCCGGGTGAACCGGTTCGTGATCACCGCCGCGCAGAACGCGACGCCCATCCATACGCCCTTCTTCCGCGCCCTGCTGCGCTACTGCCGCCACCGGCGCGCCGAACTGATTGTCATTCCCTACCGCTACCGCAATCCCACCTCGCAATGGACCGAGAGCGCGCAGGAGGATGACTGGTGGGCGCCGGAATTGGTGCCGTTTTTGCTGGATATCCGCTTGGCGCTGAACGACAACATCGTCGTGCTGGGCGACATCAAAACCCAGCCGACGGCGGTCAGTCCGCTGACGGGCTTCGAGACGCTGACCGGCGGCCAATCAGCGATCATCGGCCATCCCAAGCTCGAGTTGACGACGGTGCCGACGCCGCAGCACAAGCTGCCGAAGATCATGACCACGACCGGCGCGGTGACGGTCGCGAATTACACCGACAGCAAGGCCGGCAAGAAGGGCGAGCATCATCATACCTTCGGTGCGGCTGTCATTGAGGTCGCCGGCGACGTGTTCCATTTGCGCCAGATCAACGCGCAGAAGAACGGCGAGTTCATCGACTTGACCGAGCGGTTCACGTCGGCGGGCGTCAAGGATGCCGGGCGAGCGGCGGCGCTGGTGATGGGCGATTCGCACGTCGAATTCATCGATCCGGACGTGGTGCGGGCGACGTTCACGAACCAGCGCAGCATTGTCAACGTGCTGCGCCCGGAGGTCGTGGCATGGCATGACGTCCACGATTTCTATGCCCGCAATCATCATCACCGCAATGAGCCATTCACCAATTACGCCAAGCGGCAGGCCGGTATGGATAATGTCGGCCGCTGGCTCGACAAGACGTTCGCGTTCATCGATCGGCACACACGCGCGGATAGTCGCAACGTGTTCGTGTCGAGCAACCATCCGGATGCGCTCGCGCGCTGGATCAAGGAAACCGACCCGAAGACGGACCCAGAAAACGCGCTGTTCTGGGCCGAAACCTTCGCCGCGCTGCTCGCCGATACGCGCATGACGCCGCACGGCGCCGAGCACCCGGACCCGTTCGTCTATTGGGCGCGCCAGAAGCTCAAGACGGTCGGGCAGGCGCGGTTTCTGGCGCGCGACGAAAGCTACCAGGTGAAGGGCGTCGAGTTGGGCTACCACGGCGACCAGGGTGCCAACGGCGCGCGCGGCAACCGGCGCAGTTTCGGCCGGATCGGCACCAAGACGATCATCGGCCATTCGCATGCGCCCGGCATCCGCGACGGCTGCTACCAAGTCGGCACCTCGTCGCGCCTGCGGCTGGAATACAATCGCGGCCCCAGTAGCTGGCTGAACACGCATTGCATTCTCTACGCGAACGGCAAGCGGAGCCTATTGAACGTCATCGACGGGAAGTGGCGGGCGTGAAGCCGGAGACGGTGCGCATCGGCCCGCACGGCTACCGCATCCGGTACGAGGATTTGTCCGAACGCGATGTGTTCGGCGAATTCCGGCCGGCGGAACAGGCGATTCTCATCGACCGCACGCTTACCGGCAGCATGCTGGCCGATACGCTGGCGCACGAAATCCTGCACGCGATCTGGTGGCATGCGGGATTGGGCGACAAGGCGGTCGAGGAAAACGCCGTCGCCGCGCTCGCGACCGGCTGGTGCGGCGTCTTGCAGGCGAATCCGGCGCTGCAGCCGTTTTTGGCGAAGGCGTTGACGCTTGTGTCGTGACGGCAGACTGAAAGCTCGAAGAACGCGCTTTCAGGAGCTTCCATGAAACCTTCTCTCGGGCGAATCGTCCGCTTTCGTCTGGCCGATTCCGAACCGTCCGTCAATGGCGACGCGCGGGAATTTCCGGCGATTATCGTGCGGGTCTGGAGCGATACCTGCGTCAATCTCAAGGTGTTCACCGACGAGGGGCAGGACCGCTGGATTACGTCCGTGCCGCTCCATCAGGACGACGTCGGCAAGCCGTATAGCTGCTGGTTTCCGGTGCGCTCCGAAACGCTGTAATGGCGTCGCGCGTACTGCCGCCGATTATCGGCCTGGCGGGCCATGCCGGCACCGGCAAGGATACGGCGGCCAAATTTCTCGCCGTGCTGGGCTACCGGCCGTTTTCGTTTTCCGACGCGCTCTATACCGAGGTCGCCGACGCCTTTGGCGTGCCGCGGCATCTGTTGACCACGCGCGAGACCAAGGAAACCGATACTTCGCTGCTGGCGCTAGAGCATTGTGGTGACGCTGGTTTTATTGCCGCGCTGCTGGATGCCGACGTCATCAACACGATGGTCGACGGCTACACCGTGTCGCGCTCGCCGCGCTGGATCATGCAGCGCTGGGGCACTGAATACCGGCGGCGGCAGGATCCGGATTACTGGATCAAGCGCGCGGCCGACATCTACCGACGACGCGGGCCGTTGATGGCGAACACGTCCACGCGGTTCGAGAATGAGGCGGCGTGGATTCGTGCGGGGGGCGGCGTGATTTTCCGGCTGCAGCGCGATGCGGCCGGCTGCGCGGCGCATAGCAGCGAACGGGATTTGCCGGCGGCGCTGGTGGATGCCGAGGTCGATAACAACGGCTCGCTCGACGATCTGTTCAAGCACTTGCAGGCCGCACTGGCCACGCTCGCATGAAGCTGTTCCTGCTGCTGAAAGGCGCGGCCGACCAGATCGGCCTGTTCGATACGATCGTACCGGTGAAGGGCGGCGTGCGCCGCAACGGCACGGTGGTCAAGCCGCATTACGCGCGGCGCCGTAAGCGCCAGCATAGCGAGCCGGCCAAGCCGCCCGCTGCCCCGGCGCAGCATTCGCTATTCGCGAATCCAGAACAGCCGGGCACGGAATCCGAATCGGCCGGTGTTGCAAAACCGCGGCAGAAACCGAAATCTGCCGCAAAAATGGAACAGCCGGCGAAGCAGGTGGCGCCGCCGCTCGCCGACGAACCCGCCGGCGTCGATTACGGCCTGCCATTCGACACCATTCCGATTCCCGCCTTCGGCGTTCCGGCCGGGACCACCAAGACGCAGCGCAAGAAGCTGAACGCCCGTGCCCGCGAGATACTGGCGGACAAGACCGACGCCGAACTGACTGATGCCGACAAGGCCGCGCTCGCGCAGTATAGCGGTACCGGCGGCGTCGGCGACTCGCTGAACGAGTTCTACACGCGCCCGGACGTGGCTGCGGCCATGTGGAAGGTGCTGAACACGTTCGGCATCCGCGACGGCGAGATATTGGAGCCCAGTTGCGGTACAGGCGTCTATTTGTCAACTGCGCCTGCAGCGGCGCGCGTGACCGGTGTCGAATGGGACGGCACTAGCGCGCGCATCGCCCGCGTGCTGCACGAGCGCCATGAGGTGGTCGGGTCGAGCCTGGAGAATTTCGCGACGCAGGACGGCCGGCTGTTCGACGCCGTGATCGGCAATGTGCCGTTCGGGCTGCGCGGCGCGAGTATCAAGGACGACAAAAAGCACCTGCCGAGCGAGGATCAATACTTCCTCGACACCGCGATCGACAAGACCAAGGCGAACGGAATCGTCGCGTTGATCGTGCCGACCGGCATCATGGAAAACCGCAATACGCGCAGTTTTCGCGAGCGGCTGCTGCGCAAGGCGGGGTTCGTCGGCGCGATGCGGCTGCCGAACACGGCGTTCGAGGCGTCGCACACCGAAGTGACGACCGACATCGTCATTTTCCGCAAGCGCCCGGGCGATGTCGCGGGTGCCTTGGGCGCGGTCGATCAACAGGCGCTCAAGGATCTGGGCGTTTGGGACGATGAATTCCTGTCCGGCGGCTACTTCGCCGGCCGTGGCAAGGACCATATCTTCGGCACGCCGGAAGCCGGCTGGCGCGCGAAGGCCGGGATCGGCAACGACTTTACCGTGACCGGATCCATGGCCGGCGTCGCCTCCGAGATTGCGCAATTCGAGGCTACCGAATCGGCGCCTGGGCCGACGATGGCCGACATATTGGCCACCGCTGGCGACGACGAAGCCGCCCAGCAGCGCATTCGCACCGCAGCGCTCAAGCGGCCCTACGAGGTCGCGCAGCCCGGCGACACCAAGACGATCGACGGCATCACCTACGTGCTGCAAGGCAATCCGCCGCGCTGGCATCGGGTGGACAATCAGCCGCCGGATGCGGGCGCTGTGACCGATGCGCAGGCCGTCGCCGATGCGCTCGACGCGATGTTCGCGGCGGATGATGCCGACCGCGCGAAGCAGCGCGACACCGTGGTCGCCGCGCTCGACGCGTATGTCGCCGCCCATGGCATTCCGTCTGAAAACAAGGCGCTGGTGCAGGCCGCGCAGCACGATAAGGTGCTGTGGCGCCTGTTGGGCGCGGTGCACAAGGACGGCAGCTATTCCGACATGGTGACCGGCCGCACGCGCGACGCCACCGAAGGCCAGGATTTCGATGCCGTTGCCGCGCGCCTGGCGCTCACGCAGGGCGGCTTCACCGCGGACGACGTGGCCGCCGAATGGACCGGCGGCGACCGCGACGCGGCGCTGGATCACCTGTTCGCGTCGCCGCAATACGCGATCGAGGCCGACGGGCAGACCTGGACGACGCTGGACCAATACCTGACCGGCGAACTATGGGTCAAATATGACGCTGCGACGGCCGCCTTGGGTCACGAAGGGCTCGCAGAATCCTACAAGGCGAAATACCAGCGCCAGATCGACGCGTTGGAAAAAGCCATCGATCCCAAGGGGCTCGAAGACGTGGACATCACGCTTGCGTCCGGCTGGATTCCGGCGGAGGCAATCGAGGCGTGGTCGCAGGCGAATATCGACGCGTGGCTCGCCGAAAACCCGACCGCGCAATGGAACCCGGAACCGCTGCGCGTGACGTTCGCCGACGGCGTCTATACGCTGGCAGGCGACCTGGTGGGCGTCGGCTTCAACGCGCAGCAGCTGCTGAATCAGTACCTCAACCGCACCGGCGTCAAGAAGGACGACTGGCCGCGCGTCGAGGCGATGAACGAGCAGTTCAAGCAATGGCTGCTGGGCTCGGACCTGCGCGACCGCATCGAGGACATCTACAACCGCACGTTCCGCGGCTTCCGGCAGAAGGAGTTCAGCGACGCGCCGATCGCCATTCCGGGCATCAATCCGGAGATGGACGTCAATGCGTATCATTTCGAGGGCCTGCGCTGGGCGCTGGACGCCGGCAAGGGCATCATCGCCGCCGACGTCGGGCTTGGCAAGACGATGCGCGGCCTCGCGCTCGCCCGGTTGCTCAAGGCGCACGGCAAGGCGAAGCGGCCGACGTTCGTGGTGCCGAAGTCCGTGCTGGCGAATTGGGTCGCGGAAGCCGAAACGTGGTTCCCGGGCGCGCGGGTGCTGACCATCGGCGAGACCTACAGCCGCGACAAGAATGGCGAGCTGGTCGGCAAGACCGATACGAAAGCCGAGCGCGGCCGCAAGTTCCATGAACTCTCCCAGAACGAATACGACTTCGTGTTTCTGTCGCAGCCGGTGTGGAACGAGCTGGATCTGAGCCCGATTCCCAAGGGCGAGTACGTCGAGGGCGATTTCTGGACGCAACGGGCCGATTCGCTCGGGCAGGCCGGCGACAAGCGGCGCAACAAAATCCGCCAGCAGTACGAACAGGCGGTCGCCAAACGGGATTTCGAGAAGCGCACCGACGTCATTTACTTTGACGATCTTGGGATCGACGCGCTACTGATCGATGAGGCGGCAGCCTATAAGAATTTATTCGCCGCTCGCAACCGTTTCGGCCAGCAGCCGAAGTTCCTCGGCGGCTCGGGGCTGTCCAATCGCGCCCTCGACACCTATTTCAAGACGCGCTACCTGCGCGAGCACCACGGCGACAAGAACGTCTTTATGCTGACGGCGACGCCGACGAAGAATTCGCCGCTGGAAATCTATTCGATGCTGTCGCACGTGGCGCCGGAGGAATTCACGCTGCGCGGCATCAAGAACTCCGAAGACTTTCTCGACCGCTACTGCGACTTCAAGCAGGAGCAGATTCTGACCGTCGACGGCAATATCAAGGAAGCGCCGGTTGTCGCCGGCTTCAAGAACCTGGACGAGCTGCGCGAGGTGATGCGCAAGTACATCGACCGCAAGACGGCGGAGGATGTCGGCCTGCCGCTGCCGGAACGCAAGGACCAGATGCATCTGACCGACATGACGCCGGAGCAGGAGCGGGTGTACGAGACGCTGCGGTTAGAGGCGGAGCGGGCTGGCAAGGACCGCGACGCGAGCGGCGAGGCGCATATCTTCTCCATCATGGACAAGATGGGCAAGGCCGCGATCGACTTGGAATTGTTTGATCCGGAGCATTACAAGGGCCACGTGTCGCCGAAGCTGACCGAGGCTGCCGATACCATTTTCGCCAACGCGAAGGACGGCGGGCAGGTGGTGTTCTGCGACCACAACGGCCTGCACGAAAAGATCGCCGGGCTGCTGGTGGACCGCGGCTTGAAGCGCGACGACATCGCGATCGTCAACGCCAAGGCTGCCAGCACGTCGGCCAAGCGGCAGGCGATTTCCGACAAGTTCAACGCCGGCAAGTACAAGGTCGTGATCGGCAATACGGCGACGATGGGCGAGGGGATGAACCTGCAAAAGCGCACCGCCGACGTGCACGATCTGACAATCCCGTGGGAGCCGGCGAGCCTGCAGCAACGTCATGGGCGCGGGCTGCGGCAGGGCAACAAGAACGAGGCGGTGCGGATCCATGCCTACCTGTCGAAAGGCAGCTTCGACGGCTACCGCTGGCAGACCGTCAGCGCGAAGAAAGACTGGCAGGACGTGCTGTGGCACGGCGGCGACAAGGTGGAGAACCTGGCCCGCGAGGGCGCGTTCAGCCGCGATGAAATGATGATCCTGCTGTCGGCCGACCCCGATGCGGCGCGCAAGCAATACGAAGAGAACAAGACTGCGGCGCTCGAGCGCCAGCGGGCGAAGAAGACCGCCGAGGCAAACGACCTGTTCCTGCGCTTTCAGGAAATGCAGCGCTCTTACAGCCAGTTGGACAATAAGGACAGCAAGACGGCGCAGCGGCTCGCCGCGCGCATGGGACAAGCGAAGGAGCGGCTTTCGACCAACGAGTATTTTCCGGCCAAGGAGGCGCTTAAAACGGGCCGGCCAACCGTCATTCAGCCGGATACCGGTCATGTCTGGCACGCCGGAACCGCGTTTGAAATGGACGGTGGCCACGAGGCGCCGCTATACTATTCGGATTCGCCGAGCAAATGGGTGGTGACCGGCGTCGATCCGCTGGCCGGCCAGGTGAAGGCGCGCGAGTATGGCCGGCTGGGCGATGGCGTGCAAAGCTTCGACGTCGCCAAGATGAACCACGGCGTCACGCCGATCGAGTATTCCGAGACGGACGAACACGCGCATATCGAAAAGGCCGCGGCGGAGCAGGCCGAGGCCGGCGCGCACGCGGCGGACGATCCGGCGAGCCTGCGCGACGCGCCGGAAGCGGTGCTGCGCAAGCTGTACCGACCGATTCAGGCATCCTTGCGCGATGCGGCCAAATCCTACAAGGGCCACTGGGGCAGCGCGGTCGGCCTGCTGGACAAGGACGGCCAGCCGGTCGCGGCGAAATCGTACGATTACCACAAGATGGTCGACAACCACGACGTCATGCTGCCGCTGCCGGAGCATCGCGACAAGGCGATGCAGGCGTGGATGGATATGGAACGCGCGAAGAAGTTCGACGTGAACTGGGTGCATTCGCGTCGGCGCGGCGGCGACTCGCGGGCCGACGGCGTGAAGGCTGCGTATCCGGATTGGGAGTACGGCCCGTACACCGGCAATCCCTGGTCGGCAATCGGGCGCAGCCTCTTCGGCGGCGCGTTCGAAACCGAAGCGCGCGCGAAGTTCACGGCGGAACAGCTGGCCGCAGCCGACCAGGCGGAGTCGTTCGGCGCGGCCATGAACATACTGGCCCAGCTCGGGCAGGCGCACTACAGTAACAAGGTGAATCTGCCGGCGGAGGCGCTGGACGCGATTTACCGGCAGGCGAAGCAATACGGCGTACTGGACGAGCCGGTCAGTGAGGCATCCGGTGCCAGCAACCGCTACACGCCGGCGCCCGGCACGCTGACCCGCCACTTTTTTGGCCAATACCGGGAAGGCTCCGTGCGTCGTTGGCTGGAAAATCAGCCGCTTGCCAGCCCGGAGTTGAAGGAGCGGCTGCAAGATGACGGCTGACGACGTTCGCGAAGCGATGCGCAACGTGCTCGCCGTGCTGCAGGCGGACCCGCGCCACTACCGCAATTTTGGCGTCTATTGGTGGCCGGTCAAGGCGCTGCTGCGGCGGTTCTACACCCGCGATAACCTGTATATGCTCGGCATGTTCGAGGATCCCGACGTCGCCGCGCTGGTGCCGAATCTGGGGTTACAGGATATGCTGGCGGCGGCGTTCGAGGAATACGAACAGAACGCGCGGCTGGGGCTGGCTAGTGCCGAGGTCGAGGCGCCGAACGGGGAGACTGTGACGATTTACGATCCGGATGCGGGGCTATAGACGCCGGCCTTCTCGATTTTCAATATTGTATTGAGCCCTCCGCCACACTTCTGATTCAGTGTCTCCTTGGGCCAACATCATGTTGTCTACCCAAAGTATGAAATAAATAGGGTCGATTGGGCGGCCAGACAGCTCCGGAAACACATGCTCGCGCTCTATGCGCGCCTGTGGGTATCGCTTCAACACTTTTTCTTTGCACGTCATGCGGGCGGCCCCTCTGAAATCAAGAACGCTTTCGCGTCGTGGCAATTACCCTGCGAGAGCCCCACGCTGCGATCCACGTGAATGAACGGCTGGCCCGGCAGCATGTCGGAATCGTCGTCCAGTATGACATACGGGCCGGTGAAACCGGCTGTTTCGATCCAGGTGGCGATTTCATTGCCGCGCAATCCGCGCAGCGTGGGCGTGCAGCCGATGATCGTTTCTCGCGGCAGTGGCCAGCCGCGTCGTTCGAACAGCAGGTGAAAGTGATCGGGTGACTGACCCAGCCGCCACGTCGAGCTAATCACTATTCTGGCGCCGGTATCTTCTACCAGCTGACGCAGGCGGCCCAGCAGTGTCGGGGCGATGTCCCACACCTCATGCGCCAATGTCGGACCATGGCGCACAATCAGCCATCGTGGCGGCATGGCACCGCCTCGAGCGTGCACGTACTCGCTTGAATTCAGCACGCCGTCGATGTCGAGGAAGATGATCGGGTAATCGTGTTTCATTCTGCTGCTACCTGCTTCGATCATTCACGCGCGCCATTAAGTCGCGGTAATCCTGCCCGGCATAAACCGCTTGACCGGATACCGGTTCGTCCCAGCCCCATGCTATTTCCATACGGCCACTCAGCTTCCGAATTGCCAGCGCCGCGCGCCAACGGCCGCGCATCTCGCATTCTCGCCGCCATGCGCGTCGCCGCTGAATCCAAAGCGGAATGCTGAACTTGATCCCGCAGCCATGGCTGTTTTGAAAGATCACCAGCAGCGCAGCCGGCATAATGGTGGACGGATCGTACGGGATTTCGATCACGACGATTCGACGCAGGAGCCGCTTTAACCGGCTCATGTCGTCACCGCTTTCCGTTGCAATTTTCTAAGATGAAAGGCATGGCCGCGGCATTTGAACTTGCCGGCTGGATGCGGGTGCGGATAGTCCGGGCAGGTGCAGACACGCGGTCGCGGGCGGCGTCGCGATACCGTCACCGTGACCGTCGGCGCGGCGGTTAATTCCGGCATAGCCGCTGCACCCGACGCGCCCGGCGCTGCAGTTTGCGCAGCTTTTTCCGGCGCTGCTTGGCGCCTTGCGGCCGTTGTATCCGCGTGCGATGTGGGCGCGACAACGGCCGCACGCCCCAGCGGTCTTGCGGATCGCTGGCGCGCGGTGCGCCTTTTGATTCGGCCAGGCTGTTCCGCCAGGGCGATTCCAGGCCGGCGAGGGCCGCGAGGCTGGCTGCCGCGGCTAGAAACGGGCGAAACCGTCGCGGTCCCGGCTGGTTGTGAAATTCGGTCATGTCGTTCATCCCGTTGTTGGTAATGGGGCCGCTTACGGCGGCGAGTCGGCCAGGTCACGAAGGCATCTTGTGGGCGGATGCCATGAAACCGCCCGAGGCCAGCTCTTCGCCCTGGCTGCCGCGGTTATGTGCCCGACTCACGGCTACGGTGTTCGGTATCGGCCTGTTCGGCCGCCTCGGTTTCCTTGTCGACCGCCATCTTGTAGAACAGGCCGGCCAGCACGCCGAGCGTTTTCCGGGTGCACAGAATGTGCGTGGTCACGACCTTGTGGTCGCCACGTTCGCGGATGCGCATCTCCGTTGGACCGTTGCCGTCCTTGTCGTAGAGCCCTTTGAGTTCGATCATGAAATGGCCGGCGTCGATTTCGACCAGCGCGACACGGCGGCGCTTGCCGATCCGGGCGCGCATGCCTCGATAGAGTTTCATGGGCGTTCTAGCCATGGGACGCCTCCAGTATCTTCACCCGCATCGGGTTTTTCGGGTGGCGGACCAGGCGGTGGCGCGCGTCGAGGTAGATCACGGCGCGGCCCACCCATTCGGCATCGTCCGGATCGACCGTCAGGTTGTACCAGCGGCCGTCATACTGACCGCTCATGTCGATCGGCTCGCAGTGGCATTCGAGGTCGCTGACGGCGGCTTCGTCGGCCAGTTCGTAGGCGAGTGCGTCGAGTTGGGCTTTGGTCATGCGGCTGCCGCCTCCATGAAGTCGTCTTCGTGCGTGAAGTTGGCGCGGACAAGCGCCTCAGCGACCGGCGGGCACACGGAGTTTCCGCACATGCGAACTTGGGCGGTTTTCGTTAGCTTGATTTCATTGCCGTCAACGTCGATTCCGCGATCGATCACGTAGTCGTCGTCAAATCCTTGTGCCCGAAATAGCTCCCGAGGTTGGAGCATTCGCATGCCAATATCGTCGATGACGTAGGTTTCGCCGTCGATATTGATAGTGACCAGTTGCAAGCGGTCTTTTGTGGTGACGGTACCGGTTGGGTCGCGCGGGTCAACGAACGTGCTATTGCCGTAGTAGGTCGAGAGAAACGCCGCCACCACGCCAGCATGCGTCGTGCTCGCGCAGATTGTCGGCGCCGGGTCATTCAAATCGCGTGATTGCTGCGCGGTGCCTTTCTGATTCAGGAGATGCGCCGCGACGACCGCGTGATGATCCTGCGTCGTAATCGTGCCGGCCGGACGATCGACGCCATGGCCAATCACACCGCCGTAGTGTTTCGCGAGGAATGCCGCGACAAGTGCATGTTTCGAGCCACCCGCGACCACTGTGCCGAGCGGTTTTTGAAGTCCCGGTACTCGCGGCGCTTGCCCTTGGCGTTCACCGTAGCCAGTCTGCACCAGCGTCGGCACGACAAGCGCCTTTTCGCCGCGGTTCGCGCCGGTAATCGTTCGGAATGGCGCTGAAATAGATTCATCGCGACCGCCATGCGTCAGGTTCACCAGGAAAGGCTCATCACTTTCCAACACGTAACGAACCACGCCCTTTGCAATCCGCCGAAGCGTGTTGTCAGCCAGCGGCCGTCTACGCTCGAAGATGCTCGGGCACGGAATCGACCAGTCGATGCATTCCGCCGCCGTTCGGACGGGTAGCAGATCTATCCCATGCGTCGGCGCCGGCCACGCAATCGGTAGACCGTCGCAACGCGCGATCACAAACAGCCGCTTGCGGATCGTTGGCGCGCCGTAATCGCAGCCGCGCAGTTCGCGCCACTCAACGCGATAGCCGAGCCGTTCCAGCTGCGAAACCCACAAGAGAAACGTCTGCCCCTTGCGGACCTTGTCCGGCTTGCCTTCCGGTGTCAGCGGACCCCAGTCGGCGAATTCTTCGACATTTTCGAGCTTGATGACGCGTGGGCGGACGCGGCGAGCCCATTTGATCACAACCCATGCCAGACCTCGGCGCTTGTTGGATACCGGCTTGCCGCCCTTGGCTTTGCTGTGATGCGTACAGTCCGGGCTGGCCCATAGCAGCCCGACCGGCCGATTGCCGGTCACCTCGCGTGGGTTGACCTTAAACACGCTCTCGCAGAAATGCCGGGTATGCGGATGATTGATGCGGTGCATAGCGATCGCCAGCGGATCGTGATTGACGGCAATGTCCACAGGTCGGCCGATCCCGTTTTCAATTCCGGTAGATGCGCCGCCGCCGCCGGCGAACAGGTCGACGACGATTTCATGGCCAAGTAATAGCGGTGCTTGTTTCAAGGGTGTGACTCTCCGATGCAGATGCCGTTCAGGTGGTCGATTTCGTGCTGGATGCACTGCGCGAATAGCGCTGAGGCTTTGATGGTCCGGCTGTCGCCGTCTTCGTCCTGATAGCGGACCTTGACGCGCGCGGCGCGGGTCACTTCGACTTTGCGGCCGGGGAACGACAGGCAGCCTTCCGGGTACGTCTGTTCGCCGGTGGCTTTGAGGATCGTCGGATTGATCATCACGACCGCGTTATTCTTTTCGCGGCTCAGGTCGATGACGATGATCCGGGTGAGAATGCCGACCTGGTTCGCGGCGAGCCCGATGCCGTTCTTGGCGTACATCAGCGCCAGCATGTCGGCGGCGATGGCGCGCACGTCGTCGTTGACTTCGAATACGTCTTCGGCGCGCTCACGCAGATGGGGGCTGTCGGCGGGAACCAGATTCACGCCATCCACCGCAGACAGTATCCGAACAGGATGAACAGGCTGACGAGGCCGCTTTCGAGGATAGTCAAGATCAGCCAGTCCGGCGGGTCGCGGTACAGGCGACGCAGCCAGCGGATCATCGGATGTCGAACCGGGCGCGCAGCTTCCAGCCGGGCACGGTCTCCGGTTTGAGCCACCAGTGGTCGCCGCCGCGCGCGTAGCCGCGCAGCGGGTTGGAATAGGTGACTTGTTGATCGCGCCAGCGCAAGAAGCCCCAGCCATGGACGTCGCTGCGCTTGAATGCGAACAGCGTCCACGTGTTCGGCTGCGGCCGCAGGATGCGATGGAAGTCGCGCGGACGCAGGATGTTGACCCAGCGCACAAGGCGTTTTTGAGTGACGAGGCCATGCTGCGGGCACAGGCGTACCAGCCGTTCTTCGAGATACCGGCCGCGGCACACGATGGAGAAGGTCGTGCCTTGATGCGGATGGTTATGGACGTGACGTTCGGCGTCCGGCGACAGGTACTGGTGCAGGTACCACGTGCGGCCGAGAAACTGGCCGACGTAGTAGCGCAGCAGGTACGGCAGGCTGTCGGATTTGATCACCCGCGCCGGCATGTTGCGGGTGATCCACAGCAGCAGCCGGTGCATCAGCGCGGGTTCCGATAGGCGGCCAGCACGGCGGCCGGATGGATGGTGTTGTGCGGCTCGTGCACGTCGGCGACGACGATTTCGCGTTCGCTCGGCACGTCGCGGACCTTTCCGCGCAGCAGGGCGCTGTCGTCGGTCACGTAGAAGATGGTGTCGCCGATTTCGAGGGCCGGGCGGCCGGCGGCGTTCAACTCCTTGACGGGGTGTAGTCCGTGGCTCAGGTTCATGGCGGTTCTCCCGTATGTAAGAATTACTCACTATGATGTAAGTATCACTTACATATCGGAGCAGGTCAACCCCTGTCGTGACGTTAGGCTGCGGGCATGTCTATCGTCCTGCTATTGAAAGGCGGCTCCGGCAGCGGCAATCGCGGTCATGCGGGACGGCCGGGCAAGGTTGGCGGCAGCGCTCCGGCACGCATACCGCAATCGAGCGCCGATATTCGAAACGAAATGGAAGCGCAGCGTTACTTCATGCGGCGCTTCGGTGGCGGTCGACCAATGCCGGTGACCGTGGATTATCAGGGACAGAAATATCCGATCACGGTGAGTTTTGATTCATCCCACGCCTATACCGCGCGCGCCCTCGGTGGCGCCCGGAAATTCGAACCTGAACGGGCTCGAACAATGGATTACATTCCGGTAGTCCTGCGACACCCCGATGCGCTGACCTGGAGTCAGAATGACCCCAGAAACAAACAATACGACAAGAAGTTGAGCGCAGAGGATGAGTATGGACGCGTTGTGCTACGGCCGATACCGACGCCGGAGGAACTGGCCGATGGGTATAGCCGACACTTTGAATTCGTCAGCTGGCATCCCTACTCGGAATCGGAGAGATTCACCGCTACAGCGCGGTCGCGGCACAAGACCAACCCCGCGAAGCTTAGAAAGCTGCATATGAGAAAGGCCGCGGCATCGTGGGATGTCGCGGCCCTGGTAAAAGCGCATCGCGTGGCCCTGGCACGTCGCTCGAAAGCCGCCCGGGAAGACGCCGCCTGTATACCAATTCCTGATATGTGGGCGGAAGGGCTTGCGCCCTCGGATGCGGGGTGCGGGCATCGAAACGCCCCTGGCCCAGTCACCAATGTAAGCGCTCCCCGATTTTTTTTCAAGTCCATACCAGCCGGCGCCCGCTGGATCACGGTACATCCGAATGGATCCGACGCCAAAGGCCAGCCGGTGCTGGTGCAGGAAGACAAGAACGGCACGTATCGCGTCATCGGCGGCGCCGGCGGCAAGCTCAATTATCTCAAGCTTCGCGGCGTGAAATCCGAGAAGGAGTACAAACAGGAAGCCGCTCAGCGCCAGAAGGCCAAGCGCGAGCAGCGCAAGCAGCAGCGCCAGAAGGACAAGGAACTCGGCGTTGCGAGCAAAAAAGACGAGGCGCGCGAGTCGGTGCGTACGCAGCGCGTCGCGGCCGAACGTCAGTTTATCGAGACCGTCGCCGATGCGATGGGCTGGGACAAGGACAAGCTCAATTTCGAGGCGCCGGAGGGGCTGTCCGAGAAGGCGGCTGCCAAGGCCGGCGCGAAGCATCACCGGGCGCTGCTGCAGCAGGCGCGCGAGGCGGTCGAGGGCGAGCGCAAGCTGCTGGTGGAATCGGCCGCGCGGCGGACCGAAGCGGAACTCGGCGAAATTCCGCTCGATGCGACCGATCCCGATACGCTGTCTGTGCAGGATCTGGCGCCGATCCAGCCGCATGCGGGGCTGGGCTATTCCACGAATTACGGCCAGCGCGCCGAGTCACGCGGGCTGACGGATGCGGAACTGGCGCGCGAGAAAGCGGCGGTCGAGGGCGAGCAGGACGAGGAAACCCGCGAGCGCCGCGAGGCGCGGCGGCTCGACGCGGCGCGGATCAAGGACGAATTGAAAAATTTCCGGACGCCGGACCTGGGTACCGACAAGGCGGTCGACGCCAAGCGCGCGGTCGAACTGCTGAAAGCGCAGAAAGCGTTGCAGAATGTGCAGAAAGAGGCGCAGAAGGCGAACCGCAAGATCGACAAGGATGACGCGATAGAGCCGAAGGCCTACGTGCTCGAGGTCTCGGGCGCCGAGGATATGGACGAGCGGGTCCAGCATGACATCGAAAACGACCTGCGCACGCTCAAGACGCGCGCGTTTCTCTCCGAAGTCGGCAATGTCGGCGGTGCGGATTACGAGGCGACGCTAGGGCGGCATATCGGCGTCGGCGCGTACAACGCGGTCAATTCGCTGTCGCTCGCGACAGCCGGCGCGGCGCTGGTGGATCGCGACGTGGTCGACGTGCTGGGCATCGCCGGGGCCGCGCAGGTGCTGGCGCGACGGCTGCAAAACGACTTGACCGAGGAGGAACTGGCGCAGGCGCGCGAGGCGCTGGAGGCGTTTCATGCCGACGAGGTGACGGAGCGCTCGAAAGCCGCGCTGGACGCGGCCAAGCAATGGACTGACGCCGCCAAAGCGGTCGAAATCGACGCGGCCAGGACCGGCCATGACCTGGCCGAAGCGCAGGAACTGAACGCGCAGCGGCGCGAAGCGATCGAGAAAGCGCAGGCGATCGTCGGCACCGCGTTGGGCGAAATGGAGTCGAATGCGGCGTTGGTGATGGCGCTGGGCCAGCACAAGGACGAGGTGCAGGCATCGCTCGGCACGGTGTCCGTCGACGACGCGATCCGCCGGGCGCGCGCGATCGGGCTCGACCGCGGCGATTACCAGGTGGCGAAGGTCGGCGCCAATACCTTCCTGACCGTCTCCGGCGCCGGCATGGACAAGCTGGCGCAGCCGGTCAATCGTGCCGATCTGGAGCAGGTGCGCGGCGCGCTCGACATTATCGAGGGCCGCGCCGACGAAGACGACTGGTTGCCGGGCGGCATCGCCAACCGGCCCGATCTGGCGATGGATACGCCGGCCGGCAGCGTGCCGCGGATGGCGGAGCCGTTCGAGACCGGCGCGGACTTGGCGCAGAGCATTAAGGACTACATCGGCGGCCGCACGGCCGACGGCGATCCACCGGCGGCGATTCTCGCCGACCTGCTGTCGCAGGACATCGTCTCGCAGGTCGGCGACCAGCGCGACGCATATTTCGACGCGCTCGACCGGATCGCGCCGCTCAAGGACGCCGACGGCAAGATGATACGCGCGGAAACGCATCAGAAGGCTTTCGAGAAGCTGGCGGATGCGTTCGTCGATGCCCGCTACGGCAACAGCCGCGCGCCGCTGCACCGCCAGCAGATCAAGGTCGACCAGAAGGCGGTCGATGCGCTGCACCGCTCGCTCGCGGCGCATCCGGCCGGGATCGCCGCGTTCAAGGACATCGGCGACCTGGATCACCACGATCAGCGGGCATTGCGCGATGTGTTTGCGCGCGATATTGCACACTCGGACCCCGAAACGCAGGCACTGCGCGCGAAGCTGCACGAACTGCAAGACGCGGAGCCGGACCGCGAAGTGGAAGACATGTTCGGGACCGGCACGAACCCGGCGTGGACCGAGTGGAAGCAGCAGCGCGATGGACTGGCCGAACAAATCGGCAAGAGCGAACTGACCTGGCCGAAGTACGCGAAAATCATGGGCGGCCCGAAGCATGCCTACGCGGCGCTGCAGGACGTGGTGCGCTCCAAGCTGCTGCAGGATTTCCACCAGCACTACAACATGCTGAACCCCGACGGCGCGCTCAAGTTGGGGCGGACCGTGGTGCGCGGCAATCTCAATCATCTGGATGCGGTCGATCCGGCGGCGCGAGAAAAGCGGCTGGAACAGCATCGAAAGATGGTGGATTCGCTGCGCGAACGCGTCGCAGGCCGCTACGCATCGGGCGCGGTCTCCGACAAGATCGAACGGACCCGCGAGGCGATGGAAGCCGCGCAGCAGTCACAAATGGGCTTTTTTGCCTCATTGCCGGATGAGGCGGCGGAGAAGGCCATCGCGCCCGACGAGCGGTACACCTTGGGTCATGCGGTCGAACGGCAAATCGGCGGGATGATGCCGATCATCGGGCGGAACTTCAAACCGGATCGGCCGACGCGCATCTGGCAGGCGTCGATGAACGGCCGGTTCATCAATCAGCAGCGGGCGGTCAAGCTGATTGCGCACAACAAGCGCCTCGCGCTCGCGCAGGGTGTGGGATCGGGCAAGACCGTGATTGGCCTCGCCGGCTTCACCAACCTGCACGAACAGGGCAAGGTCAAGCGCGGCCTGTTTCTGGTGCCGGGAATCGTGCAGGGCCAGTTTTCCGGCGAGGCGCTGCGGTATCTGGAGCCCGGCAAATACAAATGGGCGATCGATCCGGGAGCGGGCCGCGAACAGCGTATTGCGAGTTACCGGGATCCGGAGACGCATTTCGCGGTCGTCACGCATCAGGCGTTTCGCGACGACATGATCCATCTGGGCGCGGATCAGGCCGACATCACGCATGCCGAGATGCGCGCGAAGCTCGACGCGATGACGCCGGCAGCCCGCAAGGACTGGCTGCGCGGCGTCATGGACCAGGCCGGGATCAGCTACGACTACCTGAACGTCGACGAGGGCCACGATCTGCTGAACCGGGCGGGCAAAGCCAATTCGGCGCTCGCCAATGTCGTCGATGCGCTATCGGCGAACACGCCGTACTACGTCAATGCGACCGCCGATCCGATCAAGAACGATGCGTCGGAAGCGTTCGACGTGCTGCACAAGATGGACCCGGCGCGCTACGCGGACCGGGCAGCGTTTATGCGCCGCTATGGCGTCGATACTGGCGCGAGTCGCGACGCCTTGCGCCACGAAATGGCGCGTTACTTCTATCCGGGCCGCATTGACCCCGGCGTGCAGGCGAAGAAGCGCGAGGAAACCGTGCCGTTGAGCGGAGCGCAGCGCACGGCGGTACGCGCGGCCGACGAGGCGGCGGCGCGGGCGCGCCTCGCGCGCATGCGCGGCAAGGTCGATGTCGAGGCGGTCAAGGCGCTCTCGCCGCACTCGTTCGACGGCGTCGATACCGCGCGGCATGAGGCAATCGCCAAGCGCCTGCAACCGCATATCGGACTGTTGAAACAGTCGGCGATAGACCGGGCGCTGAACGGGGGTGCCGACAACGCGAAGACGGCCAAGCTGGTCGACATTGCGCGCGACTACCGCGGCCGGCCGGGCGTCGTGTTCGCGCGCCATCGCGACGCCGTCGAGCATATCGCCGAAGCATTGCGTAAAGAGGGTCACCGCGTCATTTCGATCACCGGCGCCGACAGCGCGAAGGACAAGGACCGAAAGAAACTGGCGTTTCGGCCGGAACAGGGCGAAGCCGAGGCTGACATTCTGGTGTGCTCGGATGCGGCCGCCGTCGGCCTGAACGCCCAACGCGGCAACTGGCTGGTGCAGTACGACACGCCGGACACGGCCAAGACGCACGCCCAGCGCAACGGCCGCATCAACCGCGTCGGACAGAAGAACGACGTCGACCTGATCGACCTGGTGGCCGATCACCCGGCCGAACGCAAGGCGCGCAAGCGGCTGGCTGAAAAGTACGACCTGCGCGACATCATGACCTCACCGCTGGAAGGCCTCGACGATACCGGCGTCGCGGGCTACTTGAACCGTGTCCGGGCGCAGCACGAACAGGCGAATCTGTTTTAGGAGCGAACCATGGCAGACGATCAACTCAATGCCCTGCGCCAGCAGGCGGCGGAAGTCGCCGGCCTGCACCAGCAGACGGCGGCGGTCGAAAGCAAGATTCTCGAAGCGGCAGTCGAGCGCATGGCCGCAGTCGATAACAAGCTCGACAAACTCAAGCCGCGCGTGCACCTGGACGAGCAGGCCCGCAACGCCTACCAGAGCCTGACGCGCGAGCGCGGCCGGCTGGAACTGGTGATCGCCCGCGCCCGGAGCCGTCTCGCGTGAACTGCCCGCACTGCCACGCGAACCTCGAGCAGCGCAATCGCGCCGGCGAAACGATGCTGCGCATGCGCGGGCTGGTGCTCAAGGCCGAGGGGCTTGCGGCGGTGTGCCCGAAATGCAAGGGCGACGTGCCGGTCTCGCCCGACATGATGCAGAAATTGCATACCAAAGCCGTTCTGTTTTTCCGCAACCGTTGAGGCCGCATCCGGTCGTGACAATATGATTTGAGCCGTCCTTCAAGGGTCTGAATGCATAGACCGCCACGCCGGGCATTGCCCGCGGGCGGTCTTTTTTTTTTGGGAAAGCGAGTGGCGGCAGTGGCGGAACAGGCAGTCGGCGGCGAATTCTTCAGCATCAGCGAGATGCTGAAGGCGCACCCGTCGGTCGAGTCCGGTGAGCGCTACGTCTATATCGAGGCGAGCAACGAAGCGCTCGACCAGCAGAACGAAACCGTGCTGGCGCGCGCGCTGGCCGATTCCGCCGACTATTTCCTGCGCTACGGCAACCTCGACATCGACCACGTCACGCAGATCGGCGCCAAGGTCGGCATTCCCAACTACGAACTGTTCGAAATCGGCCGGCCGGTCGATGTGCGCATCGACGGCCCGCGCACGTTCGTCAAGGGCGAGATTTTCACCGGCGACGGCCCGGCGGCAGAGAAGGCCAACAACTTCTGGGAGTCGCTGACCGCGATCGACCCGCCGCAGCGCTGGTACCCGTCCGTCGGCGGCAAGGTGCTCGCCAAGTCGACCGAATTCGATCCGGAGACGCAGGGCAAGCGCACGTTCGTGACGCAGGTGCGCTGGACCAATATCGGATTTTCCAAGACCCCGGTCAACCAGGAAGTGCCGACGGTCTCGGCGGTGCCGATCGGCGTGCTGGCCAAGTGCTGGGGGCCGCACGGCCTCGACCTCGCCAAGGCGCTCGAAGCCGGTTACGGCACCGATGCCGCCCAACTCACCGACGGCGCCGCGCTGCGCGAACAATCGCTGTGCGGCGCGCCCGTCAACTATTTCGATTTCCGCGACGCAATGGCGGGAAGTCTGCGCAAGCGCGAACCGGCCCATCCGACCGCGGAAGGCATGACCACGTTTGCGGTGACGACGTGGGGTATCGACGCCGATACCGCCGCGAAATGGGTCGCGCGCTTCATGCGCGACCTGAATCAGGCTCGAAAGAGGAGTTAAGCACGTGAAACACAGCAATTTTGACGCGCTGGTCCAGGAACTTGACGACCTGGCGAAGGCGCAGGGCATCGACAACGGCGACAGCGACCTCGACAACGAGGAAGACGATCGCAAGATCGCGGCGGCCGCCGAGGAAGGCGCGGGCGACGAGCCCGCAGTGGACGACGACGGCAAGCCAGCCGAGAAGAAAGACGAGGGCGAAGACGACGAGCCGCTGGGCAAGTCCTTCACCGTCACGCTCGAAAACGGCGATGAAGTCGAGGCGATGGACGGGACCGAACTCGTCAAGAGCCTCATGGCGCGCGTCGAGGGCTTCGACGGCCAGTTGGCCAAGGCGCTCGGCGTCACGGTCGACAACGTCAAGGCCCTCAAGGCGGAACTGAAAGCCGCCGGCGAGCGTGCCGCCAAGCAGGACGAGTTGATCAAGTCGCTGCAGGACAGCGTCGACAAGATCGGCGACGCCGGGCGCGGGCGCAAGACGACCGTCAGCGTCCACGAAAAGCCGGCCGGCAACGGCGGCGAGCCGCAGCCGGAAGGCGTGGAGCCCAAGGAATTCATGGCGAAGGCCATGGAGCAGTTCAACGCCGGCAAGCTGACCGGCCAGAACATTTCCAGCATCGAAGCCCATATCAACCGCGGTCTTGCGCCGCCGGCCGATCTGGTGCGCAAGGTTATCGGATAAGCCGCTTCCGGCCCCGGTATTGGTGAAAACCATCACATTGGCAATGCAAGGAGATTCAGTATGAATCCGATTACTCTCCCGGAGGGGGCATCGTCTGGCGCGATGAGCGTCAACGAAGTCGCCGAACTGCGCAAAGCGCTGGAAGCGGGTTACGGTTCCGATGTCGCGGAACTGACCGGCGGCGGCGCGCTGCGCATCCAGTCTCTTGAAAAGACGATGTTGTCGACGATTCAGGAGAACAAGCACTTCCGCCTGTTCAACGCGCTGGCGAAGTCCGACGCGACCGCGACGGTCGATGAATGGACCGAGCAGGATAGCGTCGGCGGCTTCATGGGCGGCTCGACCAACACTGAAACCGGCATCATCCCGGAAGCGACGGGTTCGTACGCGCGCCGGGTCGGCATGGTCAAGTACCTGATGACCCGCCGGCAGGTGTCGTTCGTGACCACGCTGCAGGGCGCGATTGCCGCGGCCGAAGCGGTGGAACAGCAGAACGGCGCGTTGCAGCTGCTGACCGACGCCGAGTACCTGTCGTTCGAGGGCGACTCGCAGGTCGTGCCGACCGAGTTCGACGGCATTGCCGCACTCGCCGCGGACCTGAACAGCGCGGATCATGTGCTGGACGCCGAAGGCAAGTCGCTCGCGAGCATCAACCTGGTCAACGTCGCTGCGTCGACGATCGCCGGTTATGGCAACTTCGGTACGCCGACCGACATCTTCCTGTCGCAGAAGACGCAGGCGGATTTCGACACCGGTCTGGATCCGGCGTTCCGCGTGCCTCTGCCCGATGTGCCGGGCGGCGGCATCTCGCTCGGCTCGCCGGTCAAGGGGATTCGCACGTCCTGGGGCGACATCGCCAATCAGCCCGACGTGTTCATCCGCGACGAAGCGCAGCAAATGCCGTTCGAGGTAGTCGAAGGCGCGCGCTTTGCCGACATCGCGGCGGCGAACGCAGCGTTCAAGCCGAAGACGCTCGCGGCGGTCGCAGCGGCCGGCGGCGCTGACAGCAAGTTCGCGGCGGCCCATGCCGGCAACTACTACTACGCGGTGGCCGGTGTCAACGCCAAGGGTCAGAGCAAGGTGTTGGTGTCCGCGCAGACGGCGGTCGCAGCCGGCGACGCGGTGACGCTGACGATCACGCCGTCCGACGGCGGTACCGAAACCGGCTACGTCATCTACCGCGGCCGCAAGAACGGCACCAACGCGGTGACGGACCTGCGTCAGATGGCGCGGGTGCCGAAAGCCGGTGCGGGCAATACGACCTACGTCGACAAGAACCGGGACATCCCGGGCACGACCAAGGCGTATATCCTCAATATGGCGCCGGGCGCGATGGCGATCAACTGGCGCCAGCTCCTGCCGATGCTGAAGTTCCCGCTGTATCCGACCAACAGCGCGATCGTGCCGTGGGCACAGCTGCTGTTCGGGTATCTCCGGATCGGCAAGCGCCGCCATCACGTGGTCATCAAGAACATTGTGACCGCCAACGCGGCCTGGAAGCCGTTCGAGTAATCGAACCGGCATCCCAGCCATTCAAGCCGGGGCCACGCGCCCCGGCTTTTTTGTACGCGGATGTCGTGACGCTAGGCTCAAAACTCCTTTGTAGTCACCCCTGAAAGGGAGAACCTGACATGTCTATTCTCTATAACGTGCTGTGCACGCTGGAAAACGCCGCCGAGGAAATTAACGGCATTCTGTTCGAGACGCATGAGAAGGGGCGCATCGCCCACGATGTGCCGGCCGAGCAGGCCGAGCGGTTCGGCAAAATTCCCGGATTTACCGTCACGCAGCAGGAAGACGGTCCGGCCAATCCGCCTGCCGCAACAGCGAATCCGACCACGCCGCCAGCCTCGCCAGAAGGCAATGCGCCGCAGGTAACGCCCATCGCCGACATGAATGTCCAGGAAGTGGTTGTGCTCCTGAAAGAGCATCCGACGGCCTGGCCGGATGTTGAGGCGGCCGAGGCGCAGCGCGACAAGCCGCGCAAGCTCGTCGTCGAGGCGATTGTAGCCGCGCAGAAAGCGGCCGAGCCGCAGGGCCATAACCCGCCGCCTGCCGGCGATTGACCGCAGTTGTCAACGGTCTGTTGACCACTGTCACCGTACGAGCCGGGGCCACGCGTCCCGGCTTTTTGTTGGTGCGGCGCCTGTCGTGACGCCATCCTCAAGCCGAATCTGATTCACGTGTCATTCCGGAGTAACACCATGACCCAGAAAGCAGGCCAGCCGAAGGGCTGGAACGAAGACCACCTGAACCGCACGTCGCCGGGCACGGCGGAAGCGCAACTCGGCACGCGTCTCGCCAATTTGATTGACGCCCACAACGCGCTGTGCGCCAAGCTCGATGCCGACGGGACGGTCACCGATACGGACTACGCCGCCGCGCTCGCGCAGCCGACGCTGGACGAAGCGGTCGACTAAGTGTCGCTGTTCAAGGACAAGAACGCGACGGTTCAGGAGATGCGGGGCGACCGCCTGGTAGCGGCGGCCGCCACGTATTTTCCCGACGCGAACCTGTCCGACGACTACATTTACAACAAGGTGCTGGCGGCGGAAGCCGACGCCGAACACCGGCTGCGCGTTTACTTCGAGCCGGTCGAAATGGTGCCGGAAGGCTGGGACCCGGCTGTCACGCAGCAATACGACGACGACGGCATCCGCTGGGAAGAAGAACCCGCCTACGATTGGGATCCGGACTTTTTCCGCGCGAGCCAATGGGGCTTCATCGCGACGCGCAACCGGCCGATTATCGCGGTCCATGAATTTCGCTTCGTCTATCCCTCGACCTACGAGTCGATGTACGAATTCCCGATCAACTGGATCAAGCTCGACAAAAAGTACGGCCATATCCGCGTCGTGCCGACCGGCAACACCACGACGCTGCCGTTGAACGCGTGGCTGCTGTCGGTCTTCAGCGGCGGCCGGATGGTGCCGCACATGGTCCAGATCAAGTACACCGCCGGGCTCAAGAACGCGGCGCGCGATTATCCCGACCTGATTGATCTGATCAAGCGCATGGCGGTGCTGCGCATCCTCGAGGATCAATTCATCCCGACCTCCGGGTCCATGTCGGTCGATGGCATCAGCCAGTCCCTGAGTACCGATACGCAGAAATACAAGGACATCGCGGACAAGCGTCTCAAGACACTGCGCGACCAGATTCACGGCATTCGCGTCGGGTTCCTGTGAAGCTCTCGCCGGCGCGGCTCAACGCGATGCTGAACCAGGTCGGCCAGACTGTCGACTGGCGGCCCGGCTACGACTGCCCCTGCAAGAACCCCGATTCCGGCGCCGCCGAATACGGCTGCCCGAATTGCGGCGGCTTCGGGATTACCTGGGGACCGCCGCAAAGCTGCAAGACGGCGCTCGCTGGCCAGAAAATCCAGCGCGAATGGGCGAATTTCGGCATGTGGGAGAACGGCGACGTCATCCTGTCGATCCCGTCCGATTCGGCGCTCTACGCGATCGGCGAGTTCGACCGCGTGACCTTCGCGCAATCGAGCGAGCCGTTTTCGCTGACGCGCAAGCACGACGGCAGTGAAAAGCTGACATTTCCCGTGGCATCGCTCAACCGGGTGTTCTGGCTGGCGGACGGCGTCGAAACCGAGGGCGGCATACCTACGGTCAATGCCGACGGCACGCTGACGTGGACCGATGGCATGCCGCCCGACGGCGTGCAGTTCAGCATCACCGGCCGCCGTCGGCCGGAATATTTCTGCTTCGGCAACTTTCCACAAGACCGCGCCCACCAGGGCGGCGACGCGCTGCCCCGGCGGATTGTGCTGCGCCGCTTCGATCTGTTCGGCCGGAGCGGCACGTGAGCGAATTCCGCATCGGCATCGGCATCGAGTTGCCGCCGCGCGCGCCGCTCGACGCCAAAACCTTCCCGAATCTCGCTTACGCCGTGCAAATGATTGCCGAGCGTGGCGCGGAAATCTGGCGCGGCTACGCAAGCGGCAAGCCACTGCCGGACGGCAAGATCATTCATGCCCGTACCGGGCAATACATGCGATCTATCACGATGCGTAGCTTGGGCGACTTCGCGGCGGAAGATTATACCGATCTGTCGTATGCCGAAGCGCTCGAGAAGGGTACCGGCCCGCGCGACATGAAGAAAATGCTGAATACGTCGCTCAAGGTGCGTATCAGCAAGAAGGGCAAGCGTTACCTGATTATCCCTTTCCGCCACGGCACGCCCGGATCCGTCGGCTTCCGGTCGGTGATGCCGGAACCGGTGCACATGATGTGGCGCGGCATGCGCGCCTCGCGCGTGACCGGCACGTTTCAAGAGGCGAATCACTTGGGCGTGCACAATTTGCGGACGCGCGCGCCGATGATGGTCACGCGGCGCAAGTACAAGTGGGGCGACCGGATGAGCGCCGCGCAACTGCGCGCGGCCGGCGTGCGCGGCCGGCAACTGCGCCATATGACCGGCATGGTGCACATGCAGGAACCGACCACGCACGGCCACGGCCAGTACCTGACCTTCCGCGTTATGTCCGAGGATTCCAAGGGCTGGGTCACGCAGGGCATGCCGGCGTTTCACCCGGCGAAAGTCACCGCCGAGCAGTTGAAGCCCGCCGCCGAAAAAGCCTTTGCCGAGGCGGTTTCGCGCGACGTGAAACGCTACCTGGGGGCGCAATGATCCAGTTGATCCAGGCGCTGCATGCCGGCAACGCGCTCAAGCTCTTTCTCGACCCGCCGGACGATGCCAGTTACTGGCGCGTGCTGCGCAAGACCACCGACGACATTGCCGGCGCCGACGATGCGGCCGCGCTCAAGGTGTACGAGGGTTCGGACGCGCCGGTGCTCGACATCGACGGCCTCGACAACGGCACGACCTACTACTACCAGGTGTTCTACCGCATCGGGGACGCGTGGCAGGCGTCGAATGTGCAAAGCGGCGTCCCGGCGACCGACTACACCGATCACAACGTCGACGTGCTGGTGCTGCTGCGCGAGCGGCTGCGCGCGGGACTCGCGGTCGAAGTGGCGCGCGGCGTGCTCAAGCCGCGGCGGCAAGATAACTCGCCGCGCGACTGCATTGACGTGCTCAATGCGCCGCCGGTGTTCGAGGAAACGCCGTGGCCGGTCGTGACAGTACATTTAATCAAGGACGCACCGTCGGAGTTCTTTTTGGGCCAGACGGTCGCGCCGGACGAAGCGATTGACGGCGGTATCGAGGAATACGACGGCTACTTCGATCGCTGGCATTTGAAGGTGATGGGCTGGTCGCTGAACCCGGATGAACGCATCCGGCTGCGCCAGGCGATGAAACGGATCGTGCTCGCGAATACCGACGTGTTCGCCGCCGAGGGACTGACCGAAATGCAGTTCGATCTGGAAGACGCCGAGGCGATCAGCGGCGAATACCCGGCACCGGTGTATCAGGTCGCGGGCACATTCACCTGCCTGGCGCCGGCCTTCATCGGCGCGACCGATGACGCGATTACCGCCGTTGATGTCACGGCAACCGGAGTGAGCGATGAGTAAGAAGCGCAGCGACACAACCGCCGAACCGGCCCCGGAACCCGTCTCCGCGCCGAAAGCGGCCAACCGCTTCCCGGTCACGCTGGACGAATTCTGCCGGCAGCTTTCCGAGCGCGACCGGCGCGTCGAGTTGATCGGCGCTTTCCATTCGATCGAATCCCGCAACGGGCCGCAAAAGGACACGGCCGAGAATTTCCGGGCGCGCTACGAAAAGTTCGTCCGCCAGCCCGCGTAATGACACAGGAGCATTGACATGGCGCTTTTCTTCAATGGTCGCAAACTCGTTACGCCGACGGTCGCGTCGCGCATCGATGACTCCGCGCTCGCCAACGTCCGCCCGGCGGTCGGCAACGCGCTGGCGCTAATTGGCCGCGCCGGCGGCGGCGAACCGAAAACCCCGCTCAAGTTCGGCTCGCCGTCGGAAGCCGCGGCGACACTGCGCGACGGCGAATTGCTCGAAGCCGTCAAAAAGGCGTTCGACCCGTCCCCCGAAACCGGCGCGCCGGCGACCGTCATGGCACTGCGCGTCAACCCGGCGACGCAATCGCTGCTGACGCTGTTCGATGCCAACGACGAGCCGGCGGTCGAATTGAAATCGACCGACTACGGCCTATACACGTCGCAAATCAAGGTGAAGGTGGAAGCCGGCACGAACACCGGCAAAAAGATCACCACGCAGCACGGCGAGGATTACTACGCGAAGGACGACATCGCCCGCAACGCGCTGTCGATCCAATACGCCGGCGCCGCGGCGACCGCGACGGCGACGCTCACCAATACCACGCTGACGCTCGAAGCGCCGACCGGCACGCAGGCGGCGCAAATCGACCTGGCGACGTATCCGACCGTGCAGAATCTGGTCGATGCGATCAACGCCGTCGCCGACTTCTCCGCCCAGGTGCTGGACGGCAACGGCGCGAAGCCGACGTTGAACGGCTTGGATGCGGTCGCCGCGCAGGACGTGAAGACGGCGGCCTACACGGTCACCGCCAACCTGCAGGCGATCGTCGACTGGTTCAACGGCATCGGCGAAGGCTACGTCACCGCGACGCGCCCGGCCGCGGCTACCGCCGTGCCGGTCAACAGCGACTGGACCTATCTCGCCGGCGGCAGCGATGGCGAAGTGACCAATCAGGATTGGTCCGATTGCTTCGCCGCGCTGCAGACCGAAGACGTGCAGTGGCTGGCGCCGCTGTCGCCGGATGCGGCGATCCATGCAATGGCGCAGATGCACGTCGATTTCATGTCGACGACTGCCGAACAGGAGCGCCGCGCGTTTGTCGGCGGCCCGACGGGACAGACGTTCGACGATGTCAAAAGCGCGGCCAAAGCGCTCAATGCGGATCGCGTCGCCCAGTGCTACGCCGGTTACTACGACTACGCGCCGAACGGCCCGCTGACCTTGTTCGCGCCGTATATGACGGCGGCGATCATCGCCGCCGCGTTCGCGGGCTCCGATCCCGGCACCGCGATGACGAACAAGGTCATCAACATCCGCGGCGTCGAAAAGAAGCTGCGCAACCCGACCGATACCGACGAGTTGATCAGCGCCGGCGTGCTTTGCATCAACGACACCGCAACCGGCTACAAAGTGGTCGAATCGGTCTCCACCTGGCTGAACGACGACAACTTCAACAAGGTGCAGATCAGCTGCGGTGCGGCGCTGGATTACGTGGCGCGCGCGGTGCGCGAAGCAGTCGCCGACCTGGTGGGTCAGAAGGCGAACCCGCTGGCGCTCGCCGAAGCCACCAGCCGGACCGATACGGTCCTGCGCGACCTGGCGCTGCCGGCGCCGCAAGGCCCGGGCGTGCTGGCCGGCGATGCCGATCACCCGGCGTTCCGCAACATCCGGGCGTCCATCGACGGCGATGTGCTGGCGATCCAGTTCGAGTGCTCGCCAGTGATCCCGATCAACTACATCCCGGTTTCCATCTACGCGAAGCCATACGCCGGCTCCGCCAGCGCCTAAGAGGTAACGGCCGATGCGCACGAACGTCAAGACTCAATCCGCCAACCGGCTGGTCGTCAAACTCGACGGCAAGCAGGTGGGGCTCGCGCAGTCCGCACGCGCGAACGACGACTACAGCCCGGAGCCGGCGTCCGGCATCGGCGACATTCACGTCCACGAATACGTGCCGACGCAGGCGCGCCACGTGCTGAATCTCGCCAAGATGGCGCTCATCAAGTCGAGCCTGCGCTCGCAGGGCCTGGAGCCGGAAAACGGCGATGCGGTGCTGCAGGGCGTCGTGTTCGACATCCTGGTGCAGTCGAAGGATACCGGCGCGGTGCTGCGCAAGTACATCGGCTGCTCGTACGCGTCGGGCGACGTCGAGGTCACGAAGCATCAGATCGTCACCACGAACGCCGTGTTCAACTGCCTCGACGTGAAAGGCGACGGGCTGTAGTGGCAGCCGAGGATGAAGTCAACCGCCTGCTCCGGGACGTCGCCGAACGCGACTTCTGGGGCGAGGTGCAGATTACCTTCCGCGCCGGCAAGCCGACGCTGGTGAAACTGACGGAAACGAAACGGCTGGACGGAGGAACCGCCAATGGCAAATCAAAACTTCACGATCGACGTTGACGGTGTCGGCACGTTTGTGTGCCGACGCCGCGTCATGCGGGATGAATTTCGGATCGACGCCGAATATTCGCGGCTGACAGAAGGCGTGGAGATGCCGAGTCGCAAGCTCGACGCCACGGCCAGCATGACAGCCACCCTCAAAGTGCAGGTGGTGGAAGCGCCGGAAGGCTGGGATTTGGAGAAGATGGACCCTCTCGACCCCGAGACCTATCAACGGTTGCTGAATGTTTATACCGCTCTCATGGAACGAGAAGCGTTTTTTCGTCGCGGCCCTGGACAGCCGAGCCAGGGCAGCCGGCAGGGAAATGGCGGGGTCGATCGAACTGTGGTACCGGAAGACGTACAGACTGGCGCCGACCGATCCGAGGTTCCTTGATGCGGAGCCCGAGACCCTGCTGAAGGAGTATTACGCGTACCAGTACGATGCCATGCTTCAGCGCGACGGCAAGCTGCCGGATGAGTTCGAGGACGATGATTTCGATGCAGAACTGGAACGCGCCACCGCCGAAGCCGAGTCCGATAACCCCGATGCCTGGGAGCCGGAAATCGACGATTCCAGCGAAGACGATTAGCGCATGAGCGTTCGCATCCCCATTTCCGCCGATCCTTCCGGGACTGTCTCGGCGTTCAACCAGATTACGAACGCCATTCGGCGTGCAGGTCAGGAAGGGCGTCGATTCGAGAATCTGGATTTTTCGCACCCCGAGTTGAAGGGATTCGAGCAAGATCTGCGCGCGGCTCAGCGCAATTTCGAGGAACTGCAAAAAACGGGACGCGGGCAAACCGCGTCGGCCGTTCGGGCTGGCAAGTATAGCGATGTGCTCGACTGGTATAGCCGCCACGGGCGTCAGTTTCCAGAAAAGACAGCTCTCCGTCGGCATCGTTCTACGGTTCTTCAATACGTCACGCAGGGTACGCGCTTCGAAGGTGGAGAAGAAGCGCCTAGCGGCGCGGGAAGCGGTCTCCAGTTGCCGTTGCCCGGCATGGGCAAGCTGTTCAAGGGCGCTCTGGCTATCGCCGGGCTCGGCGGTCTGGCCGCGATGGCGAAGCAGGGCGTCGGGCAGGCCCAGGATGAAGCCGTTGCGATAGACGACCTGCTGCGGTCAATCAATGACACCGTTACCGGTTTTGACGGATTGCGCCGGTCCGTCGAGCACAGCACGCGTGGCATGGGCCTCAATTACAAGGAAAGCGCCGCCCTCGCGCAGCAATTCGCCAAATTGTCTGACACGCTGACCGCCCAAGGGATTGCAACCGGCGTGAATACCTCCGTCGGCTTCTCGCGCAGCTTCGGCATCGCGCCGCGTGCCGGCGTCGGCAGTATCGCCCAAATGGAATACTTGGGTGCCGGGTCGCCGAGGCATATCGCGATGATGTTCGCGGATGCGATTGCGTCCGGAAAGATGTTCCCCAAGGCTGACGAGGTGATGAATTCCATCGCCAGCTGGGTGCAGGCATCCGAACGCGTGATGGTACGCACGCCGAACATAGACGCCTACGCGGCATTAAGTTCCGCGATGAACGCCAAAGGAAATATTGCCCCCGGTCTGCGCGGACAAGCCGGCGCCGCCATTCTCGCGCAGATTGACGCAGCGATCCGTCATGGCGGCCAAGCGGGCGATGCTGGCCAGAGCTTTATGTGGCGAGCGCTGAATAATACTGGTGGCCGACGGCTGGGACCGTTCCGGACTGAATTCCTGGAAGAAGAGGGCATGTTCGGCACGCGGGCTCATGCGTTTGGCGCGACCGGACCCGGTTCTCACATCACGAATTTTCAGGCGGCTTTGCAGGAAGCGAACCGCATGTACGGCAACAACAAATTCAAGGAGGCCGACGCGCTCAAGCGCCTGTTCGGTATTTCACAACACCAGGCACTATGGATGATGAAGATCAAGCCCGGCGCCTACGGCTCGTTGTCAAAGATGTTGGACAAGTACGGCATCAACGACAAGTCGCTCAATTTCACCGGCATCAAGGATCTGACGACTATCGCGGGCGCGAATGATGCCGGACTTGAAAAGCTGCGTCGCCAGTTTGCGGCGCGCGACGATCTGACGGCTGAGCAGAAGAAAGCCATTGCGACAGCGAAAACGCCAGACGCATTGCGTAAGGCACTTGCAGAGGCGGCGGCGTCAGCCGGTCGCCAGCAGACGGAAGGTTCCAAGACGCGGCGCGCGATTGCCGACGTCTACAATGCGCTCACCGACACCGGTAAACCGCTAATCAGCGGCGTGAACACGATCAAGGAGACGGCCGCCGATATTTTGAAGGCGATTGCACCGGCCGAAGCGCCGACCATGAAGGCGGCGCACTACCGCGGCAAGATTGGTCAAAACATCGTGGGCGCGGCCGAAGATGTGGGTAATTCACTGTTTGACAAAATACCGGGACACAAGTTTATCGGCGATATTCTCAAGCTGAAAAATCCGTTCGAGGACCACAAAAAGACGTGGCACAACGTGCCGATGTATGACGCTCAGGGACGAATTGCCGCGCCTCCGGCAATGCCGTCATCGCGGATTCACGTAACGACGGAAGTCATTCATAAGGATGCGCAAGGACGGGAATTGGGCCGCGAAAAAGGACTCTCTACCGTGCATGTTCCGGGGGCGAATCATGGTTAACGGCGTCCATTCGTACCAACCGGCTATCGACATTCAGTGGACGAAGATTGTCAAGTATTCTGCCGGCGTATCGAAGCGCTACGCGGGGCTGAGCCGCATGAACCTGTCGCCATATCTCGGCGATTCCGGCGCTGTGACAGTGACCAAGAACATCCGCCAGGACACCGGCAGTTTCACGTTTACACTCACGGACCAGGTCAACTCGCGCATCAAGGACACGCTGTATGCGGCCTTGGCACCGATGGATTACATCGAAATCCGCCTGTCGCGCGAGCCGTTCCGTTACCCGCAGCGCTTACCGATTGCTATGCGCGGGTTCATTACCAGCGTGAAGCGCACGGAAATCATGGGTGGCGACGGCCGGCCCGTGCGCGCGGTGACGGTGCAGGGCCAAGATTACGGCAAGCTGCTGGGTATTTTGCAGATTTTCTACGAACAGAATTATTTTCTGAAGCAGAACCTGCTGACAGTGTTCAGGCTGTCGTCAAACTTCAACATCGACTATCAGGTGTACCAAGCCAGCGACTTCATTCGAACGGTGCTCGACCGCATCGTCAATCCATTCCTGAAGACCATGTGGCATGCGAGCGCGCTGGCATCGGCGGATTCCAACCCGTTCCAGATCGAGCCGCAAACCAGCGTCACGGAGGGAACCATTCAGCCTTATTCGATTCAGGACTACGCGGGCAATTTGTGGGGGCTGCTGAAGAAGTTCTCGGATATTTACTGGAACGAACTGTTCATTCGAGATGATGAGGATGCTGTCAGGCTCGTTTACCGGCCATTGCCCTATCAGGACATTGCCGGCAACTGGATTGCCACCGCGTCGGATCCCGGCAGTACCACCATTACGCTCGCCGACGTGATGGAATGGGATGTCTCGCGCAGCGATGTAGACATCGCCAACTACTTCTGGGTGAACGCGCCGCGTTACGTGCTGAATTCCGGCGGTATGCTCAAGGTGGCAGCCTACAACAACGAACAAGACTATTTTCTGGAAAATACCGACAAGCATCCGCATGCGGCCGCGAACTGCGATCCGGATCTGTATGGCATTCGCAAGATGGAGGTCAACACGGAGCAGGGCGCAACGGAAAGCGAGACATCCGGCACCAATCTACCCAAAAATGTGCTGATCAAGGAAAACGGGCTTGAGCAAAAGTGGTGTAAGCAACGGCGTGATGAACTGGTCGCGCTGAACAAGGATAACGGCGTTTTCGAAAGCGGCACGCTGATATTGAAGGGCAACGAGGCCATCAAACCGGGTACCTACCTTCGCATCGACTTCGGCACCTATCGGACCGCCTACTATATTATCGGCGTGACGCATACATACGTACCCCTCGAATCATTCAAGACGACGGTGAGCGTCATCCGCGGAACGGGGTTCATCGAACGTGAGAAGGCGGCCTTGTCGCCGTATTTCGCGGAGCGGCCGGAGCCGATCTATGGCTAATTTTACACTCGGCAAGGTGCTGCGAGTTAGCCCGGAAAGTCATGCGGCCGACGTGATGCTGCTGGAATCGGGCCGGATACTGCGCTCGATCCCGATCATGACGCCGTTCGCCAGTACCAATACGGGGCTCGTCGACCTTCCGGACCCGACTCCAGAGTCGGAAGACGCGCAACCCATCTTCACCGGCGAGCGCGATATGATCGCGGGCGTGCTGAAAGATGGGCAATTCACGTACATCATCGGGTTCTTGTTCCCGCAGGTCGCCCAGGCGATGTTTCAGGATTCGAATCGCCGGATCATGCGACATGCCTCCGACGTCTATTCAAGCATTGACAAGGATGGCAACATTGAGCTGCACCATCCTTCGGGGACCTACGTTCGATTCGGCGTCACGCCGGATCATGAGGATTTGACCGGCCAGGACTCCGATGGCGAGTGGAAGATCGACAAGAACACCGACAAAAAAATCCACTTGCAGGTGGTGGTAAAAAATGGCGGTGAACAAAAAGCCATGTTTCATGCCGACCCGGACGGCAACGTCACGGTGACTGGAAAGGGAACACTAGATGCCAATTTCGAGGGCAAGGTCACCGTCGAAACGCAGGACGAAATTCTCGCGAAGTCGCCGGCCAAGGTGACGGTCGATGCTCCGGATGCCCACTTTACGGGCAATATCAGCGCGGAGGGTAATATTGCCGCTGGCGGCGATGTATCCGACAGCAAGAGCAGCATTCAAGCCATGCGCGACACCTATAACAGCCACCAGCATGCCGACCCGCAAGGCGGGAAGGTCCAAGCGACGACTTCAAAGATGGAGTAGAGCCCGACCTACCCTCCTGCTGCTATGCATTTTGCGTCCTGTCGCCGCACGAACACACCTTGGGACACATTGCTATCCCAGACCAACAGCAAATCATCGATCGCGGCCATGACGCGAACCCGTTGGTGGACCAGTTGCGTTATGCCCTGACAGGAATAGCCGCCGAAGCGTCCGCTTGACTGGCAGGTGAGCGGATAGCTCGCTGCAATCAATTCCGGCTTGTCGGCGGCATATAGATACTGAACCGTATTGCCATTGACGGCGCCATAGCCGTTGACGATTGCGACATCGCACGGCGGCTTCACTTTCGGCGCATGACCGTTGACGGTGACCTTCACGCCCGGCAGTGGTGGCCCGGCTTGCGCCGCCAATGGGAGCGCCATCAGCAGGCCGAGTAAGAGCAAGGATTTCATGGCTATCCTCTAACTAATTGTTGTCATAAATCAGACCCAGCTTACCACCGCTGGCCGCCCATGTCGTGACGCGATAATCGGGCGCATGATACCGTCCACCCAGAAAGCCGGCGAGCGGCCCATCGGCTTTACACTGTACGATGCGCATCAGTCGGCCATTCGCGCGCATATGAATCTGGTGATCCGGCCGGAGGATTTGT
>DASSTE010000001.1:0-3695 GCA_035708085.1 Gammaproteobacteria bacterium | reverse complement strand
GTTGGCGAGTTCGCGCCCGCCGATGAACAGCTCGAAGCGATCTACCACCGAGGGGTCCGCATCGTTACGGCGGGACAGCGGCGAAATTTCGGTCGGGTAGGCGGTAACGAACGTCGGCTGAATCAGCTTCTCTTCGACCGTCTTTTCAAAAATTTCGATCAGTATCTTGCCGACGCCATATTCCGGCTTCACCGGGATATCGAGCCTGGCGGCAGCCTCGGCCAGATAATCGCGGTCATCGAGGCGCGCGGCATCGAGATCGGGATTGTGCTCGGCCACGGCATCCCGGACGGATACCCGGCGGAACGCCTGACCGAAATCAAAATGCTCGCCCCAGGCATCCAATTCGGCCGTGCCGTTCAGCGCCTGCGCCATCGTCCGAATCAGCGCTTCCGTCAGATCCATCAGATCGTTATAGTCCGCGTAAGCCTGGTACAACTCCAGCATCGTGAACTCAGGGTTGTGCCGCGTCGAGATGCCTTCATTGCGGAAGTTGCGATTGATTTCGTACACGCGGTCGACGCCGCCCACAACAAGCCGCTTCAGATACAGCTCCGGCGCGATGCGCAAATACAGCGGCATGTCGAGTGCGTTGTGATGCGTAATGAACGGCCGCGCAAGCGCGCCACCCGGGATCGGCTGCATCATCGGCGTTTCGACTTCGCGAAAGTCGAGCGCGTCGAGAAACTGGCGCGTGTACGCAACGATGCGAGTGCGGATGGCGAAACGCCGCCGCGACTCCGGATTCATGATCAGATCCAGATGACGCTGCCGGTAGCGCGCTTCCTGGTCCGTCAGGCCGTGAAACTTTTCCGGCAGCGGCCTGAGCGACTTGGTCAGCAGGTGCAGTTCGCTCACGCGCACGGTGAGTTCGCCGGTCTTGGTCTTGAACAGCACACCGGCCGCGCCGCAGATATCGCCGACGTCGAAGGACTTGAAGTCGGCATAGACGCCATCCGGCAGGGCGTCGCGTTCGACGAAAATCTGCATTTGCCCGGTCGCGTCCTGCAGCTTGACGAAGCTCGCCTTGCCCATGACGCGCTTCGCCATCATCCGGCCGGCAATATGCACCGTCACCGGCTCGGCTTCGAGCGCCTCGGGTGACTTGCCGTCGTAGGCGTTATGCAGATCGAACGCGTTCGCGTCGCGGCGAAAGTCGTTCGGGAACGCGTTGCCGCGGCGGCGCAGTTCAGCCAGCTTTTCGCGGCGCGTGGCGATCAAGGCATTATCGTCCTGGTCGGTCATGGCTTGCTCCCTGTCTAGAGCCCTTGTTTAAGGCTCGCTTCTATAAATTGATTCAAGTCGCCGTCGAGCACCGCCTGTGTATTACCCGTTTCGACGTGCGTACGCAAGTCCTTGATTCGCGACTGGTCGAGGACGTAATTGCGAATCTGGCTGCCCCAGCCGATATCCGCCTTGCCCGCCTCGACATTCTGCTGCTCGGCGCGACGCTTCTGCATTTCCAGTTCGTATAGCTTCGCCTGCAACTGCTTCATCGCGGTGGCGCGATTCTTGTGCTGCGAACGGTCGTTCTGGCATTGCACGACGATGCCGGTCGGCAGGTGCGTAATGCGCACCGCGGACTCGGTACGGTTGACGTGCTGGCCGCCGGCGCCGCTCGCGCGATAGACATCGACGCGCAGATCCGCAGGATTGATATCGATTTCCACGTTGTCGTCGATTTCCGGCGACACGAACACCGCCGCGAAAGAGGTATGCCGCCGATTGCCGGAATCGAACGGTGATTTGCGTACCAGCCGATGCACCCCGGTTTCGGTGCGTAGCCAGCCGTAGGCGTACTCGCCGGCAAAGCGGATCGTCGCACTCTTGATGCCGGCGACTTCGCCTTCGGACACTTCAATCAGTTCGGTCTCGAAACCCTGCTGCTCGCCCCAGCGCAGGTACATGCGCAGCAGCATGTTGGCCCAGTCCTGCGCCTCGGTACCACCCGAACCGGCCTGGATGTCGAGGAACGCGTTGCTGGCGTCCATCTCGCCGGAGAACATGCGATGAAATTCGAGCCGGGCGATGTCGGCTTCAAGCGTGGCGGCGTCGGCGCCGATCTCTGTGACGGTGTCCCCGTCTTCCTCGGCGGCAGCGAGATTCAGCAACTCGCGGGCATCCGCGATGCCGCTGGTCAGTCGATCGATCGTGCCGACGGTATCGGAGAGTTCAGCCCGCTCCCGCCCCAGGTCCTGCGCGCGTGACGGATCGTCCCAGACCGTAGGGTCTTCCAGCTCGCGATCGACTTCTTCCAGCCGCTCCTTGCGCCGGTCGTAGTCAAAGATACCTCCTCAGGGCACGGCAACGGCCCTCGAGGTCATCAAGCTGGGTGGCGATGGAATTGATTTCTTCCATGGGAGGGTCGGCGGCTCAAAAGTGGTGGGCCGTGTAGGAATCGAACCTACAACCTTGGGATTAAGAGTCCCCTGCTCTGCCAGTTGAGCTAACGGCCCGCGTTGATCATTATACTGGGGTGGACGATGGGACTCGAACCCACGACAACCGGAATCACAATCCGGGGCTCTACCAACTGAGCTACGCCCACCATTAAGGCGCGTAATGATACCGGGTTTTGCCGGAGGCGTCATCCTTGAAAATTGACGCTTTCCGCCGCGGCTCGTATTATCCTCCGTTCCTTATCGGGGTATAGCGCAGCCTGGTAGCGCGTCTGCTTTGGGAGCAGAAAGTCGGGGGTTCGAATCCCTCTACCCCGACCACTTTACTCAGCGAGAGATTTGCGCCTGTAGCTCAACCGGATAGAGCATCGGCCTTCTAAGCCGACGGTTGCAGGTTCGAGTCCTGCCAGGCGCGCCAGCCACGGGCGCATAACAAGGTCCAGCATGCCAGCAGACTTGATCGACGGAAAGGCGCTCGCCGCCGAAATTCGTGAGAACATCCGCCAGCAGGTTGCCGAACGCACCGCCCGCGGCGAACGGCCGCCGGGGCTGGCCGTCGTGCTGGTGGGCGACAACCCGGCGTCGAAGGTGTACGTCCGCAACAAGCGCGCCGGTTGCAAGGACATCGGCTTCGTCTCGAAAGCCTACGATCTGCCCGCCACCACCGGCGAAGCCGACCTGCTGGGCCTGATCGACCGCCTCAACGATGATCCGGAAATCGACGGCATCCTGGTGCAACTGCCGCTGCCGGAGCACATCACGCCCGCGACCGTCATCGAGCGCATCCGGCCGGACAAGGACGTGGACGGATTTCACCCCTACAACGTCGGCCGCCTCGCGCAGCGCATTCCGCTGCTGCGTCCGTGTACGCCGCTCGGCGTGATCCGGCTGCTGGAGCGCTACGGCGTGGACCCGGTCGGCAAGCACGCCGTCGTGGTCGGCGCGTCCAATATCGTCGGCCGGCCGATGGCGCTGGAGCTGCTGCTCGCCGGCGCGACCGTCACGGTCTGCCATCGCTTTACCCGTGACCTGCGGCCACTGGTTGAACAGGCGGAGGTGCTGGTCGTTGCGGTTGGCAAGCCGGAACTGGTGCCGGGCGAGTGGGTTCGACCGGGAGCGGTGGTGATCGATGTCGGTTTTAATCGGACCGAGGCGGGGCCGGTAGGTGACGTTGGCTTCGATGCAGCGCGGGAGCGCGCGAACCTGATTACGCCGGTGCCGGGTGGAGTCGGGCCGATGACGGTGGCGATGTTGTTGGCGAACACGCTGCAGGCGTCGCAGTCGCATCCGCTCTGA